>JADKAW010000015.1 GCA_016719055.1 Candidatus Rhodoferax mariagerensis | reverse complement strand
CCCATATTCTGAAAGCGCTGACAGCTATTATTCTGATAACAAATTGTTCCGTTGTATTAAGCGACGTCAGCTCACGATGATCCGCAGAATTGGGGTCAGAGCCCAATTCGGGGGTGCAACGCCAGCATCATTCATACCGTTTGGCCGAATTGGGATCCGACCCCAAATCTGCTGCAGCGCGCTGGTTTTAGGTGCGGTCAAAGAGGCAGCGTCAAGTCATCAAACAACCATTGGCCTGGAGGTCACTGCGCTTGTGTCTCCGTCGTCCACCCCAGGATCCCGCCATGTCCACCTTTGAAAAAATCCCGGTCTCGGTGTGCGCCGTGCGGCTGATTTCGTCGCTGCAGGCGGACTTCAAGAAGGAGCTCAAGCTCGACGATAGCGTGTTCAGTCTGGGCCTCTTCACCGCCGACTCGGACGACGTGGCCTATATCGCCGGGGATGAAGCCACCAAACAGGCCAATGTGCGCGTGGTTTACGGCAGCTCGTTTTATGCAGGTGCCAAACACGGCCCGTCCAGTACCGCCGGGGAAGTGATCCTGATGCTGGCCGGCCCGTCACCCGCTGAGGTGCGCTCGGGGCTGGACGCTGCGTTGGCGCATATGCGTGATGGCGCGGCGTTTCAGTGGGCCAACGACGCCCACACGGTGGCGTTTTTGTCGCATGTGGTGACCCGTTGCGGCTCTTATTTGGCCGAGGTGGCCGGCGTCAAGGAGGGTGACTCTTTGGCCTATCTGGTGGCACCCCCGCTGGAGGCCGCCGTGGGTCTGGATGCGGCACTCAAGGCGGCTGAAGTGCGACTGGCCGGTTATGTGCGCCCGCCATCCCCCACCAACTATTCCGGCGCCTATTTGCAAGGTTCACAAGCCGCGTGCCGCGCCGCCTGTGACGCGTTTGCCCGCACCGTGGCCGACATTGCGGCGCAGCCGTTGGTGTACTGACGTGAAACATGCCTGCGGTTTTCTCGAAGTGCGCGGGCTGGTGGCCGGCATCGAATGTGCCGACACCATGCTCAAGGCGGCCAGCGTGCGCCTGGCCACACAAATCACTACCAACCCCGCGCTGATCACGCTGATTGTGGAAGGCGACATCGGCTCCTGCCGCGCCGCCATCGATGCAGGCCGACTGGCCGCCGAGCGCCTGGGTGCCATGGTCAGCGAAAAAGTCATTGGCCGCCCCGAGCCCGACCTGGCCTTGTTTGTAAATACCCAACAGCGCTGGAAAACTTCAGCCATCGAGCCCAATAGCGACGACAACGACAACGACAACGGCAGCAGGAAAGGAACTGGAACTGGAACTGGCGACGAAAGCGTGCAAGCCGGGCAAGAAGCGCCGCCAGAAATCCGGGTAACGGCATCGACCATTCATGACACGCACAGTGCAGCAGATTTGGGGTCGGATCCCAATTCGGCCAACAACAGCCAAATAGATGCACAAGCCGCCCCCGAATTGGGCTCTGACCCCAATTTTGCGGACCAAGCGCACGATGACCTATCAGCCAGCCCGCATGACATCGACAACGCGGACCGCCAGCCAGCCAATTCAGCCGCCCATCCATCCGTCTCGCCACAGATCGATCAAGATACAAACCCACCAGACCCACTGCAAGCCCTGCTGTCCTACCTGTCCCCCATTCCCAACGGCAAACGCCTCGACCAACTGGCGGCAGCCATGAAACTGCCCGAAAAAGTGCTTCATGCGTTGTTAAACACTGCGTTGAACCAAGGCAGCCTCAAAAAGGTCGGCAGCCGCTACCTGATCCCATGAGGAAAACAAAGTGAACGACATCGCCCTCAAAGTCCGCGAAGCCGGGGTCGTCGGCTCTGGCGGCGCCGGGTTTCCGACCCACGTGAAACTGATGAGCCCAGCCGAGATCTACTTGGTCAACGGTGCCGAATGTGAACCACTGCTCAAGGTCGATCAGCAACTCGCCGTCAAATATGCCGCGCAACTGGTGCGCGGTCTGCAACTCGCCATGCAGGCGGTGGGGGCGCGCGAAGGCATCATCGCCTTCAAGGCCAAATACGTCGAAGCCATTGCTGCCGTGCAGCCGCTGCTGGCGAGCAATATGCGCATTCACATCCTCAAAGACATTTACCCGGCAGGGGACGAGGTCATCACCATCTGGATGGCCACTGGCCGAAGGGTGCCGCCCGCCGCGTTGCCGAAGGACGTGGGCGTTGCCGTCAACAATGTGCTGACGCTGATCAACCTGGCACGTGCGGTGGATCACGGAACGCCGGTCACTGAGCGCACGCTGACCATCTCGGGCGCGGTGTCTGACCCGATCACGGTCACGGTGCCGATTGGCACGCCGCTGCGTGAGGTGATCGCCCGCGCTGGCAGCATCACCACCGTCAAGCCGTATTTTGTCAATGGTGGTCCAATGATGGGCAAGCTGCTCGAGTCGATTGACCAGCCGGTCACCAAAACCACCGGCGGCATCATCGTGCTGCCCGAGGACCACATCGTGATCCGCCGCCACCGGCAGCCGATGCGAAACATCATGGCCACCGCCCGCGCGGTGTGTGAGCAATGTAACCTGTGCACCGAACTGTGTCCGCGCCATCTGATTGGCCACGAATTACACCCGGCGCTGATTGTGCGCAGCGCCAACTACCACGACATCGGCAAGCCCTCGGTGCTGCTGTCGGCGCTGACCTGCTCGGAATGCGCCATTTGTGAGCAATGGGCCTGCCCGGTCGATATTTCTCCCATGCGCATCAACATCGCGCTCAAGGAAAAATTCCGGGCCGAGGGAGCGCGTTATATCGGAGACCTGCGGCCACTCGACCCGATGGCCGAACACCGGCTGGTGCCGACCTCGCGCCTGGTCACGCGCTTAGGCATCGCACCGTACAACAAAAAAGCACCTCTGGATGAATCCGAAACCCACCCTGCAACGGTGGTGCTGAATTTGCGCCAGCACATCGGCGCAGCCGCCCTGCCATTGGTGCAGGTCGGGGACTCGGTGCAGCGCGGCCAGTTGCTGGCCGAGATTTCCCCCCGATGCGCTGGGTGCGCGCATTCACGCCAGCATCAGCGGACGCGTCAGCGCAGTTTCCAGCCAGTCCATCACCTTAACCGCATAAAAGCAATCCATGAACCACCACGCTATCGGACTGGTTGAATTCACCAGCATCGCCCAGGGCATTGCCGCAACGGATGCCATGGCAAAAACAGCCAATGTCGAAATCCTGTTTGCCAAAAGCATTTGCCCCGGCAAGTACATTGTGATGATTGGCGGTGATGTGGCGGCCGTCAATCAGTCGGTCGGTGCGGGCGTTGACCTGTGCCCGGATGTGGTGGTGGACAGCTTTGTCATCCCCAACGTTCACCCTGCCGTGTTACCCGCCATCAGCGGTGGCACGCACATCGAGAACGTGCGTGCCATCAGTGTGATCGAAACTTACTCCGTGGCCGCCACCATCGAGGCCACCGATGCGGCGGTCAAGGCTGCCTCGGTCGAACCCATTCGCATGCATCTGGCCTTTGGCATTGGTGGTAAGAGTTATGTGGTGCTGACTGGCGAAGTGGCCGATGTGAATGCCGCCACCCAGGCTGGCGCGGCAATTGCTAGTGACAAGGGGTTCCTGGTATCCCAGGTGGTGATACCGCGTCCGAGCAGACAACTGATCGATCAACTGCTGTAAGGCGTCTTTCCTTGTGCATCTCGATACAAATGTGGCCGTCTGTTGGGCGTGCCTGCTGGCTTGCAATCCATAAAGGTAGACCATGGATGAAAAAATGAAAATGCACCCGCTGATTCGGGCCTATGTGAGCGGAGTTGACGCTGTCAACTACCGCATCGGGCGTGTCACCATGTACATGCTGTTTGTCCTGATCGGCATCTTGCTGTACTCGTCAGCGTCAAAGGTCTTGTTTGAGCCCGCGCTCTGGACCTTGGAAATGGCGCAGTTTGTCATGACGGCCTATTTCTTTCTTGGCGGCCCCTACGCCATGCAAATGGGAAGTGATGTGCGTATGGATTTGTTTTACGGCGACTGGTCGCCCCATCAGCGCGCGTGGGTGGATGCTTTTACCGCCCTGTTTTTGCTGTTTTACCTGGGTGTCATGTTGTACGGCGGTGTTGGCAGCACCAGTTATGCCCTGCAGTATGGCGAGACCAATTCAACGGCGTGGCGCCCCTACATGTGGCCCATCAAGGTGGTGATGTGTTTTGCCATTGTGTTGATGATTCTGCAGGCGACGTCGGAGCTGATGAAAGACATCGCCCGCATTCAGGACAAGGAGCTCTGATGTCTTACGAGATGATTGCCCTGATGATGTTTTCATCGTTGATGCTGTTGCTGTTTACCGGGCAGCGGGTGTTTGCGGCCATTGGTTTTGTCGGCGCAGCATCGTCCATGATGCTGTGGGGTGTAGGCGGCGTGGACATTGCGTTTGCCTCGGCCATCAAACTCATGAAGTGGTACCCGCTGCTCACGCTGCCCATGTTCATTTTCATGGGCTATGTGTTGTCGGAGAGCAAGATTGCCGATGACCTGTACAAAATGTTTCACGTCTGGTTTGGGGGCTTGCGCGGTGGCTTGGCGGTAGGTACGATTGGCCTGATGGTGCTGATCTCTGCCATGAATGGCTTGTCGGTGGCGGGTATGGCGATTGGGGCCACTATCGCCCTGCCCGAGTTGCTGCGTCGGGGTTATGACAAACGCATGGTCACAGGCGTCATCCAGGCCGGCTCATCGCTGGGGATTCTGATACCGCCATCAGTTGTGCTGGTGCTGTACGCCATGATTGCCCGTCAACCTGTGGGCCAGCTATGGCTTGCCGGATTGTTTCCTGGGCTCATGATGGCGGGCGTCTTCATTCTTTACATTGTGATCCGTTGCAAGATCAACCCCAGCCTGGGGCCAGTTTTGTCGGAACAGGAACGACAGGTACCGATGGCAGAAAAACTGCGCCTTCTTGGTGCAGGGTTGCTGCCGGTCATCATCTTTGCCACCATGATGGTGCCGTTCGTCAAGGGCTGGACCAGCCTGGTCGAGAGCTCTGCCATCGGCGCCTTGACGGCGCTGGCCGCGGCGATCTTGCGACGTCGCATGAGCAGGAAAGTGTTTGAAGTCTCGGTACGGCAGACGTTGGGCATATCGTGTATGTTCATGTGGATCATTCTGGCAGCGCTGTGTTTTGGCGCAGTGTTTGACGGTCTGGGCGCTGTCAAAGCCATCGAGGGGTTTTTTATAGGAGAAATGGGTCTCAGCCCCTGGGGGGTGCTGATCCTAATGCAGATCTCTTACCTGATTTTGGGAACCTTTCTGGACGACACCGCCATGCTGGTGATTGTTGCGCCGCTGTATGTGCCCCTGGTCGGCGCCCTCGGGTTTGACCTGATCTGGTACGGTGTTCTGTACACCATCACCTGTCAGATCGCCTACATGACGCCACCGTTTGGTTACAACCTCTTTCTGATGCGTGCGCTGGCACCACCACAAATCACGATTCGCGACATTTACGCCTCCATCTGGCCTTTTGTCGGCCTGATGATTTTGTCTTTGGTGCTGGTGATGATGTTCCCCCAGATTGCCCTTTGGTTGCCCAATTATGTGTATGGCAACTGATCAGGGTGCCGATCGTTAGTTCTTCGCCAACCGGGCGGGGAGCGGCGCTAACCAGGGCTTGATGCCCTTTTGTTGACAGGAGAAGGATATGGCTTCAAGACGCAATTTTGTAAAAAATGCCGGCTTGGCGGGTGCGGCGGCGGTGTCGTTGGGTGCCACCGCGGTTCATGCACAGGCGGCGCCTATTCGCTGGCGAATGCAAACCTATGCCGGTGCAGCACTGGGCGCCCATGTGATCAAGCCTGCGGTCGACGCCTTCAACAAGGCCGCCAACGGGCAAATGGTGATCGAGCTGTCGTATGCCGACCAGTTGGTGCCTACCGGTGAGCTGTTCAGAGCCTTGCAGCGTGGCACCATCGACTGTGTGCAGTCAGACGACGACAGCATGGCCTCACCCACCGAAGTGACCGTGTTTGGTGGTTATTTTCCGTTCGCCAGCCGCTACAGCCTGGATGTGCCGGTGCTGTTTCACCAATGGGGTCTGGCAGAAATTTGGGAGGCTGAGTACGCCAAAGTGGGTGTCAAGCACATTTCCGCCGGTTCCTGGGACCCATGCAACTTTGCCACCAAAAAGCCGATCAACAGCCTCAAAGACCTCAAAGGCAAGAAGATCTTTACCTTCCCGACGGCTGGGCGGTTCCTGAAGCAATTTGGCGTGATCCCGGTGACGCTGCCCTATGAAGATGTGGAAGTGGCCATGCAGACGGGCGAGCTCGATGGTGTGGCCTGGTCAGGCATTACCGAAGACTACACGGTCGGCTGGGCCAATGTGACGGGCAACTTCTTGACCAACAACATCTCTGGCGCCTGGATCGGATCGTTCTATGCCAACATGGCCAGCTGGAACAAAGTGCCGCCCCATCTGCAACAACTGATTCGTCTGGCTTTTGACAGTTCGCACTATTACCGCCAGCACTGGTATTGGGGCGGTGAAGCCAAACTGCGCGTTGAAGGCAAAAAAATGAAACTCACCACCATTCCTGATGCCGAGTGGAAAACGGTTGAAGTTGCCGGGCGTAAATTCTGGGATGAAATTGCCAAGGAGAGCCCGCTCAAGGCCAAGATTGTGCAGATTCTGAAGAACTACAACGCCGCCATGGACAAGGCCGGCCCGCCCTACCGCTACGGTTGATAGAGGCGGTTACGAGTTGGTGATCCTCGGCACGCGCAACAGCGTTAGGGCAGCGCTGCCGAGACCACCAGCATCCTGCTTGGCACCCAAGCTTTCGCCACGCACGTGTGAGCTGTGGGCTGAGCGATTCAGCGCTCCATCTGCATCAGCCACTGCTCAATCTCGCCAATCACCTGATCAGCCGCCAGGCTCAGCGCTTTCACGCCACCGGCAGCATCGGGGCTGGCGGCCTCCTGCTTGGCAACAAAACTGCGCTGCCCCACCAGCGATTCACCGGCTGAACTGCGCTGCGTGACAGTGGCACGCAGGCGCAGCAGGCCGCTGCTTTTGTCAACGGACTCAAACAACTGGCTGAATTCTTCAAGCTCCAGCCGCAGGCTCAGTAGCGGCTCCTGTTTTGCAGCTGGGGCCGATGCGGTCTGGCGCGCCGGGCTGGTTCGAAAGATCTCACCCAGCGACACCACAGGGCGTTGGCGGCCGAGCTGCTCACGCAAACGCTGACCGATCAGCTGCGCGGGAGGCATGCTCCAGCGCGCTAGCGCATAGGGCCGAAGCTGCTGCGCATCGGAGTAAATCAGGCGGTAAAGCACCGCGTTGCTGGCCAGCGCCAGGCTGGCTTGCGGAGTGCTGACCTCCAGAGGCGGCAAGCTGGCAATACGCGTGCTGGGCAAGGTCTGGGTGGCACCCGGGCCAAAGTCGTACACCACCGGTGTTCCACCCGAGCGCGGTGCGGCGCACCCGGCCAGCACTAAAGAAAATATAAGAAATAGCCTTCTAGCCCAGTATCTGTAAGCGTGATTAGCTCTATTTTTCATAGTATTCCAGAAGATGATTCAAAACGGCTGATACGGACCAGGCGGGGCCAAGGGCTCAGGGGCGCAGCGTGGCCGGTGCCACCGGTGCCACAAAACCGGGTTCGCCCGGACCAGGCAGCGCAGCGGGCTTGCCGAGCAACATGGCCTGCGGGTTGTCGGTCAGGGTTTGGGTCAGGTCTCCCAGCTGGTGTGTGGTGCGGGCGGCTTCCTGCACCGCCTGGTTCACATTGGGCAAGGTATTGATGCGCAGGGTCTGCCCGGTAGCCACCAGAATGTCAGCGCCGTTGGCGAGCTGGTCGAGTGTGCCGCCTGGGCCGTACATGCGCTCTGTCACCAGCCGGAACGACCTGGCAGACGCGCGCGCCTCGTCGGCGCTGCTGCCCACACGCAGCGATGTGGCCTTGATGACGTCCAGCGTCTCAATGCTGTCGTGAGCCAGCTTCGGCCAAGACTGTCGCGCCTGCTGGGTCAATTGCTGCAGCTCGGCCGCGGCCTGCCCCATGTGACCAATGGCGGTGAACAGGGTTTGCTGGTTGTCGGGCGACAGCAGTTGGTTAAAGCGCTGGGTGGATTGTTCCAGCTGGCCCAGCAGGCGCTCGCCCTGGTCGGTCAGTTTGCTCATCAGGCCGGGGCGCAGCGGAATGCGGGCGCTCTCAGGCAAACTGGCCGCAGCGGGTGATGCTGGTGCTGTGCCATCGTCGAGCTGGATAAACGCCAGGCCGGTCACGCCCTGCAAACCCAGCGTGGCAAAGGTGGTGGCGGTGATCGGGGTCTGGTCGTCTACCGCAATGCGTACCAGTACATGACCTGGCACCTCGGGGTCTAGCAGAATGGCCGTGACCTTGCCCACCGGCACACCGCGCAGACGCACAGTGGCCTGTGGCTGCAGGCCCGTGACATTGACGCGACCAGAGAGTTCGTAGCGGGTCAGGGCGCTGGTGTCGCGTGTCAGCCAGACCGTTGCGGCGATCAGCATGGCGGTCATCAGCAGCACGAATGCACCGGCGGCCAGGGCGTGAGATTTGTTTTCCATAAGCTGTGTGTCGTGACCCCGGTTTTAACCTGCTTTGGGGCTGGTTTGCAACAGCGCACTGGCCCGCTGGCCTCGTTCGCCGAGAAAAAATTCCTTGATGAAGGGGTGCGGCTGCGCCATCACCTGCGCGGCGGTGCCGTCAGCCACGATGTGTTTGTCGGCCACCACGGCAATACGGGTGCTGAGTTCCAGCAAGGTGTCCAGGTCGTGCGTCACCATCACCACCGTCAGGCCCAGCTCCTGGTGCAATGATTTGAGCAGGGCACAAAACTCGTCGGCACTGCCGGGGTCCAGGCCCGCAGTGGGCTCATCGAGCAGCAGCAGCGGTGGGTCCATGATCAAGGCGCGCGCCAGGGCCACGCGTTTGATCATGCCGCCTGACAAGTCTGAGGGCATCTTGTGCGCTGCTGACGGGTCCAGCCCCACCATCTGCAGCTTGACCATGGCCACGTCGTAAATCAGCTCTGCGGGCAAGGTTTTGAGTTCGCGCAGTGCAAACGCAATGTTGTCGAGCACATCAAATGCCGAAAACAGGGCCCCGTGCTGAAACAGCATGCCCACCCGGCTGGCAGCACCCTCGCGGCCCAGTTGCGACGCCGGCTCACCGAGCACGCTGACACTGCCCCTGCTGGGACGCGCCAACCCCAGAATTTGCCGCAGCAATACGGTTTTGCCCGAGCCTGAGCCACCCACAATCGACAGCATTTCGCCTGTATAGATGCTCAGGTCAAGGTTTTGGTGAATGACCGCATCGCGCCCGGCATTGCGAAAAATCGACCACAGCTTGTTGATCTGGACGACGGGCTGGTTCATAAGCCGACGTTCTTGAAGATCACGGCAAACGCAGCGTCCACCAGCAGCACCATGGTGATGCTGGTCACCACCGATGCGGTGGTGCCCTGGCCCAGACTCTCGGTGTTGGGTTTGACACGCAGGCCGTAGTGGCAGCCAATCAGCGCAATCAGCAGGCCAAACACCACCGACTTGCCTAATGCCAGCCACAGGTTGCCAATCGACACTGCATTGGGCAGGGTGGCAAAAAAATAGGCGGGCGTCACGCCCAGCACCAGATCTGCAGCCAGCATGCCACCCAGCATCGAGGCAGCCGTGGTCCAGACCGCAATCAGCGGCATGGCCAGAGCAATCGCCAACGCACGCGGCAGTACCAGCCGAAAGCCCCTGGGGATACCCATGACACGCATGGCGTCAAGCTCTTCGGTCACGCGCATCACGCCAATCTGTGCCGTGATGGCCGAGCCTGATCGCCCGGCAATCAAAATGGCCGCCAGCATCGGCCCCAGTTCCCGGATCAGCGCAATGCCCAGAATGTTGACGATGAAGGTGTCCGCGCCAAACTGCCGCAGCTGGCGCGACATCAGGTAGGCTAGCACAATGCCAATCATGAAACCGACCAGCGCTGTGATCGGCAAGGCGGTGGCGCCAATGTGGTACAGGTTGCCAGACACATCGCGCCAGGGTCCACGGCGCGGCGCGCGCAGCAGCGTGACCAGGTCAATTTGCAACTGCCCCATCAGCCTGAGCAGGCCTTTGGCATGGTCCAGCACCACCCAGACGGCTTCTCCGAGTTTTAGAAATGCCCGCAGAATGCTAAAGCGCGGCGCTTTGGGCGGCGGTGTGGTGAAGTGGGCAACCCGCTCCAGCATGGCGCGCTGGCCGGGCTGCAGTGACAGCTGGGCCGGCCATTGGCGCCCCCAGGCGTTCCATAGCAGTTGCGCACCGGTGTGGTCGAGCCGCATGATACCGGTCAGGTTCCAGCCACAACCGGTCTGACCCATGCAGTCGGCAATGGCTTGTTGAATGCTGTCCCAATTGTCAGGCTCGGCCAGCCTGGCGGCGCTCCAGCAGCCACCCAGCCGAGCGCATGGTCCGTCAGCGGTGATTTGCAGGGTAAGTGTGGGAGTGGGCTCGTTCATGACACGGTTTTGCAGGTGTACGCATCGTAACGGCAAGGAGGATGGTGAATGTTTCTTTTGCGCTGCAAAGAAGCATCAAGGGCGCGTCAGTTCAGGTGTTTTATCCGCATGACTCAGGTATCAACCTGATTGGTGTTTCCCCTGCTCGTTACTAAGATGTAAACCTGCTTACCCTGCTTAAGAAATTTTCGGATGCAGGGCAAGACTGGTTTGCACCTTCGTATGTGTTGAGTTGGCCAGGGAACTGAAAACAGGCCAACATTGTCTGGATCAAGGAGATTGCCCAAATGGAAACCTCAGTTGCATCATTTCGCGACGCACTGGAATCGCTGGACCGGGTTCAAGCCGACAGCATCTTTCAGGAAGTCCTGCTGAAACTGTCCCCTATTGAGGCAGTCGAGCAAGTGGTGGTGCCGGCACTGGAGCAAATTGGCACCGCCTGGGACTCTGGAGAGGTTGCCTTGTCCCAGGTCTACATGAGTGGGCGCTTCTGCGAAGAATTGGTCGACAGGACGCTGCCACCCAGTGACCCGGACCGTAAACACCAGCCACGCTCTGCGATTGTGGTGCTCAGCGACTACCACGACCTGGGCAAACGGATTGTGTATTCCGTCATGCGCGCCAGCGGGTTTGAGCTGTTTGACTATGGCCGCATGGACGTCGATGCATTGGTTGAGCGCGCGGTGGCAGACAAAATTCGTGTGCTGATGATCTCTGTGCTGATGCTGCCCTCTGCACTGAAAGTGCGCGAGGTGTGCGAGCGCTTGAAAGCTCGGGGCGCAGATATCCGGGTGATTGTGGGTGGCGCGCCGTTCATGTTCGATGACGGACTCTGGAAAGAGGTGGGTGCCGATGCCATGGGCAGCAGCGCAGCGCAAGCCGTGGCAATTGTGCAACGTTTGATGGGAGAACTGCAATGACATCAACAACCATGACTTCCATGCAACGGGTTCTGACCACGCTGGGACACCAGGAGCCCGACCGCGTACCGCTGTTTTTGCTGACAACGATGCACGGTGCCAAAGAACTCGGTATGACCATTGAGCATTACTTTTCGAGTGCCGAGCAGGTGGCGCAAGGGCAAATGCGTTTACTGGAAAAATACCGGGGTGATTGTGTTTACCCGTTTTTTTACGCGTCCATCGAAACTGAAGCTTGGGGTGGTACCACCAACTTTGTGCCAGATGGCCCCCCGACCTGCGGTGCGCCCGTCATCACCCGACCCGCAGACATCGAGACCCTATCGTCGCCCAAGGTTGAGAACTCGCCAGCACTGCAAAAGGTTTTAACCAGCATTCGCCTGCTTAAACAACAGCTGATTGACACGGTGCCCATCATTGGCGTGGCCATTTCTCCGTTCTCGCTGCCCGTGATGCAGATGGGGTTTCACTCGTACATCGAGTTGATGTACGAACAGCCCGCCTTGTTTGACAGGCTGATGCAGCTCAATGAAGAGTTCACCGTGTCGTGGGCCAACGCCCAACTGGAAGCGGGTGCCACGGCCATTTGTTATTTTGACCCGGTATCGTCGACCACCAGCATACCCAGAGAGCTCTATCTTCTCACTGGGCAGCAGGTGGCCAAGCGCACCATTTCCAGAATCAAAGGCCCCACCGCCACCCATCTGGCCTCTGGGCGTGGCTTGTCCATTTTGTCGGACATTGCAGATACCGGCACAGCCGTCGTCGGGGTCAGTGGCCTCGAAGATTTGGCCGAACTCAAGACAGCCGCTGGCGGCCGCGTCAGTCTGCTGGGCAACCTCAATGGTGTGGAAATGCGGCGCTGGACGCCGCAGCAGGCAGAAATGGAGGTCAAGCGCGCCATTGCAAAAGCCGGGCAGGGTGGCGGCTTTTTGCTGGCCGACAACCATGGAGAAATCCCCTGGCAGGTGCCAGAGTCGGTGCTGCTGGCGATTCGCGATGCTGTAGAACGTTGGGGCCAGTACCCCCTCACCTGGATCGACGACTGGCAGGATTAGCTGCCGTGTATTGAAGTGCTTTTTATGGCCAAGCTCTGCATCTTTGGATGCCAAAACTTTCACTCGGAAATTCAGGCTTGCCTGGCAACGGAAGCTTGGCCAGATGTTGTGTCGCGTGCCTTTCCGGCCCGATGTGGGCGTACGCCACTGAGGTGGGATGAGCTTCGCGACCTTTTGCCTGAGGGTTGTTCAGAGGTGGTCATTTTGGGCCGCGCCTGCGTTGGCGCGCTAGGAAATCCTCCCACTGATTTCCCCACCACCCGGCTGCTGATTCAGGAGCAGTGTTTTCATCTGGTGGCGGGCACCACGATGGTGGGTGAGGCGATGTGTGGTGGCGGCTACCTGATGAGTCCAGGCTGGCTGCAAAACTGGCAACACCATGTGGCCGAGTTGGGCTTTACAAATGACAGCGCCGGCGCTTTCTTTCAGGACTTTGCAAAACGCCTGGTTTTTTTGGATACAGGTGTTGACGACCAGGCCGCCGGGCAGTTGGCCGAGCTTCAGACGGCCATTGGCTTGCCGGTTCACCGAATTGGGGTTGGGCTGGATCACCTGCGCTTTTATGTCAATCGCCTGGTGCTCGAATGGCGGCTTGCGCAGTCTCAAATTCTGGTCAAGCAGCGCGCCAAAGAGCATGCGCGCGAGTTGGCAGATCACATGACAGCAATGGACTTGCTTGCTCGCATGACCAAGTCGCGCACTGAACCCGAGGTGATTGGCGCTATCGAAGACCTGTTTCGCATGCTGTTTGCGCCGGCCGTCTGGCACTACGTGTCAATCGAAACACAGCTTGGGGCCGGGTTGAGCGATGTGCCGGCTGCCATCGCTGAAGAAGTTCGAGCCTTGAAAGCGTCTTACGGTTGGACAAGCTCGGCACAGGGTTTTTTGCTGCGGGTTGCGCGCGACGAGCATGTGTTTGGTCACATCGTGGTGGATGGCCTGGCCTTTCCACAACATCGTGAGCGCTACCTCAATCTGGCTTTGGCCATGACCGATATGATGGCACTCGCCATTGAAAACGCCCGAACCCGCAAACGCCTGGTGGAAGCTGAAAAGATGGCCTCGCTGGGCGTGATGGTGGCCGGGGTGGCGCATGAGATCAACACACCGGTGGGTGTTGGGGTGCTGGCTGCGTCCACCCTGCAGACCCGCACCCAGAGTCTGTCGCAAAGCTTTTCAGAGCGGCGCATGACGCAATCAGACCTGCAAGGCTACCTGAAAGACTCACAGTCGCAGTCGTCGCTGATCCTGTCCAATCTGGAACGCATCGGACGGCTGATCGACAAGTTTCGGCAAGTGGCCGTGAATGGCTTGCCGCAGACTAAAAGTCGTTTTCGGGTCATAAGTTGCCTCAATGACGTCATCCACAGTTTTGGTGACCGCATGCCGCCAGATCGTTTTCAGGTCAAGGTGACTTGCGACGATGCGCTGGAGCTTGAAAGCTACCCCGGCGACTGGACCAGCATCTTCACCAACTTCATCGCCAATTCACTGCAGCACGGCTTTAAAGGGCGCGACACGGGTTGCATCGAGGTAACACTGGTACAAACCAAGGCTATGCTGTCTTTTGTTTACGCTGACGATGGCCACGGACTCACGCCAGAAGCACAGGCGCGAATTTTTGACCCGTTTTTTACCACCGACATGCAACAGGGCATCGGATTGGGCATGCACCTGGTCTACAACCTGATCACTCAGCGACTCGGCGGTAGCGTCGCGCTTGAGAGCAGCCCCGGCACCGGTGTGTGTTTTCGCATTGAGGTCCCCAATCATGATGGTTCGAGAGAAATGCCATGACTGACCCTGACAGCTTTTCTGACCTGTTTGCGCCCGAACCAGAGCCCGCAACGGGACCGGACAGCACAGTTGCTTGCGCCTGGAAAGTGTTGCTGGTGGATGATGAAAAAGATATTCATGCCGTCCTGAACTTGGCGCTCAGGGACATGCGGGTCGAGGGTAAACCACTGCAGTTGCTGGACGCGCACTCGGCTGCCGAGGCCAAACAACTGTTGACCGAGCATCCTGATATCTCGTTGATCTTGCTGGATGTGGTGATGGAGTCTGAGCTTGCTGGCTTGAACCTGGTGCGCCATATTCGTCGAGACATCTGTAACCGCATGGTACAGATTGTCCTGGTCACCGGACAACCTGGTTATGCGCCGCAGCGCGAGGTGGTCACCGACTACGAAATTGATGGTTATCGCCTCAAATCGGAATTGACAGCGGACAAGATATTTGTCTCGGTTTACGTGGCGCTGCGAACCTACAAGGCCTTGCGCGAATCTGAACTGCAGCGCCAACAGGTCGAGGCCATGGCTCAGGTGCTCAGCGAAAAAGAGCAACGCCTGCGTTCTGTGGTGGACACGGCACCCGACGCCATCATTCAGGCTGACGCGCAAGGACTGGTGATTGGGTGGAACGAAGGTGCCAGCCATCTGTTTGGGCACAACAGTGCCGAGATGCTGGGTCAGTCGCTGAACCGCTTGATGCCCGAGCGACTCAACGCGGTTCATGACTTGGCCATGGCACGATTGCGTGAAGGTGCACCACCACACTTGGTTGGCAAAGTGCTTGAGTTGGTGGGCTTGAATAAAAATGGTGAAGAATTTCCCATTGAGTTGGTGCTGGGTTCATGGGCGACTGTGAAGGGGCCGCACTACAGCGCCGTAATTCGGGACATCAGTGACAGAAAGCGCAGTGAGTCCGGGCTGCGTCTTGCCGCCAGCGTGTATGCCAGCAGCTATGAAGGCATCATCATTACCGACCCCGACAAAGCGATTGAGGATGTGAACCCTGCCTTCACGCGCATCACGGGTTATTCGCGCGAAGACGTGATTGGGCGTTCGCCCAAACTGCTTGCTTCAGGCAAACATGATGCCGCTTTCTACCAACAGATGTGGTCATCAATTACGGAGCATGACTTCTGGCAGGGGGAAGTGTGCAACCGTCGCAAAAATGGCGAGTCGTACACCGAGATCCTTTCTCTTTCAGTGATTCGGGACAGTGCCGGCAAACTGCAGCATTACATCGGCGTCTTTTCGGACATCAGTCTGCTCAAGGCCCACGAGGAAGAGTTGTATCGCATCGCGCACTTTGATCTGTTGACCGGTGTGCCCAATCGCCGTTTGTTGCTGGACCGTTTGGGTCAGGCACTTGCGCGCACCCGGCGCAGCGGCCGCTCAGTGGCGGTTTGTTACCTGGACCTGGATGGGTTCAAGGCCGTCAATGACCAGTTTGGACATTCTGGCGGCGACAAACTGCTGGTAGAAGTGACCCAGCGGCTGAAAAAAGTCATGCGAATAGATGATACCGTGGGTCGACTGGGCGGTGACGAATTTGTTCTGCTGCTGACAGACCTGATCGGTCCGCAGGAGAGTTATTTGGCGCTGGACCGTGTACTCGAGGTGATCAGGGAGCCTGTGGAAATAGACGGAAAGATGGCTGTCGTATCGGCAAGTGTGGGTGTCACGGTTTATCCTGCCGACGAATCGGACGCCGACGTGTTGCTGCGGCACGCCGATCAGGCCATGTATCTGGCCAAGGAGACCGGCAAGAACAGCTACCATTTTTTCGATCCGGTCCATGACCGGCAAGTTCAGACGCAACGGCATTACATGCAGCGGCTGGGCGAGGCACTGCAACAAGATGAGTTTGTGCTCTTCTTTCAGCCCAAGGCCAATCTGGTCAATGGCGACATCGTGGGTTTTGAGGCGCTGATCCGTTGGCAGCATCCGGACAAAGGCTTGCTTGCGCCGGCAGAGTTTTTGCACTTCATGGATGGCAGCGAGCTCGAAGTGTGGGTGGGTGAGTGGGTCATCGACACCGTGCTGACGCAAATGGCTGCCTGGAGCCGCGCTGGCATTGATTGCAAGGTAAGCGCCAACGTGAGCGCCGATCACCTGCTGCGTGACAATTTTGCGGATCGATTGGGGTTGATCCTGGCGCGTCATGCCGATGTGGCACCTGAGCGCCTGGAGCTTGAAATTCTCGAAACAGCCGCACTTGCCGACATGAAGAAAGCAGTGGAAACCATCACCCAGTGCCGCAACCTGGGCGTGCAGTTTGCGCTGGATGATTTTGGTACCGGCTACTCTTCGTTGACGTATTTTTTGAACCTGCCGGTGCAGTTGCTCAAGATTGACCAGAGTTTTGTGCGCGTGATGCTGGAAGACCCGGGCGGTCTGGGCATTGTCGAGAGTGTGGTGCGCCTGGCGCAGGCTTTCAACCGGCCGGTGATTGCCGAAGGCGTTGAAACGCTGGAGCATGGCGCCATGCTGCTGCATTTTGGCTGTCATCTGGCACAGGGCTATGGCATTTCCCGGCCCATGCCGGCCGATCAGGTGTTGTCATGGCTGCATACCTGGCAGGTCAATCAGTCTTGGGCCGCAATGACCATCCCCACCCTGAATCAGGATGTCACCTTGCTGGTCGTTGCCCAAAGCCACCGCGCCTGGGTTGACAAAGTGACCCGACAGATCTCGCGCCTGGAAGTCGATGGGGTCGTTGAATCTGACAGCGATATCTGCTGCAGCTTTGGTCGTTGGTATCGGGGCAGTGGTGTGACCCGGTATGGCAGTGCGCCAGAGTACAAGGAAATTGCGATTCATCATGAACGATGCCACTTCCTGGCTAGCGAAGCTTTGGCGTTGGCCCTGTCTGGCAACAGCCAGGATGCCAAACGGGTGTTGCAGGCGCTTCACGATTCGCGCGACAGCCTGCTGGGCTTGCTGGGCAAATTGACTTCCAAGGCCATCACCTGGCAGCCACAGTGATTGACCCCGCTTTTGGCGCCTAAGCAGAAGCCGGCTCAGGCATTTCCTGATTCTGGCGGCATGAAGGCACTTCAATGTGCAATCGCACGCCAGCGTCGGCTTTGCTGTCGCAGGTGATGGTGCCGCCCAAGCGATGGGTAATCAGGTTGTACACCAGATGCATGCCCAGGCCCATGCCCTGCTGGAGATCGGTGGTGAAGAAGGGGTCAAAGACGCGTGCCAGGGTCTGCGCGCTCATGCCCAGGCCGTTATCTCGGTACTCTATGAGCGCCCCCCGGGCGTTCTGCAAGACCTGAATGTCAATGCAACCGTGTCCGCGCCCTTTGAAGCCGTGCTTTAAGGAGTTGTCAACAAGATGGGTGAAGATACTGGCCCAGTCTTCAGGGCTGCCTTCTACCAGCAACTCTGCCGCACAGTCGATTCGTGTCTGCACGCCGCCTTCCAGCAATCTGGTAGCAAAGCTACTCACCACGTTGTCCAGCGTTTTCCTCAAGTGAAACGCTTGCGCGCCCTGCACTGCGCCGCCCACGGCCACCTGGCGAAAACTGTCGATCAGGTGGCCTATGCGCTCCAGGTTGCCACTGATCAGGGTGCTGCAACCGGCGGAGGATTCAAGATAACGGGTCAGGTCCGCCTGCGTCATGCGGCGCTCGGCAAAACTCGTGGCAAGCTGCCTGGATTGACCTTGCCATGCGCTGGCCGCAGCCAGGCTGACACCTAGCGGCGTGTTGATTTCATGCGCGACGCCGGCCACCAGCACACCCAGTGAGGCCATTTTTTCGGCCTCGACCAGCTTTTTTTGCGTCTCTTTCAGGCGGGTGTTGGTGGCCTGTAGCTTGAGATTGGTCTGGGCAAGCTCGACTTGCGTCTGGGTGTAATCGTGGTTGAGGCTGAGGATGGTGGTGTTGAGCCGCTCCAGGTCTTCAATGTCATGTTCGGCCAGCAGCTGAAACTGGCCGCTGTTACGCCAGATGCGGGTGCGCAGCGTGCGCGTTTGTCCCGCATATTCGCCCACCGTCAGCAGACCCTGGTACACCAGGTCTTGGGTATCTGGCGGTGCTGCTTGCAGTGTCTGGAACGTGGGCTGGATGAAGAAGCGTGCGATGTTCGTCTGGTGTGGCGGCAACTGCGCCAACTGCACCAGTCGCAGAAATCCGGCATTGGCCTGGATCAGCTCACCGCGCTCGCTCAATGTGGCTGTTGCAACGGCGAGCAGTGTCGCCAGGTCGGTTGACGCTGCCATCACCGGCTGCTGCGGCTGCCCAAAATGCCGTTGGCGGAATCCACTGCCACCAGCGCATCGACACCCGAGGCATCGGCACCCGCGGCCACCGCCAGATGGTTGAAGCGATTGACGGCCAGTCCACCCACGATCACCGCCGGACGCGCTGCACCCAGGCGTTCGGTCAGCGCGGCAATCACGGTCTTGACCGTTCCCAATTGTTGGGCAAAGGAAACGGACAGGCCCACCACATCGGGCTTCCAGTCGGCCACCTGTTGCACCAGGGCCGGCGTTGGCACATTGGCACCGAGGTATTCGACCTCCCAGCCGCTCAGCAAAAACGAATCAGCGACCATGCGCAGGCCAATCGCGTGATGGTTACCCGCCACACAGGCCAGCAGCACCCGCCGGCCGTTCGGCACCGGCGGCGGAGAGCGCAGCAAGGCGACCGTCATCACCGACTCCACCACCGCTGTCGCCATGTGTTCCTGCGCCACACTGACCAAATTGGCTTGCCACTTCTCACCAATGCTGTAAAGCGCTGGTTGAATCACGTGCAGTTGCACCTCAATCAGGCTTTTGTCGTCGTCCAGGCAGGTATTCACAATGCCAAGGGCCTCGCGCTGACTTCCGCTGAGCAGCGCGGCCTCGAAAGCTGCCGCTTGTGCCCAGGCAACGGGTGCTTGCGGCGTGACCATCGGTGCATTGATGGAATCGACAAACTTCTTGCGCGCCGCCCACAGTGCGTTGGCCACCACCGCTGCCTCGGCGGAGTCCATGGTCTCGGCAAAGAAGTCGGCCAGCCAGTCCAGCGACTGCGTCAGGTACACGGCCGGCATACCACGCGCCGTCTGCACGCTGGCAAACCACAGCAGATAGTCGACCATGGGTTGCAGCAGGCCAAACTCCAGCACCGGCCGCAAAAATTCGAGATGGAAAGTCAGGTCTTCACGACAGGCCACCAGGTCAGCAGTGCCTGTACGCTCGTTCCGCGAACCATAGGCGTCATGCAGGCGCGTAGTCACGGCCGCTACAGCGTCGGGCTGCAAGTGCCAGAATTGCTGCAGTCCACCGGGACTCAGGACCTTCAGTTCGTCATGTGTGGTCATTTTTTTGTACTCCAACGTGCCACATTTATCAGCATCAGCGCATCTTTTTGTGATGTTCAAAGTTTGCGCCGCTTGTCTCCGTCAGTCCAGGACTGGTTCACACATCCCATGAAACCGCAATGTTTCAAAAGGATTTTTGGCCAGTCAAAATTTTCTGTTGACCAAGTCAGTTTACGTGTGGGCGCCAAGGTCAGCTATCAGGTCAACACCTGAGTTTTTGGCTGAAATAACCTGAGTGACAGGCACTGGGTCGGGATGAAGTTTTGCGAGAAATTAGGCTCTAGCCCTTTGTTGACGGGCGCTAAGCGCTATATTTTTGATTTATTGCCCACCACACCGACAAGGGCATGGCCCAAAGGTGTTGGCCGAATGGCACCACCTCGCACCCAGCGTGCAGCACGATGCCGCGCTGGAACATGGCGCTTTCGGTTTCTTGTCAATGGCGCAGACTCTTGAAGTAAAAAGCGGCCCGGTTGACAGTCTCTGTCCACGGCCGCCTTGATGGGTAGAAAAAGCTCAGGGGCGCGCTGCACCTCGTCGAGCGTCAGGTACTGGCGCAGTGTGGCATCAGCCGCTTTTTATACTTTGATCCAGCGTGCTCTTGCCACTTTGCCGGGAGCCACTGATAACGACGACCTGGGTGTCGGACAGGGCATTGGCCAGCCTGGGTGCAATGTGTCTGGGGTGCATGGACGATATTTAATGGTTGAAAATCATCCACGCATTGGTTGATTTTCAGCCAACTCAGACAGGCTGCGTCTGTGAAATCAATGCCCGGATCACTGAGCCTCTAGGTTTGATAAAACGACAGCAAGCAGTGGGCCGTCTCGGTCGGCAGCTCTTCTGGAATGAAATGCCCGGCAGCCACAGCAGACCCCGACACCCTGCCAGCACACTGGGCCTGCCACAGGGCCAGCGGTTGAAACAGACGCTGCACCACGCCGCGCTGGCCCCACAGCACCTGCGTGTCGCAGGCAATCTTGTGCCCTGCGGCCCGGCTGGCGCGGTCGTGTTCCAGATCAATACCGGCGCTGGCGCGGTAGTCCTCGCACACCGCGTGGATGGTCTGGGGCTTGCAAAAACAGCGCTCGTACTCGGCCAGTGCAGCCGGCTCGATGTGCGCCATGCCGCCGGTGCCCCAGCCGCCGAGCTTGAGGTGCAGGTAGGCCAGCGGGTTGCCGCCAATCATGGTCTCAGGCAGCGGTGCCGGCTGAATAAGGTGGAACCAGTGGTAACAGGCCTGGGCAAAGGCAAAACTGCTGGCAGCATACATGTCCAGCGTGGGGACAATGTCGATCACGCTGAGTTTGACCACCCGTTCAGGGTGGTCCAGCGCCAGCCGGTGCGCCACCCGGCCACCCCGGTCATGCCCACACAGCGCAAAACGGTTGATGCCCAGCGCGTTCATCAGTTCAACCATGTCCTGCGCCATGCTGCGCTTGCTGTAGTTGCTGTGATCGGGTAGACCCGGCGGTTTGCCAGAGTCGCCATAACCCCGCAAATCAGGCATCACCAGGTAAAAATCGTTCACCAGCGCGTGTGCCACCCGGTTCCACATCACATGGGTTTGCGGAAAACCGTGCAGCAGCAGCAAGGCCGGGCGTGCGCAACGCATGCCATGCGAGACTCGGGCAAAAATATGCACACCATTGACGTCAACTTGGCGGGTTTCAAAATCTTCAAACCAGTTCATGGGGTGTCCAATCTGTTCTGGGTCGTTGACACGGCGACCGGTGAAATCATAAACCTGCTGGCTTGGCAGCTTGTAGGCTGGCGTTGGCACAATGGCGATCGTGCAAAATAGTCGCGTCGCCGCCACCGCTCCCTTGACAGCTTGTTGATGCCCGGCGTCACGCGAATCCAGCCCTATTTATTGCCTGAAAGTTGTTTTATCCTGACCATGAAGTTCCCAACCATCCAACGCTTGGTTGCCCCGACTGCGCTGCTGGTGCTGTCAGCCTGCGCCAACATCATGCCCCCGGCCCAGGTGCCAATGGTGGTTGCCCCGGCCTGGCAGGCACCGCTGCCGCACCAGGGCTCGCTGGCTGCGCTGTCCAATTGGTGGCAGCGCCAGGGCGATGCGCTGCTGCTTGAGCTGATTGAGGCGGCCCAGGCCGTGAGCCCGTCGGTGGCGCAGGCGCAGGCGCGCATTGCATCCGCCCGCGCCGACCAGGCAGCTGCCAATGCCGCGCTGTTGCCCAATTTGAATGCACAGGCCAGCGCCAGCCGGGGTGTCAGCCAGCCTGATGTGCCGGTGACCAGCACCTTGCAAGCCGGTTTGCAGGCGTCGTGGGAGCTTGACCTGGTGGGCGCCAACCGCGCCGTCAGCCGCGCCGCACAGGCCCAGGTGCAGAGCAGTCAGGCACTGTGGCACGACGCCCGGGTGTCGGTGGCGGCTGAGGTGGCCAACCTTTACCACGGCCTGCGCAATTGTCAGCAACAGCTGGCGGTGGCCCGCCGCGATGCCCAGTCGCGCCAGCAAACAGCACGCCTGAGCGCCATCAGCGCCACGGCCGGTTTTGTGGCACCGTCGGTGGCGGCCATGGCCCGTGCCAGTGCCGCCGAGGCCAATAGCCGCGCCACGCAACAGGCCAGCGCCTGTGAGCTGGCCACCAAAGGGCTGGTGGCACTAACTGGCATGAGTGAACCCGACCTTCAGAAAAAATTGGCTCTAGCCCTTATGGATAAATGGCAAGAAGCTACATTTACTGTAGCAAATTTGCCGGTTGAGGTGATCTCGCAGCGCCCTGACGTGTTTGCCGCCGAGCGCGATGTGGTGCTGGCCAGCGCGCAGGTCGGCAGTGCCAAAGCGCAGCAATGGCCGCGCCTGAGCCTGAGCGGATCAATTGGCAGCTTGCGCGTCAGCAGTGGCGACACCAGCACCCGCCTGTCCACCTGGTCTTTTGGGCCGCTGGCGCTGAGCCTGCCCCTGTTTGACGCCGGCCAGCGTGCGGCCCAGGTCACCGCCGCCCAGGCCAGTTACCAGGCGGCGGTGGTGGCCTATCAGGGCCGCGTGCGCCAGGCTGTGCGCGAGGTGGAAGAAGCCCTGATTCAGCTTGACAGCACCCAGGCCCGTGCTGCTGATGCGCAAGTTGCCACACAGGGTTATGCCCAATCGCTGGCGGCCACGCAAAACCGTTATGACCAGGGCCTGGCCAGCCTGATGGAGCTTGAAGACGCCCGGCGCAGCGCGCTGGCGGCCGAGTCGGCGCTGCTGGCGCTGGGGCTGGAACGCCAGCGCGCCTGGGTGGCGCTGTACCGGGCGGTGGGTGGCGGCTTTGAGCCCGGACAGGTTTCGGCGTCTGGTGGCTTGGCCCGCAGAGTTGGGGTCAGAGCCCAATTCGGATGAACCGTGTTCGCTGGTGTGAGCGTGTTTTGCCGAATTGGGATCCGACCCCAAATCTGCTGCAGCGTGTGCGCTGATCACCCTGCCATTGACTTCAATTTCAAGTGAGAAAGTTTCCATGTCACAGATCCAACTTAAATCCTTTTCTCTGACGCTGATGGCGGCACTGGCCCTGTCGGGGCTGGTCCTGGTGGCCCGGCATTCTGCGGCGGCCGACGCCGCCAAGCCCGAGGCTGTGGCCAAACCAGCCCTGACGGTGAGCCTGACGCAGGCCAAAACCGCCAACCTGCCCATCAAACTTGCCGCCAACGGCAATGTGGCCGCCTGGCAGGAAGCCAGCATCGGGTCTGAGGCCAGCGGCCTGCGCGTGCAGGAACTGCTGGCCAGCGTGGGTGACCGGGTGCAGCGCGGCCAACGCTTGGCTACTTTTGCGCCCGAGGGTGTGCAGGCTGATGTGGCGCTGGCGCGCGCTGCGCTGGCCGAAGCCAATGCCAACGCGCTGGAGGCCGTTGCCAACGCCGACCGCGCCCGCGCCGTGCAAGGCAGCGGAGCACTCAGCGCCCAGCAGGTCAGCCTGTATTTGACGCAGGAACTCACCGCCAAAGCCCGTGTGGAGTCGGCCCGGGCGCAGCTTGACGCCCAGTTGTTGCGCTTGAAACACACGCAGGTGCTGGCACCCGATGCCGGCATCATCTCCAGCCGCACGGCCACCGTGGGTGCGGTGGTCGGGGCGGGCACCGAGATGTTTCGTCTGATCCGCCAGAGCCGGCTGGAATGGCGTGCCGAACTGACATCGAGCGAACTCGGGCGTGTGACGGCAGGCACCAGTGTGCTGGTGACCGCCCCAGGCGGCGCCCAGCTCAAGGGTCGGGTGCGCATGGTGGCGCCCACGGTGGACGCGCAGAGCCGCAACGGGCTGGTGTACGTGGATTTGCCCTCTGGGGCCAGTTTCAAGCCAGGCATGTTTGCGCGCGGCGAGTTTGAGCTGGGGCAGTCCAGCGCGCTCACAGTGCTGCAAAGTGCGGTGCTGGTGCGCGAGGGCTTCAGCTTTGTGATGCGCGTGGGTGCCGACAACCGGGTCAGCCAGCTCAAGGTGCAAACGGGCAGGGTGCTGGGTGATCAGGTTGAAATTTTGTCCGGCCTTAGGCCTGAGGACCGGCTGGTGGCCAGTGGCGCCAGCTTTTTGAGTGAGGGTGATCTGGTTCGCGTAGTGGCTGAGCCTGCCCAGATTTCCAAAGAAAAAAGCACTCCAGCCCAGGTGGCACCTGCGCAGGCAGCTAGTAAATAAGGAGCGCGACAGATGAATGTTTCTGCGTGGTCGATCAAAAACCCGATCCCGGCGGTGATGCTGTTTGTGCTGCTGAGCTTTGCCGGCCTGTTGTCGTTCAAGGCCATGAAGGTGCAGCAGTTTCCCGACCTGGACCTGCCCACCGTCACCGTGACGGCCTCGCTGCCCGGTGCCGCACCGGCGCAGCTTGAGACCGAAGTGGCGCGCAAAATCGAAAACGCCATCGCATCCTTGCAGGGCCTGAAAAACATCTACACCAAGGTGCAGGACGGTGGTGTCACCGTGACGGCCGAGTTCCGCCTGGAAAAACCCACCCAGGAGGCGGTCGATGACGTGCGCTCTGCCGTGCAAGGCGTGCGCAGTGACCTGCCCACCGACGTGCGCGACCCGGTGGTGCGCAAGATGGACCTGGCCGGTGCGCCCATATTGGCCTACGCCGTGCGGGTGCCGAGCATGGACGACGAGGCGCTGAGCTGGTTTGTCGACAACACCCTGACGCGCCGCCTGCTGTCGGTCAAGGGGGTCGGGGCCATCAGCCGGGTGGGCGGTGTCACGCGCCAGGTGGAAGTCGCGCTGGACCCGTTCAAACTGCAGGCGCTGGGTGCCACCGCTGCCGACATTTCGCGCCAGTTGCGCCAGGTGCAGACGGAGAGCGCCGGGGGCCGTGCCGACATTGGCGGCAGCGAGCAACCGATGCGCACGCTGGCCACCGTCAAGACCGTGGCGGAACTGTCGCAACTGGAGCTGGCCTTGAGCGACGGCCGCCGCCTGCGGCTGGACCAGGTGGCCAGCGTGCAGGATACCGTGGCCGAGCCGCGTGCGCTGGCCTTGCTCAACGGTGTGCCGGTGGTGGGTTTTGAGGTGTCGCGCAGCCGCGGCGCCAGCGAGGTCGAGGTGGGCGCCGCGGTGCGGCTGGCGCTGGACGAACTCAAGCAACAGCACCCCGACATGGTGTTGACCGAGGCGTTTGACTTTGTCACCCCGGTGGCCGAAGAGTACGACGGCTCGATGGTGCTGCTGTACGAGGGCGCGATTCTGGCGGTGGTGGTGGTGTGGCTGTTTTTGCGCAATTGGCGCGCCACCTTTGTCTCGGCAGTGGCGCTGCCGCTGTCGGTGATTCCGGCTTTTATCGGCATGGGTTACCTGGGCTTTTCGGTCAACGTGATCACGCTGCTGGCCCTGTCGCTGGTGATTGGTGTGCTGGTGGACGACGCGATTGTGGAGGTGGAAAACATCACGCGCCACCTGCACATGGGCAAAACACCTTACCAGGCGGCGATGGAAGCGGCCGACGAAATTGGCCTGGCGGTGATTGCCACCACCTTCACGCTGATATCGGTGTTTTTGCCCACCGCCTTCATGGCCGGCATTCCGGGCAAGTTTTTCAAGCAGTTTGGCTGGACTGCGGCGCTGGCCGTGTTTGCCTCGCTGGTGGTGGCGCGTGCCCTGACGCCGATGATGGCCGCCTATGTGATGAAACCCAGCGCCCAGCAGCACCAGGAGCCCTGGTGGATGGCGCGCTACCTGCGCTGGAGCGACTGGGCCTTGAGCCACCGCTGGCTCACCATGGCCGCGGCCGGCGCGTTTTTTGTTGGCTCGCTGATGCTGATTCCGCTGTTGCCCAAAGGCTTTATTCCGCCCGACGACAACTCACAAACCCAGATCAATCTGGAACTGCCACCGGGTGCCACGCTGGCGCAAACCCGTGCCGCGGCCGAGGCCGCGCGCCTGCTGGTGACCAAACTGGCCACGGTGCAAAGCGTCTACACAACCATCGGTGGCGGCGCGGCGGGTTCGGACCCGTTTGCACCGCAAGGCGCGTCTGAGGTGCGCAAGGCCACGCTCACCGTGTTGTTGACCGAGCGCGGCAAACGCCCGCGCAAACAGGGCATCGAGAACGAAATCCGTGCCGCGCTGGCCGAATTGCCGGGGGTGCGCAGCAAGGTGGGTCTGGGCGGCTCGGGCGAAAAATACCTGCTGGTGCTGACCGGCGAAGACCCGCTGGCGCTGGCCACGGCCGCCACGGCGGTTGAAAAAGACCTGCGCACCATCCCCGGCCTGGGGCAAATTGCATCAAGCGCCAGCCTGATCCGTACCGAAATTGCGGTGCGCCCCGACTTTGCCCGCGCTGCCGACCTGGGTGTGACCAGCAGCGCCATTGGCGAGACGCTGCGCATCGCCACCGTGGGGGACTTTGATGCCGGCCTGGCCAAGCTCAATTTGAGCCAGCGCCAGGTGCCGATTGTGGTCAAACTGGCCGATGCGGCGCGGCAAGACCTGGACTTGCTGGGACGGCTGGCGGTGCCGGGGCTCAAGGGGCCGGTGATGCTCAGCCAGGTGGCCAGCCTGTCGCTCACCGGTGGCCCGGCGGTGATCGACCGGCTCAACCGTTCGCGCAACATCACCTTTGAGATTGAACTGTCAGGCGCGCCGCTGGGCGATGTGACCGAGGCTGTCGCCAAACTGCCGTCAATCACGTCGCTGCCGCCGGGTGTCAAGCAACTGGCGCTGGGTGATGCCGAGGTGATGGACGAGCTGTTTGCCAGCTTTGGCCTGGCCATGCTGACCGGCATTTTGTGCATCTACATTGTGCTGGTGCTGCTGTTCAAGGACTTTTTGCACCCGTTCACCATCCTGACCGCGCTGCCGCTGTCCTTGGGCGGCGCGTTTGTGGCGCTGCTGGGCACCGGCATGAGTTTTTCGATGCCGTCGCTGATCGGGCTGATCATGCTGATGGGCATTGCCACCAAAAACTCGATTTTGCTGGTGGAGTACGCCATCGTGGCGCGCCGCGGGCACGACGGCAGCGACGGCCACCCGGTGGTGGCACCGATGAGCCGACACGACGCGCTGATCGATGCCTGCCACAAGCGCGCCCGCCCGGTCATCATGACCACGCTGGCCATGGGTGCGGGCATGTTGCCGATTGCGGTGGGCTGGGGCGCGGCCGACAGCAGCTTTCGCTCGCCGATGGCGGTGGCCGTGATCGGCGGGCTGATGACCTCGACCGTGCTGAGTTTGCTGGTGATTCCGGCGGTGTTTACCGTGGTGGATGATTTTGGGGGCTGGGTGCGGCGGCTGTTTGGGCGCTTGCTGGGGCGCGGCGGGGCATCGCAGGAATAGGTGTCAAATTGGCGTCCAGCGCTTATGGCATGTGCGCTGGCAGCTATTGTTTTTGTTGGTTTGCTGTCTGGCGGTGTGTAATTTCTGGCTGCTTGGAGGTCCCCCCCAGCCCCCCCCCGGGCCCCCCCCCCCCCCCCCCCCCCCCCCGCCCCGCCCCCCCCGCCCCCTTTGACACCCAACCCTTTTTTTTTTTGCGTGCGTTAGGTGTCGTTCGACTGGAGCCGCTATGCCTTGCGGCTGGTTTGTGCGAGGTGTCGGTGCTGCGCAGCAGCCGCAGAGGGCGGCCCCTCATACTGGAGTACCAGAAATCGGGGCCGCCCTCTGCGACTGCTACGCCGATGCTGTTGAGGGTGCGCAAGGGCAGTTTGAATACCGCATGCCAGACGTCAGCGGGCGTTTAATGAATTGAGAAGGCAGGAATAATATGGGTGCGTGGCATTGATTGATATGATCAAATTGGCCTTTAGCCCTTGTTTTGTAAGCGCTAAACGCTCTTTTTGTTATAGCTTTAGTTTTGTTGATTGAATGACGGTTGACGGTCTTCTGCAGACCCAAAGCCGACGTCTGCAGGGCACCATGAAACTCAACGAAAAATTAGAAGCCGGCCTTCAATTTCGCCCAAAGCAGACGTTCGCACCATGCGTCGGAAGCTCGGAAGCAGTCATTCGGCGTCGCAAATCCACTTTGCCAGTGACCGTCGGCACTGCAGCAGAAGCAGTCATTCATCACACCAAGCTACCCAGCGCATCCAGCGGGCTGGCCGTGCCACCTGCAGCGACCTTGAGCACATGGGTGTAAATCATCGTGGTGCTGACATCCGAGTGACCTAGCAACTCTTGAACCGTGCGGATGTCGGTGCCAGCCTGAAGCAAGTGGGTGGCAAAAGAATGGCGCAGCGTATGCACCGACACCGGCTTGTGAACTTGCGCGGCAGCACAGGCCAGTTTGATGGCGTGTTGCAGCCGCTCCTCAAACAAGTGATGCCGGCGCTCAATGCGCGAACGCGGGTCAACCGACAGCTTGGGCGCGGGGAACAGCCAGAACCAGCCCCAGCGTTGCCCGAGATCAGGGTATTTGACAGCCAAGGCATCGGGCACCTCCACGCCCGGCCGGTGCTGTTGTCGATCATGCTCCCACAACGCACGGGCCTGCGCCATCGTTCCACGCCCGTCATCACGCTGAACAAGGCAGCCACCTCTGCGCTGGTCAGCACCGACGGAATGCGACGGGGCCGCGTCGGGCGCTGTACATCATCCGGCCAGGGTAATTGCACCCCCAAGACCTCCCGATACAAAAACAGCAAAGCACTCAAGGCCTGATTGTGGGTGGACACGCAAGCCAGACTTCCTGTTTCCAACGCCGGCCTTGTCCAAGGTGTTTCGTGGCAAGTTCTTGGCGGCACTGAGCGCTGAGCACAAGAATGGCCAGATCGCGCGTGACCCGAAAGCTGCAAACAGCCATTGGTGCCAGCGCCAGAAACAACTCTACAAGCATGACTGGGTGGTGTATGCCAAAGCCCCGCTGGGTGGCCCAGTCCAGGTGCTGGAGTACCTGAGCCGTTACACGCACCGCACGGCCATTGGCAATGAACGGATTCGTTCCACTGGCGAGGGCGAAGTGGCGTTCACGGTGCGTGCCAAGACACAAGGTGGCAAACGTCTGCACAGAATGGATGGCACAGAGTTTGTGCGCCGCTTTCTGCTGCATGTGCTGCCCAGCGGGGTCAAGCGGATACGGCACTATGGGGTGTTGGCATCTGCTTGCATGGGCAAAAAGCTCAGCGCAGCCCGATTGGCGTTGCAGATGCCCGCACTCAACCCGCAGGCGCTGGAGTCGGCTCTGGCCTTTATGGCGCGGGTGGCCAAAATGGATGTGGGACTGTGCCCGGTTTGCAAAGTGGGGCACTTGCGAACCGTTGAGGTGTTGGCTGGGGCCAGGCAGGTGCCAGCACCGGGCGCGACGCTTTGGCCGCAGGAGCGGGGGCCACCGTGAGTGATGGGCAGAGCGCTGAAATCAGCAGGGGGTTTGCGCGCTGGCGCAAAAGCTGGCGGGGGCCGGGCTGCCTGCTGCGTCGACAAAGCTCCACGTGGCTCTCAAAAGCCGCGTTGTTTGGCATCAACGTGGGGGCTGATTTTTGCCGGAACGTGCTGGTTTGCCGACGGTTTGAGGCCTGTGGCCCGCTATGATCTGATGCCATTGACCGGGGAGAAGCTTTCAATCCCCTATCGCCACCGTCTGTGCAGGCGGTTCAGTCCAACATGGTTTATCCGCCGCGGGAGGTTATATGTATTTTTTGAGCATCGCAGCGCGGCGGATAAACGCTGATTGTTAGGCCTCGCATTCACCACCATGGGCGTCTGTTTCGTCGCGTACTCCGTCAGCAACAGCAACTTGGCGATGATCCTTGCCGATCCGCCGCTAGTTTGGCGTGTTCTCGATACGGAGAGCGACGCCAGCTACCTCAAGCAACTCGCAGCAGACAGCCGCCCATTTCTGCTGCAGCGGCTCTTTGGGAAGCCAAAGGCAGTGCCGTTACCCAAGTCTCTAAGCTTCTCGGAGGGAGAACTCAGGGTGCTAGACGTAGACAAGGCCTGGGATGGCCTTCGACTTTGCATCAAGCAGTGCGCGCCAGACGCGCCTGACTTTTTCGAAGGAGAAGGACAAGTCGGCAGCTTTGAGGTCGGCTACGGCCCTGCTCTCTACGCCAAGAGCGAAACCATTGCGGACTATGCCTCCGCACTTGATGGAATCGACGAGGCCGCCCTACTCGACCAGCTCAGATGCGCAGACTTCAAGGGTGTATACCTTGCAGATGTGTGGAAGAGGCAAGACAAAGACGCCAAGTCCTACTTGCTGGAGAACTTCCGCGACCTCCATGCCTTTGCCAAGCACTGTGCCGCACATCAACAGGCCGCCATACTTCAGTTCACGTAGAGCGAGGCCTAACCCCTCGCTCAAGCGGAGCGCCAACGGCAAGCCGCCAGGCCCGGGCCGGTGGCACTCCGTACATTTTCACCGGCCCAGGCCTGGCGTCCTGCCGTCGTCGCCCTCTTAGCTCGAACGTTATGTCGCATCGTTCGCTGCCCTTGACTATGTTGTTTTGGTAGCTACAATAAATCGTGCGCTTCATATTTGACCCTGACAAAGACAAGCTGAATTTGGCTCGGCATGGGTTGTCGCTTTCATTTGCGGAAAAGCTAGCGTGGGATGATGCGTACGTTTGGGTTGATCCGCGTTATCAGTATGACGAGTTACGAATGATTGGGCTGGCTCCAGAGGGCAACATACTGTATTACGTGGCATTCGTAGACCGTGGTGAAGTGCGCAGAATTATCAGTCTGCGCCTTGCCGAGCGACGAGAGGTAAGAAAATATGTCAAAAACACACAATAAACGTGTCATTCTGATGCCCTCAGTCGAGGACAACGCAAAAATTGTTGCTGCAGCCAAGGCAGACCCAGATGCACAACCGATGACCAAAACTCAGTTGGATGGCTTGGTATCCATTCGTACTGTGCGTGGTCGCCCAAAGTCCGACAATAAAAAACTCTTGCTTTCAGTTCGATATAGTGTCGAGGTAGTGGAATATTTTCGCGCCACAGGAGAAGGTTGGCAAGCGCGTATGGACAATGTACTCCGTCAATACGTCAATCAACATCGGCCTGGCAGCAATGCGACATAACCCGTTGATCGGCCCGATTTTCGCGGTTCATCGCCAATGTTGAACTAAACCGCTGACGCGGTGGCTGGTCGCAGAGGCTGCCACTGCGTTTTTTATTGCACCTGACTTGCGCACACGGCCGATAAGGACAAGCCTTCTGGCTGGGGAATGTTCCCGGTTTTGAAGGAGACTTGTCATGACACCGTTACGTCAACGCATGATCGATGCGATGGTGCTGCGCGGTTTTAGCCCACGCACGCAAGAAAGTTACACCGAGGCCATTTACGGCATGGCCAAGCACTATCGACGCGACCCAGCCCAGTACAGCGCCCAGGAGGTCGAGGCCTATTTGCTGCACATGATCAATGAGCGCCACTTGTCGTACAGCACGATGAACCAGGCTGCCTGCGCGGCACGCTTTCTGTACGAGAAAGTCTTGGGACGCGAGCGCGAACTCTTTCCCATCGCCATGGCCAAAGTGCCGTCCAAGCAACCAGAGCTGCTCGCGCGTGAGGAGATCACCCGACTGTTTGCCAGCTGCTCTCACCCGGTACACCGCATGCTGCTGCAAACCATGTACGCCAGTGGTCTGCGAGTGTCCGAGGCCTGTGCCCTGCAAGTCACCGACATTGACAGTCACAGCGACCGCATGTGCATTCGTGTGGCCTGCGGCAAGGGCGGACACGCGCGCTACACCCTGCTGGGTCAGACCTTGCTGGCGCAACTGCGCGCGTATTGGCGTGACCATCATCCCAAAACCTGGCTGTTTTGTAACCACACCGGCACCCACCCGGTCAGCATCGAATCAGCCCAACGCGCCTATCAAGGCTCACGCCACCGTGCCCGCATCATGAAGAGCGGTGGCCCGCACACCTTGCGCCATGGCTTTGCCACCCACTTGCTTGAAGGCGGCGTTGACCTGTTCACCATCCAGAAGTTGCTGGGCCACAGCCACATCAGCACCACCGGGCGTTACCTGCACCTGATCAGCCCGCAGTTTCGCGCCCCCAAAGACGTTGACCCACTGGATTTGCTCGCTGGCCTGCCCCAACTCTAAGTCTCACGTCACACGAGCCATCTGGCTATGGCCACCTTGGCCGATGCCCTGCGCCAGTTTGGCGCGGCGTATCTGCGTCAACACGCCCTGAGCACCGCGCAGGCCAAAGCCTGGCGCGCCATCGTTGCCTGTCGCACCGCAGCGCTGGGTGGTCAGCAGTTGGCCTGTGACACCTGTGGCCACAGCCACTGGCAATATCACTCATGCCGCAATCGGCACTGCCCGACTTGCGGCACACGTGCCAAAGATGCCTGGCTGCAAGGCCGTCTGGCCGAGGTGCTGGCGGTGCCGTATGCGCATCTGGTGTTCTACATCACGTTTGACAGCGCTGCGATCACGATGCAGTCGCCCGGCGATGACGGTGATCGAACCCGGTTCACCCTTGACACTGCGGAACACCTCAAGTCGACTGGCGGTCAGCAGACGCAGCAGATCGGCAGGATCTTCAAAACTGACAGTGCGTTCCTCTGGCAGCGGTTGCCCAGCGTCAGCCAATCGCGCCAATACCTTCCCTCTTCGAAAGAAGTCTTGTTCATTCCCAGCTTTAAGGTTGACATTTTTCATGCTGTGCCTGAGTGCGGCCCAGTCGGCCTGGAACTGATCTTCGATATCGTCAAAACTTGTGAATTTCACCGCAGCCACAACGCCGAAGTAATGCCGGTGGTGGTACCCATGCTGGTTGTCATAACCCACCACATGTCCGTTATCGCCAGAGTGGAGTGCATGGTTGATGTAAGCAAGGTTGTAACGAGTCACCTGATTCTGCGCATCAACCCAAATTTCACGTCGAAGCTGACCATTTCCACGCTTGTGCGTGATGTGGTGCGTATCGTCGACAATTTTTCGATCAGCCATGACAAAAATTATCATGGCTGAATCTGTAGCGTGTCTTGACTTGATGCACTACAGGGCACGCACCATGACCTCGCAAGCTGCTTTGCTGGGATGGCTAAGCGCTAGGGGTTTGTCACACGACTCGCAAAACGATGTAGGGTATTACAACCAACGAAGCCAGGCCAAAGATCAAATAGTTTCCCTTACGCGGATCAAAATCCTCAGCGATCAGTGCCCACCTGCGTTTCATCAATAGTCGCCCCACGGCGATGTCAAACGACGCCATGAAAGTGGCGAGAAAAGCGCCAAGTGCAAGGGCCGATGAAAGTGTGGATAGCCCCATGGACGGAATGAAAAAATAACAAACGGCAAAGGCAAGCAGAGTTCCGGTCACGATGCTGATTTGCTGGGCCAGGGGCTTGCCAACGCGCGGTAACAGGTATCGGATGCGGGCTATGCCGTGGAGCATTTCTGCGCTTGCCAACGCCAGGCAAAGGCTAAATACGCGCACTGAAAGGTCTAACATTGAAAACCTCGACTGAAGTTGGTGTTTTGATGGTTAGCAAAATGTGGACCTATTGACCACTGCTCAAAGCAGTTTCGATTCATCGCCAAACCCCGCCTTGACTTGCAGGCCAAGCTTTGCGACGTCGCCAAAAAATCGCACCGGCTCCACCAGCGTGGCTTGCTTCCACAGTCCAGGCTTGCGGATACTGCCATCGAAATACTGAAACAGACAGGCAACGGCGGGTGCTGCGGTAACCACGTAAGCGTCAGTGTGTGAAACCTTCATTCGCAGCGATTGCCCCTGGCCGCACGCATCCATTTGCAAGACGGCTCCATAGGGTGGGCGAGTGGTGTGCTTCAAGCCCCATTCCATCAAACGGGCAATCAAATTGCGCGAACCTTCAGGAGACAAGGCAAGCAGGCCAAACGCCAGCGGAATGATGACGTAGTCCACGACCTTGCCCAATCCGCTGGAGTAAAACCCCGTGTCTTTTAGCGTGGGGATCATGCCGGGTAAATCCTGGAATTCCTCCAAGAACATGGGCGCGCAGTATTTGATGCCAAACGGGTTGCCGAAATCGACCTGCTGGTACGCCCCAAGACTGGCCGACTGCCATGCCCCGTCCTTCAATATTCTTGAGCTGAATGACTTGAGCTCTTCAACAAACTCCGTCGCCGATGAGGCGGAAAACTCCCGATCTTGCCAGTTGACCTGAAAAGCGGACGAAACCGCAGCCGACGCCAAACCCGCCATCAGACTGGCGGCGTAACGCACCATGGCCCCCGGGATACCTGGGCGAAAACCACCGTCGGTGATGAAGCAGCGCCCTGACGCACGAAGTCGTTCGCGCAAAGGCTCAAGTGCGTCATGTTTGGCCTTGACGGAAATTTGCACATCCAGGTAATCAATCCCGGCCTCCAGCGCCGCCTCAGCGACCACCTTGGTGTGTGCAATGGTGCTGGCGGCCACAATGACCAAATCCACCTGATTGAATGCTGCCAGCAGCGATTCCCGGCTGGCAGCATGGACCTCCAGGCCGGAGAAGCGATCTGTGCCAAATTCGGTATTAAGCCGCCCAGCCGCATCAAGCGCACGCCGAATGCCTCGGCCGGCCAAAGTAATTCGAAGGTCGCCGACCGCTGCCAGCAGGCGGGCAATCGCCAGCCCGGCGTTTCCATACCCGCCAAGAATAAGTAGTCTATGTTGACTCATACGCAACCCTAACGAATAGCGTTTATCTTGCGCGCTGCGATGCTGATGAAGACAAGCAACGCCAAACGCGCAAGATAAACCTTGTTGGACTGAACCGCCGCTGACAGGGCGTAGCGATAAGGGGATTGAAAGAAATCCTGGCGCTTGGTAGGCGGGTCATTGCCCGAACTTTACCCCAATGTGCCTGGCCCAGGCATTGATGCCCCGTTGAAAGCGCCAAGGCGGCCGTTACCAAGTTGTCGGGGCAACAAGCAAATCGAATGCGCGCGCGCCGATGATTGATGCGAGCGCAACGCCACCCCCACCTCGGGTGAAGTGTCCCAAAAATGTCAGTTCTCAAGCCCAAGCTTGTGTTTCACGGCGGTCCTCGTTCGTTGGGTGTCAAAACTTGACCGGGGGCAGGCAAGTATTGAGAGCCAGCCATGACGGCTGCTACCCTCAAACGCCCCACCTTGCACGCAGGGCACAAGTTAATGTCAATCCCGGCCACTCGCGCTATGAAGACCAGCGCGCACTCCAGTGCTTGCGCGTTGAGCGCAGGCATCTGCAAAGCCCCGCGGGCTTGACCCAGCTTGACCGCCTTGCAGGCACAGGCCAGCACCCCATAGTGGCGAATACGTTTGATACCTGCGGGCAACACATGAAGAAGAAAGCGACGTACAAACTCAACGCCATCCAGGCGGACCAGCCGTTTGCCGCCCTTGTCATCAGCGCGCACGTTGAACGCCACTTCTGCTTCACTGACATAACGAACACGCTCATTGCTGATGGCCGTGCGGTGCGTGTAGCGACTCAAATACTCCAGCACCTGAGCCGGGCCGCCCAGCGGGGTCTTGGCATACACCACCCAATGGTGTTTGTAGAGTTGTTTTTGCCGTGCTGACCAATCGGTATCAGCACCCTGCGGGTCATGCTCAATCTTGCCGTCTTTGCGCGCTGCTGCCAGTGCGGCCATGAACTTGCCCCGAAACACCTTGGACAGCGCCTGCACTGGAAACAAAAAGTCCGGCTTGCGTGCGGGCGTGGCCCATTGGCCATCGCTTGCCAAAACGCCACAGGCCATCACCGCGTGCAAGTGAATGTGGCGCTGCAAATCCTGCCCCCAGGTGTGCAACACCAGACTGAACGCGGGCGTGCCATCGGTGACCCCCATCCATTTTGGATTGGCGGCAAACTCTGCGAGCGTTTGCGCGGTGCAAGTAAACAGGGTGTCAATCACCCAACGCGGGTGCGCGCCATACAAACCGTTGAGGCTATGGGGCAAGGTGAACACCAGATGCGCATACGGCACCGCCAGCACTTCGGCCAGACGGCCTTGCAGCCAGGCATCTTTGGCACGTGTGCCGCAAGTCGGGCAGTGCCGATTGCGGCATGAGTGATATTGCCAGTGGCTGTGGCCACAGGTGTCACAGGCCAACTGCTGACCACCCAACGCAGCGGTGCGACAGGCAACGATGGCGCGCCAGGCTTTGGCCTGCGCGGTGCTCAGGGCGTGTTGACGCAGATACGCCGCACCAAACTGGCGCAGGGCATCGGCCAAGGTGGCCATAGCCAGATGGCTCGTGTGACGTGAGACTTAGAGTTGGGGCAGGCCAGCGAGCAAATCCAGTGGGTCAACGTCTTTGGGGGCGCGAAACTGCGGGCTGATCAGGTGCAGGTAACGCCCGGTGGTGCTGATGTGGCTGTGGCCCAGCAACTTCTGGATGGTGAACAGGTCAACGCCGCCTTCAAGCAAGTGGGTGGCAAAGCCATGGCGCAAGGTGTGCGGGCCACCGCTCTTCATGATGCGGGCACGGTGGCGTGAGCCTTGATAGGCGCGTTGGGCTGATTCGATGCTGACCGGGTGGATTCCGGTGTGGTTACAAAACAGCCAGGTTTTGGGATGATGGTCACGCCAATACGCGCGCAGTTGCGCCAGCAAGGTCTGACCCAGCAGGGTGTAGCGGGCGTGTCCGCCTTTGCCGCAGGCCACACGGATGCACATGCGGTCGCTGTGACTGTCAATGTCGGTGACTTGCAGGGCACAGGCCTCGGACACTCGCAGACCACTGGCGTACATGGTTTGCAGCAGCATGCGGTGTACCGGGTGAGAGCAGTTGGCAAACAGTCGGGTGATCTCCTCACGCGCGAGCAGCTCTGGTTGCTTGGACGGCACTTTGGCCATGGCGATGGGAAAGAGTTCGCGCTCGCGTCCCAAGACCTTCTCGTACAGAAAGCGTGCCGCGCAGGCGGCCTGGTTCATGGTGCTGTAGGACAAGTGGCGCTCGTTGATCATGTGCAGCAAATAGGCCTCGACCTCCTGAGCGCTGTACTGGGCTGGGTCGCGTCGATAGTGCTTGGCCATGCCGTAGATGGCATCGGTGTAACTTTCCTGCGTGCGTGGGCTAAAACCGCGCAGCACCATCGCATCGATCATGCGTTGACGTAACGGTGTCATGACAAGTCTCCTTCAAAACCGGGGAACATTCCCCAGCCAGAAGGCTTGTCCTTATCGGCCGTGTGCGCAAGTCAGGTGCAATAAAAAACGCAGTGGCAGCCTCTGCGACCAGCCACCGCGTCAGCGGTTTAGTTCAACAGTGTTTATGAATTTAGCAACTTGCGCGCCATCACGCCGATGGACATCTTCACCAGATTCCATCCTTCGTCAGACTGAATATCGAGCCCGCCAAAGAAGCGAATCGACCGCGCCCGAATCAGCAAGTTTTGGACCCCGGCAATCAACACGTTCGTCAATGGCAATAGTTCTGGGTGCGCCTCATAGTCCGAAGCCACAGCTAACGTGCGACCCACCTCTTCGCCCCATCTTTCTCGCTGCTCCTCAACAATCTCGGTCAGCACATTGCGATGGCTGATTTCGCCCGCCAGGATGGCAACCGTCAGCGGCCGCGCCCGCAAGCTATCGATAAAGTGATCAAAAAAGAGTGCGTACCGATCTGCCAGTGAAAGCGCCATCAGGTTTGGTGGGCCGGCGTCAATCAGTTCCTGAACCGTTGGCCAGAACGCGCCGCTCGCCGCCCATGCGCTGAGCAATTTCGGCAGCCCCTCGAAATACCGGTAAATCAGTACCTTGTCGACACCCGCTTCGCGCGCGATGGCGTTGATGCCGATCTTGTCGAATCCGTCCCTGGCCAGAACACAACCGACTGCTTCGATGATTTTTGCCGCAGTCAGGTCGCGGTTGCGAGGAATTTGGATGGTCATGGTGGCTGCTCGCGATGGATGTCGTTGAGGAATGCAGTATCAAATAGTGCCCTGCGCAGATGCTTGTCACGCGCGAAGAATGTCAACCAACGGTCGGCGTGGCGCTGCAGGAACCTCAGGGGCATATCCCACTCGCGCCCACATCTGCACTGTTTGTCCCAAGTGTGTCGCGCCGCAGTTTTGGCGGATGGCTTGATGGTTTGCCTGCTGCTCGGGGTATTCCTGTAAGGCCTGTTGCAAGGGTTGCATTGCCACGCCAACCGGCCGTGCATCAAGCCGCTCTGCGTCAACACTTCCTTCTGGAAACAACTCAATGTCGGCTTTGAATCCACGTTCACGTGCAGCGAGGTCGAGCAGTTCTAGAAAGGTGCCATGGCTCATCATGATCTGCCGGGAATATGGGTCGGTTTCCGGAAGCAGGCGAGATGGGTCGCAGCGAAGAACAATCTCTTCAGGCTGGCGAATATCCGCTATACAGGATTGAAGGTTGTACGAGTGCGGCGCCAGAAGCGCGTAGCTCAAAACCCAGCGCCGAACGTCAGTTTCGGCACCTGGTCCGCGCCAGCTGATCGTGGCTTCGGTTGGAATTGCCGAACTACAGCCGGGCAATGCCGCCGTGGCCGGGAGAATGATTGCTCCACCCAATACCTTAAGAAACGTTCTGACAAGCATGTTGCCTTTTCATTTTGTCACCAATGAGTAACATTGTAGTCACCGTATGGTGACAAAGCAACATTTGTTCTTTATTTGATGAGTTTGTTAAGAGGGCCGTGGTGGACCTGCCACGGGCCAGTATGCGTTAGACTTTCAATCAAGGTCGCTATGGAGTGGTTATGAAAAAGGTCGTCATTCGGTTGGGCGCGCTGTTCATTGCAATGATGCTGGCATGCTCGTGGGCAATGGCACAAGAGACGGGTGCCGTTGAACGTGCCTTGGCTGTCTACACCCAGGGTAAAAATCTTTACGATGCCGGCGATTTCAAGGGAGCGCGCGCCAAATTTGTTGATGCGATTGCAGCGGAACCGACCAATCCGCGCTGGCATTACAACCTTGGTCTGGTCGACCGCCAATTGAACAATTACCCAGCGGCGCAACAGTCACTGCTGAAAGCACGGGAACTTGACCCGGAGTACAAACGGGCTGAAATTGACCAAAAACTCACAGCGATGGGTTTTCATCCGTCCACCAGTGCGGCAGCCCTGCAGCAGAATCCGCCAGTTGTCCAAAACTCAGACACTCAGGAATCCGACGGTACCGAAATTGGGTTTTTTCAAACCCTTGCTGTCTTGGCGGGCGTGGTTGGTGGCATCTTTTTGCTTGTTCGAGTGGTCCGCTCAAAGCGTGCCGATCCCCATCATTCGTCTAAAGGTACAACAAACTCGGCCTTGATTCCCAGGGCAACGGCGCGGATGGATCAAGTGGCGGCCCAACTGGTTCAGGTCGAACATGCGTTACGCCTGGGCGAACACGCTGACCTGCGCAGTCAGCTTGAACATGCCACTGGCCTCGAAAGAACCGTTCGTCAGAAAATCGAACGGCTCGCCGGTGGTGACGCCAAATCCTTGCGAAAAGTCGAGACGGCACTTGGCGACCTGGAGCGTTCGGTGACACGCGCCCGAGAAATTGCTGTTGCGGCGTTTGGTGCTCGGGCTTTTGCGGGGCAGGGCGAGCGCGTTGCCTGTTATTTCTGCGCCAAGCCCTTGGCCAATGCCGACTATAGGCACCCCGTTACGATGAAACAAGGCGACGCGGTGGTAAACGTCATGACCTGTCCGGATTGCGCAACCGTTGCATCACAGGGCCGGGCACCGACTGTACTGACCGGAACCGACAGTCGAACACACTGGAGCGAATTGGCGAGCTTTGATCCCTATGTGGCCCGGCACGCAGTCAATAGTGAGACCGTTCGCACACCGGGCTGGAAGTTCACACAGCAACGCTCTGCGGGTGAATTGGCGCTCATTGCAGGGGGTGCCGCCCTGGCTGGCGGTGCAGCCGCCGCGATGTTGCTTCCCGAGGCACAGGCTGCCAGTACCTTGCTTGATCTGGATACTGCGCGCGAAAACGCTTTGGCTCAGGAGGCCGCGCGGGCCTCGGCACAGCAGGCAGCCGGGCAGCGGCGTGAAAGCTTTTCAGACCACTCTTGATGGCGGCTCCACGCGTTGTCTTTTATGCGGTGAATGGCCTGGGTCTTGGCCACGTCACCCGCTTGCTGGCGATTGCGCGCGCCATGCGACTGCAGGCATCCGAAACTGAGATCCTGTTCATTACTTCGTCAGAAGCCGATGGCGTGATCTATCGTGAGGGATTTGCTGCCATCAAACTGCCATCGAAGACGATCCGAGAGGCTTGTGGCTTGCGCAAGAGTACTTATCTGAAGATGGCGCAGTCGGTGACCTGGAACGCCATCAGCGCGTTTGATCCGGATGTGCTGGTGGTCGACACCTATCCTTCGGGCAGTTTTGAGGAACTCATCCCGGTCTTGCGCTGGCGCCAGAAAAACGTCTTTGTTTTTCGGGAGCAGCGCCGTGACAGCTTTCAGTCCGACATGCTGATGGCGGCCTTGCCTTTGTATGACCTGCTGATCGTCCCGCATGAATCGGTTGAACAGATTGGCGATTTGCCAGAACCAGGCAAGGCGCGCGCGGTTGGCCCGATCCTGATTCGCGAGCGCAACGAACTTCTCAGCCGCACCCAGGCGCGTGCCACGCTGGGCCTTTCAGGGGTCATTGACGATGAAACGCTACTGCTCTATTGCAGTTTCGGCGGCGGTGGTGAGCCCGAATCTCGCCGTGCACTCGAAATGACCATTCGCGCGGCTTTGGCTCTGCCCCATGCGCACCTCGTGATTGGTAGCGGCCCCTTGCTGCTGAACGCACCTGAGCCGCGTGCAGGCATGACGGTGATCAGTGGACGTTATCCGATGATGGATGTGTTGCCCGCGTTCGACGCTGCCGTGGCCGCTGCTGGTTACAACACGGTTCACGAATTGCTATTTGCTGGCATCGCGTCGGTGTTCGTCCCCTTTGGCCGCGTTCTCGACGACCAGGGCCGACGTGCGCGTGAGCTGGCAGAAAAAAACGCCTGCCTGATCTGCGACCCACTGACCGAGCGTGGGCTTGCCGAGTCACTGGCCCAGCTTGCCGACGCACCAACGCGCCACACCCTGGCCAAAAACTCACGCAGCATTATCAAGAAGAATGGCGCAGCAGCAGCTGCCAAGTCAATCCTGGAAATCGCATGAAAGGCGGCAGTTTGTCACCCCGGCAAAAGGCGCGACTGCAGGGTTATCTTGCGCATCGGCCTGGCCAGGGGCCGGAAACTGTTCATATTGACATCATCAATGCCTGCAACCTGAATTGCGTGACCTGCTGGAACTATGCACCCGGACTGGCAGCGTCCAAACCTGCAGCCTGGAAATCGCAGCGCATGGACGCGGCGGTATTTGCCAGGGTACTTGCCGAGGTCGCTGGCGCTGGCACCGAACGCATCATTCTTTCTGGCGGTGGTGAGCCTTTTGTTCATCCTCGCATGCTTGACTTCATTGCTGCGGTGAAGGACCGAGGTTTGACACTGACCATCATCAGCAATGGCACCTTGTGCGACTTCGCTCAACTGGTCGATTTGCGGGTTGACCAGATGTTGATCAACATGTCTTCGGCCAGCGCGGCCACCTATGCGGCCTACCACCCCAATCAGCCGGAAGAAACCTTTCATCAGCTGTCAAAAGGGGTCGCCAGTGTGCGTGGACGCATCGCCATCAACCTGGTGCAGGTGATCAATGCGCTCAATGCCCATGAGATCTTGGCCATGATCGACCTGGCCGCCCGGTTGGGCACCCGCGCGTCGTTCAAGCTTGGCGATACGCCCCCCGGGACAGAATCTCTGGCGCTTGACCCGGCGCGGCGGCATGCACTGAGAGACGAGGTCATCCCGCAGGCCATCCATCGTGCCAAAGAGCTCGGAGTCAAGCACAATCTGCCGGCATTTGCCGACCAGTTGGGGCAGCACATCGGAAAGAGCGAACCACCCCCCTGCTTTGCCGGCTACCTGTACAGCCGTGTTTACGTGGATGGTCGCGTGTTTTTTTGCTGCGAACACATCGAGGTTGGCCACATCCATGAGGCGCCGTTCGGCGAGATTTGGACATCTGCTGCCTATGACGCGGTACGACAACGTTTGCATCAGGGGCAGGTTTACCCGGGCTGCGCCCGCTGCGGCAAACATGACATGAACTTCACGGCGGCGTGCCAGTTGGCCAAGCTGCAGACTGGGCGGAGCGGCCCATGAATCAGCGCCCGGTCGTGAATTGGAATATCGTGGGGGGCTGCAACTACCGTTGTAGCTACTGCGTGCAAAAGCACGCTGAGGGTGTTGGCGGCCCGGACGACGAGGCACTGGAGAGGGGACTCGATGTGCTTTGCGCCTTGCCCGGGGTGTGGGAGTTCAAGTTGTCCGGCGGAGAGCCGTTTCTGCTCAAACGCCTGCCGGAAGTGGCAGCTCGCTTGGTGGGTGCCGGGCACCGTGTGTCGCTGCTCACCAATCTCTCAGTGCCCTTGCCCGTCATCGAACGTTTTATAACGGCAGCAGGGCATGGCCTGCGCACCTTTTCCTGCTCGCTGCATGTGGAAGAGACCAGCCCACAAGCCTTTCTTGCCAAGGCCATCGCGGCAAAACAACTGTTGTCTGCGTTGCCCAAGGCAAGTTTTGTGGTGAATCATGTGGTGCAACCCGGCCGAGTCAGCGCGGCCGCGGCACTTCGCCGAGAGTTTGAAGCCGCTGGCATGAAGTTTTATCCCCAACTGATGCGGATCAATGGTCGTCCGGCACCTTACGGTCTGATCGACCGCTGGAAGCTTGATCGGGCCTTTGCAGACCTGGCCGGCCCGGGTAGCATGAACCGCGGTTACTCGCACCAGGGTAAAGCCTGCCATGCCGGTTTTCGGTATTTCATCCTTCATCCCAAGGGCGATGCCTACGCCTGTTATCCGGCCAAGCGCCACGGCGAAAACTACCTCGGCAATATCTATCAGGCCAGCTTTCGGCTGAATGATGCGCCGCAACTTTGTCCCTACGCCGTTTGCCCATGCACCGTGCCGCAAAACCGTGGGATTGTCATTGGCTGAAGCCTGAACCTTAGGGACGCGGAAGTCTCAAATATCACTTATCTGGCGGCACTGACGGGCGCATTGCGTCGTTGCATTTTGAGGTTTTCCACGTCAGCAACTGATACTGAGATGCTTCAAACTTCATAGCTTCTAGCGCAGATTTTATAAGGGCTAGAGGGCTTTTTTGCTCTAAGAAATCAAACCCCGTGCCGCTGCACCAGCGTCCAGGCTGAGGTGGCAATCAGCACGCTCCAGAACCAGATACCCAGCGTGAGCGGCAACACGGTGCCGTCCATGTGGCCACCCAGCCAAAAACCCATGCCAAAAGCACACACCATCATCAAAAAGCCGTTGAGTGCGGACGCCGCTCCGGCTGACTGTGGAAACGGTCCCACTGCACCGCTTTGGCCGCACGGCTGATGAATGCCGTGGCCCACCATGAACAGCAACTGCGGCAGCATGATGCTCCAGACGTTGACCCAACCCGACAACGTCAGCAGCGCCATCAGTGTGCCGCCACTCAGCGACAAACCACCCGCCAGCGCCACCGAGCGGCGCACGCCAAAGCGTGGCAGCCACTGGCGGCAGACAAATGTGCCGCCAATATAGGCCACCGAATTGATGAACATGACCATGCCGTACTGGGTTTTGCTCAGACCCAGCACACCGATGAACACAAACGAAGACGCCGCCAGAAAAGTAAACAGCCCGCCGTAAGAGGCCGCTGACAGCGCCGAAAAAGCCAGAAACGTCGGGTGCCGCAAAATGCGCTGCCAGCTCGTCATCAGGGTGCCAAAGCGCAGTGGCGGCGGGTTTTTCTGCGGCGCAGTTTCTTCAAAGCGCAGCGCCACCACCATCAGCGCCATGGCACCAAAAAAAGCCGGGGCCAGCAGGGCAAAGCGCCAACTCAGCAGCTCGGTCACCAGCCCGCCCAGCGGTGCGCTCAGGCAGGCAATCACGCCCAGCCCGCTCAGGCCCTTGCTCATGACCCGGGCGCCTTGCACCGGAGAATACAGGTCGCGCACGATGGCGCGGGCACACATCACGCCGGCACCCATGGCCGCCCCCTGCACGGTGCGCCAGACAATCAGCCACACCATGCTGGGTGCCAGTGTGCTGGCCACGGATGCCAGCACATAGGCTGCCATGCCCACCAGCAAAATCGGGCGGCGGCCAAACTTGTCGGACAACGGCCCCCACACCAGCTGCGAGATGCCAAAAGCCAGCAGCAAGGCGGTCAGCGTGAGCTGCGCCTGCGACATGGGTGCGTTCAGGTCGGCAGTCAGCATCGGCAGCGCCGGCAAATACAGGTCGGTGGTGATGGGCTGCAGGCCCAGCAGCAGCGACAGCAGCAACACGATCACGCCAGGCGGCATCAGAGAGTGGGAAGGGTCAGAAGTCATTGGTTTGAGCGTAGCAGATTGTCCCGCCGCGTCGTGCGCGGCCGGGCCATGATGGACAATCTGCGCCTCTGTCTACGGCAAAAGGTAACTCGATGGCAATCGGCTGGCTCACAGTCTTGAAGTTGGTGCCCTGGGGCGATGTGATCGAAAACGCACCCAAAGTGGCACAGGGTGCTAAAAAGCTCTGGAAATCGGTGGGCCCCAGGCCTGCGGTAGAGCCGGCACCGCCAACCGCCACCGCAGTCGGTGCAAACCTGCAAGACTTGCAGGCGCAAGTGCTGCAACTGCAGCAGGCCACCGCGGAGCTGCACCAGCAAATGCGCGACTCCAGTGAATTGATCCAATCGCTGGCCGATCAGAATACCCAGCTCATCGGGCGTGTCGAGACCCTGCGCAAGCGGCTGCTTTGGCTGGTGCTGGTGGTGCTGGGACTGGTTTTGGCGCTGCTGATTCAGCGCTATTTTTAGACTTGGCACGTTGATGGATGCCCGCGCCGCCCTCAGGGACTGTCTTTGGCTTTGTCAGCGGGAGCCGCTTTGAGCGTTAACGCATCCGCGCCAGCTGGCTTCATGGTGTTGCATGGCAACCGGCTGGAAGACCTGCGCGACCTGCTCACCAGTTATCTCAGAGCCCACCCGTTGCCACCGCTGCAGCCCGAGGTGATCCTGCTGCAAAGCAATGGCATGAAACATTGGCTGGAGCTGGCGCTGGCTGACCCGGGCGCGCTGGGCATTTGTGCCGCCACGCGCATGGAGCTGCCCAGCAGCTACCTGTGGCAGCTCTATCGCAGCGTGCTGGGGCCAGCAGCCGTGCCAGCGCACATGCCGTTTGACAAGACGACGCTGCTGTGGCGGCTGGTGCGGCTGCTGCCTGATCTGTGCGCGCAAAACCCGGTGTATGCGCCGTTGCAGCGTTATTTGGCGGGTGACAACGCGCCGCGCAAGCTGTACCAGTTGTCGCTGCAAATTGCAGATGTGCTGGACGGCTACCAAAGCTACCGTGCCGACTGGCTGACCGACTGGGCGCAGGGGCATGACCTGTTGCGCGGACAAGCGGCCAAGGCGCCGGCGTTGCCCACCGAGCAGGCCTGGCAGGCGCAGTTGTGGCGTGATCTTCGCCAGGATGTGGGCCCCGAGTTGGCCGAGGCCTCGCGTGCAAGCGTGCACGCGCGTTTTGTGGCGGCCCTGCAAGGGCTGGGCGCCGACCGGGTGGGCGCTGCACCAGCTGCCGGGCTGCCACCGCGCCTGATTGTGTTTGGCATCTCGTCCTTGTCGATGCAGTCGGTGCAGGCGCTGGCCGCCTTGGGGCAGGTGTGCCAGGTGCTGATGCTGGTGCAAAACCCGTGCCGTTATTACTGGGGCGATGTGCTTGAAGACCATGCCCGCTTGCGCCAGCAAGTGCGCCGCCGGCAACCCGTCAAGCCAGCGGTCGCCTCGAACACCGCCACGCACCCGTTGCTGGCGTCGTGGGGGCAGCAGGGGCGTGACTATCTGCATCTGTTGGACGGTTATGACCAGCCCGAGCAGTACCAGGCGCATTGGAGCCGGGTTGATGTGTTTACTGATCCAGCCTTGCAAGAGACGTCGCCAGAGGGTGCGACACCGCCGCCCGCATCGCAATTGGCGCAGCTTCAGTCGGCCATCCTGAACCTGACCCCTCCGGGCACCACGCCGCAGGCCCAGGCCGATGACGGCTCGATCAGCTTTGTCACCGCCCACAGCGTCCAGCGCGAGCTTGAAGTGCTGCATGACCAGCTGCTGCTCTGGTTCAAGGCCGACCCGACCCTGCTGGCGCGCGACGTGATGGTCATGGTGCCTGACATGCAAGCGTTTGCGCCCCACATTCACGCGGTGTTTGGCCGGTTCACGCCCACCCAGCGCCGATTTATTCCGTATTCGGTGGCCGACACCACACCGCGCCAAAGCCCGCTGGTGCAGGCGCTGGCAAGTTTGCTGAACCTGCCAAACCTGCGCCTGTCGCTGGCCGACTGGCTGGCCTGGTTTGAAGTGTCAGCCATTCGTCAGCGCTTCGGGCTCAATGAGGCGGCCGTGAAGCAGCTGCAAAGTTGGCTGGAGGCCGCCGGGGTGCGCTGGGGGCTGGACGAAGCGCACCGGCTGGCCTGGGGTTTGCCCGCTGGCACCCAGGGGCTGGCCCACAACACCTGGGCGTTTGGCTTGCGCCGACTGTTGCTGGGGTATGCCCTGGGTAATGTCCAGGGCAACGTCACACGGAGCGCCCAGGACAGTGCCTCCAATGCGCAAGCCGCAGACTCGTCCGAGGACAACCCCCTGTGGCAAGGCATGCTGGCGCAACCAGCGCTGAGCGGACTGGACGCCCCACTGGCGGCAGGCCTGCTGGACTGGACCTGCGCCATTGAGCAAACCCTGCCCCAGCTGCAGATCGACCAGACCCCGGCGCAGTGGGGGCAAACCTTGCGTGCCCTGGTGGCACGCTTTTTTGCCAGCGCCGACGAACATGATGAGCGCGCCATGGAGCGCCTGCTGTCGCCACTGGACGACTGGCTGCTGGCCTGCGAACAAGCCGAGCTGGTCACCCCCTTGCCGCTGGACGTGGTGCGCGAACACTGGCTGTCGCAGCTCGAAGGCAGCAGCCTGCAACAGCGTTTTTTTGGCGGTGGTGTGCAGTTTGGCACCTTGATGCCGATGCGGGCGATTCCGTTTCAGGTGATCTGCCTGCTGGGTATGAACGATGGTGCCTACCCACGGGTGCAGGCGGCACGCGACTTTGACCTGATGGCCAGCAGCTGGCGCGCAGGCGACCGTTCGCGTCGCGAAGACGACCGCTACCTGTTTCTGGAAGCCTTGCTGTCGGCCCGGCAAAAGTTGTATCTGAGCTGGCAAGGCCATAGCGCCAGTGACAACAGCCCGCGACCACCCTCGGTGCTGGTGGCGCAGCTGCTCGACCATGTCAAGGCCTGTTGGCACCCGCCACACCGGGTTCGCGCCCAGCCGCTGCAACCGTTCTCACAGGCCTATTTTGAAGCCGGTACTGGTTGTCGGACCTTTGCCACAGAATGGGAACAAATTCGGCCTCTAGCCGATACAGATATTACTCAAGATGCTATTGAATATAGAGCAAATACAGGCGCAGCCAGCCCAGCCATCCCGGCTGTTATCGCCCTGACGCTGGCCGATTTGCAGCGTCTGCTGCGCCAGCCGGTTGAGGTATTTTTCCGCAACAGGCTGCAGGTTGAGTTTGACAGTCTGGACGATCTGGCCCAGGACGACGAGCCGTTTTCGCTGGACGCCTTACAAAAACACAAGGCCGGTGCCGCCCTGCTGGCCTCGGGGGGCGACGCACGGGCGGTGCGGCAACTGCAGGCGGCCGGGCTGTTGCCACTGGCTGGGTTTGGCCAAAAAACCGCGACGGCCTTGCTGGACCAGGCGCAAACCGTGTTGAAGGCTGAAAGTACCTGGCGGCAGCGCTACCCCAACGCGTGTGATGCGCAGCCCATCGGCCTGGCGCTGGCTGACAACATCACGCTGACTGGCACCCTGGCCGGGTTTTGGCTGGCGGCCAGCACATCGGCAACGACATCAGGTACGACACCTGGCCAGGCCACGGGCACGGCACCCGACAAACTGCCAGTCACCGAGCCCGCCTCGTCATCTGCCGCCCCCGCTTACCTTCAGCTGGCCACGCGCACCGGTGCCGTGCTGCAAGGCAAACCCGGCAGCCAGAGCGCCCGGGTGCATGTGCTGGTGGGTTTATGGGTTCGGCACCTGGCCGCCTGCGCCAGCGGTTTGGCGGTAACCAGCGTGCAGATCGGTGTGGATGGTCAGGTGGGCTTGAAGCCGCTGGCGCCAGATGCTGCGCTGGCTGCACTGAACCGGCTCGCCCATGCCTATCAGCAGGCCTGGCAAGCGCCGCCGCCCGTGGCCTGCAAAACCGCCTGGGCCTACCTGCAAGCTGAGCAGCACAATCCGGCGCTGGCCCTGGCCGGCAAGCCTGTCAAGGACCCGCATGAGCTGGCGCAGGAAGCTTTTGAAGGCGGCCGATTTGGCGGCGAACTGGCCGAATCCGCCTATTTGCGCCGCGTGTTTGAACACTACGGCGACCTAGCCGATGGTTTGCCAGCCTGGGCTCAGACCTTGTATGGTGATTTGTTAGGCGCTGTTGAACTTTCACCGCAGGCGCTGCCATGACGGACATCAGCTGCCAAACGCCGGCCACCCCGCTGCTTCACACCTTGAACCCGCTGACCTTGCCGTTGACGGGCCTGCAACTGATTGAAGCTTCGGCCGGCACCGGCAAGACCTGGACGCTGGCGGCACTGTATGTGCGGCTGGTGCTAGGGCATGTGCCACCTGCCACTGAGGCGGGTGCTGCCGAGTTGGGGCCGGGCTTGTACCCGCCGCAAATTCTGGTGATGACCTTTACCGAGGCCGCCACCGCCGAGCTGCGCGAGCGCATCCGCGCCCGGCTGGCGCAAGCTGCGCGGTTTTTTCAGACCGGCGAGGCCACGCTGGCTGACGACTTTTTGCAGACCTTGTCGCAGCAGATTGGGCAAGCGCAATGGCCACAGTGCGCCTGGCGGCTGGACATGGCGGCGCAGTGGATGGACGACGCGGCCATCTTCACCATTCACGGCTGGTGCAGCCGCATGCTCAAGACCCATGCTTTTGACAGTGCCAGCCTGTTCACCCAAAGCCGGGTCGACGACAGCGATCGTCTCAGGCTGGTCGCTACCCAGGATTACTGGCGCCACTGGTTGTATGCCCTCGATGCCCAGGCGCTGGAGGCCTTGCAATCGCTGGGTGACACGCCGCAGGCGCTGTTGGGCAAACTAAAAGTCGTGTGGCGCGCGCAAGAACGCGCACCCCAGCCCGATGAGGCACCCCCCGAGTCGCCCGACGTGTTGCTGGCGCGCTGGTCGCTTTGGCAGCAACAAGCCAAGCCGCTACAAGCGAGCGCGCGTGGGCTGGACCGATGCGCTGGTGCAAGCCATTCGCGACGCTGCTGCTGCGCGCCTGATCAAAGGGGTCCGGCTCGACTACCTGGCCGGCTGGCTGAGCAAGATGGCCGATTGGGCGCAGGGCGGCGCCGTTGATGCCGAAGTGCTGGCGCGTTTTGGCCGCACCGCGCTGATCGACAAGGGCTGGGTGGCGGCGGCGAACTGGCCGGCGCTGGCTGATGTTGAAGCGCTGCACGTGCATTTGCAGGCGGAGCCCAAGGTGGCAGACGGCGTGCTGGCCCATGCCGCCTGGGCGGTGGCTGCGGCCTACCAGCGTGCCAAGGCGCAAGTGGCGCAGTTTGATTTTTCGGACCTGCTGCAAAACCTGTACCACGCGCTGAAAGCGCCCGATGGCCGCCTGGCCGCTGCCATTCGCGCCCAGTACCCGGTGGCGCTGGTCGACGAGTTTCAGGACACCGACCCCTGGCAATTTGGCAGTCTTCATCAAATTTATAGCGCCTTGCGCAATGAGGACGGGGGCTACAGCCTGATTTCTTCAAAATCCAGTGCCGTGGACGCCGCCATTCCAGCCGGTGGCCTGATCATGATTGGAGACCCCAAACAAGCCATTTACAGCTTTCGCGGGGCCGACCTGGCCACTTATCTGCGGGCGCGCAGCATGGCGCAGGGCATTTACACACTGCCGGGCAATTTCCGCTCGACGCCTGACATGGTGGCGGCAGTGCAGCAAATTTTCAGCCATGCCAAGGCGCCGTTTGGCGATGTCCCTTTTGTCCAGGTGGCTGCCTGCAATCGGCAGGTGCAGCCTCTGCAGGTCAACGGTCAGGCTCAGCTGGCCATGACGGTGTGGCATTTGCCCTTTGACAAAACGCCGCGCAAGGATGTTTTTCTGGCGGCCATGGCGGACGTGTTTGCCAGCCAGATGGTGGCCTTGCTGCAACGTGATGCGGCGCAACCCGGCGACATGGCCGTGCTGGTGCGCGACCGGCACGAGGCTGCGGCCATGGGCAAAGCCCTTGCGGTGCGGGGTGTGCGCAGCGTTTTTTTGTCGGAGCGCAACAGTGTGTATGCCAGCACCCAGGCCAGCGACCTGTGGCGTCTGCTGCGGGCGGTGGCCGCGCCTGGCAACAACCGCGCGGTGCGCGCTGCGCTGGCCAGCCAGACCTGGGGCCAGTCACCGCAGGCGCTGGAAGCGCTGTTTGCCGACGAGGCCGTCTGGGACGCGCAAATTGAGCAATTCATGCAGTGGCAGCAGGTGTGGCGCGCGCAGGGGTTTTTGCCCATGTTGACTCGGTTGTTGCACGACCAGGGCCTGGCCGCGCGACTGCTGCAGCGCCCGCAAGGGGAGCGGGCGCTGACCAACCTGCTGCATCTGGGCGAGCTGCTGCAGGCTGCCAGCATGGAGCTGCAAGGCGAGGGCGCCCTGATTCGCCATCTTGAAAACCAGTTGCGCAACCCGCAGGCCAGCGGTGAGGCCGCGCAGCTGCGGCTGGAGAGTGACGCGCGTCTGGTGCAGGTGGTCACGCTGCACAAGTCCAAGGGCCTGGAATACCCGCTGGTGTTTTTACCGTTTGCATCGCTCTACCGGGCCGAGGAAAGTGGCAGTGGTCGCCCGGACGAAGATCGCCTGGCCGAAGACATTCGCCTGTTTTATGTGGCGCTGACGCGTGCCAGGCAGGCCGTGCGGCTGGGCGTTGCGCAAGTGCGCGGTGATGTGGATGGCAAAACACCCAAGGTCAAAGGGGCGATCTCGCGCCTGCTCGGGCGCAGCAAGCCGGGCGATTTGTGGGACTGTTTGCAGGGCTGGGCCTGCAAGGCGGTGTCGGTGCAGACCGCGCCTGCGGCGTCGTCTGCGGTGTACCAGCCAGCACAGCTGGCCGTGGTGCGCCAGGCAGCGCTGGTGCCGACGCGCTCGCTTGAAAGTAACTGGTGGACGTCCAGCTTTAGCGCGCTGACGCGTCACGTAGCGACCGCCCACAGGGCTGATGGGTTGGATGTTTCTGAGGCATCTTCGCCCGACTTGCCTGATGAGCGCGACGAAAAATTGCGCGATGCCCAGCTTGATGCCGCCGGGCCTGACGATGTCACGAGCGCCGCCGCGTTGGCCGCGCTTGACCCCATCGCTGATTTGCCCACCGACCTGCTCAGTACCGAACCTGCCTACAACGCGTTTCCAGCAGGCAGCCGCTATGGCACCTTGTTGCATGACCTGCTGGAGTGGCAGGCCCGCCACGACTGGCCGGCGTCAGCAACCAAGGACACAGGGCTGGCAGACGAATGGGCAGCCTTGCTGGCACGGCAAAGCCTGCGCCTTGGCCTGAGCGCGGAGCACGGTGCCATGCTGGGCCCCTGGGTGTCTGCAGTTATTGCATCAAATTGGCCTCCAACCCTTGTGGATAAAGCGCAAATAGCTCTTCAATTAGGAGCATCAAAGCCTGCTGAGATATGGCCGGAAATGGGCTTTACCCTGCCGGTGCAAGACCTGCCCAGCCAGCGGCTTGACGCGCTGATCAGCCGCCATGTTTGGCCCGGCCAGGCACGCGCGGCGCTTCAGCCACGCCAGCTGAACGGCATGCTGACCGGGTTTATGGATCTGGTGCTGCTGCACCAGGACCGCTACTACGTGCTGGACTACAAGTCCAACCGGCTGGACGCTTATGGCCCGATGCAACTGCAGCAGGCCATGCTGGCGCACCGCTATGACGTTCAGGCCACGCTGTACGTGCTGGCGCTGCACCGATTGCTGAAGTCGCGCCTGCCGGACTACGACTATGACCGCCATGTGGGGGGCGCACTCTACCTGTTTTTGCGCGGCATCGACCAGCCGGGTGCCGGTTGGTTGCATCTGGCACCAGCGCGCGCCCTGATCGAGGCCATGGACGCCGCTTTTGGTCTGGCACCTGAGCAAGAGGTAACCCCATGACCGGCACCGACCTGACAGCCGCCGCGGCCTCGACGCCGTTGAACGCCCTGGACCTGGCGTTTGCCCGCTTTTTGCAGCAGGCCCAGGCCAGTTCCGACCCGCGCCACGGCTGGCTGGCGGCGCTGGTCAGCCACCAGTTTGGCCGCGGGCACGCCTGTCTTGACTTGCAACTGCTGCGTCAAAGCGGTGTGCAGGCGCTGGGCTGGGAGCCCGCCCTGCAGCCGTTGCTGCCCGACGATCTGGCGCACGCGGCCGCCACGCTGCCCTGGACCCAGGGCGGCTCCAGCCCGCTGGTGCTGGACGCTGAGCGCCTGTATTTGCGGCGCAACTGGCAGGCCGAGCAAGTCATTCGTGCCTCGATCCTGGCGCGCCTGGCCGAGCCCTGCCCAGTCCCCGACACGCTGGCCACCGCGCTCGATGCCCTGTTTGGCGCGGTTTCTGAGGTGGGCCACGCGCCCGACACTGGCCCAGACTGGCAAAAGGTGGCCTGTGCTTTGGCGGCCCGGCGGCGCTTGACCCTGATCACCGGTGGCCCGGGCACGGGCAAAACCACCACCGTGGTGCGTTTGCTGGCGCTGTTGCAGTCGCAGGCACTGTCACCGGTGCTGGGAGGTGCGGGTGCCAAACCGCTGCGCATGGCGCTGGCAGCGCCCACCGGCAAGGCGGCAGCACGGCTGGGCGAATCGGTGGCCAGAGCCGTGCAACAGCTGCCCATTCAGATGCAAGCGCATTTGCCAACGCAAGCGCAAACCTTGCACAAGCTGTTGCAGGTGCGCGCTGCGGTGCAGGCCACGCCGGCACCTGAACTGGCGCTGGACGTGGTGGTGGTGGACGAGGCCTCAATGATCGATCTGGCGCTGATGGAGCGCCTGCTGGCGGCCGTGCCCGTGACGGCCAGCCTGATTCTGCTGGGGGACAAAGACCAACTGGCGTCGGTGGAGGCCGGCGCGGTGATGGGGCAACTGTGCGAAACGGCTGCTGCCGGCCACTATGACCCCGAAACCTTGCTGTGGGTGCATTCCACCACTGGGCAGGATATTCGCGCCTGGGCTGGCCCGGGCTCGGCGCTGGCGCAACAAACCGTGATGCTGCGCCATAGCCACAGGTTTGCCGCAGACAGCCAGATTGGCCAATGGGCCAGTGCCGTGAATGCCGGTGCACGTCAGCGCGTTCACGATTTATCGATCGCAGTCCCGGAATGGCAGGCCAGCCCGTTGGCCAGTGTGACACGCTTGGCTCGCGGTGGCAGCTGGGGAACGGCTTTGGCAACGCTGGTGCGCGCTGGTTGGCAAGGCTGGCACCGCGACCTGCAGGCGCTGACGGCAGCCAGCCTGGCATCGCCGGACAAGCTGTCACTGGACCAGGCGTCAGAAGATACGGCATTGCCGGATAGGGCGTTACCAATTGCCACCTCTGCTGTGGTGCCGGTGAGCCAGGGTCTATCCGTCAGTTGCGACGATGCGCAGGCGCTGCAGCTGTTGCGCTCGCTGGGCCAGTTTCAGGTGTTGTGCGCGCTGCGCGAAGGCCCCTGGGGCGTGCTGGCGTTGAACGCCAGCATTGCACGCGCGCTGGGTTTTACCACCCAGGGTTGGTACGCGGGCCGCCCGGTGATGGTCACACGCAATGACTACAACCTCAAACTCATGAATGGCGACGTGGGCCTGTGCTTGCCCACTGCCTCGGGTTTGCGAGTGGCCTTTGCGGATGCCAGCTTGCCGGGCAGTGCTGGTGTACGCTGGGTGTTGCCCAGTCGTCTGGATGCGGTCGAGACTGTGTTTGCCATGACGGTGCATAAATCACAGGGCTCGGAGTTTGATCATGTGGCGCTGGTGTTGCCCGACAAAATGGCACCGGTGCTGACGCGTGAGTTGCTTTACACCGGCATCACCCGGGCCAAACAGCAACTGACATTGGTACTGCCGCAGGCCGGCGTCTTGCGTCAGGCTGTGGATCGGAAAATTCTGCGTAGCGGCGGGTTGGCGGCGGTATGAGCGGGGGTTAGCGCCCTACCTCTTCCACCAGTGTTCTGAACTCGTCAATGTCTTCAAAACTGCGGTAGACACTGGCGAAGCGCACATAGGCGACCTTGTCGAGCTTTTTCAACTCATACATGACCAGTTCGCCAATGCGGGTGGACAACACCTCGCGCAGGGCCAGATTCAACAGCTTTTCTTCGATACGCTCCACCGCGCCATCGACCTGTTCGGTGCTCACCGGGCGTTTGCGCAAGGCCAGCTTCATCGAGGCCAGCAACTTGGCGCGTTCGTATTCGATGCGACGTCCGTCTTTTTTCACGATGGCCGGAATGCTGACTTCGGGGCGCTCGTAGGTGGTAAAGCGCTTGTCGCAGGAGGCGCAGCGGCGCCGGCGGCGGATATAGCCCCCGTCTTCCGCCACCCGCGTTTCCACCACCTGGGTGTCGGGATGACTGCAGAAGGGGCATTTCATCTTATTCAGCCATAAACGGGAAACCGTGCCGTTAATGCATTGACCTTGTCGCGCACGGCTTCGATGTTGGCCGGGTCACGCGGGTTGTCGAGCACGTCGGCCACCAGGTTGGCGGTCAGGCGGGCTTCTTCGTCCTTGAAACCACGGGTGGTCATGGCCGGGGTGCCGATGCGCACGCCGCTGGTGACCATGGGTTTTTCCGGGTCATTGGGGATGGCATTCTTGTTGATGGTCATGTGGGCACTGCCCAGCACGGCCTCGGCTTCCTTGCCCGTGATGCCCTTGGCGCGAAGGTCCACCAGCATCACATGGCTTTCGGTGCGACCACTCACAATGCGCAGGCCACGTGCAGTCAGCGTTTCAGCCACCACGCGAGCGTTGGTCAGCACCTGCTGCTGGTACAACTTGAACTCGGGTTGCAGAGCTTCCTTGAACGCCACCGCCTTGGCGGCAATCACATGCATCAGCGGGCCACCTTGCAGGCCGGGGAAGATGGCGCTGTTGATGGCTTTCTCGTGCTGAGCTTTCATCAAAATGATGCCACCACGCGGGCCGCGCAGGCTCTTGTGCGTGGTGCTGGTCACCACATCGGCGTGCGGCACCGGGTTGGGGTAAACGCCAGCAGCTATCAGCCCGGCATAGTGCGCCATATCCACCATGAAGATCGCGCCGACATCTTTGGCCACCTTGGCAAAACGTTCAAAATTTATAGCTAGAGAGTAAGCGCTGGCACCGGCGATGATTAGTTTTGGCTTGTGTTCATGGGCTTTGCGCTCCATCGCGTCATAGTCGATGGCCTCATTGGCATCCAGGCCATAACTCACCACGTTGAACCATTTGCCACTCATGTTCAGCGCCATGCCGTGGGTCAGGTGGCCACCTTCGGCCAGGCTCATGCCCATGATGGTGTCGCCGGGCTTCAAGAACGCCAGAAATACCGCCTCGTTGGCCGAAGCACCACAATGCGGCTGCACATTGGCGGCTTCTGCGCCAAAAATCTGTTTGACGCGGTCCAGCGCCAACTGCTCGGCGATGTCAACAAACTCGCAGCCACCGTAATAACGCTTGCCCGGATAACCTTCGGCGTATTTGTTGGTCAACTGCGTGCCCTGCGCGGCCATGACGGCAGGCGAGGCGTAGTTTTCGCTGGCAATCAGCTCGATATGGTGCTCTTGGCGGGCGTTTTCAGATTGAATGGCAGCAAACAGCTCGGGGTCAGTTTGCTCGATCAGGATATTTCGGTTGAACATGGCAGTCCTTCAAGACAATGGGCCTGTGAGTCATGGGGTATGAAACCAGGGCTGCCCAGGCGAACGGCTAAACGCCGGCTCTGAAACAGAACATGCGGCACGCTCCCCTGTGGTATTTCCACGTCAGCAGCCTGCCCCCATCGGGGGAAAGGTGCCTATCGCCAGTTGCGTGCCGGCGGATTTTAGCTGACTGGTTATTGCAACGGCGAAGGCTCAGCCAGCGCGACAACTTCGGCAGTCACCGCCGGTGCGGGTGCATTGGGCGAGTTGAACGGTACCTGGCGGCCCTGAGCGACTTGAAGGAGCTTGGCGTGCTCGGCCAGCACTTTGGCGGTGTAGCCGTTGTCGCCCTCGTCGTTGGCAGCGCCTACATAACTTTTCAGGCCACCTTCGATGGAGCCCGCCATACGAATGCAGTCCTGCAGCACTTTGGTGCCCACGCGCAGGTTGGCCAGCGGGTCAAACGCTGCAAAGGTGCCGCCAAAACTCTGGTACTTGTCGCTGTGAATCCGGGTCATGACCTGCATCAGACCCTGGGCACCGACCGGGCTTTGCGCAAACGGGTTAAAGCCCGATTCAATCGCCATCACCGCCAGAATCAGCGTGGGGTCAAGCTTGGCCCGCTGGCCCACGTCATAGGCTTCAGTCACCAGCGCACTGATGGGCTCCGGTGCAACCCGGTATTTTTTGCTCAGCCAGAGTGCCACGGCGGCCTGCTGTTTGGGCAGTTCCTTGGGGTCAGCCGCGGTGGCGCGGTCGCTGGCCACCAGGTCACTGACCAGACCCGTCACCTCGAACTGGCGTTCTTGCAACCAACTGAACAGTTTGATTTCGCCGACCTGGCGTAACTCGGGACGGGCCACCAAGGCAATGGCGGCAAATAAAACAGCGATGCCGATCAGGGCAAAACTGTTGTGCGTGACTTCAAAAAAGCCTTTGGTAAGAACCGCAGTGATGCGGCGCAGGCTGGTAATCATTGTCTTTGATGCTGACATAGCTTCTCCTTCTTGCTCGGGGGACTGGGTGCGCTGCGGCGGGATTCGCTACAGCACGCTCTGGGCCTCGCCTGGGTTGTTACGCTATCAATATCCTGCGGTTTCCTTTCAGTGGTGATGCAGAAATTTGATGTTGCCGGATTGGCAGCGGGGTGGGTTTTACCTTGATGGTGTCAAGGTTTGCGGATTCTAGGTGGGTTATTTATGCCAAGTCAACCATATCAAATGAATTTGTTATTCTAATAAATATGAATTAAATGCGGCTGTTGAGGGTGTCAAGCCTGCTTCATCCAGCAAAATCCATGGCCATGAAAACAGAATTTTCCACTTTGGCAGCGCTTTGGCAACATTCTTGGATCAGGCGCACAGGTGTTGCTGTGCTGGGCCTGGTACTTCTCTGGCTGGTGGCCTGGCTGGCGGTGCCGCCCATCCTGAAGGCCCAGCTTCAGAACCGTCTGGGTGAGCAATTGGGGCGTGTCGTGACGGTCGGGCAAGTCGATTTCAAACCGTGGTCACTGGAGCTCGAGGTGCATGATTTGGCCATTGCGCATCAACCGGCGGCTGTGACTGCGGCCACGGTTGAAGCCGCCAAGCCCAGCACCGGTGCCCAGCTGCAGATCAAGCGCGTCTATATCAATATGGCGCTGCAGTCCTTGCTGCGCCTGGCTCCGGTGGCCGACGCGGTGTTGATCGAGTCGCCCCACCTCAAGCTCAAGCATCTCGGACAGGGCCGCTATGACGTTGATGACCTGCTGGCCAGGGTGGCCAGTCAGCCCGCCAACCCGGAGGCATCACCGCTGCGTTTTGCCTTGTACAACCTGGTGCTGCAAGACGGTGCCCTTGAATTTGCCGACGTGGCGCAGGGCCGGGGGCACCAGCTCAACCAACTCAAGATCAGCCTGCCCTTTTTGAGCAATCTGGACTCACAGCGCGAGGTGCAGGTGCAGCCCGAACTGGCCTTTGACATCAACGGCAGCCGCTTTGATTCTTCAGCGCAAACCACGCCGTTTGCGGCCAATCAAAAGGCTGAAGTGCGGCTGGCGCTCAAGCGTCTAGACCTGGCACCCTATTTGGGTTACTGGCCGGCGAGTTTGCCGGTGCGGCTCACAGCAGCGGTGCTGGAAGCAGACCTGAAGCTGGTATTTGAGCAACAGCAAAAGCCGCTGGTAACAATCAGCGGTTTGCTGGCGGTTCACGCCGCCCGGGTGCAGACAGCCGGGCCGGGCGCCGCCGCCCCTGGCGCGTTGGATTTGTTGGAGTTTGATCGGCTGGGCGTGCAGATCAAGTCGCTGCGCCCGCTGGAACAGGTGGCGCTGCTGGAGCGCCTGGAACTGACCCAGCCCCACCTGACGCTGCGACGCGATGCACAGGGTGTTTTGAATGTCGCGGGGCGCTCGGGGGCAACACAAACGTTACAAAGCGATACAAAAAAGATAGCTGCTAGCGCAGCTGCTGCAAGGGTTGATCGACAAAACAACAACAAATCCAAAGGCGCTGAGGCCGCCAGCCCTGCCAACACCAGTCCATGGCAACTTGGCATCGACCAGATCTCACTTAGCGGTGGTGAAGTGCGCTGGCACGATGCGCTCATGCAGCAACCGGTGCAACTGACGCTGACGGCGATTGAGCTGCAAGCGCAGGCGCTGGCCTGGCCGTTCGCACAAGCCATGCCGTTTCAGGGCAAGGCCATGCTGGCCAAGTCGGCGCTGGGGTTCAAGGGCAGTGCCACCGACCGCGCCGCCAGCGTCAGCGCCACCGTGGCCGACCTGCCACTGGCGTTGGCCGCCCCGTATCTGGCCGTGCACCTGATCCCGACGCTGGACGGTGTGCTGAGCACCGAGCTGGGGATGAGCTGGAAGGCCGCGGGGCCAGCCGATGCGCCGGGGCAACTGGTGCTGACTGTGCCCACGCTGGTGCTGGACAAGCTGCAGCTGACCGGACCAGGCAAGACGCGTCTGGCCAGTATCAAGCAAGTTCGGTTTGAGGCGGGGGAGGTGGATGTGGCGCGCCAGACCGTCACGCTGGCGCGGGCCCGCATCAGCCAGCCGCAAACCAGTGTGACGCGTGATGCGCAGGGGCAGTGGAACTTTGAGCGCTGGCGCAATACCGCAGCGTCACCCGCTACACCGGCCCAGCCGGCAACTGCGGCGGCGGCGACAACGGCAACGACATCAGCAACAGCAACAGCAACAGCAACAGCAACGACGACCACCGCGGCGCGTGCCAGTGCACCACAGCCTGCCGCCAGCACCAGCACCAGCGCCAACATCGGCGCCGACAAGCCCTGGGCAGTGTCGGTGCAAGACTTTGCGCTGACTGAAGGCGCGCTGGGTTTTCAGGATGGGGCCAACGCCCAACCTGTGGCGCTGGAGGTGTCAGGTGTGGCGCTGCAGGTCAACAACTTTTCCAGCGCAGCGGCGCAGCCGTTTGGCCTGAACCTGGCAGCGCTTGTGCGCCAAGGCAACACCGAGCCTGGACGCTTAAGCTGGCGTGGCAAGGCGGTTCTGAGCCCGCTGGGTGTGCAGGGTGAGCTGGCTTTGCAGCGTTTTCCGGTGCACGCGCTGGCCCCGTATGCCAGCCAAGGGTTGAATCTGGCGCTGTTGCGCGCCGATGCCAGTTTCAAGGGGCAGCTTCAACTCAGTCAGCCTGACGCCGGGCTGACGCTGCACCTGCGTGGTGATTCCCGGCTGGAGGACGTGCTGGTCAACACACGGGTGCCTGCCCCGGCCAGCACCGCGTCCGAAGAACTGCTGAGCTGGAAGAGCTTGGCGCTTGATGGTGTGGACCTGGCCCTGAAGCCGGGTGCAGTGCCGCAGCTCAGTGTTCAGTCAACGGTGTTGAACGACTTTTTTGCCCGTCTGATCCTGAGCGAAACTGGCCGCCTGAGCCTGCAAGATGCCATCCAGCCAGACCTATCCGCCCATCAGCCTGACGGCCAGCCCACCAGCCCGGCCGACAACCCAGCATCCGTGCAGGCACCTGCTGCCAGCGCTTCAAACGATACAAAAAAAGTAGCTGGCAGCTCAGTCTCCACGGGGGCTGGTGCCGAAAAAGATGCACAAACACCGGCACTGGCCAACATCCAGATGGGGCCCTTGACCTTGACCGGCGGCCGGGTTCTTTTCACCGACCGTTTCATCAAACCCAATTATTCAGCCGACCTGACCGAGCTGGCCGGCAAACTCGGCGCCTTTTCCAACCAACCGGTAAACGGCTTGGTGCAACTCGCCGAGTTGGAGCTGCGCGGCCGCGCCGAGGGCACTGCCACGCTGGAGGTGCTGGGCAAGGTCAACCCGCTGGCCAAGCCGCTGGCGCTGGACATCAAGGGCCGGGTGCGCGACCTGGAACTGCCGCCGCTGTTGCTTTACAGTGTGCGTTATGCCGGTTATGGCATTGAGCGTGGCAAGCTCAGCGTGGACATTGCCTACCTGGTGCAGCCTGATGGTCAGCTCACCGCCAGCAACAACATTGTGCTCAACCAGCTTAAATTTGGCGACAAGGTGCCCGGTGCCACCGTCAGCCTGCCAGTCAAGCTGGCGGTAGCCCTGCTGGCTGACCGCAACGGCGTGATTGACCTTAACCTGCCGGTCAGTGGTTCGCTCAACGACCCGCAGTTTCGCCTCATGCCGCTGGTCTTCAAGATCATCGGCAACCTGATCGTCAAAGCCATTACCGCGCCGTTCAGCCTGCTGGCCAGTGCTTTGGGTGGCGGCGGTGACGACATGAGTGTGGTGAGTTTTGACGCGGGCACGGCCACGCTGTCGGCACCAGCGCGTGCCGGCCTGGACAAGGTGGCCAAAGCCCTGCAAGAGCGCCCGGCCCTGAAAATGACCGTGATCGGCACCGCCAGCCTGGAACAGGAGCGCGAGGCTTTCAAACGCGCGCAGTTGCGCAGCCTGGTGCTGGCCGAGAAACAGCGCGACAGCCCGGGCCCAGCCGCAGCAGCCTCGGAGTCGGTGCAGGTGTCTGAACAGGACTACCCGGCGCTGCTCAAGGCGGTGTACAAGCGTGCGGATTTTGCCAAGCCGCGCAACCTGATTGGCCTGGCCAAAGACATCCCGCTGCCCGAGATGGAAGCGCTGCTGCTGGCCAACCTGAGTGCCACCGAAACAGACCTGGCAGCGCTGGCGGTCAAACGCGGGGTGGTGGTGCGCGACTATCTGGCTGGGCTGAAGCTGCCGATGGATCGCCTGTTTTTGGGTGCCGCCAAAGCGGTGCCGCCCGACGCCAAATGGCAGCCGCGCGCTGAACTGAACCTGACCCTGGACTGAACGGTCATCAGCCTGGTCAGTTGGGCGGCACTGCAGGGCAGCGCTCAGGCTGTTGGCGGGGGGGCTTTGGAAGCCGGAAAAGGGTTTGATTCAATATGATGTGGACTTCTCTCGAATGAGACCCACCTGGCACGCAGGCGGTCATGGAGCCTGGGCAGGCCGCGCACGGGTGGTGGCAATCAGCCGGGCGATACGCTTTGCTTCGTGTCCCCCGACCGCTACGCGGTCTCCTCCTTGACCTACGCAAAGCGTATCACCCGACTGATTGTGTGAGCTGTTGACAAGCTGACAGGTGTCTTCTCAAATGGGTTGATTGGGTGACGGTGTCAGGCCCGGTGATTGGGTCATGTGACCGGGCTTTGGGGTGAAAGGCGCGCGACAAGCAGCGCTGGCCCACCGCACGGCCTATCTCGCGTGTGATTTCACCCCAAAACCGCATGCACATGGCCCAATCACCGGGCCGGGTTTGAGCCACCCCACTTGATTGGTCGTGAATCTTTGGTTTTCTACGTTGCCACATCACTTTGAATCGCAGCCGCCGGACAAATGTTTTTCAGCGCCTGCTGAAAACCCGGCGAAAATACGCGTTTGTCCCCGCTGCGGTTCAGTGGGTAATTTTTATTGTGTGTGTGCGATGTCGATGTTTTCTTTTTCTACCAACAACAAAGCAACCCCAACCCCTGACGCTCCTGCTGCGCCAGCCAAAACCCAGGACGCGCATCCGCTCGACGCCCTGACCCATGGCGCGTTTTCGGCACAGACATCGGGCGAGCGCATGGCCTGCATTCGCGACTGGCTTGGCAGCAACCCGACACCTGAGCAGATGCAGCAGGTGTTCAAAGAGCTCAGCGGCAAGGACAAGGGTGCGGCGAAACTGCTGCGCGAAAAGCTCGATGACATCAAGCGCAGCAAGGCGCAAGCCGGCATGGCCCAGGAGTGGGCCGACAAGGCGCAAGCGCTGCTGGCCCTGCCCAAGCTGAACCTGGCCGACGCGCTGGCCTGGCAACGCGACGCCGCCAAAGCGGGTGCGCCCCTGAGCAAAGAGCCGCTGGCCGAGCTCAAGGTCAAGCTGGTGGAACGTGTGCGTGCCATCGAAGACCTGCAACACCGGGTGCAGGTGCAGCGCGAAGCGGCGGTGCTGGTGGCGCAGCGCATCGAAGTGCTGTCGACCAAACCCTGGCGTGATGCCCAGGCGGTGCAAGAAGCCCTGAGTGCCGACGTGGTTAGCTGGCAAACTGAGGCCGGTGCCCTGACCGGTGATGCCAACTGGCCCAGCGTTGACATCAAATTTCCGCCACAGTTGCAGGCCTCGCAGGCGCAACTGGGTCTGGTGTGGGACGCTTTTCAGGACGCGTTAATGCTGGCCATGCTGGCAGCCGAAGATGTGAACGCCGCCTTGCCCAATGTGCCGGTGTGGGCGGATGAGTTGCGCGCGGCGCGGGGTTTGCCGCTGGAAAGCACGCCCAAGCCCGCCAAACCAAAAATTGACCCTGAAATCAAGGCCCGGGCTACGTCCATTGTGCAAGAAGTGCTCTTGAAATTAGAGCAAGAAGTGGCACAAGGCCATGGCAAGGCCAGTGCCGGTGCGGCCAATGCCTTGCGCAACGCGCTGAAAGAATTTGGCCGTGTGATTGATGACAAACTTGAAAACCAGGCGCACGGCGCGCTGGCTGCGGCCGGCGAACTCGAAGGCTGGCAACGCTGGCGTGCCGACCAGCTGCGCGACGAACTGGTGGCCAAGGCCGAAGGCTTGCTGAACCGGCCCGAAGGCCAGGTCATTGGCGGGCGCAAGATGCAGGAAACCCTGCGCACCCTGCGTGAACAGTGGAAGCTGACGGATCAGGGCGGTGTGCCCAACCACGGCCTTTGGAAGCGTTTTGACGACGCCTGCAACGAGGCGCACAAGGTGGTAGAGACCTGGCTTGAAAAACTCAAGACCGAGACGGCTGAGCACCGCGCCCAGCGCTTGACCCTGATCGAAGAAGTCAAGGCCTGGGCCGTTGACAACCGCACCGCGCTGGACGACGACTGGAAGGGCTTTAACCGCTTGCTGCACCAGTTTGGCGACCGCTGGCGCGAGTCGGGCCATGTCGGTGAAAAACTCTACGCAGAATTGCAGCCGCTCTGGAAAGCTGCTATTGACGAGGCCGCCGCGCCGCTGGAAGCCCTGCAAAAGCTCAGCCTGGCCGCACGCCACGCCATGATTGACGAGGCCAAGGCGCTCGGCGCTGAGCCGATGCTGCGTATTGATGCCGTCAAGGCTTTGCAACAGCGCTGGCAGGCCGAGGTGCACCGGGTGCCAGTGGACCGACGTCACGAGCAAAAATTGTGGGACGCTTTTCGCAAGCCCATTGATGACGCCTTCAATCGCAAAACGCTTGAGCGCGAAAAGGCACAAAGTGCCCTGGGTGAGCGGGATCGCATCGTGCTTGACGCATCCAAGGCCTTGCAGGCGGCCAATGCGTCAGGGGATGGCCAGGCCATCCGCGCTGCCATGGCTGTTCTGGAGGCCGCCTTGCATGGCCAGGCCCAGGCCCAGGCCGCAGTGGCTGCCGTGGCTGAAAAATCTGATGAAAAAGAGCTTCTAGCCCAGACCAGTGCTGCGCCAGGCGCTCTTGATAACGCAGCAACTGATGCGCCTGCCGACGCTGGTGCCGAGGCCGCTGCAGAGCCCGCTGCAGACAGCGCGAAACTGGCTGCACCGCGCAAACCGGTGGTGGCCATGCGCGGTGATGACCGCCCTGGCATGAAAAAAGAAGAGCCGGCCATGCCTGGGCGTGGTGGCAAGTTTGGTGACCGCAAAGACGGACCCCGCAGCCCGGGCCGCGATGCCGGCGGGCGCGACGGTGGGCGTGATGCCGGGCGTGGCGCGGGCCGTCCCGACGAGCGCGGACCCCGCCGTGATGCGCGTCCGGATGGGGCACCGATGGGCGAGCGCTTTGATGCCCCTCGCCTGGGTGACGCCGCCTTCAGGGCCCAGCGTGACGCCCTGGAGCAAGCCCAGTTTGCGCTGCGCAAACTGTCGGCGCAGGCGCATGGTGAGGCATTGACCCATTTGCTACAGGCCTGGGAGCAGCGAGATGCTGCCCAGCTGCCCAGCGTGCAGGACCTGGGCAACCGCGTCAACACGGCCATGCGCAGCGCCTGGGCCAAAGCATTGGGCCAGCCGTCTGCCGACACCGCAAGCACCGCATTGCTGCGGCTGGAAATGGCCGCCGAAGTGCCGACACCAGCCGACTACCTGAGCGACCGGCGTATGCTGCAGCTGCAGCTGCTCACGCGCCGCAATGACCCACCACCGGCGCAAACCTGGGGTCAGGACACGGCGGCCGTCCTCGCCAGCGTGTTTGAGACCAGCCAGTCGCGCCGCCTGCAAAATGTGCTGAAAGTGTTGTTAAAACCCTGAAGGCAAGCGCACGCGCTGGGGTGTCTGACCGGCGTTAATGCGCAACACCTGCAGCCGTGGCGGCTCGGCATTGGCGTCCCAGTCGCTCAGCACCCAGCGTTCTCGCGGTGGCTGGGTATCGGCTTGCAGCACCTCGTGGCCGGGTTGGTGGGTGTGGCCGTGAATCAACTGGCTGGCACCACTGGCTTGCAGCCAGGCAACCGCCGCCGCCTTGTCCAGATCAACCAAGATGCGCGCGCTTGCCTTGATCGATTCGCTTTGCGCGCGCATCCCATTTGCAATGTGCTTGCGCTCTGCCAGCGGTTTGGCCAGAAACGCTTCGCACCAGGCTTTGGTGCGCACATTGGCGCGAAACTGCTGGTAATCGGTGTCGTCCAGGCACAACGCGTCGCCGTGTGTCAGCAGCCAGCAGCGTTGGTCAAACAGCAGGGCGGTCGGGTCGATCAGCAGGGTCATGCTGGCACCCCTGGCAAACTCGTTGCCGAGCAAAAAGTCGCGGTTGCCATGCATGAAATACAGGTTCAAGCGTTTTGCGGCATGGGCCAGCACTTGCTGGCAACTGGCCTCAAAGCTCATGCGCCAGCGGGTGGATGTGTCCAGCACATCGTCGCCCACCCAGACCTCAAACAAGTCACCCAGAATGAAAACGGCATCGGCCGTGGTGCGCGCCAGGTAATGCTGCCAGGCTGAAAAGGTGGCGCTGTCGCTTTCCTTCAGGTGCAAGTCAGAGATGACGTCGACCTGTTGCCAGCGCGCTGGCGCTATCAGGCGCGGCCAGACCCTGCCTGCGGCGCTGGCGGGTCCGGGCGGCGGGGACATGGCAGCCGGGAATTACAGCGCAACCGCCTTTTCAATCACCACATCATCCACCGGCACGTCGTCGTGATAACCCTTGCGTGAGGTTTTGACGGTCTTGATCTTGTCTACCACGTCGGTGCCAGACACCACCTTGCCAAACACCGCGTAGCCCCAGCCTTGCTGGCTGGGTGCCGTGTGGTTCAAAAAGCCGTTGTCAGCCACATTGATGAAAAACTGCGCGGTGGCCGAATGCGGGTCGCCGGTGCGCGCCATGGCCACGGTGTAGTTCAGGTTTTTCAGGCCGTTGTTGGCTTCGTTGTTGATGGGCGCGTCGCCCTTTTTTTCCTTCATGCCGGGTTCCATGCCGCCGCCTTGCACCATGAAGCCCGGAATGACGCGGTGAAAAATGGTGTTGTCGTAATGACCTTTGGCCACGTAGCTCAAAAAGTTGGTCACTGTGCCGGGGGCTTTTTCCTGATCGAGTTCAAGCGTGATGACGCCGTGGTTGGCAATGTGGAGTTCGACTTGGGGGTTGCTCATGATTTATTTCACCAGGGTTGCAGCGTTGATAAGAATGGGAGTTTTGGGAACATCGGTGGGAAAGGGGCCGCCAGCGCCGGTGGGGGTGAGCTTTATTTTCTCAACCACGTCCATGCCCGAGACCACCTTGCCAAACACGGTGTAGCCATACGACTGGGCGTTTGGGTCAAGAAAAGCGTTTTCCTTGACGTTGATAAAAAACTGTGCGGTGGCAGACTGCGGGTCGCTGGTGCGGGCCATGGCCAGGGTGCCGGCGACATTGCGCGGACCCCCTTTGGCGAGCGCCTCACGGCCTTCGTGCACCACCGGTGTGCGGGTGGGCTTTTGCAGGTATTTGGCATCAAATCCACCACCTTGCACCATGAAGTTGGCAATCACGCGGTGAAAAATGGTGCCGTCGTAATGCTTGTCCTGCACATACTGCAAAAAGTTTTCGACCGTCCTGGGGGCTTTGTCAGGGTAGACCTCGACCACAAAATCACCGGCGCTGGTGGCAAATTTCACCTGCGGAGCGGCTTCTGCCTGGGCCTCAAGCGCTACAGCAAAAAGAGTGGCTGACGCAATAGCAGAGAGGGCTAGAGCACGAATTTTCATAAATTTCATCCAAGGTTTCCTTCAAAAAAAATCTTCCACTGGTTGGCTTTGCGGTTCCAGTATTGTCGTTTGGTGACGCCGGTGCGCTGGCCTGCAACCAGTTCGCCAAAGGTCACCACCATGGTTTCTTCGGTATCTTTCCAATGCAGCAGGCTGAGGTCCTTGATCTCAAGGGGACGACCACTTTTTTGCCGTAGATCCTGGCGCATTTCGGGCAGCCAATCATTCAGACTCTTGCCATTTTGGCTGAAGTCCGGTGCATAAAAAGCGCTCAGCGTATTCAGGTTGCCGTCCGAGCGGGCCTTGACCCAGGCTTGAAACTGACTCTGAAACTGATGCCCAAGGATTTTCGCGTTGTCCGGCTGGACCCAATTGAGCTGTCTGGCAATCACCACTGGCGTGCTGCGGATTTCCACAGTTTGAATGATACGCAGCAAATCGGGGTTGGCCAGCACCACGCAGCCGTCGCTGGCCTGGGGGGGGCGCGAAAACTGGCCGGGCGGCGTGCCGTGCAGCCAGATGCCCTTGCCGGTTTTGCCGCGCTTGATGTCGAGCACGTTGGGGTAGTTGATGGGCAGCGCACCAGCGCCATAAAAATCTTTCAGCGTCTTGGGGTCCAACTGGCTAGTGATGAAATACACCCCCAGCGGCGTGCGCATATCGCCTTCGGCGGTTTTTTCCAGCCCCAGCTTGCCAACCGAAATGTAGTAATCGGCCACCAACCTGGTGCCACCAGGCTGGTTTTCAAACAGGTACAGGCGGGCGCGCGAGGCATCCACAGCAATGGCGTGTTTGTTGCGGGCCGACAGGCGCAGCAGCTCAGAGGGTAGGGAACCCACCGGTGGGCGTTCGCTCAGCGCCTTGAGCCGCACCTGGGACTCCACTCGCAGATCCTGCAGCGCAGCGGCACCTGCCGACAGTTGCTCGGGTGATACGCTGCCAAACTGACTGAGGGCCTGGGTGCGGGCGGTTAACAAGTCGCCATAAACCAGCTGCGCCAGCGCAAAGTCGGGAAAGTCCTTGACCAGCGCTTCAGCGCGGGTCAGTGCCGGCTTGGTCTGGGCCTGGCCAATCAGCCGGTAAATCTCGATCAGGCGGGCTTCGGCAAGGCCATCTTTGTGGACGGGTTTTGCTGCATTGGCCGCCCGCTGGAGGGTGGATCGGGTTGCCCGGGGTTTTTTGGTCTGCGTCTGGGCCAGCGCAGGGCTGCTGGCCAGCGCTGTGCACAGGATCAGAACGAGACTGCTCGAAAAAACCTTCAGGGACATGGATCGGGTTAAAAACAAAAAAATCTGGCGGCCAGTAGCCGCCAGGGGTGACAAAAAACCAGTATTGCCGAATTCAATTGCCAGTGGATTCCCGGATGATCAGCCATTGTCCCGCCACTTTGTGCAGGTCAAGGGTCTTGCGACTTGACACTGCCAATGCATCAGCCTTGTAGGCCTGATGGAAGCGGGCCTGCGCCTTGTCGCCGTTAACCGTGAGTTTTATGTCACTGAGCACCACGCTGATGCTGGATTTGCCGGTGATGCGGCTGTGGCGGTCTTTTTCCCAGGCGCTGCGCGACTGCTTGCCGGGCGGCGTGAATTGCGGGCTGTAAGCACCTAGGTAGGTGCTGACGTTTTTGTCAGACCAGGCCTTGGCCCAGGCCTGAACCGCAGCCTGGGCCGATTTGACCGCATCAGGGTCAGCCTGGGTTGGTTCAGGTTTGACGGCCACCGGGGCGACATTGACCACAGGTGCTGCCGGCTTGGCAACCGAGGCCACAGTTGCCGGTGCAGCTGTGGGTGGCACCACAACCGGCACCGGAGCCACAGGCATGGGTGCCGGTTTGCTGGCGGGGACAACAGCGGTAACAACGGCAGGTGTCGGTGCGGTGGCAGGGACGGCTGCGCTGGCTGAGCTGACAGGTGGGCGTGCACCAGTCAGGTTGGGTTTGAAAATTTCGCGAATCAGCGCCAGCTTGGGTGGTACCGCCGCGTTGGCCCCGTCGAGCTGCAGTGCCTTGTTATAGGCCTGGCTGGCCAGCCGTGCATAGACATCGCCAATGTTTTCGTGCGCTGTGGCGTAGCTTGGGTTGGTGCGAATGGCCATTTCAAGGGCCGCACGCGCCTTGTCATACTGGCCCTGACCAGCATACAGCACCGCCAGGTTGTTGTAGGGCTCGGGCAACTCGGGGTAATCTTCAGTGAGCTTGGTGAAGGTGGCAATGGCTTCGGCCTGTTTGCCCAGGTTACGCTGGACCACACCCTTGAGAAAACGCATTTGCGGGTCGGCCGGCTTGGTGCTCAGGTGGCGCTCGACCAGTGTCATGGCCTCGGTGAACTTGTTGGCGCGCAGCAATTGGGTCACGTCGGCATATTCATCGGCGTGGCATGGCAAAGCGGTCATCGCCAGGGCCAGCAGCAGTAGCCGAAAGGCATTAAAAATGGCTGAACGGGGTTGCTTCATGGGTGGGATCGGTAAGGGATGGGGCCGACAGACAACACCGGCGGGGCTTTATACTGAAGTTGATTGTAGCCGAGGGCTTGGTTTTAGGGCCGTTGCCAGCCGCTGCTGGTTTGGCTTGAATCAGTCCTTTTACCAATTTTTATTACCCATGAGTTTGCGCATTTTCAACACGCTGTCGCGTGAGCATCAAGCCTTTGCGCCCCTTGAGCTCGGCCACGTCCGCATGTACGTGTGCGGTATGACGATCTACGACCTGTGCCACATTGGCCATGCGCGCATGATGATGGCGTTTGACGTGGTGCAGCGCTGGTTGAAGGCCAGTGGCTACCGCGTGACCTACGTGCGCAACATCACCGACATTGACGACAAGATCATCAAGCGCGCGGTCGAGCGCGGCATCAGTATCCGCGCGCTGACCGACGAGATGATCGGCGCCATGCACGCCGACATTGCCTTGCTTGGCATTGAGTCGCCCACGCTGGAGCCGCGAGCTACCGACTTCGTGCCCCAGATGCTCGACCTGATTTCGCAGCTTGAATCCAAAGGCCTGGCCTACAAGGCGAGCAGTGGTGATGTGAACTTTGCGGTGCGCAAGTTTGCCGGGTACGGCAAGCTCTCAGGCAAGTCGCTGGACGAACTGCGCGCCGGTGAGCGCGTGGCGGTGCAGGACGGCAAGGAAGACCCGCTGGACTTTGTACTGTGGAAATCTGCCAAAGACAGCGAGCCCGACGACGCCAAGTGGGACGCCGATGCACTGGGTTTTGGCTATGGCAGAGGCCGCCCGGGCTGGCATATTGAGTGCTCGGCCATGAGCTGCGCGGCTTTGGGCGAAACCTTTGATATTCATGGCGGTGGCGCTGATTTGCAGTTCCCACACCATGAAAACGAAATCGCCCAAAGCGAAGGCGCCAGCGGCAGGCCCTTGGCCAACTTTTTGGTGCATAACGGATTTGTGCGGGTGGACGACGAAAAAATGTCCAAAAGCCTCGGCAACTTTTTCACCATTCGCGAGGTGCTGGCCAAATACGATGCCGAGACCGTGCGCTTTTTTCTGGTGCGCACCCATTACCGTACCGCTCTGAACTACAGCGACGTGCATCTGGACGACGCGCGCCAGGCCCTCAAGCGCCTGTACACCGCACTCGATCTGGCAAGCCCTGAGACGGTGGCCATCGACTGGGCCGAGCCTTTTGCAGCACGCTTCAAGGCAGCCATGGACGAGGACTTTGGCACGCCTGAAGCGCTTGCCGTGTTGTTTGATCTGGCCTCTGAAGTCAACCGCACGCACTCGGCAGCGCTGGCTGGGTTGCTCAAATCGCTGGGCGCTTGCCTGGGGCTGTTGCAGGGCGATCCAAAGGCATTTTTGCAGGCGGGCGCGGGCCTGGACGACGACGCCATTGCCCGCTTGATCACACAGCGTGCCACGGCCAAAGCTGCCAAAAACTTTGCCCAGGCCGACCAGATTCGCCAGCAATTGCTGGCGCTGGGCATTGTGCTGAAAGACTCGGCTGCTGGGACCAGCTGGGAGGTCGTCAAGTGACGAATACTTGGATTATTGTCATCTGGCCCTTATTGATAAAGCCATGAGTGCTACTGAATTGATAGTTGTCAGCCCTGTGGTGCCAAGCTACTGGAGCGACGCCTGCAAGCACCTGGTGAAAAAAGACCGGGTCATGAAGCGGCTGATTCCGCAGTTTGGCCAAACCTGTCTGCAAAGCCGTGGTGATGCCTTTGCAACGCTGGCACGCAGTGTGGTGGGGCAGCAGATTTCGGTCAAGGCAGCGCAAACGGTGTGGGACCGGTTCACCCGTCTGTCGGATCAAATGACGCCAGCGCAGGTGCTGCGTCTCAAGATTGACGACATGCGTGCTGCGGGCCTGAGCGCGCGCAAGGTGGAATACCTGGTGGATGTGGCCTTGCATTTTGACAGCGGTCGGGTGCATGTGGAGGCCTGGGCCGGCATGGACGATGAGGCCATCATTGACGAGCTGGTGGCCATTCGGGGCATTGGCCGCTGGACCGCCGAGATGTTTCTGATCTTTCACCTGATGCGCCCGAATGTGTTGCCGCTGGACGATGTGGGCCTGATCAACGGCATCAGCAAGTGTTATTTTTCGGGCGATTGCGTGAGCCGAAGTGATGCGCGCGAGGTCGCGCTGGCCTGGGTGCCGTACCGTACCGTGGCAACTTGGTATATTTGGCGCTCGTTGGACCCGGTGCCGGTGGCATATTAAAACCTTGTGGGACAGACCAATTAATGCAGGAGATTTGAGTTGGCCAAAAAAACCTTCCTCGATTTCGAAAACCCGATTGCCGAGCTGGAAAACAAGATTGAAGAGCTGCGATATGTGCAGACCGAATCGGCGGTGGACATTTCGGCTGAGATCAACCAGCTGGCCAAAAAAAGCCAGCAACTCACCAAAGACATCTACAGTGACCTGACCCCTTGGCAGATCACCAAAATTGCCCGCCACCCCGAGCGGCCCTATACGCTGGACTATGTGGGCGACCTCTTTACCCATTTTGTCGAGCTGCACGGAGACCGGCATTTTGCCGACGACCTGAGCATCATTGGCGGTCTGGCGCGGTTCAATGGTACGCCGTGCATGGTGATCGGCCAGCAAAAAGGCCGCGACACGCGCGAGCGCGGCCTGCGCAACTTTGGCATGAGCAAGCCCGAGGGCTACCGCAAAGCGCTGCGGTTGATGAAAACCGCCGAAAAGTTCAAGCTTCCGGTGTTCACCTTTGTCGACACACCCGGCGCCTACCCCGGCATTGACGCCGAAGAACGCGGTCAGTCCGAGGCCATTGGCCGTAATATCTTCGAGATGGCGCAACTGGAAGTGCCGGTGATCGTCACCATCATTGGCGAAGGTGGCTCGGGTGGCGCGCTAGCCGTTTCGGTGGGTGACCAGGTGCTGATGCTGCAGTATTCGATCTATTCGGTGATCAGCCCGGAAGGCTGTGCCTCGATTCTCTGGAAAACCTCAGAAAAGGCCAAGGAAGCCGCCGACGCCCTGGGCATCACCGCCCACCGTCTGAAAGCGTTGGGCGTGGTGGACAAGATCGTCAACGAGCCGGTGGGCGGCGCGCACCGCGACCACAAACAAATGGCGGCCTTCCTCAAGCGTGCGCTGACCGATGCGTACCGCCAGATCAGCGACCTCAAAATCACCGAGCTGCTAGAGCGTCGTTATGCGCGACTGCAAAGTTACGGCCGCTTCACCGACACCAAACCCGGCAAATAAATTAATTGGGGTCAGATTCCAATTATGTTGGTGCACCCACGCTGGCGTGGCTTGGCGTGGTAGTGTGAAAGGCTTGATTTGCTGGCGGGCCGGGCAGTGACGCAGTCTGTTGCGCAAGCCATTGCCGCGTTTTCTCCGAGCTTGCCGCTGACGGTGGCCTACAGCGGCGGTGCTGATTCAACCGCATTGCTGCTGGCTTGTGTGCAAAAGTGGCCGGGCCAAATCCGTGCCGTGCATGTGCACCACGGCTTGCAACCAGCCGCTGACGACTTTGTCAAGCATTGTCAGGACTGCTGCGATGGGCTCAAAGTGCCGTTGACGGTGCTTAAAGTCGATGCGCGGCATCGGCCCGGTGACAGTCCGGAAGACGCGGCGCGCCGCGCCCGTTACAAGGCTTTTGAGGCCCTAGCCCATATCAGTAAAGCGCGAGCCACTATCTATTCAATAGCACTTGCGCAACACGCCGACGATCAGGCCGAGACGCTGCTGCTGGCGCTGAGCCGTGGCTCGGGCTTGCCCGGACTGAGTGCCATGCCGGGGCACTGGACGCGCGCCGGCATTGCTTACCACCGCCCCCTGCTGCGCGTGAGTGCTGCTGATATCCGGCAGTGGCTGGCCGGGCAGGGTACGGCATTCATCGAAGACCCGAGCAATGTGGATGAAGCATTTACCCGAAACCGCATTCGGGCCCGCCTGTTGCCGGCCTTTGAGTCGTGTTTTCCGCATTTTCGCGACACCCTGGCGCGCAGCGCTGCGCATGCGGCGCAGGCCCAGTCGCTGCTGAGCGAGCTGGCCGGGCAGGACCTGGCGCAGCTGGGTGTGCCGCCCAACATTCGCGCCTTGCAGGGTTTGAGCCGACCGCGCCTGGCCAATGTGCTTCGGCACTGGTTGCAGTCAGCGCACCAAGTGGCACCCAGCGCAGCGCAGCTTGATGAGCTGATGCGTCAGCTTGCGGCATGCAAAACCCGGGGTCACCAGCTGCATCTGAAGGTGGCGAACGGCTTTTGCGAGCGGCGTGGCGCGTTGCTGCATTGGTACAATCCCGCGGTTTTAATGCCAACCCAATCCCAATAATGTCCTTGATTGTTCACAAATACGGCGGCACCTCGATGGGCTCGACCGAGCGCATCAGCAATGTTGCCAAGCGCGTCGCCAAATGGGCACGTGCCGGCCACCAGATGGTGGTGGTGCCTAGCGCCATGAGCGGCGAAACCAATCGCCTGCTGGCGCTGGCCAAAGAACTGGCCCCGTTAACATTGACTGACGCCTACAACCGTGAACTCGACATGCTGGCCGCCACCGGCGAGCAAGCCTCCAGCGCGCTGCTGGCCATTGCCCTTCAGGCACAAGGGCTCGAATCGGTCAGCTACGCCGGCTGGCAAGTGCCCATTCGCACCAACAGTGCCTATACCAAAGCACGCATTGAGTCGATTGACGATCAAAAAGTACGCGCTGATCTGGATGCCGGCCGCGTTGTGATCGTTACCGGCTTTCAGGGCCTGGACGAGCAGGGCAACATCACCACGCTGGGACGCGGTGGCTCTGACACCTCGGCGGTGGCGGTGGCTGCGGCCATGAAGGCTGATGAATGCCTGATCTACACCGACGTGGATGGCGTCTACACCACCGACCCGCGCGTGGTGCCCGAGGCGCGCCGCCTGCACACCGTCAGCTTTGAAGAAATGCTGGAGATGGCCTCGATGGGCTCCAAGGTGCTGCAGATTCGCTCGGTCGAGTTTGCCGGCAAGTACAAGGTCAAGCTGCGTGTGTTGAGCAGCTTCACCCCGTGGGACATCGATATCGTTGAAGAAGCCAAGTCTGGCACCCTGATTACTTTTGAGGAAGACGAAAACATGGAACAAGCCATTGTTTCTGGCATTGCATTCACCCGCGATGAAACCAAGATCGCCGTGCTGGGCGTGCCCGACAAACCTGGTATTGCCTACCAGATTCTGGGTGCCGTGGCCGATGCCAACGTCGAGGTGGATGTGATCATCCAGAACGTCAGCAAGGAAGGCAAGACTGATTTCAGCTTTACCGTGAATCACGGTGACTTCGCCAAGACCATGGACTTGCTGAAAAACGTGGTGGTGCCCAAACTGGGTGCGCTAGAGGTGGTGGGTGATACCAAGATCTGCAAGGTGTCGATTGTCGGCATCGGCATGCGCAGCCATGTGGGCGTGGCCGCCACCATGTTCCGTGTGCTGAGCGAAGAGGGCATCAACATCCAGATGATTTCCACCAGCGAAATCAAGACTTCGGTGGTGATCGACGAAAAATACATGGAACTGGCGGTGCGCTCGCTGCACAAGGCGTTTGGCCTGGATATGCCGCCGGTCTGACAAACGCGCTGAAGTCGTGACATAATCGCGGCTCTGATTTTCAGGAAACGTGACCGAGTGGCCGAAGGTGCTCCCCTGCTAAGGGAGTATGGGGTGTAGAGCCTCATCGAGGGTTCGAATCCCTCCGTTTCCGCCAGGATAGCTCTGTAAGTTGTTGATTGTTAAGAGAATTTTGCATTTTAACATTCTTCAGCTAGCAAAGCAACTATCAAAACACCACAGCATAACAACTGTGGTGTTTTCATTTGTGCGCTCACTTTTTGTTACCTGGCTTCACTCAGATACGGAAAGTGAAGTGGAAACTTGCCGTTTCTCTTGGGCGAGCACGCATTTTTGTTGTGCAATAGAACGTCAAAAATCCGCTCGAAAAAACTTGCCCGAAATCCGGGGGGTCGTTTTTACCAAAGTTTTTTAGTCGTTTTGCCCGCCAAAACTCCGACTATGATTTGCGTGCCAAGTCGAACGTTCGCGTGCCGAACCGCCAGACAAGGCACCATGGCGTAAGCAGCGCCCGACAGTAGCGAGCTGAGTTTTCACTCAAATCTCGCAAACAGAATCCCTTTTTCTCTTACCACCGGGACCAAGTTCAACCCCTGGCGTGGCCGCTGCATTGCGCTTTTCAAAACCCCTCGAAGGAGAAAAGCAATGGCTTCAGCAATGAAACCCACCAACGGAACGATTCCAACCGGATACGTTTCACCATTCAAGCGCGTTCCAATGAACGGCACTCACGACGATTTACTCGCCTGCGCCGCCACCCTATGTAACAAAAGCATGGAGGATGTCAAAAAAATGGCAGTAATCAACGTTTGAAGTGCGAATGAGCTCTACATAATTTCAGTGAACGCGTTCAGTTCTGCGCGCGACCCATTTGATCTTGGGCCACCTCGTTTTTCCAGCGAAATCTTGATCCATTCGCTCTTGTGGCGCTGTCTGAGCCTGATGGGTCCGGTGCAACACTTCAAGCTGACTTGTCTGATCTGACGGTCAAAAAAGGCGAATGATTATGTAGAGAATTCATCGTGCTTACACCCGCAGTTCATAGAGAAAAACCAAGTTCGGAACAGACATCTCCGCATAACTGAGTCCTCTACATAATGGCCAACAGCAGGCTCTTGCCGGCAGACAGTTCGGTGGCCTCAACTTCTGCCGCCACTGCTCGCTGGCGCAGGGCGCTGCGCACGGTCCAAACCAGCCGTGAGGAATACCGCCAGCAGCACCAATGCCTCCGGACGCTCAATCCGTCCGTCCACCATGACGAGAAAGGTAAGCACCGGGACTGCAAGAGCCAGGTAGAAATCACTGCTGAAATCCTGGCGGGATGCCTGCACTGACCGGTACAGCAACGCGAGACCAAAGACCAGTGCGATATTGACGACGTTGCTGCCCAGGCCGAATCCGGCTGGCCGGCGAGTGCGGCAACGGTGAAAACGGTTAGTTCAGGGGCGGAGGTAGCGAAGGTTGAGGGTCGTCGCAACAACGCTCTTCGATATGCAGAGATGAATGGCTGCACCGAGGATGGACTTGAGGAATGCCTCGCCGCCCGCCGCCGTCAACAATTCTGCACCCATGATGTCTAGATCGGTCACAGTGCATGTTCTGGTGCCTCGCGCGGGTCACAGATGACCAGCACATCGCACTGTGATTCCGCCAGCACATGCTTGGTCACACTGCCGAGCAGCAATTCCTCAGCAATGTGCGCACCATGCTTGCCAACGACAATCAGGTCGGCATCGAACTCCTGCTCCATGGCGATGATCTGCTGCGCCGGATCGCCGTGGATAATTCTTGCAGAGTACTCGACCGCGGTCAGACCAGTGGCAGCGGCCAGTTCGTGAATATGTTTGCGCCGGACTAGGGCCTCGCTAGTGACGTACCGGCGGATGGCCTGCTCGTCAACGCCAGCGAATACCAATTTGCCCTCGTAGGGTAGTTCGAAAGCATGCAGCAAGACCAAATCGGCTTTGGGCGCCCAGTATCTTGCCAAGCGAATCGCATCGATCGACACAGGTGAAAAATCCACAGTAACCACGACGCTGCGATAGGCCTCATGCGGTGCTTGCTTTACTACTAGCACTGGCCGTCGGACAGATTTGCGAAGCAGGCGCATTGCCGTCGATCCCAGCAAAGCGTGACGCAGGAACGACTCCCCACGTGCCCCGAGAACCACCAAATGGGTGTCCTGCGCGTCGGCCTCAGCAGCGATCGTCGCTAGCGGATTCCCCTCGGCCACGCACGTTCCTGCGGAGAGGCCACGGTTGATCGCTTCATCCCGGGTTAACTGCTCGAGGCGCTGGTGGGCATCGCTGTTCAAAGCCGCCCTTACATCGAACATGTCGTCCCCCAGCATTTCGCGCAGCTCGTCGAGAGTATCCAACTCCATGACGTGCAGGATGCAGAGATCGCTTTCGGTACTGGCAGCCAGGTGAAATGCACGTTCAACAGCATGACGGGCTGGTGCGGAAAGATCGGTGGCGACGAGAATCGTCTGGGCGCTTGTCATTGGTCATCCTCCTTCACTGGGGTTTCAAACACCGGCTCGTAGTCCCCATCGCGTATGTCCTGCAGCATCTGGTCAATATCGACGGTGGGAATCCGCAACATTCGCAAGGCAGTGGCACCGAGACGCAGGCTGGATTCGATCGCCTCGGGATAGGCATGGATTGCCCCGGCGTCGATGAGGGCCGAACTGGTTTGGAGATCGCGGGCGCGCGCAATTATCGGTACGTGCGGGCAGTGCAGGCGCAAAGCGGCAACTGTCCGCAATGCAACGGCATGACTGTCAACGGTCACGATGGCAAGGCCGGCGCGCTCCGCCCGGGCGGCTGCAAGGAGGTCAGCATCGGCGATGTCGCCATAGAGCACGGTATGGCCGTCGGTCAGCCCTTGCTGTACTCGTGTCGGATCCGTATCGAAGGCCACAAAGTCTACGTCGCTCGATTTCAGCAGTACCGCGATGGTGTGACCGACCCGGCCGTAGCCGCCGATCAATACCTGAGGTGGCGGTAGCCCGGCAAGCCGGTCCGCCAGAGCGGGAGTGTTGGCGACTGGCTTGGTCAGGCCGGTGGCAATTGCCTGGTTGTAACGGATCAGGAGTACGCCCGCAATCATCGAGAAAAGGACGGAGGTCAGCACGATCTGGCCGACTTCCTGATCGATCACGTTCGACTCGAGGGCAATGGCCAGCAGCGCGAAGCCAAACTCGCCACCCACCGCCAGCAGGAGGGCGGTTCGCCAAGATCCGAGCGTGTCGATGCCGCTGCGGCGCACGATCACGGCGACAACCACGACCTTGCTCAACAGCAGCAGGGCGCCCAGCAGGGCCCAGTGCCAGATACGGGGCAACGTACTGGGATCGATCAGCATGCCAATGCCGACGAAGAACAAGCCAAGCAGCACATCGCGAAATGGACGGATGCTGGATTCCACCTGGTGGCGGAACTCGGTTTCTCCGAGCATCATTCCCGCCAGAAATGCGCCAAAAGCGAGCGACAAGCCCAGGCTGTTGGTCGTCCAGGCGGCTGCCAGCACCACCAGTAAAACCGTGAGAGTGAACAATTCGGCGGAACGCCGTTCAGTGACCAAGCGGAAAAGTGGTCGCAAGGCCCAGCGTGCGGCATAAAACACTAGGGTGAACGCCAGTACGGCCTTGGCCATGGCCCAGCCGAGTTCAGCGGCGAGCGCGTTCATGCCCGTGGCGGCGCCCAGCACCGGAATCAGGATCAGGAATGGAACGGCCGTGACATCCTGAAACACCGAAATAGCGAGGCCGAGGCGGCCGTGAGGGGTAGCATCTTCGCCCTGCTCGGCGAGCTGCCGACCGATGATGGTCGAGGATGACTGAGCGAAGACGGCACCGATGACGAAGGCCACTGCGGGACTCAGGCCCGTCATCCACAGCAATGTAGCCACGGCAGCGGTGGTCAGGGCGACCTGCGCGGTACCCAACCCAAGAATCTGATGACGCATCGCATGCAGTTGCGGCAGCGAGTAGTTGAGTCCGATCGAGAACAGGAGGAAGACCACCCCGAATTCCGCGAGCACCTTGAATTCCGAGACATGCACGGTTGGCCCTGCGGTGTGGGGGCCAAGGATCAGGCCGACGAGCAGGTAACCAAGGCTGGAGGGAATATGCAGCCGCTGGAAGGCGACCATCACCGTCACACTCACTGCCAACAGCAGTATGATTTGAACCAGATGATCCATGCGGCCTAGGTGCTCCTGATGAATATTGGTGTGGGTATCCCGTTGCAGTGACTCATGATGCCGTCTCGTTGTTCCTCAAGGCAGTGAGGGCCGTGAGCGCGTAGATGACGGCAAAGCGCTACAGTTACGAGGTGGTTGATGGTGCCAAGGCAAATATTGGCAACGCCAACGAATTCCACGGGCGGCAACATCACCCACTTCAACAGTGAAATGGGGTTGGTGCAGGAAATCCCGACTTGAACCCTTGAACAGGGGAACGAAACCTTGGCTGCGAGTTAATCGCCGAGGGTTAAGGCCGAGAAGTGGGGTTGGCATGGGCCGATCCTCGTGCGGCGGCCCGACCGACACTAATACCTGTCCAAATCGAGTCAAATAGATTAAGACACCCGTTACGATGATAAATTATAGTCATGGATCGCAAAAGCCAAGTTCGGCGATAGGAAGCAGTCTCTGATCGTGCAGGGTGACGTGACCAAATGAACGACACAATCTATTGGACAATTCGAGCGGCGCCACTTTTTGGTGCATTCCGCTTGGTCATCGTAGGACTGGTGATCACCATAGCGAGTTTTGGACATGCTCGTGCCCAATCCAATGACGGGTGGAAGTTGGTTGGGCAGTCCGGTGGCGCCAAGGTGGTAACACTCGACAGGCAATCGAAAGTCAGCCTCGAAGAAAGGATTTGGACTGCCCTGCGGACTATCTGTCCCGGTTCGTTCTGTCATGCTCAGTTTTACTGGGACGACGAGTACGCAACGAAAAAGGCGGTGCCTGAGTGGGAGTTATTCAATCACGCCATCCTTGATTACTCGACGAACAGTGGTTTTCGATGGAATTGTGCGTTTCGCCGTTTCGCTGACAACTGCTTCAAAAAATAGTCTGTCGATGAAATCTGTCTCGCTCTAAGGCGAATATCGACTAAGTTGCCCCGAGCAAAGGGGTTGTCCGTTAAACGCGATTGCAGCGCCGGGTAACTGAACAGACCACGCCGTGTGTCTAGTAAAAATTCAGGTGTGCCACCCAGTACAAAGCCCAAGCCTTCTGCGCTGCCTTGTTCCAAGTCGTTCAAAATGCGCAGAATCTGCTCATAGTTGCCGTTGCGTGCCTGGGTGTTTGCCAATTTGTAGATGTTGACCAGTTCATCTAGGCAAACCAGTAAGCCTTTGTAGCCAGCCAGTCGGCAAAATTTGGCAATCAGTTTGAGTTGGTCATACACCGCCGCATCACCGATGATTTCACGCACACTCAAAGCGCGCCGCGCATCGGACTTGGAGTTGAACTCGCCGCGCAACCAGCGGATGGCGTTGTCTTTTAAGGCTTCGTCATCTTTTTCATAAGCGCGCCAATAAGCGGCAACCACTGTGGCAAAGTCATAACCCATGACAAGCTCACTAAGGTCACTTAAATGTTCATGGATGATGTCTTCAGGTTTGCTTCCCGCTTTGCGCGCCTCGGTAAGTGCCGTGGTGATGAATTTTTCAACCACTGTTTGTAATGCACCTCCATCAAGCTTGGTGCGTGTGGCCATGTTTTTCATCAGCTCCGCATACAAACTTCGTGCTTCACCCCCGCTTGCGTGCAGTCGACGATTGGGGTTTAGATCAGCATGTGCCACCACCAGTTGACGATCCATTGCCGCACCGCGCACCAAGTTCATGAAGAATGTTTTTCCAGAGCCGTATTCACCGATGACCAACCTAAAGGCTGAACCACCGTCGGCGATGTCATCTAAATTTTTCTCAAGTGCGGCGATTTCCGCGTCACGCCCCACCTGAATATGTCTAGCGCCCAGCAAGGGGGTCACACCTGCCCGCAGCGAACCACACACACCATTAGCCCAAGCTGCGCAGAATGCGCTGGCGGATTTGGGGTTTAGGTCCGTCATAACCGGTGCACCGCGCCATGCGGCGACGTGATTTCATCTACTTGGCAGGAGGTAGTCTGTTGGCAGCGGCAACAGTGGAGCAACTGGCTTGTCGAGCTTGAGCAAGGTATGCCGTTGATTTGCCAGAATGCCACCTTTCGCCAATGCCCACAATCGATGCCTCCAAATGTCGCTGAGCTCTTTTCAGATGCTCACTACTGAACGACGGGCCCAAGCCAGCTGTGAGATTCACGTCATTCGGCAGGTCCGGCAGCTCTATTTCGGCTGGCGATTTCAGCCAGCACATCGCTCCAGCGCCCGGGTCTTGTCTCCCATTCAGCATGGTTGCGCAAATACTTCAAGGCTGCAACCACATCTGGGAGGACGTGACCACCACATTCGCTGTCGACCGGACCAAAGAGCGGTGGCAAAGCCTCGTCCCACCCATCAAAGACCGGCCACGGCACCAACAAATGCTTATCGTCCCTTCGCTGGGCGCGCATCCAACCAGACCCATCTTTGAGCTTCAAGAAAATCACTGAGCTCCAAGGCTTGACCCAAGCCCACGGGGTCTCTTGATGAGGCTTCGATGCGGCGGCGCGATAGAGGGCGCTCACAGGGCTTGACGGCAAAGATGTTGGCATCGCTTTGACCGCTGCTGTGAGGTTAGGAGCGGATGCTTCCACTTCAAACCGCTCAAGAAGAGCTTCGGTTTTGGTTACAAGCATTTGCCGCTCTTCTTGCGTCAATGGTCGTCCTTCACCGGCTCCAAAGCGCGCCGAACCCAGAGCGGTGTCAGCGCCGTACCGCTTTGCAAAGCAAGTTGAGCCAAGCACCAGCAACTTTCCGTTTTCTCGGACAACGTGAATCCGGCGATACACAGAGTGCCCGCAGGTGGGCTGCCCGCACCGAACCCGGTCAGCGTGCTCCACGGACACGATGGCCAGCAACTTGGCAGTGGCGCGGTCTGCGCACAGGGCCGTCAGTTCTGTCTCTGGCATCAAAAAACTCCAGTTGAAACGAACGGATATTGTGAATGCCCATGTTGAATGGACTTCGCCGCCATCCTATTGTGCAAACAAATGGCATAAAGCTCAACGATGATTCGCCAGAACGTATCGCTGGTCTACATGCTTGTCAAGTTCCGTTTGCTCCATTGGTTAACTGCGACGAAAGTCGATTGAATTGGGTCTGCCTTGCTGTTTGTTGCTGGAAGGCCATCCACTGTGACGTCAATGCTGAAAAGCTTGTGCAGTTGACAGTGACCGAACATTGAATCCTTTATGTTCGCTGGCGTACGTCCAATCGTCCATGAAAGCTTCATACTGCAATCCCACAACCATCCGGGCCACCAAACATGACGACGGATTGCCAACTCCTGCTCAACGTGCGGACCTACAAATACTTAAAGCCTGACTTTTCATGCCTCATTTGGCATTACCGTAAATAGCTGAATACTCATCACCAACAACATGTTGGGTCCGGGCGTGGCCGAAACCACGAATGTCATCAACACAAACAGCCACCAGGTGCTCAAGGGCATTTAAAAACTTTCGCCAATAGCAATGAGTCAAGGCTATCAGATTGGAGTCGCCAGAGTTCGAAAGCGTGGCCTTTTACTTTTTTGGTGAGCCCCGGTTTTCTTGCACTGGCGCTGAGGATTGGGCCCGGACTTGGCACGCGTAAAGTCCGCTGACTGCAATTCGGTGACAAGTTATCAGAAAGTCCGGTCAGGCCAGCCGCCATTGGCATGCACGGCACGACCTAATGTAGCGACGCCTGGCCGACCCGAGACTAGTTGTTGTCCCAGTCCCCGCCGGTGTCCACACCGCCGCCGTCATCCCAGGAGCTGGTGTCACTGATGCCAAAGTCCTGGCCGCCCATATCCGTGTTGCCACCAAGAGGTTGAAATTGGTTGTTGTCAGCTTTGTCGACCTGTCCAGCGGGTTGGTCATGGTTGCCCATGAGGTTGCGACCAATCGCCTGCGCTGCCACCACGCCGGCACCAACGGCCATTCCGGTGGCCACACCACCCATGATGCGACCGCCCAGGCCACTTCCGGCCGGTTGACCATAACCGGGCTGACCGTATCCCGGTTGCCCATAGGTTGGCTGCATCGCGCCGTAACCACCGGCACCACCGGCCACACCAAAGCTCTGCGGTCCACTCAGGCCACCCGGGCTGGCATAGGGGGGCTGTTGTGCGAATGGCGCAGGTTTCTTTTTGCGAAACAGGAAGTAACCTAAAGCAATGACACCGCCTGCCAGCAGCAGCGGGATTGCCCAGGAAGATGAAGAAGGGGCCGGGGGTGCAGACATCGGCGGGGCCACAGGCGCAGGCTTGTGTTGGCTCAGCCCAGCCCCGGCTTTTGGCGCGGCAAGCTGGCTGCGCAGGTTTTGCACCGCGTCTGCCTTGGCAAAGGGTAGCCCTGGCGCCAGCTTTTCCGCGGTGGCAAGGGACTCGCGTGCTCTGGGCAGGTCACCCTGGCGCGCGTAAAGCTCGCTACGAACAAAAAAAGCCTTGGCGCTGTTTGGATGCGCAATCAGGACTTGTTGAATCATGAGCTGAGCCTGCTCCAGCTTGCCTTCTTTTGCTGTGGCATAGACCTGGTTCAGGGTGGGCTCCGATTGCGCCATGGCAAAACCGAAACCAAGCAGTGATGCGACCAAGAGCCATTGGAGTGCTCGGCTGATGAATGACTGATTTCTCATTGAAGGGGACCTCGGACAAAAGTTGGACTCGCTGAAGATGGCTGCGGGCCGGTCAATTGCAAGAGGCTTGCCGGCATTCGCCCAAATGGGCCGCTACCGTAGACTCAAGCAGTCATGCGCGTCCAATTGCTTTCAGACCTTCACCTTGAGTGCCACCCCGAATTCATGCCACGGGCCGCACTCGATGTCGATGTGCTGGTACTGGCAGGCGACATTGGCTCGTACCAGGCCGGGTCAAAACTGGTGGGTGACGATTTCGGTCTCTCTCGCTTTTCGCCCTTGCGTGCAAAATCTCCCTGGCCCAGGGTGCTGTTTACCCCGGGCAATCATGAGTTCGATGCACTGGAGTACAGTGAGACCTATGTCAGACTGCGTGGAATTTGCCAGCGTCTGGGAATCGAGTGGCTTGAGCACGAAGTAGTCACCATCAGCCAAGTTCGTTTCGTCGGCACTACGCTGTGGAGTGACTTTGACGCCTTGGCAAAGGCTGAGACGAACTTCACACAGCAAATGAAGCTGCGCGAAAAGGCTTTTCGAGCAGCCAATCATTACCTTTCCAAGAACACGACTTTAAAGCACGGGCAAGCCATGCTGGCCGATTCGATTCGAGAGTTGTCGCTTGAATGTCAGGCGTGGCTGCGAGACGCATTGCTCACGCCATTTGATGGCACAACTGTGGCGGTCACGCATTTCGCACCGACACTCAACAGCGCCGACCGTCGCAGTGAAAAACGTCTCAGCGTTTTCGTTGTAGTAGTCAATCGAGTTTGTCATTTGCCCACCTTACTCCCTGAGTACGCGCTGCGTATTGAAGATAGTACGCAAGGTGTGCACCAAGAACTCTTCGCGCTTTACTTCGCCACGGATGTATTGATAATAAATGTCGGGCACCTCGCCTTTGGGAAACTTGCGAAACAAGGCTCGCAGGTGCAGCGTGCGGTGGGCGACAGGGTCTTTTTCGATGGAAACCTTGACGCCAAAACGCGGGTTCCCCTCAGCGTCTTTGACCGATGAAAATCCCTCGCAAAGCCCCCCTGGTCCGGCGAAGAGGTCAATCACCGGAATCACGTTCTGCACTGTCATCTATTCTTTTCTATTTAGTTGGACCATTGGTCCGTGTAGGCGGATGTCAGCAAAGTGACGTTCTTGTTGCGACCATTCTGCTGGAAACGGTGTCAGTAGCTCCTTCATGGTTAGGTGGGCCGGTTGAGCAACGCTGGCCAGAGGCTTAGCAGCAAGACAGGGTGTTCGCATATTCGGTGACTATGGAGTCCGGAAAACAAGGGCAACATCAGTTTGATTCAATTCCGACCCGCCCATCCAATAGCAGAGCAACGGGGCTGGTATACGCATGATCTGTGTCGCGGTGTCGCCGCCTTGTGGCATTCCGGTCATGAGCCCAAAATCGTCAAGTGACTTGGTCACCACATAGCCACGCGTGATTTTCTTTAGCTCACATAACTCGATCAAGCCCTTAAGCTCACGAGCGCCGGTATGTTGCGCGCGATACTTGACTTCGAACGGAATAATCTGGCCATCAACCTCAGCGACCAGATCGACCTCGCGGTCTTTCTTGCCACGCCAATAGGTGAACCGAACATTCTGTGCGTAGTACCGTGCAAACAGATGCTTGAAAACGGCTGTTTCAGTAGCTACACCCAGCGCCGCTGGGTCTTCCAATAGGGTCTTTCCCTTGAGCATGACAGCTGGCGCAATGGCAGCATCCGCCAAGTAGATTTTGAATCTTGCACGCAACACATCCTTGCCGTAGCCATAGGGTGGCAAGCGGTATATCAGATGCGTAGATTCAAGCAATTCGATGAAATTTTGTGCCGTAGGTCGTTTTACTTCCAGGTTGGAGCAAAGGTCAACCATGTCCAAAAGACCGCCATCGTGCATGCACAGGTAGAGAAATGTGTGTTCCAGGTCCAAAACCCGACGTACGCCGAACAGCGCAGTCATGTCGCGCTTAAGGACCTTATCAATAATGTCCTCACGCAGCAGACGTTGTGCTTGGGTGATGCTCTCCACCTGGGCTGTCTGCGGAAATCCACCACGTACCAGATATTCGTGGAAATGGCCAACGTACGACGCAGCCGCCTCGGTCACACGATAGAAGTCAGCCTGCGGCCAGTCAAACAGGTCACGCAATGACTTGATTTTTGGCAACGGCGGCAGAGTCAGGTTCTTGATCTGCAGGTATTCATCAAAAGAAAGTGTTGTCAGTCGAATGGTGTGCCAACGACCCACGCCGGACTCCTGTCCCACCTCCACCAATGGCATTGCAGAACCGGTGAACGCGATGCGCCTGCTTTTTTGGAAGTCAACTTGGAGTTTGACCCAGGTTCCCCATTCCTTGATGAACTGCGCCTCGTCAAGGAATAAGTACTCCAGACCATCTGCCTTGGGCTCGCGTTCACGCCATGCGTCCAGCACAGCATCAATGCCAGCGAGCTTCAAAATAGGATGGTCAAACGTGGCGTACAGGATGTTGCCGGGTGGCGTGCCTGTGCGCAAGACCGAATCAACCGCCTGAAGCATCAACGTTGTTTTGCCGATTTGACGTGCTCCTGAAAGCAGTACGGCGCGCGGCGCGGGTGGATTGGTTGTCCAGGTGTGCAACTCCCGAAATGCTGCGCGACGCCACTTTGGCAAGTCAGGAATAGCCTCGCCTCGCCACCAGGGGTTGAACTGGGACAAAACGGCAACAAGCTCTTCTTTTGATACCTTCATTGCCAATATCGTAACAGAAAATGAACTTTAATTAATGTACACTTTAACTAAAAGCGATATTTTGCGAAAATTTGTGATTCCTAGGGTCGATTTTGGTCGATGCGGATTTGTCCAGTTATTTGCCAAAATGGCTCGTTCGCATCAATGCAGCTCAATGAAGTGTTTAACCTGGCGATCCCAGTCTGCTGGAAACGGTGTCAGCAGATCCTTCATGGTTAGGTGGGCCGGTTGCTTGCCGACTATGTGGGTCCACAGCTTATCAAAACGGGCAGCGTGTCGGAATTGATGCAGTTGATTCGCAAGACTGAGGTCATCAAGGCCGCCGTGGACTATATGGGGGTGACCACCAGTGGCGGGCCTGTCAAGCTCAAGCCTGGCGGCGGCAGACCAGGTTCTGGGCCGCCACCTGCCAAGGTGTCTGTGCAGGAAATGATTGCCGACATTCAGGCCAAATTCCCCATCACTGATGCCGAGGCGCTTTTCATCAGGCAGGTGACCGAGGAAAAAGCGGCTGATTTATCTATTCGCAACACGGTGACTGCGCATCGCGCTGACGGCATTTATCTCAACGGCGTGTATCGCGGCCAAGTGAATGGCGTAATTCAGTCAGCCTATAACGACATAGGCCGCTATGAAGAATTGGCTGACATCAAATACACCGATGCAGGTGGCATTTTTGACATCATGGCGGTGACGGTCATTCAGCACCATCTGTCATATGTGACCTGAAACCATGAACAAAACCATCGCGCAAATGTCCGAAGCCGATAGGCCGCGCGAGAAGCTGCTGCGCAAGGGCGCGCCTGCCTTGAGTGACCAGGAACTGCTGGCGGTGTTGTTGGGCAAGGGCACAGCCAGCATGGATGTGATGACTCTGGCTGGCAAACTGGCGCGGTTGATTGACGAAAAAGGTTTGCAGGTCAAGGCGGACGACCTGACGCAGTTTGACGGTGTGGGCCATGCCAAAGCCACCTTGATTCTGGCCGCCATCGAATTTGCCCGCCGCCGCATCAAACCCGAGGGCTCGAAGATCGAAACCCCGGCAGACTTGTTGCCCCATGCGCGGCACTACGCCGACCGCAAGCAGGAGCACTTTCTGTGCGCCAGCATCAATGGGGCCGATGAGATTCTGAACATACGGGTGGTGTCGATTGGCCTGATTGACCGCAGCCCGGTGCATCCGAGAGAAGTATTTGCCGATGCACTGGCGGACCGCGCCGCCGCCATCATCGTGGCACACAACCACCCCAGTGGAGGTGTGGAACCCTCACACAGCGACATCCGCATCACCGCCCAGATCAAGGCCGCGGGTGAAATTTTGGGGATCGCGCTGCTGGACCACATCATTTTTAACCGAACTGATTACTTCAGTTTTCTGGAAGCTGGGAGACTATGAGACGTTCTTGTGTTCGGAAAAGATTTTCGCAAAGGTTCAGATTGAAACGCCGGTCGGTCCGTACAACCCCGATTGGGCATTGGCTTATTGCAATGACAAGGTGCTGTACTTTGTGGCCGAAACCAAGAAAACCGGCAACACCGACCATGTGCAGCTAGGCATGCTGCGCCCGCTTGAAGACTGGCACATTGAGTGTGGCAAGCGGCACTTTAAGAATTTTGAGCAAGCAACTTTTAAGGTCGTTGGCGCATTGACGGAGTTGTTGGCTTGATAACCGCTGAGGAAACAAGTGAATCTGCGGGACTGACGTGACGCTCAACGGCATTCAATTGAAAAAATAGGCCTGGGCATCGAGGCAATCCTGGTTGATGCCGGCGGTTAATGCCTCCAGGGAATCGTACTTGCGTTCGTCATGCAATTTATGCAAAAGCTCCACACGCACAATTTTGCCGTAGGCGCCCTCGGGCCCCAAGTGCGCAGGCCAGTCCAGGCAATGGGTTTCAAGCAGCACGCGCCCGCCATTCACATCACGCGGGTCCAGCGAGGGGCGCACGCCCAGGTTGGCCACACCGCGCAGGGGCTTTGTGCTCAGTCCATACACCAGCACGGCAAAAATGCCGCCAGCGGCAGGTTTCCAGTGGGCAAAACGCTGGTTCAGCGTTTTGAAACCCAAATTGCGACCCAGTTTGCGCCCGTGCACCACATGGCCCGAGATGCGGTAGGGGTGGCCCATCAGCCGGCTTGCATCTTTCATGCGACCTTCTGACAAGGCCGCACGCACGGCCGAGCTTGACACGCGCAGGTTGTGCACCTCGTAGCTGTTCATGCGGGCCACGTCAAACCCCTGGCGCAGGCCGGCGGCGTCAAGGGTGTTGTAGTCGCCGCCGCGGCGTTGGCCAAAGCGAAAATCGTCACCCACCAGCACATACCGCACCCCCAGCCCTTGCAATAGGACCGTGTCAATGAAGGCCTGCGGCGACAGATTGGCCAGACGCGTATCAAACGGCAGCACCACGGTTTGATCGACGCCACAAAGGGCCAGGTCGCTGAGCTTGTCACGCAACGTGCCTACGCGCGCCGGTGCCAGCGCAGGGTTACGGGTAAGCCCGGCAAAAAAATCGCGCGGGTGCGGCTCAAACGTCAGCACGCAACTGGGCACACCACGCTGCTGGGCTTCGCCCTTCAACAATGAGAGCATGGCCTGGTGCCCACGGTGCACACCGTCAAAGTTGCCGATCGTCAAGGCACAGGCTGGTGCCACGTCCGGATGCTTGAAGCCCCTGAAAATCTTCATCATTTTGTTATGGAATTAGTAGCGCTTTGGGCAAGCAATAAAAGGGCTTGAAGTCGATTTGTCACATAAACAGGGTATATTGTGTCTCAGTTGCAGGGATTGGACGCAGAACTGGCCTGATTTGTGCGGTGGCGGTCTGGTTTCACAAGGTTTGAGCTTGGTTCGGATTGCGTCCTTTTCAGGAGTCGTGTTTTGAAAGTCTTGAAGCTGTCAGCACAGGGGTTGCCCCAATCATGGATTTCGCTGGAGCAGGCGGTGATCCATTACGCCGCAGAAGAGGTGCGCTGGGAAATGGGCCGCGAGGTGGCGGTGTTTCATGGTGGCCATAACGCTGTCACTGGCAAACAGTCAATCATCACGGTTTCAAGCATCATCGGCACCAAAGGCGTGCCCAACATCAACCCGTTTGAACTCAGACCCGGGCTGACCAATGGCAAGCTGTTTGCCCGAGATCGCAATATTTGCGCCTATTGCGGCGACCCGTTTGACGAGCATGACCTGACACGCGAGCACATCATTCCGTTTGCCCAAAATGGTGTGGATACCTGGATGAACGTGGTCACCGCCTGCCGGCCATGCAACCACCGAAAGAGCCACCGCACACCCGAACAGGCGCATATGCCGCTGCTGTACACGCCCTATGTGCCCAGTCTGTGGGAAGACTTTATTTTGCGCAACCGCCGCATTCTGGCCGACCAGATGGAGTTTTTGATGGCGCATGTGCCCAAATCTTCCCGTTTGGCGGCATAACACCAGCATTCTCAGGAGGTGAACGTCTTGCGAATTCGTGGACAAGCCCTGAGCAGCCTGGCCTTGCTACTGACGCAGGTTTTTTTGCCGCTTGCTGGGCTGACAGCGGGAACAACAATTCACGCCGCGCAGACCCGCACTGACGCTGAGCCGGCGCTGATGCTGCCCAAGGTTTGGCAGAGTGATGCCAGCCCGGCTGGTTTTCTGGTCAGCGAAAAATTTGACGGTGTGCGGGCGTTTTGGGACGGCCAGCGACTGCGCTTTCGCAGTGGGCGACTGATTGCCGCGCCAGACTGGTTTACCGCTGCCTTGCCCAAGACCGCGCTGGACGGCGAACTGTGGCTGGCGCGTGGCCAATTTGACCGCTTGTCAGCCACCGTGCGACGCAGTGAACCGGTTGACGCCCAGTGGCGCGAAGTGCGCTACCTGGTGTTTGATGCGCCGGGTGCCACTGGCACTTTTGCCGAGCGTATACAGGCGCTGGCGGGCGTGGTGCAAACGGCGGCCCAGCCCTGGCTGCAAGTGGTGACCCAGCAGCGCCTGGACAGCGTGGCAGCGCTGCAGGCCCATCTGAAACAACTGGTGGCACAAGGCGGCGAGGGCCTGGTATTACACCGTGCCAATGCCCTGTGGTCGCCCGGGCGCAGCGACGCCTTGCTGAAGCTCAAACCCTCGCCTGATGAAGACGCCAAGGTGGTTGCCCATTTGCCGGGCAAGGGCCGCCATGCCGGTCGTCTGGGTGCCCTGTTGCTCGAACTGCCCGATGGCCAGCGTTTTGCGCTGGGAACCGGCTTTTCTGACGCGCAGCGTGCCGCACCACCTGCTGTGGGCACCGTCGTCACCTACCGTTACCGGGACCGTACCGTCAAGGGTTTGCCGCGGTTTGCGTCTTTCCTGCGGGTGCGTGAGGTGGAGTAGCCTGATCAGTCACCCGGTCAGGCCGTGGCGTCGAGTGTGCTGGTGCTGCTTAGCGACAACCCGCCGGAGGCGATTTGTTCATAAACCAGCTTGGCGAGTTTCAAAACAGCATCACTGGCCGAGGACTCTGAACCAGAACTACTTTCGCTGGCGTTGACAAACTCTTTCAAAGCACCGGCCAGGCGTTCAAGCTCCGACACGGTGCCGTCCTGATTGGTGTCAAGTGGGTCGTAGCTGGTGCTGTCGGCGGTGCTGGATTCAGAGGTGCCCCTGGCACCACCCGGACCACCCGGGGGAGGTGGACCACCTGGCCCTTGAGCACCCTGAGGACCGTTGGCGGAACCCTGCGGGCCACCTGTGGGTTTGCCGGCATCAAATTCGGACTGGGTCAGTTTGCCATCGCTGTCTGTGTCGAGTTGCGTAAACGTGGTCGGGCTGTCACGGCCGGTCTCGGTTTTTATTTTGTCGGTGAACGCCGTCATCTCGGTTTCGTCGACCGAGCCGTCCGAATTCGCATCGACCTTGGCAAACAGGTCGTTGTTGCCACCCATGCCACTGCGGCCCTGGGCAAATTCCATGGTCGTGGGCGGCGGTGGCATCACATCTTTCAAACCACTGGCCAGTTCGTCGCTGGCAAGGCTGCCATCGGCATTGCCGTCCATCGCGCTGAACAGCTTTTCGGCATCCAGCGTGATGCCGGTTTTCTTGCTGATTTCAGTGAACAGGTTTTGAAGTTCGGTCTGGTCCACACCGCCGCTGCTGTCGGTGTCCACTCTGCCAAACATTTTGGCCTGCATCTGGCTACGCTGGGTGTTGGCGTTGGCCCAGGCATTGCTGAGGCCGTTGACGCCTGAGATGGAGCTCATGGATTTTCCTTTCAAGTTTCATCGTGGTCATTTGCCACCAGGCATCCAAACTGCATGTCGGGTAACGCATTCATTGTCAAAGTGGCTGGTAACGCAGTGATGTCCGGTTTGTATCAAAGCCGGTACAAAAAGCCTTCTATAAGCTGCAGCAAGCACGCAATGACCGTCTTCTTCTGCTTATCGGCGCATTGGGCTTGGCACTAAACTGGCTTTACACAACCCCCAGAACTGCCCATGAATTCGCAACCCCACATCCTGGTCGTTGACGACGACGAAGAAATCACGGAATTGCTGGGTGATTACCTGCGTCGGTTCAACTTGCTTGTCCATACGGCGGGTGACGGCGATGCAATGTGGGCTGTGCTGGCAAGCCAGCCGGTCGATCTGGTTGTGCTCGATGTGATGCTGCCGGGTACGGACGGCCTGCAGTTGTCCAGGGACATTCGCCAGCGTTCCGCCCTACCGGTCATCATGCTGACGGCGCGCGGCAGCAGTTTTGACCGGGTCATCGGTCTGGAAAACGGCGCTGACGACTACGTGAGCAAACCGTTTGAGCCACGCGAACTGGTGGCGCGCATCCACACCGTTCTTCGACGTTCATCAGCAACCACCGATGCCGGCACCGACCTGATGCGCAGTGACGTTGTGCATTTTGATGGCTGGGTGCTGCGCCGCGATGAGCGCACCCTGGTGTCGCCAGCTGGTCTGGCCGTGGCCTTGTCAAATGCCGAATTTCGCCTGCTGACCACTTTCCTGCAAACCCCGCGGCGACTGTTCAGTCGCGATCAATTGGTGGAGCAGGCGCGGGGCCGCAACATGGAGGTGTTTGAACGCAGCATTGACCTGCTGGTGTCGCGTCTGCGGCAAAAGCTCTCTGATGATCCGCAGGCCCCTTCGATGATCAAGACGGTACGCGGTGCGGGGTATATGTTCAACGCCCGGTCCGTGCAGGGGCGCACGGCATGGCCCCACTGATCAGTTCAGTTCGACGGCGCGTTGGCACCTTGGCACAGCGCCTGTTGCCAGACAGTCTGTTTGGCCGCCTGGCCATGCTGCTGGTGGTGGCCGTGGTCACCAGCCATGTTCTGGCGTTGACCCTGATGTTTGAATTCAACCCGCATCCGCCGCCACCTCTACCAGGATTGGGCGGGCAGGGTGGGCCACCGGTGGGCCATGCACCGCCACACCTGTTTCAACTTGGTTTGCTGATGGATATTTCGGTACGGCTGGCGGCGTTGATTCTGGCAGCCTGGGTCGGTGCACGCTGGTTGTCCGAACCGGTGCGCAAGCTGGCAGCCGCAGCCAAAGCGCTGGGGCGGGATATTCACCGCCCGGCCATGCCGGAGGATGGCACGCTGGAATGCCGCGAGGCGACCCGGGTTTTCAACCAGATGCATGGCCGCATTCAACAGCAGATGGCCCAGCGCGACCAGTTTGTGGCGGCCGTTTCACATGATCTGCGTACACCGTTGACTCGCCTGTCATTGCGAGTGCAATCACTTGCCGATCCCGACCAGCGACACGCTTTTGCCCGCGATATCGTTGAAATGGATGAAATGATCCGGACCACACTCGACTATCTTCGTGGTATTGCTGATCTGGAGCCGACGGTGCTGCTGGATCTGAGTTCCTTGCTGACCAGTCTTGCCGAAGATGCGCAGGATTGCGGACAGGACGTGCGGTTTGAGGGCGCCGCGCTTTCTGCCCCGCTGCAGGTGCAGGCGTTGGCGCTGCGTCGCTGTATTGCCAACCTGATTGGCAATGCGGTGCGCTACGGAAAGCGGGCCAGAGTTGGACTGGAAGACCGCGCGGATCGATTGGTGATCACCATTGACGATGAGGGTCCGGGCATTCCTGAGGACGAACTTGACCGGGTCATGATGCCGTTCTACCGGCTTGAATCGTCGCGAAACCGCCATAGCGGCGGTGTCGGACTGGGCCTGGCCACAGCACATGACATTGCACAAAAACATGGAGGCTCACTTAGTCTGGTCAATCGCCCGGTGCAAGGTTTGAGCGCCATTTTGAGCCTGCCGCGCACCTAATGCTGGATGTCTGATGCGCGAAAAATATAAAAGTTATAGCTATCTACGCTTGCCCAATATGGGCTTGAGCCTGATTTTGCTATCAATCACTCGGTGCAGGTACAGGCCTGGCCCGAAACGCGCGGCTTGATACGCTGACCGAGTTGTTGTCTGGGTCCTTGGTGTTGGCAAACGAATACCCGTTGGCCTGGTGAATCGCACCAAACTTGAGTCCGGTTGCTGCGGCCTGGGTGACGAAGGCAGCCACATCCGGCACATGAAAACTCAGCTTGACGCCCACCTGCCCGAGTTTGACCGACTTGGCGGCCTGGTGGATCAGGATGGCGGCACCACCGTCACGCGGAGTCAGCTCGATCAAACCCTCACAAACCTCGCCCGTGGAGGTGAAGCCAAAGTGTCTGGCGTAAAACGCGGCCGTCCTAGACATGTCGCGGGCATAAATGACCACCGTGCTTAGCGAGATCGGAGATGTATCGCCCGGTTCAAGTGGTCTCATTGCATCGAATGCAGGCCAATCATGTTCCCCTCGGTGTCGGACACCAGGGCAATAAAGCCATACGGGCCAATGGAGAACTTTTCCTTGAAGACCTGGCCACCGTTGCTGGCAACGCGGCTGGCTTCTACGGCGCAATCGGCACACGAGAAATAAACCAGTGTGCTGTTGCCGCCCGAGGGGCAACCGTCCATCTTGACCAGCGCCCCAGACGAACCCGCTTCGGTGTCATGCATGGGGAAAGCCCACATCTCTATCCCCGGGCTTTCCAGGTTTTGCAGTTCGCCGGCCAAGACGGCCTCGTAGAAAGCCTTGGCGCGCGGCATGTCCTGAACGTAAATTTCAAACCAACCTACGGGGTTTACTTTCATGATCTACATCCTATGCAAAAAGGGGTGAAATATCTTGACTTGTCAAGTTGTACAAGCCGACTCGACGGCCGCATTATTGCCATCACCCATGCAATGCCAATCCGGGGAAACCCGCTTGCTTGCCAAGCCATCGAACCAAGGGGCCGGCCTGTCCTCAATGCCGCTTAGTTTTCTGGCGTCGCGGCGTCGATGCCCAACTCGGCGCACAGCTTGTTGACCGTGGCGCGCAACGCCGCGACTTCTGACTCCAGCCGATCCATGCGCTCTTGCGTGCTGAAGTCCACCGAGCGCAACACCGTGCCAGTGACCAGATGCGACTCATCCACCGGGCCACACAAGAGGTGCGCCCAGCGCTGCTCGCGCGCACCCGGTGCCCGGCTGAGCTTGACCACCAAGGGGCCACCTTTTTCAGCTGAGCGGTCTTGCAACTCTTCCAGAAAACCTTCAACCGACGAAATATCGGCAAACTTGTACCAGCGCTCAGTATTCAGGCGCAACTCGCCGGCAGTTTGCGGGCCGCGCAGCATCAACAGGCCCAGCAGCACGGCGGACTGCTCGGGCACACCCACGCCGCGCTGAAAGTTGTGCTCAAAGCGGGTGACCCGGCTGCCGCTACTTTCGCGCACCAGGTTGCGCTCTTTCAGGCTGGTCACGGCAGTGGCCACGTCGGCCTCCATCAGTTCCATGATCGGGTCGCGGCTGCTTTTTTGATTACAGCCCAGCAGCAGGGTGTTGAGCGACAGCGGGTAGCTGTCAGGTACAGTGCGGGCTTTTTCCATCAAGGTGCCCAGCACGCGGGCTTCAATGGCGGAAAGGGGATGGGTGTCAGGGGTCAAAGTCATAATTCACTCGATATGAAAAACATCGTCATTTTGATCTCAGGCAGCGGCTCCAACATGGCCGCCATCGTGAAAACCGCAAAACGGGAAGACTGGGTGGCTCGATTGGGGGCGCGCGTGGTGACTGTGATCAGCAACCGGGCCGATGCACCTGGCTTGCAAGTGGCGCGCGAGATCGGTCTCCCAACCGATGTGGTCGATCATAAAGTCTACGCCAGCCGCGAGGCGTTTGAAGCCGAACTGGCGCAGCGTATTGCGCGGTTTGATTCAGCCGAGTATCCGGCGCTGGTGGTGCTGGCGGGCTTCATGCGTATTCTTACCCCTGGGTTTGTGGCGCAGTACGCCGGGCGACTGGTGAATATTCATCCTTCACTGCTGCCGGCGTTTGCCGGGCTAAACACACACCAGCGTGCCATCGACGCCGGTTGCAAACTGGCGGGTGCCACGGTGCATCGTGTCACGGCAGACCTGGACCACGGCGAAATTCTGGCGCAAGCCGCAGTGCCGGTGCTGCCCGGCGACACGGCCGAGACGCTGGCTGCGCGCGTACTTACGCAGGAGCACCTGATTTACCCGGCAGCGATTGCCAGTTTGCTTCTAAAAATATAGCTATCAGCGCTTTATTTATAAAGGATTGATCGCAATTTTATTAATATATACGGAAAATTAAATGACCGAAAACTGGAACCACCTGAAGGCGCAGCTAGAGTTTTTTTCCACGCCATTTCCCCAAGAGGCGATTGACTTTGCCAATTTGCACCGTGATGAGTTAGCGCCGTTTCTGGTCGAGGTGCTGACGCAAGTCTCAGCCAAACCGTCTCTTGCCATGCAAGAGGACTACGTGCTACACCAGTACGCCATGCATCTGCTGGCATGCTGGCGCGATGAGCGTGCCTATGCGCCCTTGTTGGCGTTGGGGCGTCTGGATGATTCGGTACTCGATGCTGTGCTGGGCGATGCGCTGACCGAAAGTTACGGGCGCTGCCTGGCAGGTGTGTGTGGTGGTGACACGGGGCCGATCAAAGCCTTGATTGAGAGCATGGAGGTCGACTTTTGGGTGCGCCATGCAGCGGTGCATGCGCTGGTGGTGCGGGTGCTTGAAGGTGATGACGATCGCACGGCCTTGCTCGCGTATTTGGCGGCGCTGGGCGAAAACGAGGCGGCCCGCATCGGCGACCCCAGCTATGTGTCAGAGTGCGATGAGCTGATTGACTGCCTGGTGCAAGCGGCCGCTGACTTGGTGGCCGTGGAACTGCGCGACGTGGTCGAGCGCTGGTACGACGCCGGCCTGATTAACCGGTCGTGGCTCAGTCGGGAAGATTTCAACACCAGACTGGCGAATAGCTACGAGGCGACGCGCGCGCAGCAGCTTGCCCGGGATCAGGGCTATGTGACCAATGTGAAGACAGAAATTGGTGGCTGGTCAGGCTTTCATGAGCGGGTCTCGCCCGTTGCGGCAGAAAGTGACCTCGGTTCGCCAGCCAGTGAGCTTACACGTCCGCTGCCGCCGAAAAGCTGGTCGCCAACACCTGTAGAGACCTTTGTGCGTGAAACCCCCAAGGTCGGCAGGAACGACCTTTGCCCTTGTGGCAGCGGCAAGAAATACAAAAAGTGCTGCGGATAAGGTTCCGGTCCGGGGTGGCCGGCAAACGCTAAAAAAGCAAATAAGATAGCTGCCAGCGCTTATCCCGTAAGGGCTGGCAGCCAATTTGTCTATCAAGTGACGCGCAACACGCTGATAAACACCCCGGCGATGATGGCGCTGGTGATGACGCCGCTGATGTTGGCACCGAGTGCTTGCGGCAGGATGATGGCGCTTGGGTTGGCGGCCGTGGCGATCTTTTGCACCACTTTGGCGGTGGTCGGTACACAACTGACACCGGCAATGCCGATGATCGGGTTGAACTTGCCACCGGTGGCGAAATAAAGAAGGTAACCACCCGCCAAACCACCGAGTGCCGAGATCAGCAAGGCCAGCATGCCCAGCAGCAGCAGCTTGAGCACGACCGGGTCAAGCAGTGTGCTGGCTTCGCACAAAACACCGAGTGTCAGGCCCAGGAAGAAGGTGGCACCGTACAAGAAGGTCTCGCTGAGCAGCTTGGTGAAAGATTCCAGACCGCTTTCCCGCACCGCCACGCCGACAAACAGCGAGAAAAACAGCGGTGCCGCCACCGGGAACAGCAGGCAAAGCAGCGTGCAGGTCACCACGGCAAAAATCATCTTTTGCGACCGGCTGATTTTTGGCCCCCGGTCGGCAGACATGTTGATGCCGCGAATCCGCTCGGGCACCAGCCACTTGATCAGATACGGGTAGCCGCCGTAGGTGAGACCCAGGTACAGATAACCCACCACGGTGATCGGCACAAACAGGTTCTTGGCCAAAATCAGCGAGGTGAACAGCACCATCGGGCCGTCGGCACCGCCAATCGTCGCAACTGAGGCCGCTTCCCCCGGTTTCATGCCCAGCCAGATGGCAATCGGAAACACCGCAATCGTCCCCAGTTCGGCAAACAGCGCAATAAACATGCTTTGAAACGGTCGCGCCATCACATAGCCCACATCCAGCAGCACGCCAATGCCCATGAAGACAAAACAGGCAATCAAGCCGTTGCTGAAAGTCAGGGTGTAAATGGGCTGCAACCAGTTGATCTGCATGATGTTGACCAGATCGGACGGGTCAGACATCAGCGGATCAATGAACAGCGTGCCGGCTTTGCCGCCTTCCAGAAACATCACACCAGCGTTGATGGCTGCCATGCCCAGACCCATCGGGATCATCAGCAGCGGCTCCAGTACCTCGCGGGTGCCCAGGTAAATCAGCAAAAAGCCGAGCAGCATCAGGAAAATGCGACCCCACATCACCGCAGGGTCGGCCGCAACCAGGGTCGCAATACCCTGGAACAAGCCTAGAAAAGTTAAGTGTTCCATAGTGTCAGGTGCTTGGGTGCTGACGACTTACTGGATGGTCAGCACCGGCTGACCACCTTCAACCGGGTCACCGGCGGCCACCAAAATGCGAGTCACCTTGCCGGCGCGGCTGGCCAGCAGATGGTTTTTCATCTTCATGGCTTCGAGCACCAGCAGTTTGTCACCAACCGCCACAGTTTGACCCACCTTGACATCAACCTGCACCACCACGCCGCCCATTTGGGCGACTTCATCGCCGGCACCTGCGGCTGCGGCGACCGGTGCTGCGCCGGCGGGGGCTGCCGCTGGCGCGGCCATCATCGGGGCCGGGGTGCCTGGCATCGGCATGGATGCGGCGGAAGAGGTGGCACCAGCGGTGACTTCGAGGACGGCGACTTCGTATTCGCGGCCGTTGACGGTTACTTTGAATTGACGGGGCATGATGAATTCCTGTTTTAGTGTTGAGGCCGTGGGTGACTGGCATGGGATGAATGTTGAGCGGCCCGACCCTGGCTGGCCCAGGCGCGGCTTCGCTCAGAAATTTGCAGGATGCGATGCGGACCAATGGCGGCAAAAATGGCGGCAGACAGAGCCGCCACATCTTCGTCGGGAATGCCCAGCAGTATCGGGCAGACGTCGCCCTGGGGCACTGCAGTAGCTACCCTGGCCTGCTCGATTCTGCCGGTGACCGTGACCATCACCTTGATGAGCACAGCCACCAGCATGGCGATCACGATGGCAATGCCGTAGATTTGAAACGATGTAACGATTGCTTGGCCAACCATGTTGTGTGTCCTTGGTAAAAGCGCTTAGAGCGGCATGTTGCCGTGCTTCTTGGCCGGACGCAGTTCGCGCTTGCCAAGTGACTTGCGCAAAGCCAGCGCCAGCATCCAGCGGGTGTCAGCCGGATCAATCACATCGGTGATGTAGAAGTTGGACGCTGCAGCATAGGGCGAGGCAAATTTATCTCGGTAATCCTGCGCCAGTTCGGCTCCTTTGGCCTTGCGGTCGGTGGCTTGCTCAATCTCTTTGCGGTAAAGGATCTTGACGGCTGCTTCAGCACCCATCACCGCAATCTCGGCGCTTGGCCAGGCATAGACCATGTCAGCGCGCATTTCCTGACTGCACATGGCCAGATAAGAGCCGCCGTAGGCCTTGCGCAAAATCACCGTGATCTTGGGTGTGGTGCAGGACGCAAAGGCATGCAGCATCTTGGCACCGTGGCGGATGATGCCACCGCGCTCCTGCTCAACGCCGGGCAAAAAGCCCGGCACATCCACCAGCGTGATCAGCGGTATGTTGAACACATTGCACATGCGCACAAAACGGGCAATCTTGTCGGCAGCATCCATGTCGAGCGCGCCGGCCCGCACCATCGGCTGGTTGCCCACAACACCAATCACCATGCCGCAAATGCGGGCAAAACCAACAATCACGTTTTGTGCAAAATTGGCATGCACCTCAAGCAACTGGCCGTTGTCAACAATGCGGCGAATCACCGCCTGCATGTCCAGTGGGTCTGATGAACTGCCAGGGATCAGGTCGTAAATGCCATGATCTTCCATTTCGTCAATCGGAACCGACATGTCGTGCGGCGGATCTTCGGTGTTGTTGGGGGGCAGATAGGTCAGCAGTTGCTTGACCAGGTTGATGGCGTGCTCGTCATTTTCGGCAATGAAGTGCACATTGCCGCTGACCGAGGCGTGCATTTCGGCACTGCCCACTTCGTCCATGGTGGCGGTACGCCCGGTCACGGCCTTGATGACCTCGGGGCCGGTCAGGAACATGTAGGCGTTATGCCGGGTCATGATGACAAAGTCCATCAAGGCTGGCGAGTAGGCGGCACCCCCAGCGCAGGGGCCACAAATCACGGCGATTTGCGGCACCACGCCCGACAACATGACGTTGTAGTAAAAAACATCGCCATAACCGGATAACGCGTCAACGCCTTCCTGGATGCGGGCGCCGCCTGAGTCCTTGAAGGCCACCATCGGCACACCCACCCGAAGCGCGTGGCGCATCAGGCGGACAATTTTGCGTGCCTGCATTTTGCCCATGGTGCCGGCCAGCACCTGGAAGTCCTGGCTGAACGAGGCCACCTGCATGTCGCCGATGTAGCCGGTGCCGGTGATGACACCGTCGGTCGGCAACTCGCGATCAGCCATGCCAAACGACACCGCGTTGTGGTGCGCGTGCATGCCGAGTTCCTGAAAACTGCCGTCGTCAAACAAGGTGTCGATGCGCTCGCGCGCCGAGAACGAGCCCCTGGCGTGCAGCGCCGCCAGTTTTTCAGGACTGACGTTGTTTAGAACTTTTTCGCGCCGCTCACGCAGTGTGTTCATGGATTCAATGGGGATGGTCATCACATTTCCTGTTCAAGTGCTTGATCTAGCTCAAACCATACCACACAAAAAGAAGGTATTGCCGCTGAACCAGCGTATACAAGTCGTGTCGCGTTGCCATAACGCCAAGGTGGCGTGAACTTTTTTGTTTTCCTAGCAGAATAGACACCTTGATTAATTAGGATTTTTCCTGATAAATCATAAATTTAGTTGTTAAATTACAACAACCAGTGGGCAGGCCAGCACCCGGTCAATGCGTTTGCCGTCCAGATCAAGCACTTCAAAAACCCAGTTGCCACAATGGATTTTTTCGCCGGCAGCAGGCAGGTGGCCACAGACCGCCATCAGCAAACCGGCCAGCGTGTTGTAGCGGCCCCGGTCTTCATCAGGCAGTTCCCCGATGTCCAGGCGCGCCTTGAGTTCACTGACCGGCATCAGGCCCTCAAGCAACCAGGTGCCATCGTCGCGCAGCGTCGCCCAGGCATCGGTTTTGACACCGGGTTGCAACTCACCGGTAATGGCTTCGAGCAGGTCGTGCGGGGTCAGCAGACCCTGCACCACGCCATATTCATCCACCACCAGCACCAGTCGGCCCACCTTGGCGCGAAACTGCTCCAGCAATTCCATGCCGCTGAGTGTTTCAGGCACAAAAACCGCAGCGCTGGCAAAGTCTTCGAGCCTGCCAGGTGTCTGCACCCCCAGCTCCAGCAGGTGGGCCACGCTGATTTTGCCGATCACATCATCCATTGACCCGCGGCACACCGGGTACCAGGAATGTGCCCGTTGCACACCATCAGCACCCACTTTTTGCAGACTTTCAGCCACGCTGAAGCTGGCATCAAGCCACTCGACTTCAGCCCTTGGCACCATCAGCGATGTCAGCGGTCGGTCGTCCAGTCCGAACACGTTTTGCACCATCTGATGCTCGTGTGCTTCGATCACGCCGGCATCCACCCCTTCTTCCAGGCTGGCGCTGATTTCTTCTTCGGTCATGGCGCGCGTGGCATTGGTGTCGATACGCAGCATTTTCAGCACGGCGGCCGTGGTGCCCGACAGCAACTTGACAAACGGTCCGGCAGCCCGTGCCAGCCACAACATCGGGCGTGAGACCCAGCGCGATACCAGCTCGGGGTACAACTGGCCAATGCGTTTGGGCACCAGCTCACCAAAAATAATCGTCGTGAAGGTGATCAAGGTCACCACCATGGCAGTGGCCGAGATGGCGGCCACATTTTCGGTCAGGCCCAAGGTTTGCAGCCAGGACGCCAGGCCAGCACTGAATGCGGCCTCGCCGACAATGCCGTTGAGAACGCCAATCGAGGTGATGCCAACCTGGACTGTTGACAAAAACTGGTTGGGGTTGTCCAGCAGCGTTAGCGAGGCCTGCGCACCCTTGTCACCAGCTTCGGCCATGGCGGTCAGGCGTGCCTTGCGACTGGCGGCCAAAGCCAGTTCGGACATGGCAAACACACCATTGAGCAAGGTCAGAAAAACAATCAGCAAAAATTCCATGTGTCTCAAACGACAATAAACACCATGGCACTTTACATGATTGGCGACGTACAGGGTTGTGACGGCGCTTTGCAGCGTTTGCTGGATGCGATGTCGTTCTCGCCTAGCCGCGATACCGCTTATTTTTTGGGTGACTTGGTCAATCGTGGCCCTAATTCGGCGCGCGTGTTGCGCCGTCTGATGCGATGGGGTTCATCGGCCCAATGTATTCTGGGTAACCACGACCTGCATCTGTTGGCTGCCGCTTATGGTGCGCGCAAGCCAAGCCGTAAGGACACGCTGAACGATGTGTTATTGGCACCAGATTGCGCGGTGATGCTGGACTGGCTGCGCCAGCAGCGCATGGCCCACTTGCTCCAACATCTGGGTAAAGACTATTTAATGGTCCACGCCGGTGTGTTACCTTCATGGAGCGCTTCTAAAACAATAGCGCTTGCCAGTGAGGTCGAGGCCGTGTTGCGCGGCCCACAGTTGTCGGGTTTCCTGAAAAAAATGTATGCCGATACACCGGCTGCGTGGTGTGACGACTTGCGCGGTGCCGACCGTCTGCGGGTGATTGTCAACGCCCTGACTCGCCTGCGTTTTTGCACGGAAGCAGGTGCCATGGAGTTTGATGCCAAAGATGGCCTGCAGTCAGCCCCGCCTGGATTTTTACCCTGGTTTGACCTGCCCGGTCGCCAGACATCCAATGTGGTGGTGGCTTTTGGTCACTGGTCAACCCTGGGCTGGCTGGACCGCCCGGATGTCATCGCGCTAGACTCTGGCTGCGTTTGGGGCGGGCATTTGAGTGCCCTGATGTTGGACGCCGGCACCCCAGCGGACCCCATGAGCTGATTCAGGTCAGGTGCGATCAGGCGCAAAAACCTGGCAAATGAGCGCTGCGCGCTGTCAAGCGGCAGTAAACAGCGCGGCCACCTTGCGTTTGGACTTGATGTTGGCAGAGATGGTACGCACGCCGGGGCGCGCCACAGCGGCTTCCCAGGCCGGTGCTGCTTGCACAGAGGTCGCTGGCTCATAGGGTTTGTCAAAAAACGGGTCTTGCACAATGGGTGCGCTGCGCCGGTAATCATCACGCCGCCTGCTGCCGTCTTCAGCCTGGTACATGCGCCGGCCATCGTTGATGTGCCCTTGTTTGCGAATATCGGGCAGGTTTTCTTCAAACTCGATGGGTTCGAGCTCGATCTTGTTTCTGGAGCAGCTTTTCGATATCTGACACCAGCCGGGCATCACTTCTGGCGGCAAAACTGACGGCCAGGCCGGCCTGGCCGGCGCGCCCGGTGCGACCGATGCGGTGGATGTAGTCTTCGGCGTTGAACGGTACATCAAAGTTGAACACGGCGGGCACGTCCTTGATGTCGAGGCCACGGGCAGCCACGTCGGTGCAAACCAGCAAATCAACTTCGCCACTCTTGAATGCGTCGAGCGCCTTGAGACGCTCGTCCTGGCTCTTGTCGCCATGCAGCGCGGTGGTTTTCAGCCCTTCACGCTCCAGCGAGCGCGCCAGCCGGGCGCAGCCGAGCTTGCTGTTGACAAACACAAAAGCCTGCTTCAAGGCACGCTGGCGCAAGATCTGGTGCAGCGCATGGCGCTTGTCATCACCCTCGACGCTGTAAAAATGCTGCTCTACCGTGGATGCAGCCGCATTCGAGCGGGCCACCTCGATCGTCACCGGGTCTTGCAGGTAGCTATTGGCCAGGCGCTTGATCTCGCTGGAGAACGTGGCCGAAAACAGCAGCGTGGTGCGTTGCTTGGGCAGGTAGCTCAGGATGCGCTGCAAATCCGGCAGAAAACCGATGTCGAGCATGCGATCAGCCTCGTCAAGCACCACATACTCGACCTGGTTGAGCACGCAATTTTTGGCCTCGATGTGGTCCAGCAGCCGCCCTGGCGTGGCCACCAGCACTTCAACGCCTTTTTTGAGCTCAAGCGTCTGCGGCTTCATGTCCATGCCGCCAAACACCACGGCACAGCGCAAATCGGTGTAGCGGCCATACAGCTTGATCTGCTCGGCCACCTGATCGGCCAGTTCACGGGTGGGCAGCAGCACCAGCGCCCGCACCGGGTGGCGTGCCGGCGAGGTTGAGCTGTTTTCATGCTTGAGCATACGTTGCAGCAAGGGCAGGGCGAATGCAGCGGTTTTGCCGGTACCGGTCTGGGCAGCACCCATCACGTCGCGGCCCTGCAGTACCACCGGAATGGCCTGGGCCTGGATCGGGGTCATGGTCGCGTAACCCATCTCGGTCACCGCGCGCGCCAGAGGTGCCGACAGTTGCAGCTGGGCAAAGGCCATGGGGGGCGTTTCGGCGTTTAGTTCAGGGGAAAAATCAGAAGTCAAGTCGGTCATTCATAGCCAGTGTCGATTGCTATCAATCCGATAGCTGGTGCTGCCCCAAGGATTGGGACAAACCCGTATTATCTCCCAAGCCTCAAAGTTGGCGCGCAGAGAAGGTATCGCAGCGCTTGACACTGCCGTTTTTCAGGCCGTTGTCGAACCAGCGCTGGCGCTGGGCACTGGTGCCATGGGTGAAACTGTCAGGCACGACGGCACCGCCATTGGCGCGTTGCAGTGCATCATCACCAATCCGGGCTGCGGCGTTCATGGCTTCTTCGACATCACCTTGCTCCAGCAGTTGCCTGGCTGCCTGCGCGTGATTGGCCCAGACCCCGGCAAAGCAGTCGGCCTGCAGTTCAAGGCGCACGCTTAGGGCGTTGTATTCCACTTTGCTGACGCGGGCGCGCATCTTGTCCATCTTGGCGCTGATGCCCAACAGGTTTTGCACATGGTGACCCACTTCGTGGGCAATCACATAGGCCTGGGCAAAGTCGCCCGGGGCACCCAGCCGGTTTTTCAGGGTCTCATAAAAAACCAGATCAATATAGACCTTGCGGTCTGCCGGACAGTAAAAGGGGCCGGTGGCAGCTTCTCCCTGACCGCATGCTGTTGGTGTGCTACCCCGAAAAAGAACCAGCCTGGGTTCTTGGTAGGTGCCACCCGCCTTGGTAAAGATGTCTGTCCAGACATCTTCGGTATCGGCCAATACCGTTGATACAAATTTGGCCATGCGGTCATCGGCTGGCGGTTTAGGGGCTGGTGCCGTTTGCACCTGCGGCACCGAGCCATTGCCACTGAGCAGACCCAGCACGGTCAACGGGTTGATGCCCAAAAAATACGACACCACCAGCGCAATGGCGATCGAGCCGATGCCCAGGCCGCGCCCGCCAAAGCCGCCGCCGCCGCCGCCAGTGGGGCCGCCACCATCACGGCGGTCTTCCACGTTGTCAGACTCGCGCTTGCCTTCCCATTTCATTGAGCGGTGCCCGGTTCAGGCCTTGGGCAGGGTCACGCCGCGTTGGCCCTGGTATTTGCCACCGCGGTCTTTGTAGCTGGTTTCGCACACGTCGTCGGCGTCGCTTTCAAAGAACAAGACCTGCGCGCAGCCCTCACCCGCGTAAATTTTGGCGGGCAGCGGTGTGGTGTTGCTGAATTCCAGCGTCACATAACCCTCCCACTCCGGTTCGAACGGGGTCACGTTGACGATGATGCCGCAACGCGCATAAGTGCTTTTGCCCAGGCAAATGGTCAGCACATTGCGCGGAATGCGAAAGTATTCCATGGTGCGGGCCAACGCAAAGCTGTTGGGTGGGATGATGCAAACATCGTCGTTGAAGTCAACAAAGCTTTTTTCGTCAAAGTTTTTTGGATCAACCACGGTGCTGTGGATGTTGGTGAACACCTTGAATTCAGGGGCGCAGCGAATGTCGTAGCCGTAGCTGCTGGTGCCATAGCTGACAACTTTATGACCGCTGGCGTTCTGACGCACCTGGCCAGGCTCATACGGGTCGATCATGCCGTACTGCTCAGCCATGCGGCGAATCCATTTATCGCTTTTGATGCTCATCGGGGTCAACTCCTGGGTTGGGCGGATTGTAAGCAGGCGCTTTTCTTGGGGCGTGGTCATGGCGTTTTGCCTTGCCTGCCAGCACTTGCGTGCTGCCAGCGTTGATCAACCTGGCAGCGGCACTGCGAAACTGCACATCAGATGGTGCGCCATCCCTCAGTTTGAACCCGAAGGCTTTGCTGCCTTACCTCGCTCAATGCCCGGACGCTCACTGTACAAATAGGCCGAAATGGCACTGGTCAGTTTTTCGGCCTGCAATACGTGGTTGCTGCCACTGAGCATCAGGCTGGTCACCAGGGCTTCGCACAGCGCCACCGCCGCGCTGTAACTGCTGGAAAGCACCGGATGCGCGGCCGCGCACAGCAGCACATCGTGCGACCACGGAACCAGCGGCGAGGCCACCGAATCGGTCAGGGCCACAATGCGTGCACCCCGGTCGCGGGCGTATCGGGCCAGCGTGATGGCATCGCTGGCGTAGCGCGGAAAAGAAATAGCCAGAAGCAGATCGTTCGGGCCGATGTTCATCAGCCGCCCGGCAGCCACTTCGGTGCCACCAAACTCCACCACATTGATGGCCTGTTTGCAAAACGGCTGCAAGTCCAGTGACAGCATGGCAGCCAGGTGCGCGCTCAAACCAAAACCCAGGGTGTAGACGGTGTCGGCTTCCAGAATGCGCTTTGCAATGGCATTGAGCCGAGCAAGGTCCAGACCCGCCATCGTGCTGCTGATGTTGCTCAAGGTGGCTTGCAGGCTCTCGGCCAGCACCGGATTGGCACTGTCGGGCACCGCCCGCTGCAGGGCGCTGCGCAGTTTTTCCACTGGCTGAAACACTGGCTGCATGGCGGTTTGCAAGGCTTCAGCCATGGCAGCGCGCAAGGCGGCAAACCCCTCAAATCCCAGTGTGCGGGCAAACCGGCTCAGGGTGGCGGTAGAAATTTGGGTTTGCGCGGCCAGTTCCTCAATGCCCCAGGCCGTGGCGCGCACCGGGTTGCGCAGCAAAAAGTTGGCAATCATCGCGCTGGAGCCGCGCCCGGCGCTCAGCACGCCCTGCAATTGCAGGCCCAGCGGCGAACTGGCAAACCCCGCATCCACCTGCATCATGGCGGGCTTGGGAGTCAAAGAGTCGGGTGGAATGGGCATGGGCATGGGCATGAGGATTCCATTATCTGCCAGCAATGCTGCTTCAAGCGGTCAAATGAATCAGGGTATGTACGTATATTTTCATATAATCAAGTTGTGAAAATTAATGTACATTTTGATGTCTGCCGATTCACACCTTCGTTCCATCCACCAGGAGTTTTCATGATCCGCCAACTCACCGCCGCCGCCCTGCTTCTTGCCGCTCTGGGCGTTCAAACCGCCGCCCTGGCGCAAGCCCCGGACTGGGCCAAGATTCGCATTGGCGTTGAAGCCAACTACCCGCCGTTTTCACAAATGGCACCTGACGGCAAGTTTTCCGGCTTTGACATCGACATTGCCAATGCCATCTGCGCCCAGATCAAGGCCGAGTGCACCCTGGTGTCGCAGGAGTGGGACGGCATGATGCCCGCCCTGAACGCCAAGAAGTTTGACATGATCGTGGCCTCGATGTCGATCACCGAAGAGCGCAAGAAGGCGGCTGACTTCAGCGACTCGTATTACGACATTCCCTCGGCCTGGATTGCCAAGGCGGGTTCCTACAAGGAAGTCAACGCAGCCGCCCTCAAGGGCAAAAAAATCATCGTGACACGCAACACCCCGCGTGCCAAGTTTGTACAAGAAAACTTCAAGGACAGCGAAGTGTTGCTGGTGGCCAAAGAGGCTGAAGTCACCATGGAACTCGCCGCTGGTCGCGGCGACATTGGTTTTGGCTCGTCGCTGGCCGCCACAGCCGCATTTTTGAAGTCGCCCGAAGGCAAGGCTTATGCCAAGGTCGGCACACCCATCACGCTGGGTGGTGCGGCGCAAGGCGGCGGTGTCGGCATGGCCATGCGCAAGGGCGAGGACTCCCTGCGTACCAAGGTCAACGCGGCACTGAAGGCGATCACGGCCAATGGTGTCTACAAGTCGATCAACGACAAGTACTTTGACGTGAACATCCGCGGGCTCTGAAATCTATAAGAAATCGGCTTCTAGCCCATATAAATAAAGCGCTACATGCTACTTAATCGATAGTAACCAGCATGATCCTGCACGGCTACCTGCCCGCCATTCTTGAAGGCCTGGTGCTGACCCTGAAGGTGTCAGCCCTGTCCTTGGCCATGGCCTGCGTGTTTGGCCTGCTGGGTGCCAGCGCCAAATTGTCGAAGTCGCGGGCAGCACGCTGGTCAGCGGAGGTGTACACCACGCTGATTCGCGGCATGCCCGAGCTGGTGCTGATGCTGCTGATTTTTTATGGTGGGCAGATTGGCATCAACCGGCTGGCCGATGCGCAGGGCTGGGGCTACATTGACATCCCGCCGTTTTTGGCTGGGGTGCTGACGATTGGCTTCATTTTTGGTGCCTACCTGACCGAGACCTTTCGTGGCGCGATTCTGGCGGTGCCGCGGGGTCAGGCCGAGGCCGGGCTGGCCTTTGCCCTGGCGCCACGCACGGTGATGTGGCGCATTGTGTTGCCGCAAATGGTGCGCCACGCCATTCCGGGCTTTGCCAACAACTGGCTGATCATGATCAAGGCGTCCGCCCTGGTGTCGATCATCGGGCTGGACGACATGGTGCACCGCGCCGGGCTGGCCGCTGCCACCACGCGGGCACCGTTTACCTTTTACATGGCGGTGGCGCTGATTTACCTCACCTTGACCAGCATCTCGATCTTTTTGCTGTCGCGGCTGGAAGCGCGTTACAGCCTGGGTGTCAGAACGGTGCAATTCTGAGATGGAATGGCAAATCGTCATCGACAGCCTGCCGCAGTACGCGGGCGGTTTGCGCACTACCTTGGTGTTGCTGGTGATCAGCCTGGCCAGCTCATTCCTGCTTGCCATTCCACTGGCTATTGCGCGGGTATCGGCCCGGTTCTGGGTGTCCAAACCGGTCTGGTTTTTCACCTACATTTTGCGCGGCACGCCGCTGTTGGTGCAGTTGTTCATCATCTACCACGGGCTGGCGCAGTTTGAAGCGGTGCGCGAAAGTGCGGCCTGGGTGCTGTTCAAAAACGCCTGGTTTTGCGCCTGGCTGGCCTTCACGCTCAATTCCACCGCCTACACCACCGAGATATTTGCCGGTGCCCTGAAAGCCACAGCGGTGGGCGAAATTGAGGCGGCGCGGGCTTATGGGTTGGGCGGCTTCAAGCTTTACAGCCGCATTTTGCTGCCTGGTGCGCTGCGCCGCGCCTTGCCGCAATACAGCAACGAGGTGGTGGGCCTGATGCACGCCACCGCCATTGCCAGCACGGTGACGCTGGTGGACATCACTCGGGTGGCGCGTGATGTGAACGCCAATTACCTGCTGGTCACCGAGTCCTTTGGTGTGGCGGCTGTCATCTATTTTGTGCTGACCTTCAGTTTGGTAGGACTGTTCAAGCTGCTGGAGCGGCGCTTTTTACGCCATTTGCGGCCGCAACAAGCCACACCCAGTCCGCGTTAAACCCTTCTGATTCATGCAAACCGACATTATTGAGATTCAAAGCCCGGCACCCGGCACCCAGCTATCACTGCAGGTACTGCGCTTTGGCACACCGGGCACCGGCCCCAAAGCCTATATTCAAGGTGCGTTGCACGCAGACGAGGTGCCGGCGATTCTGGTGACCCGTCAACTGGCCCGTCAATTGGCGGAGTTAGAGGCGCAAGGGGCGATTCACGGAGAAATCGTGCTGGTGCCAGTTGCCAACCCGATCGGTATGGCGCAACACATCCTGGGTGCGCACCAGGGCCGGTTCGATGTGCGTGATGGCAGCAACTTCAACCGGGGTTATGCCGAATTAGCCCCACTGGTGATCGATCAGCTGCGCAACCAGCTGACACCGGTCGTGTCCAACAACACCCCACTGATTCGCAGCGCACTCAAAGCGGCAGCCGATGCCCAAGTGGCCAGCCATAGCACGCAAGACCTTAAGAACCAGTTGCTACGTTTGGCCGTAGATGCAGATATCGTGCTGGATTTGCATTGCGACACCGACGCAGTGATGCACATCTATGCACTCACGCCACAAGCGGCCATTGCCGAGGAACTGGGCGCCGCTCTGGGCGCACGCGCTGTACTGCTGGCCACCGAGTCGGGTGACTGCCCGTTTGACGAAGCCTGCAGCCGCCCGTGGCTGGTACTGCAACAGCAGTTGCCACAGTTTCCCATTGAGCTGGCGTGTTTTGGTGCCACGGTGGAATTGCGCGGCGAAACCGACACCGACCATACTCTGGCGGCACAAGACGCACATGGCGTATGCCAGTTTTTGGCGCAACGTGGGGTTTTGTCTGTGCCAGTTATCGGTTTGCCTGAGGCTCTTTGCTTCCCCACGCCCCTGTCAGGGTCCGAGCCGATCACTGCGCCACATGCCGGGGTGGTGGTGTTTCACCGTCAGCCGGGTGACAAAGTGCAAGCCGGTGAGTTGATTGCTGATCTGGTGAATGCTGCAACCGGCGAGGTTACCGCCCTGCGCTGTCAATCGGCCGGGTTGCTGTACGCCCGCTGCGGTTCGCGCTGGGCCACGGCAGGCAAACGCCTGGCCAAGATTGCCGGCACCACACTTGCGCGCACCGGCCGTCTGCTTAGCCCCTAAGCGCCCACACCCTACCAACCGGAGTTACCCCTTGGCCAAAGAAATGATTTTGCAGGGTCTGGGCATTCACAAACGATTTGGCAACAACGAGGTGCTTAAAGGCATCGGCGTCACAGCCGAGAAGGGCGATGTAATCTCGATGATCGGGTCGAGTGGCTCGGGCAAAAGCACTTTCTTGCGTTGCCTGAACCTGCTGGAGCAGCCCAATGCCGGGCGCATCATTCTCGACGGTGACGAGTTGCAACTGGTGCCCGACAAAGACGGCACGCTCAAGGTCAGCAACCCACTGCAGTTGCAGCGCCTGCGCAGCGAAGTCGCCATGGTGTTTCAGCATTTCAACCTGTGGGCGCACATGACGGCGCTGCAAAACGTGACCGAAGCGCCCATTCACGCCCTCAAACTCAGCAAGGCCGAGGCGCATGAGCGTGCCGAGCGTTACCTGCAAAAAGTTGGCGTCTACCACCGCAAGGATGCGTTTCCGGCGCACCTGTCGGGTGGCGAACAGCAACGCGTGGCGATTGCGCGGGCGTTGGCGATGGAGCCCAAGGTGATGTTATTTGACGAACCCACCTCGGCACTCGACCCCGAACTGGTCGGCGAGGTGCTGCGCGTGATGCGAGCGGTGGCCGAAGAGGGCCGCACCATGATCGTCGTCACCCACGAGATGGGTTTTGCACGCGAGGTCAGCAACCGGGTGGTGTTTTTGCACAAGGGGCAAATTGAAGAGCAGGGCGACCCCAACGAGGTGCTGACAAGACCGCGCAGCGAGCGCCTGCAGGCGTTTTTGTCGAACAGTTTGTAAATGCAGACCCGGCGCTAGCCCTGCCCCAGCTCCACAAACGCATCCATCACCAACTGCGGGTTTTGCATCAGCCTGGCTTTCCAGTCGCCGAGATGGCGGCGTGACTGGATCAGCCCGCGAATGGCACCCACATGTTGTGAATGGCCGATGGTGATGGCCCCGATCAGCAGGTCGCCGTCAAAACAAAGGCGTGTGTAGAGAAAGTTGGCCTCGTCCACCACCTCGGTGTTGTCGCCGTTGGGCAGGCCCTGCCACAACCCGAAGGTGTGCGAGATCAGGCCCAGCGTGTCGAGCACATTCATGCTCAGGCTGCCACGGTAGGCCACGTCCTTGCCGGCCATGTTGAGTGCCGCGCAGCGGCCATGCTCGGTGGCGGTGGGTTGCAGCGCGTGCACCACCCATTCGCCGGTTGAGAAATCACGGCCCTGCGCCACGTCGCCAGCCGCATAGATGTGCGGCACGCTGGTGCGCATGTGCGCGTCGATCACCACACCACTGCGAATTTCAGCACCGGTGCCTTGCAGAAACGACACATTCGACTGCACACCGGTGGCCACAATGATCAGGTCGGCATCAATCACGCGGGTGTCCATCACCAGCCGCGGACCCGGCTCAATGCGCAGGGTCTGGCCGGTGGTGATGACATCCACGCCACGCCCTTCAAGCCAGCGCTGCAGCATGCGGCTGCCCACCGGCGTCATCATCGAGCGCAAAATCTGCCCCGAGCGCCCCGCCACCACCGACAGCTTGACACCGCTGGTCACCAGCGACTTCATGCACACACCGGCCACAAAGCCAGCCCCCAGCATCACGATGCGCGCCCCCGGCACCAGTTTGGTCACGATCTGGCGCGCGTCTTCAAGCGTCCAGCAGGTCACCACACCCGGCAAATCAGTGCCGGCCAGCGGTGGCATCGATGGTGATGAACCCGTGGCCACCAGCAGCCGGTCATAGTCCAGCCGGGTGCCGTCGGCCAGGTCCAGCTGCCCACCCTGCAGCCCGGCATGTACCTGGGTTGCGGGGATGTTGATGTATTGGATGCCCAGCTGCGCCAGGTGCTGGTGCGACTGGCGCTGACGCGCACCGGCCTCGTCGATGGCACCGTTCAAGATATAGGGGATGGCCATGCGCGAATAGGGCTCACCCGGCTCACCGCTGATCAGCGTGATGCTGGCGTCAGGCGCAGTGTCGCGCAGGGTTTCAGCGGCCCGCACACCTGCGGAGCCAGCGCCAATAATGACAAATTTCATGGTGGTTTGCCTGGTTGGGCATCGGGTGACGATGCGCTTTTGTTGGGAGACCCGATCAAATTCTAATGCTCAATAGCCAGGCTGCTGCGTTACCTTTGACCCTGACTGACCCAGCACACGAAAGCCATGCCCGACATCATCTATTACCGAATTCCCCCCCCTGTGCGAGGCCTGCTGGGGTCTTGCGATCAACGTCAACGACGATCAACACTACCGCCACGCCGATGTGATCCTGCCGGGGCGCTTGCCACTGGAAGGCTGGCACTACGACGTGGTTTTTGTGCGCTGTCGTGTCGAAATTTTGCACGTTGCCGTTCGGCGGTGTTGCCGTCATTTGACAGCATGCCCGAAGAATGGAAAACCCGTTCCGACTGATGGCCCATGCACATGGCGAGCGAGCGCAAGATGTCATCGATATGCTGGACGATGCCCAGTTTGCCGTATACGCCCAGCGATAGGCAGGTCAGCTCGCCGGCACATTGATTGAGGTCACGCACTTTTCAGTTCAACAGCAAATTGAGAATCGGCGTGAGATCTACCGGACGAGGGGTTGCTGACATGGCCGAGGACGAGTAACTGTCACCAACGCTGTTGCTTGCCTTGACACTGCACTGGTAGTTGGCTCGATTCGTCAAACCGGCAACGCTGATTGGCGATGCCCCGGTCGACGTCGCAAACCCCGGTGCCCCGCCCTGCGTCGATGTGCAGGTTGCCGTATATTGGCTGATCGCGGCTCCGCCGTCAAAGCTGGAAGGGGAAAAATGTACCTTGATCTGGTTGCGTCCGGCTTCAAGCTTCACCAAACCCGGCGATACAGGCACGCTGACATTGTTGGCACTTCGGCCGTAGGGTGTGAAGCTACCGTTGCCAACAAAGCCCTGATCACGCATCCAGAGGATTCGGCCATTCTTGACGCAGGAAAAATAGGCATCGTAATTTCTCGCTCTATTTTCAATCCATGAGTAATTGATTTGCCACGGACTGGCCACGGAAAAACTGCCCGATGAATTCACCTCTTGATAGCCGTACTGGGCTTCGTACCCGGCGACGACCTGAAGTTTCCAGTCATAGGTGCTGCTGGTTTTGTAATTGAAGTATTCGTAAGAGTTGTAGGTAAAAGTGCCGACGGTCGATCCCGTATACAGGTTGTAGTAGTTTTGCATGGACGAAAATCTGTTGGTCCATTCACCCGAAAGATCGGAGGGGTGCACAGCGAAATAATTCCTTCCGGACATGTCACTGAGAGCATCGTAGGTCGTAAGGGGCGACTGCCACGTGACTGTGTTGATGTCGATATTCTGGAAGTTCTGCATGAACGTTGCCTTGTCGGGCGAGATAAATTCCATCCAGTAGCCCGTACGCCTGAAGAGCACCACGTACTTGGAATTTCCAGTTGCAAGCTCCTGCACCGACGCAGATGCAACATCGTCGGCGTTGTACATGGTGATGGTCTCAGCAACATACCAGTTCTGAAGGTTGCTGTAACGCGGTGCCACCAGGATGTTCCATGCGTTCGCCAGTTTAAAAGCAGGGTCACCCGGAACGATGGTGCCCTCCCTGGGGTAGTGGAGCAACACCTTCATCGTGCCCCGCGTTACTTCCACCCAGTCTGGTTTGACATCACTTACCCAGCCATCCCCGAAGGTAGTCTGGTCGTAATGGAACCCATCATAAGCAGCCATGAGGGGCATGCTGAGAAAAAAAACTAATATCGCAACCAGTAGTTTGAAGTGCCGTTTCACTGTTGTGCTCCATGCTATAGCGGAATTTTGCGCAGGGATTATCCCAGATGGGCAACTACTCGGAAAGGCCGGTATCGCGGTGCTCTAAGGGGCTAGCGAGATCGGGATGGAAGCCGACAATAGATGGCATGGAGGAGTAGCCTTACCTTGATCGAATCTGGTGCGCGGCAGATGGGGATGCCATCAACATCCATGCGGCTTGCGCCCGCCGCTGACAACCATGTCAACGCGCCGCAAGCTAAACTGACCCGATGCAAGTCAACCCGGCCCAGTTAGGCAACCATCTCAGCAAAGGTCTCAAAAGCCTGTACACCCTGCACGGCGACGAGCCGCTGCTGATTCAGGAGGCACTCGACGCCATTCGAGCCACCGCCCGCGCCCAGGGCTTTACCGAGCGCACCTCACACACCGTGAGCGGTGTGCATTTTGACTGGAGCGAGGTGCTGGCGGCGTGTGGTTCGTTAAGCCTGTTTGCCGACAAACAGATTGTCGAGCTGCGCATTCCCAGCGGCAAACCAGGCAAGGAAGGCAGTACCGCCCTGCAACAGTTGGTCGATCAGTCGCGCGGCAATGATGCGACCCTGACCATCGTGATCCTGCCGCGTCTTGACAAGACCACCAAAACTGGCGCCTGGTTTGCCGCGCTAGAGAGCGGCATCACGCTCGAAGTCACGCCAGTGGAGCGCGCTGCGCTGCCGCAATGGATAGCCCAGCGTCTTGCCGCGCAAGGCCAGCGCGTAGCCGCCGGCGAGGAAGGCCAGCGCACGCTGCAGTTTTTTGCGGACCGGGTTGAAGGCAACCTGTTGGCCGCGCACCAGGAGATTCAAAAATTGGCGTTACTGTTTCCTGCCGGGGAACTGCAGGCGCAGCAGATCGAGAACGCCGTGCTGGACGTGGCGCGCTACGACGTGTTCAAGCTCTCTGACGCGGTGCTGGCCGGCCAAGTGGTGCGGGTACAGCGCATGCTCGATGGTTTGCAGGCTGAAGGGGTGGCCGAAGTGCTGGTGCACTACACCCTGAGCGAAGACATCCGCACCCTGAAACGCGTCAAGGACAGCATGAACCTGGGCAAGCCACTGCCTATGGCCCTGCGTGATCAGCGCGTGTGGGGCAACAAAGAGCGCCTGTTTGAGCACGTGTTACCGCGTCTGAGTGATGCCCTGCTGGCCCAATTGCTGTACAGCGCTCACCAGGTGGACGGTGTGGTCAAGGGGCTTAAATCACCCGACTGGCCCACCAACCCCTGGCAAGCACTGCAGCAGTTCGCGGGGCAGTTGTGTGCGTTGTGCAGTGCTCAGGCCAAGCCGGCCATCGGCAAACCCTATGCCAGCCGTTGAATGTTAAAAAGGCCGCAGCCAGTGCGACTGGTTGCGGCCTTGCGGCGGTTTGTCATGACAAATCAGGGCTTGAAGGTGTCGCCCAGCGTGATGTTGTCGCGCCTTGGGTCTGCGCCGCCCTCCAGCACGCTGCCGCTTGCGTTGCTGACCTTGACGATGGTGCTGATACCGCTGCTTTGGGCATTGACACTGACGGTATGACCCAGTGCGCGCAAGCCTGTGACCAAGGCGTCGTTGCCGCCCGCCAATCCGCCGGAGGGTGAGCTGCTGTTTACATTCGGGTGCTCACCACCTACGTTGGTGGTGGCACTGTTGGCCGCACCAAAGTCCACCATCGAGGTGGCTTGCTGTGCATTCAGGCCCCAGTCCAGCACGCCAACCAGTGTTTTGACCACATACTGAATGATGGTGGCGCCACCCGGCGAGCCGGTGCCCATGACAAAGTCGCCCATCGAACCATCGGCGTTCTTCTTGAACACCAGGGTAGGTGCCATCGAACTACGCGGGCGTTTGTTAGCCGCCACGCTGTTGGCAATGGCACCGCTGGCGTCACTACTCAGCACCGAAAAATCGGTCAGCTGGTTGTTGAGCAAAAAGCCGTTGGTCATGCGAAACGAGCCCATGCCACTCTCGATGGTGGTGGTCATCACCACCACGTTGCCCTGCTTGTCAACAATCGTCATGTGGGTGGTGCCGTTGCCCTCGGCCACACTTCTGCCCAGCGCTGTCGGGGCAGGGAACACGCCGGCGCTGGCGGTGCCCATGCTTTTGCTGACATCAATCAGGCTGGCGCGGCTGCGCAGATAGGTTTTGTCAAGCAAAGCAGCCGTGGAGCCACCGGGCAGTGCCACAAAGTCGGTGTCGGCGATGTACTTGTTGCGGTCGGCATAGGCCAGGCGTTCGGCTTCGCTGACCAGATGCACGCCCATCACGTTGGGTTTGCCACCGTTGATATCCAGGCTGGTGGGTTTGTAGCCGGCCAGGTCAAAGTTCTCCAGCATGCCCAGGGTGGACGCCACGGTGATGCCGCCGGATGACGGCGCGCCCATGCCACACACCCAGTAACTGCGGTAGGTGGTGCACACCGGGTCGCGTTTTTTGGCCTGGTAATTGGCCAGGTCGCTGAGCTCGGTCAAGCCCGGGGTGATGGCAAAACTCGGGCTGCCGCCACGGGTCATCTTGATCTTGTTGACGATGTTTTGGGCAATGGCACCGGTGTACAGCGCGTCAGCGCCGCTGCTGGCCAGACTGTTCAAGGTGGCGGCATAGGCCGGGTTCTTGATCACGCTGCCCAGGGCCCGGGCGGAGCCATCGGCGTTGAGGAAATAGGCCGCTGCTTCCGGATCGGTTTTTAGCAGGGCTTTGGTGCCTTCAATGGCCAATGCCATGCGCCCGCTGATCGGGAAACCATTGCTCGCCAAGGCGCTGGCCTCGGTAAACAAATCTTTCCACGGCAGGCTGCCATGGTCTTTGTAGGCCACTTCAAGCAGGCGCACCGCGCCAGGCGTGCCCACCGAGCGGCCGCTTTGGCGCAACAGATTGAACGAGGCACCCGACTCGGGGGCGCTGACCACCGGCAAGGGCGCTGCGCTGTCGGTGGCGCTGATGGTGCGCAAGTAATCTGGTGTGGCTGCCGCCGGGGCGGTTTCACGGCCATCGTAAGACTCTAGCTTTTTGGTCTTTGCGTCATAGTGCAGCATGAAAGCACCACCGCCAAGCCCGGAGGACTGGGGCTCGACCAGGCCCAGTACCATTTGCACCGCCACGGCCGCATCAACCGCCGAACCACCTTTTTTAAGCACTTCGCAACCAGCTTTGGACGCATAGGGATTGGCCGACACCACCATGTAGGTTTTGGCAGTCACCAGATTTTTGGTGCGATAACCTGACGCCGGCTCCGGTGCGCTGGGGTCGCCAGGCAGACCCGAGCCGACCACTACGCTGCCGTTGTCAATAACCTGAGCGCACTCGGTATCGGCTACGGCCATAGGGGCTACGGCCTGGCTTAAACCGCCGCAGGCTCCTAACAATAACGTGGTGCAGGCAAGTGGCAACAGCGTGAACCGTGGGACCCGGGAATGTACGATGTGCATGGCTAAGGGCTTGTTCATGGATAAGCTGTGCATTTGGCGGTCAGAGTTGGGATGCAATGAATCTTGTGATGATCAAGCAATTTGCGCATTAGGGTCGAGCGGGCAACGCAAAACCGCCAGGCCCGCGCGGTTGTAGGGGTGCCAGCTGCGGCAAAAACATATAAAAAAAGCACCGGGATCAGCGGTGCTTTTTCCTTGCCTTATTGTCTGCCTCTTCGGGCCAGTCTCCTGGGGTCTTTCACCTTGAGCAGACACAACGACTGCAAGTGATGTCTTCACTGTATGCCCCAAACCAGTGCCCAACAATACGGAGAAACCCTCGTCGTGTTTACCCTTGGTGCATTCATTCATCGTCGATGATCCAGCGCGCTGCCTTCTCGGCAATCATCAGCGCAGGAGAATTGGTGTTGCCGCTGGTGATGGTTGGCATCACGCCAGCATCGACCACGCGCAGGCTGGCAATCAGGCCGCCGGGCCCGCGCACACGCAGTCGCGTGTCCAGCACCGCCAGCGGATCGTCGTCGCGGCCCATTTTGGTGGTACCCACCGGGTGAAAAATGGTGGTGGCAATGTCGCCAGCCAGGCGGGCCAGCTCGGCATCGGTCTGAAACTGCAAGCCGGGCTTGAACTCTTGCGGTTGGTACTTGGCCAGGGCCGGCTGCCCCACAATGGTGCGTGTTATCCGAAGCGAATCGGCGGCCACTTTGCGGTCGGCTTCGGTGCTCAGGTAGTTGGGCGCAATCGCCGGGGCCACGTTGAAGTTGGCCGAGGTGATCTGCACACTGCCGCGGCTGCTTGGGTTCAGGTTGCACACGCTGGCGGTAAACGCCGGGAAACTGTGCAGCGGCTGACCAAAGGCTTCCAGGCTCAGGGGTTGCACGTGGAATTCAATGTTGGGGTAGGGCTGGCCTGGGTCACTGCGCGTGAAGGCACCCAGCTGGCTGGGTGCCATGCTCATCGGGCCGCTGCGCTTGAGCGCGTATTCAAGCCCGATCATGGCCTTGCCCCAGAGCGAACTGGCTTGCACATTGAGGGTCTTTACGCCCTGCACCTTGAACACCGCGCGAATCTGCAAATGGTCCTGCAAATTCGCACCAACCCCTGGCGCGTCATGCAAGACCGCAATGCCGTGCGTGTTCAGCAGTGCGCCCGGCCCGACCCCCGAGAGCTGCAAAATCTGCGGTGAGCCGATGCTGCCGGCACTCAAAATCACCTCGCGCGCGGCGCTGGCCACCACCATGGCGCCATCCTTGAGCACTTCAACCCCGGTGCAGCGCAAGTGGCCATCGGCCTGGGGGGCGAGTTGCAGCTTGACCACCTGCGCCTGCGTCCACAGCTCAACGTTGGGCCGACGGGTGCAGACCGGTCGCAAAAAGGCCTTGGCCGTGTTCCAGCGCCAGCCACTGCGTTGATTGACCTCAAAATAACCCACACCCTCGTTGTCGCCCTGGTTGAAATCATCGGTGGCGACAATGCCGGCCTGCTGTGCGGCCAGCGCAAAGGCGTCGAGCACATCCCAGCGCAGACGCTGTTTTTCCACTCGCCATTCACCGCCTGTGCCATGAAATTGGCTGAATTCTTTAAGGGTTTTTGACTTGTAGCCCCCGTCCTTAATGGATGATTTGCTATCTAATTTGTAGTGACTTTCGTGCTGCATGAAATCTGGCAGGCAGTTCTGCCAGCGCCAGGCATCGTCGCCGGTGATGCTGGCCCATTGGTCGTAGTCGCGCGCCTGGCCGCGCATGTAAATCATGCCGTTGATGCTACTGCAGCCACCCAGCGTTTTGCCACGCGGGTACAACAAGGTGCGGCCGTTCAGACCGGCATCGGGCTCGGTTTTGTAAAGCCAGTCGGTGCGTGGGTTGCCGATGCAGTACAGATAACCCACCGGGATGTGAATCCAATGGTAGTTGTCGGTGCGCCCGGCCTCGATCAGCAGCACACGTTTGCTGGCATTGGCACTCAGGCGATTGGTCAGCAGACAGCCGGCCGTGCCGGCACCCACGACGATATAGTCAAAGTTCGTGCTCATGGATCAAGCCCTGGGTCGATCGGGACTGGCGCTGTTGGGGCGCTATTTTTTTGAGCTTTTTGCCGCAGGCTCGGACGCCTTGGCTGCTGGCGGGGGCAGACCCAGGTGTTTGATGACGGTCTGCTCCAGTGCCTTGACCTTGGGCTCAACCATGGCCTGGTTTTGCGCCACCAGTTTCTCACCCAGGGCTTTTTGAAACTCGCCGCCCATCTGCTGGTATTTGCGATTCACCGGAGATTCGAGCATGGCGAGCACTTGCTTGAGTTCGTCTTCGGTAAATTTTTCCTCCAGCAGCACACCAATCGTTGACGGTGCAAGTTTGACCGCTTGCTGGCGCACCAGGGGGCTGACCTCATCCACGTACTTTTTCAGATCTTCCTGGACTTGTTTGCCCAGGGCCTCGCGCTTTTCGGGAGGGATTCGAGTCTGTAAAGCAATGGCTACCTGCTGCTGCAACTGCAGTGCCGGGCGTTCGACCAGCGCCTGCGCCGTTTGCTCAATGGCGGGTTGCTGCAAAACCAGGATACGTGCAACAAGATCTTTTTTAGAAGCCGGTGACTGGGCCTGGGCAGCAACAGCGAAGGACACAATAGCGAGAAGGATGATGGGTTTCATTGCAGTGATATCTTGGGTTAAGGAAAACAATTTTCGAACATATTGACCGAACAGTTTTGTTTTTGGCACGCCAAGCGACAGAAAAGTTGTTTGTTGAAGGGCGACAGCCGCCTAAATTTCAATCTTGCTGCCCAGTTCCACCACAGAGTTGCTCGGCAGCTTCAGAAAGTCGGCCGCGCCACTGGCGTTGAGGTGCATCTGGGCAAACAGTTTTTCGCGCCACTGCGCCATGCCCCCGCCCGGCATGGGGGTGACGGTGTCGCGGCTCAGAAAGTAGCTGGTGGTCATGGGCTCCATGTCACAGCCGCGGCCTTTCATGGCTTGTAGCGCCTTGGGCAGGTCAGGCTCGTTCTTGAAGCCGTAATTCACCGTGACCTGCCAGCAGTCGTGGCCCAGCGCCTCAAACGCCAGGCGTTTGTCCATGCCGATCCAGGGCACCTCGTGGTTGACGACTGTGACAAACAGGTTCACCTCATGTAATATCTTGTTGTGTTTGAGGTTGTGCAGCATGGCGTTGGGCACGGTGCCCGACTCAGCCGTCAGAAACACCGCGGTGCCAGGCACCCGCGCGGGCGGACTGATAAACACGGCCTCCAGAAAACTGGTGAGGTCAATCGCATCCACCAGGAGCTTGGCCTTCATCAGGCGCCGGCCATCTTTCCAGGTCAACATCACGGTAAACACAGCACCGGCGATCAACAGTGGAAACCAGCCGCCATCCACCAGCTTGACCATGTTCGAGGTAAAAAACGCCAGGTCAACCACAAAAAATACCCCGGTGGCTGCTACACACAGCCACAGTGGGTAACGCCAAGCGTAGCGGATGACAAAAAAGGTTAGCACCGTGGTGATCAGCATGTCCAGCGTCACGGCAATGCCGTAGGCCGCAGCAAGGTTGCTTGATGACTTGAATAACACCACAGCCAGCACAATGGCCACAAACAGGCCCCAGTTGACAAACGGCATGAAAATTTGCCCGGTGTCCTTGACGCTGGTGTGCCAGACCTGAAAACGCGGCAAATAACCCAGCTGAATCACTTGTTTGGTCACTGAAAACGCCCCGGTGATCAGTGCCTGCGAGGCAATCACGGTGGCCATCGTGGCCAGTCCAACAATGGGCACCAAGGCCCAGGCCGGTGCCATCATGAAAAACGGATTTTTAACCGCCAGCGGGTTGCTCAGCAGCAGCGCACCCTGGCCAAAGTAGTTCAGCGTCAGCGCCGGCATGACAATGCAAAACCATGCCAGACGGATCGGCTTCTTACCAAAGTGGCCCATGTCTGCATAGAGTGCCTCGCCACCCGTGACACACAGCACCACCGCCCCCAGAATGATGAAGGTGGTCATCGGGTTGCCCCAAATGAAGCCCAACGCGTAGTGCGGGCTCATCGCCCACAGCACTTCAGGGTGATGCGCGATGTGTGAGACACCCAGCACGGCAATGGCGGCAAACCAGATCAGCGTGACTGGGCCAAAAAACTTGCCGATGTCGGCCGTGCCGCGTTTTTGCACAAAAAACAGGCCAAATAAAATCACCAGGGTCAGCGGTATCACCGCCTTTTTGAAAGCTGGCGACACCACCTCCAGACCCTCCACCGCCGACAGCACCGAAATGGCCGGCGTGATGACGCCGTCGCCATAAAACAGGCAGGTACCAAAAATGCCGATCATGAGCAACACGCGACGCAGCTTGGGTTTGTCCTTGACTGACTGTGAGGCCAGCGCCAGCATGGCAACCAGGCCACCTTCGCCATTGTTGTCGGCCCGCAACACCAGCGTCACATACTTGAGCGAGATGATGACCGTCAGCGTCCAGAAAAAAATTGACAGCACGCCCAGTACGTTGTCGTGCGTGAACGGAACATGCCCGGCACCGAACACTTCCTTCATGGCATACAGCACACTGGTGCCGATATCGCCGTAAACCACACCGATGGCGCCCAGGGTGAGCGCACGCAGAGACGTTTGAGAGGTTGCCAAGCAGCCACTCCGCCAAAGCTTTGGCGGAGCTCCATGTCATGAGGGACCGCTATTTTGCGCCAGAAACCGCAGCTTGGCCGGCCTGCCGTTTCGACCGATCAGCAGTTACTCGTAAATCTCGGCTTCCGGGTCGGTGGCTTCGAGCTCGTAGCTGGCCGCCAGCATAGCCAGGCGCCCGATCACACCATACATATAAAAGCGGTTGGGCACGCTGGCACCGGGCTTGAAACCCGGTTGCGGCAGCAGAGTGCTGTGTTCAAAGGCTAGCGGCACATAGTCGGAACCCGGCGCATTCAGCGCCTCGTCCACGCCACGCCCGGCATGCACGCGGTAAAAGCCGCCCACCACATAGCGGTCCATGGTGTAGATCACCGGCTCGGCCACGGCGTCGTTGACGCGCTCTTGTGTCAGCACACCTTCTTGCACCATGAAATCGTGCGGCAGCAGGGGCTTTTTGCCGCTATGGGCCAGAGTTTTGATGCGCTCGCTGAGCGCTTGCGTGTCCTTGCTGTCGCGCACCGTGACGATGCCCAGCTCGTGGGTGCCATGGTCAGCCTTGACCACCACAAAAGGTTTTTCCTTGATGCCGTATTCTTTGTATTTGCGCCGCACCCGCGTCAGCACCAGGTCCATTTGGGTACTCAAGCAGTCCAGCCCACCGGGCTGGTCCAGATAAACCGCTTCGCATTTTTCAAACAGCGGGTTGATCAGCCAGGGGTCCACACCCATCAGCTTGCCCAGGCGCTTGGCCACCTCTTCATAGGCCTTGAAATGGGTGCTCATGCGCCGGGTGGGCCATCCGGCGTGCAGCGGCGGCATCAGGTACTGCTCGTGAACGTCTTCGAGAATGCCGGGCACGCCGGCCACCAGGTCGTTGTTGAGCAGAATGGTGCAGGGGTCAAAGTCTTTCAGCCCCAGGCGTCGTTTGCCTCGAATGACAGGCTCAAACGTCAATACTTCACCGTTGTGCAGATCAAAGGTGGTGGCTTTCTTGATGATCGGGTCAATCGAGCCCAGGCGCACATTGAGCCCAGCCATGGTGAAAATGCGCTGCAACTGTGCCAGATTGGCCAGGTAGAAACTGCTGGGCTTGCCGTTTTCAGGAATCAGCATCAGATTGCGCGCTTCGGGGCAGATCTTTTCAATGGCCGCCATGGCCGCCTGCACTGCCAGCGGCAGCATCTCGGGGGTCAGGTTATGCCAGCCACTGGGAAACAGGTTGGTGTCAACTGGAGCCAGCTTGAAGCCGGCATTGCGGATATCGACCGAGCAATAAAACGGCGGGGTATGCTCCATCCACTCCAGGCGAAACCAGCGCTCAATGGCAGGCATGGAGTCCAGCACGCGCTGCTCAAGTTCGTTGATGGGGCCGGTCAGGGCGGTGATGAGGTGGGGAACCATGGACTGCCTTGCAAAGTAATAGCCTGGATTTTAGGGCGCTGGTACGACACAGCCGTCAGCTTGCGATGCCGCTGTGACAAGGGCCGGATGTGACCTTGGCTCAGATTCGACCGTGGCGCAAATAGTTCCATGCTGGCGCCTAAGGGCTCTACAGGGACTTCTCACAGGTCCAACAGGTTTTTCTGCATTTTCTTGATAAACGGTATTCATTGCATTTGTGTAAACGAAAGCGGCAATAAAACGAGGAAACAGACTGCACATCTACAGACGGCCTTGTTGCACTGATATTTCGGTGCGGACCCAGATACGAACCGCTCAGCAGGGCTCCAATCGGAAACCGTGGTCAAAAGCCACTGAACCCTTATCGAGCTTACCTGCTGCCGGTCTGACCTGTTGATTGCATCTTCACATTTACGTCTGGCAAGGAAACCTTCCATCTTTCTAAAGCGTGTTCAAGCTGCGCACATGGCGGCTTGTGGTGAACCTGGCTTGACGCTGATATGGCCCGCATCAAACGGCTTATTCTTGGTGAACACGGCCCACAGAATGCGCGCATTCTTGTTCGCCAATGCTACTGTGGCCTTTTGCCAGCCTGATTTTTCACGCAATTGATGCACCCACTTGGAGATCGGGTCTTCGCGCCGGTGTGCCGTCATAACAGCCGATTTGGCACCCTGGATCAGCAGCGTTCGCAGATAGACTTCACCATGCTTGGTGATGCCACCCAGATTATTCTTGCCCCCACTGGAGTTTTGTCGTGGTGTCAGCCCCAACCAGGCGCCAAACTGGGAGCCACTCTTGAACTGCTTGAAGTTGCCCACGGTGGCCACCACCGCTGAGGCAGTGACAGGCCCCACGCCCATGAGCTCGGTGGCTTGGCGAACCTGCTCGTTTTGCTTATGGTGCGCCGCTATGCGCTGGTCGCACCAGTCGATATGGTCATCGAGTTCTTTCCACTGCATTTGGGCACGTTCAATGGTCATGCGCGCCAGCCCCGACAAGGCGTTGCTGGCATCTTCAAGCGTGTCACTGAGCTGCGCACTCAATACCCGGGGGCTTTGGGGAAATACCAGACCAAACTCCGTCAGCAGTGCGCGAATGCGGTTGATGCAGGCGGTGCGGTCAGCTTTGTAGCCTTCACGCAGCCGATGCACACTGAGCATGCTTTGCTGATCAACGGTTTTGACAGCGACAAAGCGCATGCTTGGGCGAGAGGCTGCCTCACAGATGGCTGCTGCATCGTTGGCATCGTTTTTGCCGCCTTTGCCTTGTTGGCGATAGGGTGTCACCAAGTGCGCGGCGATGATGCGGGCATCCAAGCCCAGTTCCAGCAGTTTGCGCGCCCAGTAGTGCGCGCCAGAGCAGGATTCCATTGCCAACAAACACATGGCTGGCAGTTGCATGCACCATTCAATAAACTTATCGCGCTTGAGTTGTCGATTGGTGACAACTTTCCCAGCAGCATCCACAGCGTGAACCTGGATCAAATTCTTTGCCAAATCAACGCCAACTCGTGTAATCTTACTCATGGGACTTCTCCTTCAAAAAGGTTGTAGATTGACTTTCCAAAACCCAATCTTGGCACGTTGATGCCGTTACCGGGAAGCGGGAAGTCCCTTCGTATTCGTAAAGCAATAATTTGTTCTTTTGCATGGAGTGAGCGTTTTAAAGAGCCCGCGCCCCTAAAGGCGGATGCCACACCGATAGAGGCGATGACGCATCGTTTGGCAACGCTGGCCGGCAGAGCTGGTTACGCTGTTCGCAAACAAACGGTAGAGCCGGCGTTTGGCATCATCAAGTCGGTGCTGAAGTTCGGGCATTTCTCGCTGCAAGGATTGTGCAAAGTTGCCGGTCAATGGAATCTGGTTTGCCTGGCCTGGAATGCCAAGCGCATGGTAGTTTTGCGTCCAATAGTTGGATAAGGGGAGAAAATGCTTTGAAAGGGGAGTGTCTTGCAGAATTATTTTTCAGAATTGATTCACTCGCATTTATTGCAACTCAATTGAGTTAAATTTGGTTTTCGAGTGATCCAACCGTCTTATGCGTCGCCACAACATAGGAATTCCCGCTCTTTGCATATGCGTCTCCCTCACGCTGTTTCGTGATCCTGCTTTTGGCTTGATCTGACTTCGGCTGTTGCGTTGGGGCATCATTGCAATAGTCTCATCAACTGGGCAGCACACAGCGCCATGACTCCAAACATCAAGTGACTCATGAACTTGGGATTGCCGCGCACATAAACATGGCGTGCACCGAATTCGTCCTTCAAGCGAGCGTTGGCCGCCTCGACACCCGCGCGGGTGTTGTTGCGCTGCGCCAGTGCCGGGGCAAACTCGGTTTTTCACCCGCTCTGGGGTTGTGATCTATCAGAGGCACGCGCCCTTGGTCGCTGACAAAGTCACGAATGACGGTGCTGCATAGGCTGCGTCCATGAGTTGAACGTAGAGGCGCTGTGCACTGATGATCGACAGGGGCAAGGGCAGCCGGCAGTCATGCTCGTTTGAAGTCGATTGGTCTGATCCTTGATCAAGAAGATAGCCCATGCCTTTCGCTATTTCCTTATCCACAAGGCTTGGGGCGTTCTGCCATCGCTTCGGCTTGCGCCACTATCTGTTTCAACATCATCTCAGCCATGGCTCAAACCACATGAAGTCTTCTCAGAAAATGCAATGACTTAACTTGTCAGAGACCAAGAGTGCGTTTCGCATCATTTGTTCAGCGCCAACTGTGAAATGGCGATATGGCAAGGGGGTGCCGCCGAGAATGTCAAAGCAAAGCCGGCTTGGTTATACTCGAACCATCTGCAAATTCAGCAGCAGTGCACGTCAGGCGCAGTTCCAGCATCTGTCGCAAGTTCTTTTTTCTACAGGAAATATCATGATTGCATCCAGTATCAAAGCCGCTGTCGTCAACGACAACGCACGTCAAGCCGGTGACACCGGTAGCCCTGAAGTGCAAGTTGCACTGCTCACCGCCCGTATCAACGAGCTCACTCCCCATTTCAAGACCCATGCGAAGGATCACCATGGTCGTCGTGGTCTGTTGCGCATGGTGAGTCGTCGGCGCAAGCTGTTGGACTACCTCAAGAGCAAGGACGCTGACCGATACGTGGCCCTGATCGCCAAGCTTGGTCTGCGCAAGTAATCGGTTGACGAGATGATTGAGCGCCTGGGTTAGTTCACTAGCTCAGGCGTTTTTTACTTCGGAGACGGCAAAAGCGGAGCGAAGCTGTGTCATTCCAAAGTCAGGTGAGCGGGCAGAGTTCGCCTGATTCTGGAATGGCATCGTGTTCTGTGTTGTCTGATCCGGGCTTGGGTGGGGTGGCCCGCACCTTCCAAAATTCCTAGACATTCAGGAGAAATACATGACAATGTTCAAAAAAGTTAGCAAAACCTTTCAATGGGGTCAAAACACGGTCACGATGGAAACTGGCGAAATTGCCCGCCAGAGCAGCGGCGCAGTCTTGCTGGACATGGATGGTACGGTGGTGCTGGCGACGGTTGTTGCCAAAACAGAAGGCAAGGCCGGTCAGGACTTCTTTCCTTTGACCGTTGATTACCTCGAAAAAGCCTATGCCGTCGGTCGCATTCCCGGCAACTTCTTCAAGCGTGAAGGTCGCCCCAGTGAGTTTGAGACGCTGACCAGCCGTCTGATTGACCGCCCGATCCGGCCACTGTTTCCAGAAGGCTTCTTCAACGAGGTCCACGTTGTTGTGCACACCCTTTCCTTGAATCCTGAAGTCGATGCCGACATTGCTTCACTGATTGCTGTCAGCGCGGCCTTGTCCATCAGTGGTGTGCCATTCAATGGTCCGATTGGTGCTGCCCGCGTTGGTTTTGTCAATGGAGAATATGTGTTGAACCCCGGTCAGACCGCTCGCAAAAAATCCCACTTGGATTTGGTGGTGGCCGGCACAGAGTCTGCTGTGCTGATGGTGGAGTCTGAAGCACAGCAACTGTCCGAAGAAATCATGCTGGGTGCCGTCGTGTTTGGTCATGAGCAGGGCAACATAGCCGTGAATGCGATTCACGATTTGGTGCGCGATGCAGGCAAACCTGTATGGGACTGGAGAGCGGCGGCCAAGGATGAGCCGCTGATTGCCAAGGTGGGTGCGCTAGCTGGTGACAAGCTTGCCGCTGCTTATCAAATTCGCAACAAGCAGGCGCGTACCCAGGCCTGCCGCTCGGCCTACTCTGAAGTCATGTCATCCCTGAAGGCTGATGGTGTGGCATTTGACAGCGTGGCCATTGAAGGCATTCTGTTTGACATTGAAGCCAAGATTGTTCGCAGTCAAATTCTGGCTGGCGAGCCCCGTATCGACGGTCGTGATACCCGTACCGTACGCGCTATCGAAATCCGCAACAGCGTGTTGCCCCGCACCCACGGCTCGGCCCTGTTCACCCGTGGCGAAACCCAGGCTTTGGTGGTGACCACTTTGGGCACCGAGCGCGATGCACAACGTATTGACGCACTGAGCGGCGACTACGAAGACCGTTTCCTCCTGCACTACAACATGCCTCCCTTTGCCACAGGCGAAACCGGTCGCGTGGGAACACCCAAACGCCGCGAAATCGGCCATGGTCGCCTGGCCAAGCGTGCATTGGTGGCTTGCTTGCCCAACAAGGAAGATTTTCCATATACCATGCGTGTGGTGTCGGAAATCACTGAATCCAATGGTTCTTCATCCATGGCATCGGTATGCGGAGGTTGCTTGAGCCTGATGGATGCTGGTGTGCCCATGAAGGCGCACGTGGCGGGTATCGCTATGGGCCTGATCAAGGATGGCAACCGCTTTGCCGTGTTGACCGACATTTTGGGGGACGAAGATCACCTCGGCGACATGGACTTCAAGGTAGCTGGTACCATCAACGGCATCACCGCGTTGCAAATGGACATCAAGATCCAGGGTATCACCAAGGAAATCATGCAGGTCGCTTTGGCACAGGCCAAAGAAGCGCGCATGCATATTCTGGGCAAAATGCAAGAAGCCATGGCAGAAGCCAAGACTGAGGTGTCTAGCTTTGCGCCGCGTTTGTTCACCATGAAGGTCAATCCGGAAAAGATCCGAGACGTGATTGGCAAGGGCGGTGCCGTCATTCGGGCGCTAACTGAAGAAACCGGCACGCAGATCAACATCGACGAAGATGGCACCATCACCATCGCGTCCTCTGATCCCGCCAAGGCCGAAGAAGCCAAGCGCCGTATTGAGCAGATTACGGCTGAAGTCGAAATCGGCAAGGTCTACGAAGGCCCGGTTGTAAAGATTCTGGATTTTGGTGCACTGATTACTTTGCTGCCAGGCAAAGACGGCCTGTTGCACATTAGCCAGATCGCTCATGAGCGTGTCGAAAAGGTCACCGACTATTTGTCCGAAGGCCAGATCGTCAGGGTCAAAGTTTTGGAAACCGACGAAAAAGGCCGTGTCAAGTTGTCGATGAAGGCGCTGCTGGAGCGTCCGACACAAGGCTCGCCAGATAACCGCGGCTGATATTGCTATAAATGAGATAGCGTGTATCGTATGTTATATAAGGGCTAGAGGTCTATTTAACTATGAATGCGATAGAGATATCCGCTTTTGGTGCGCCTGAGGTATTGCACCTGTGTGAGCGACCGACACCCACACCTGGCGCGGGTGAGATGCTGATCCGCGTGGCGGCCAGTGGGGTCAATCGACCTGATGTATTGCAGCGTCTAGGTCAATACCCGGTGCCTGCCGGTGTGTCAGACATTCCAGGCTTGGAGTTGGCGGGTGTCATTGTGCAAGGTGACGCAGGCGAGCTGGCTGCCGCTGGCCTTCGTCTGGGTGACCGGGTGTGTGCGCTGGTAGCCGGCGGTGGCTATGCCGAGTATTGCGTGGCACCCATCGGCCAGTGTTTGCCCGTGCCGCAGGGGCTGAGCGACGTTGAGGCAGCGAGCCTGCCAGAGACCTACTTCACTGTCTGGAGCAACATGATGGACCGGGCGCGTTTACAGCCCGGTGAAACCGTGCTGATCCAGGGGGGTACCAGCGGGATTGGTGTCACGGCCATCCAGCTTGCCAAAGCCATCGGCGCGAAAGTGATAGCGACAGCGGGCAGTGACGAAAAGTGTGCGGCCTGCCTGGCGCTGGGTGCTGATGCGGCGATCAACTACAAGACATTGGATTTTCAGGCTGAGGTGGCGCGTTTGACAAACAATCAGGGCGTTGATGTGATACTGGATATCGTCGCGGGCAGCTATGTCGCCAAGGAAGTTCAGTGTCTGCGGGAAGATGGACGACTGGTGATCATCTCGGTGCAGGGAGGTGTGAAAAGTGAAATTAACGCGGGGCTGGTGTTGCGTCGTCGTTTGACGGTGACAGGTTCTACCTTGCGTCCTCGTCCGGTGGAGTTCAAGGCCGCCATTGCTAAGTCCTGTCTGAAAATGGTCTGGCCGCTGTTGGTGTCGGGACGTATTAAACCGGTTATACACTGCACGTTTGAAGCGGCGGATGCCGCCAAGGCGCACATGCTGATGGAAACCAGCAGCCATGTGGGAAAAATTGTTTTAACTTGGAAAAAATCATCATGAAGAAACTTATTGCCGGTAACTGGAAAATGAATGGCAGCCTGGCTGCCAATGAAAAACTTATCAAGGACATCCTCGCTGGGCTGGCTCAACCGGCCTGCCAGATTGCTGTCGGTGTTCCTTCGGCGTATCTGGCGCAATGTCAGGCGCTGCTTGCGGGCAGTGTGATTGATCTTGCCTCGCAAGATGTTTCGGCCTTTGAAGGCGGTGCCTATACCGGCGAGATTGCCGCTGCTATGCTCAAGGAGTTTGGTGTTCGGTATGCCATCGTTGGGCACTCTGAGCGACGTCAGTACCATGGTGAAACAGATGCAGTGGTGGCGCTCAAGGCGCAGCGCGCATTGGGCTGCGGCATCACACCGATCGTTTGTGTAGGCGAGACTCTGGCTGAGCGTGAAGCTGGGCAAACCGATGACGTGGTCAAGCGACAACTGGCCGCTGTCATTCACACCAATGGTCATTGCATCAGTGAAATCGTGGTGGCGTATGAGCCGGTGTGGGCCATTGGAACTGGCAAGACCGCCACGCCTGAGATGGCGCAGCAAGTACATGCTGTATTGCGCGCGCAACTGCTTGCTGCTTCGGAGCATGCTGACCGAATCAAGCTTTTGTATGGTGGAAGCATGAATGCTGCCAACGCAGCGTCGCTATTGGCCCAGCCAGATATCAATGGCGGCTTGATTGGTGGTGCCGCACTTAAAGTCCAAGACTTTTTGACAATTGTTGGTGCTGCCGCTTGATGCCGAATGTAGATTGCTATTGAATCTCGGCGGGTGTATTCGCCGCCCCAAGGGGCGGGGAATTTTATTGGAGCATTTGATGAATGTATTGTTGACCATTTTGCTTGCGGTGCAGATGATTTCCGCGGTCACCATGGTGGGGTTGATCTTAGTTCAACACGGCAAAGGAGCGGATATGGGCGCGGCTTTTGGCAGTGGCGGTTCGGGCAGTCTGTTCGGGGCTAGTGGCAGCGCCAATTTTCTGTCGCGTACGACTGCCGTTTTGGCGACGGTCTTTTTTGTTGCCACCTTGCTGTTGGCCTATTTTGGTACGCCGCGCGCAGCCTCGAGCTCCGGTAGTGTTCTGGAAAACGCTGCGTTGGTTGCCCCTGTTCCAGCCGCTGCTGCTCCGGTAGTACCCGCCTCAGGCGCTGCACAGATTCCCGCCAAATAATTGCTCCTGAAATGCCTGTTAGCCAGCAAGGAGGCGTGGAATTTCAGGGTAAACTCTTAGTTGTTGAACGACAACGGAGAGCCAAAAACGTAAGTCGTTCTAATTGTTTTCAGGCCGTCGTGGTGAAATTGGTAGACACGCTATCTTGAGGTGGTAGTGGCGAAAGCTGTGCGAGTTCGAGTCTCGCCGACGGCACCAAGGCGAATTTATTTGTGATGCGCTCAAACGCATCGGACTGCCATTTGGATCAGGCTCGCAAAAATGAACGTTGAACAATATCTGCCGGTTTTTCTATTCATTTTGATTGGTCTGTCGGTGGGAGTCATGCCGCAAGTAATTGGTTACATTCTTGGCCCCAATCGACCAGACCCCGCTAAGAACTCTCCGTACGAATGCGGCTTTGAGGCTTTCGGTGACGCGCGAATGAAGTTTGACGTTCGGTATTACCTGATCGCTATCCTTTTTATCCTGTTTGACCTGGAAACTGCATTGTTATTTCCGTGGGCTGTGACGCTTAAAGATTTGGGCCTCTATGGCTTCTTGGTCGGGTTGGAAATCGTGGCGATTTTGACCATCGGCTTCGTATACATGTGGATCAAGGGCGCTCTGGATTGGGAGTAATGCGATGATTGAAGGTATTCTCAAAGAGGGCTTTGTCACGACGAGTTTCGATTCGGTCGTAAATTGGGCCAAAACTGGCTCGGTGTGGCCCATGACATTTGGTTTGGCTTGCTGCGCAGTCGAGATGATGCATGCTGCCGCTGCCCGTTATGACATTAGCCGTTTTGGAGCAGAGGTGTTCAGACCCAGTCCGCGGCAATCAGACCTGATCATTGTTGCTGGAACCCTGACCAACAAGATGGCGCCTGCTTTTCGCAAGGTGTATGACCAGATGGCAGAACCGCGCTGGGTGATCAGCATGGGTTCGTGTGCCAATGGGGGGGGCTACTACCACTACAGCTACTCGGTAGTACGTGGCTGCGACCGCATCGTGCCGGTTGATGTTTATGTGCCAGGCTGCCCGCCAACTGCAGAGGCTTTGATATATGGAATCTTGCAACTGCAGTTAAAAATCCGTCGCACACAAACCATTGCGCGGGTTTGAGGGACCCACTATGACCATCTATTCTGTTCGGCCTGACGATATTTGCAAAGCGGCCGAGGCGGCCTTGGGCAGCAAAATCAAGCGCATCTCTGTTGACTTTGAGCAGGTCACTGTGGTGGTTTCTGCTGAACACTATCACGCTGCAGCCCTTGCGCTACGCGATCATCCTGATTGCCGGTTTGAACAAATGATGGATTTGTGCGGGGTTGACTATTCCGAGTACCCGGCCGGCACGCCGGATCATCTTCGGTTTTGTGTTGTCCTTCATTTGTTGTCAATCAGTTTGAACCAGCGTTTGCGGCTGAAGGTTTATGTACCCGATGACTTTGCGCCCATGTTGCCAAGCGTGACAGATTTATGGAGTTCTGCCAATTGGTTTGAGCGCGAAGCTTTTGACTTGTTTGGTGTTGTTTTTGAAGGGCATGAGGACTTGCGCCGAATTCTTACGGATTACGGGTTTATCGGTCATCCGTTTCGCAAAGATTTTCCTCTAGCAGGACATGTCGAGATGCGCTATGACGCTGAGCAACGGCGCGTGGTTTATCAACCGGTCACGATTGAGCCGCGTGAGATTACTCCGAGAATCATTCGTGAAGATAACTACGGAGGCTTGCATTAGGCAGTTTGAGGTATGGCTGATATAAAAAATTACACACTCAACTTCGGGCCACAGCACCCTGCCGCGCATGGCGTTTTGCGGCTCGTTCTCGAACTCGACGGCGAAGTTATTCAACGTGCTGACCCCCATATTGGTTTGTTGCACCGAGGCACCGAAAAACTGGCTGAAAACAAGACCTATCTGCAAGCCTTGCCGTATATGGACCGGCTTGATTACATGTCTATGATGTGCAATGAGCAGGCCTACTGTCTGGCTCTGGAAAAAATGTTGGGTTTAGAGGTTCCCGAACGTGCCCAGTACATCCGCGTGATGTTCGCGGAGATAACACGTTTGTTAAATCACTTACTCTGGGCGGGCGCGCATGCCATCGACTGTGGTGCGATGACTGTCATGTTGTATGCTTTTCGCGAACGCGAAGACTTGCTTGACATGTATGAGGCGGTCAGTGGTGCCCGAATGCACGCAGCCTACTTTCGACCGGGGGGCGTTTATCGTGATCTGCCGGACACAATGCCGCGCCATCAACCCAACAAAATTCGCAGTGCAAAGTCAACTGAAGGACTTAACCGCAATCGCAGCGGCAGTCTTCTGGATTTCATTGAAGACTTTACCCAGCGATTTCCAACATATCTGGGTGAATACCACACGTTGCTGACAGAAAATCGCATCTGGAAACAACGGACCGTAGGCATCGGTGTTGTAACACCTGAGCGCGCCTTGAATCTGGGCTTTTCAGGACCGATGTTGCGTGGCTCTGGTTTTGCCTGGGATCTGCGAAAACAACAGCCCTATGAAATTTATGACAGATTGGATTTTGATATTCCGGTGGGCAAGACAGGGGATACCTATGACCGCTATCTTGTGCGCATGGAGGAAATGAAGCAGTCCAACAACATCATCAAACAGTGTGTGGACTGGTTAAGAGTGAATCCGGGCCCGGTAATTACCGACAATCGCAAAGTTGCGCCACCTGATCGAGAGTCCATGAAGACCAACATGGAAGATCTGATTCACCATTTCAAGCTATTCACTGAAGGTTTTTGTGTTCCTGAAGGCGAGACCTATGCTGCCATTGAACATCCAAAAGGGGAATTCGGCATCTACATCATCAGTGATGGTGCCAACAAGCCTTACCGCATGAAGATTCGACCGCCAGCATTTGTTCATTTGGCAGCTCTGGATGAGATGGGCAAGGGGCACATGATTGCGGATGCCGTGTCAATTATCGGCACCATGGATATTGTGTTTGGGGAAGTGGACCGATGATTTCTGAAGAATCCAAAGTGCGCTTCGTTCGCGAAGTCGCCAAATACCCGGCGGATCAAAAGCAATCTGCAGTAATGGCCTGTCTGGCAATTGCCCAACAAGAGTTGGGGTATGTGAGTGAGGCGTCTGAGCGGGATATTGCACAGTACCTTGACATGCCTGTGATGGCTGTGCACGAGGTGACAACTTTCTACAACATGTACAACCAGCGTCCGGTTGGAAAATACAAACTGAATGTTTGCACCAACCTTCCATGCCAGTTGCGTGAAGGGGTCAGCACATTGAATTACCTGGAAAAGAAGTTGGGTATTTCCATGGGAGAGACCACACCAGACGGTTTGTTCACCCTGCAGCAAAGTGAGTGTTTGGGTGCGTGCGCTGACTCGCCGGTGATGCTTGTGAATGATCGGTCGATGTGCAGTTTTATGACGCCCGAAAAACTGGATCAATTGGTGGATGGTTTGCGTGCAGCGGGGGACAAATAATGACAGCGCAGCAAGTTCTGGACCAATTCCGTTCAAATGGCGTTGCCACCTGCTTTCATGACCGTCACATTGAGCCGCAAATTTTGGCGGGTTTGAACGGATCCAATTGGCGTCTGAAAGATTACGAGGCGCGTGGTGGCTACCAAGCGCTGCGAAAGGTATTGGGTCACGGTGGTGGTGTTGCCATGACGCAAGATCAGGTGATCGCCACCGTCAAAGAGTCAGCGTTGCGCGGACGTGGTGGGGCTGGTTTCCCGACTGGCCTGAAGTGGAGCTTTATGCCGCGCCAGTTTCCTGGTCACAAGTACTTGGTCTGCAATTCTGATGAGGGAGAGCCAGGCACTTGCAAGGACCGTGAAATATTGGAGTTTAACCCGCATATCGTGATTGAGGGCATGGCAATCGCTGCTTATGCCATGGGTACTGTGGTGGGGTACAACTATATCCATGGTGAAATCTTTTCAACCTATGAACGGTTTGAAGAAGCCTTGGAAGAAGCCCGGTCTGCTGGCCTGTTAGGAGACAACATCCTGGGAAGCAGTTTCAGTTTTCAGTTGCATGCAGCGCATGGATTTGGCGCTTACATCTGCGGAGAAGAAACCGCGCTGCTTGAGTCTCTTGAAGGGAAAAAAGGACAACCCCGATTCAAGCCACCCTTCCCGGCCAGTTTTGGTTTGTATGGCAAGCCTACAACGATTAACAATACAGAAACTTTTGCTGCGGTACCCTGGATCATCCGAAACGGTGGGCCAGCCTATTTAGCCTGTGGCAAGCCTAACAACGGGGGCACCAAAATTTACTCGATGAGTGGCGACGTCGAATGCCCCGGTAATTTTGAGGTGCCGATGGGCACGCCATTTGCCAAAGTGCTTGAGTTGGCGGGTGGCGTTCGCGGTGGCCGAAAACTCAAAGCAGTGATTCCTGGGGGCTCGTCATCGCCGATCTTGCCGGCGTCAATCATGTTGGACTGCACCATGGATTACGACTCGATTGCCAAAGCTGGCTCGATGTTGGGGTCTGGCGCAGTGATTGTGATGGACGACAGTCGTTGTATGGTGAAGAGCCTGCAGCGTTTAAGCTATTTCTACATGCATGAGTCTTGTGGGCAATGCACCCCTTGCCGTGAGGGCACCGGATGGTTATGGCGTGTAGTTGATCGCATTGAAAACGGACAAGGTCGATCAAGTGACATGGACTTGCTTGACAGTGTGGCGAGCGACATTCAGGGGCGCACAATTTGTGCGTTGGGCGATGCGGCTGCCATGCCTGTGCGAGCAATGTTGAAGCATTTCCGCGGCGAATTTGAATATCACGTTGAGCACAAGACCTGTATGGTCCCAGCTTACGTTTGAGCGAGTCCCAAGATGATTGAAATCGAACTCGACGGCAAGAAGGTGGACATCGTCGAAGGCAGCATGATCATGCATGCGGCTGAAAAGGCCGGCACCTATATTCCCCATTTTTGCTATCACAAGAAACTCAGCATCGCTGCCAGTTGCCGTATGTGCTTGGTCGACGTTGAAAAATTGCCCAAGCCCATGCCTGCTTGTGCAACACCTGTGACTCAGGGCATGGTGGTGCATACCAAGACTGAAAAAGCGATAAAGGCTCAAAAGTCGGTCATGGAGTTTTTACTGATCAATCACCCTCTGGACTGCCCAATTTGTGACCAGGGTGGAGAGTGTCAGTTGCAGGACTTGGCTGTCGGTTATGGAGGAATGACATCGCGTTACGAAGAAGAAAAGCGAGTTGTTTTTCACAAGGATATCGGACCACTGATTTCAATGGAAGAAATGAGCCGATGCATCCATTGCACGCGATGTGTCCGTTTTGGTCAGGAAATCGCTGGCATCATGGAATTGGGCATGTCACATCGGGGTGAACATGCCGAAATTGAGACCTTTGTTGGTCAATCGGTGGATTCCGAGTTGTCGGGAAACATGATTGATATATGCCCCGTGGGTGCGCTCACCAGCAAACCGTTTCGCTACAGTGCTCGCACTTGGGAGCTTTCGCGTCGTAAATCCGTGAGCCCACATGATTCGACGGGCGCAAATTTAATTGTGCAAGTAAAAAATGACAGGGTCATGCGTGTTGTGCCGCTGGAAAATGAAGCTGTCAACGAGTGCTGGATAGCTGATCGTGACAGGTTCTCATACGAAGCGCTCAATAGCGAGCATCGATTGAACGCGCCAATGGTAAAACAAGGCGGCGAATGGAAAACAGTTGATTGGAAGACCGCATTGGAATATGTGGCCAACGGTTTGAAAAGCATCAAAGCGGACCACGGTGCGTCGTCGCTGGGTGCCTTGGTAAGTCCACACTCCACCCTGGAAGAGTTGTACCTTGCTGGTGCGCTGATCCGGGGTCTCGGTAGCGAAAATATAGACTACCGGCTTCGTAATGCGGAGTTTGAGGTAAATCAAACAGGCGCGCGGTATCTGGGCATGGCTATTTCTGACTTGTCCAATCTGCAAAGCGTGCTGGTTGTGGGCTCAGATCTTCGCAAGGACCATCCGCTATTCGCGCAGCGCATCAGGCAGGCTGTCAGAGGTGGTTGTGAACTCAGTGCAATCAGTTCACAGCCTATCAGTTGGGCTATGGCTGTTCGCCACGGGCGTGTTTTGCCATCGTCTGAGTGGGTGCAAACATTGGCGGATATTGCTGCGGCTGTGGCTGCAGAGAAAAACGTACCTGCGCCTCAGATGGGACAAGTCAGCGAAAGCGCCCAACTCATTGCGCGCTCCTTGCTGACAGGGGAGCGCAAAGCGATTTTGCTGGGAAATGCTGCTGCTCATCACTCGCAGGCCAACCAATTATTGGCATTGGCGCAATGGATCGGTACCCATGCGGGTGCTGTGGTTGGTTATTTGACTGAAGCAGCGAACACCGTTGGTGCACAGTTGGCGGGCGCATTGCCCGGCGAACACGGTTTAAATGCGGGTCAGATGCTGAAGGGAGCGCTCAAAGCATGTGTTTTGCTCAATAACGAGCCACAGTTTGACTCGGCCGCGGGAGCTTCAGCAACTGAAGCCTTTCAGTCATGCGAAATGGTTGTGACATTAAGCCCATTCAAGGCAAATATGGCGTTCAGCGATGTGCTCTTGCCAGTGTCACCTTTCACTGAAACCTCCGGAACCTTCATCAATGCTGAAGGCAGAGTGCAGAGTTTTCATGCAGTCGTCAAGCCTCTTGGAGAAGCGCGGCCAGCCTGGAAGGTATTACGAGCGCTCGCCAATACGCTGAATTTGCCGGGTTTTGACTTTGATTCTTCTAAAGACGTGTTGGCTCACTTGCTTTCGGGCGGTGACGGCACTGTGTTTGACCAAGTTCCAGCAAATCGCCTTAGCAATGCGGCCAGTTTGAGTACGACATCAGTGCCATCTCAGGTTGAACCATGCGTAGCAGAGATCTATCAACTCGATGGTATTGTGCGCCGAGCATCAGCATTGCAGATGACCACTGATGCCAAGGTTGCTGGGATTCAGGAGGTGGCCGCATGATTGACTTTATTTTCTCCTTTGGTCAAGGGCTGGTCAGCGCACCTTGGTGGGGTGCCATCGCTTGGCCGACCATCTGGGCTTTAATTAAAGTGACCTTGGTTTTGATGTTGGTTATGGGGGCGGTTACTTATGCAACTCTTTGGGAGCGGAAGCTTTTAGGGTGGGTGCAGATTCGATTAGGACCGAATCGCGTCGGTCCTTGGGGCTTGTTGCAGCCAATCGCTGATGCCTTGAAGCTCATGACCAAAGAAATTGTTCGACCTGCCGCTTCGGACAAAGTGCTTTTCTATCTAGGGCCAGTGTTGACAGTGGGGCCAGCCTTGGCGGCTTGGGCTGTTATTCCGTTTGGCCCCGAAATAGCCGTGGCCAACCTCAATGCCGGGTTGTTGTTCCTTATGGCCATTACCTCCATGGAAGTGTATGGCGTGATCATCTCAGGGTGGTCGTCCAACTCAAAGTATGCATTTTTAGGAGCACTGCGCGCGTCAGCTCAAATGGTCAGTTATGAAATAGCCATGGGCTTTTGTTTCCTGATCGTATTGATGATTTCGGCAAGTTTGAATTTGTCAGATATCGTTGCGGGTCAGGGGAAAGGCTATTTTGCGCAAATGGGCTTGTCATTTTTGTCCTGGAATTGGCTCCCGTTGTTGCCAATTTTGGTTGTTTACTTTGTTTCAGGACTGGCGGAAACCAATCGGACGCCCTTTGATGTGATTGAAGGTGAGTCAGAAATTGTTGCTGGCCACATGGTCGAGTATTCAGGCATGTCTTGGGCGATGTTCCAGATGGCTGAGTATGCAAATATCTGGTTAGTTTCAATATTGGCAACAACGATGTTTTTCGGAGGATGGTTGTCCCCCATTGACAGTGTATTTTTCAATTGGATTCCAGGGTGGATTTGGCTTGGTCTCAAGACATTCTTTGTGATGACTCTTTTTATCTGGGTGCGCGTCACATTCCCGCGGTTTCGGTATGACCAGATCATGCGTTTGGGTTGGAAGATATTTATTCCAGTAACGTTGGTGTGGCTGGTGTTTATTGGGGTATGGATGCAAACCCCTTGGAACATTTGGAAGTAATTCGAGTTGATTATGTCTACACCAACCTCACACCCCGCTGCAAACGCATCAGTACGAGCCTTCTCGCTGAAGGATTTTTTGTCAAGTTTCTTTTTGGTCGAATTGCTCAAAGGCATGAGACTGACTGGGAAATATGCGTTCCGAAGCAAGATCACGCTTGAGTATCCTGAGGAAAAAACACCTCTGTCACCGCGTTTTCGGGGACTTCACGCACTGCGTCGGTACGAAAACGGCGAAGAGCGGTGCATCGCCTGTAAGTTGTGTGAAGCGGTGTGTCCAGCCATGGCAATTACCATTGAGTCTGACATTCGGCAGGATGGATCACGCAGAACAACCCGCTATGACATCGACCTTAGCAAGTGTATTTTTTGTGGGTTCTGCGAAGAAAGTTGTCCTGTTGACTCCATTGTTGAAACTAATATTCTTGAATATCATGGCGAAAAACGTGGTGACTTGTATTTCACCAAAGAGATGCTTTTAGCTGTTGGTGACCGGTATGAATCAGAAATTGCCATGAGTAAGTCGGCTGATGCCAAATACAGATGATCTGCCGTAAGAAAGAATTCAAATCATGAGTGTAACGACCGGTCTTTTTTATTTATTTTCGATTGTGTTGCTGTTTGCGGCGTTTCGAGTCATTACTGCAAGAAACCCGATTTATGCTGTTTTGTACTTGGTGCTGACTTTTTTTCAGGCCGCGATGATATGGATGCTGTTGAAAGCCGAATTTTTGTCGCTTTCATTGGTTCTGGTTTACGTCGGTGCTGTCATGGTGCTTTTCTTGTTTGTTGTGATGATGCTCGATGTCAATATTGAAACCATGCGAATAGGATTTTGGAAGCACTTTCCGTTAGCCGCAGTTGTTGGTGTGTTTGTTATCCTTGAAATGTCGGCGTTGCTGATGGGCGGTTTTCGTGTGAGTGAAGACGCACTTGCCGTCAATGCGGTAGCAAAGGCTGGGGTGGAGGTCTCCAACACACGCGAGTTGGGCAAGCTGTTGTACACACAGTATCTCTACCCGCTTGAAGTCGCTGCAGCACTTCTGTTGGTCGCCATGATTTCAGCGATTGCACTGACGTTGCGTGCGCGCAAGGACAGCAAGGCGATTAACCCTGGTGACCAAGTACGGGTGAAGGCGAAAGACCGAATGACTGTTGTCAAACTTACTGCGACAAAACCTGCCTTGCCGATTGATACGCCGGAAGAACCGCCAGTAGGGGGAAAAGCATGACGCTGACATTAGGCCATTTTTTGTCGTTGGGTGCAATCTTGTTTGCGTTATCAGTTGTTGGAATTTTTCTCAACAGAAAGAACCTGATTGTTTTGATGATGGCCATCGAGCTGATGCTATTGGCAGTCAATACAAATTTCGTGGCGTTCTCACATTACCTCGGTGATATGAATGGTCAGATATTCGTTTTCTTTGTATTGACCGTTGCAGCTGCTGAATCTGCCATTGGTCTAGCCATACTGGTTCTGTTATTTCGTAACAAGTCGAACATTAACGTGGACGAACTTGATTCGTTGAAGGGGTAATAAACAATGGTACAAACCCTTTCTACTGCAAGCCTGATCGCTATTCCGCTGGCGCCCTTGGTTGGTGCTGTTTTAGCCGGCTTTTTTGGAACCAAGTTTGGTGGAAATCTAATTGGCCGCCGTGTGTCGCATACTTTGGCCATATCAGGCGTGTTTGTGTCTTTCCTTCTGTCGGCGTTGACCCTGAAGGCTGTCGCGTTGGATGGTGCTCGTTTTAATGAAACGATCTACACGTGGATGGTAGTAGGTGGTCTCAAGATGGAAGTTGGTTTCCTGATTGATGGCTTGAGTGCCATGATGATGTGTGTTGTTAGTTTCGTTTCTCTCATGGTTCACATCTACACCGTAGGTTATATGGAAGAGGATGAGGGATACAACCGATTTTTCGCCTATATCTCTCTATTTACATTCTCCATGTTGATGCTCGTGATGAGTAACAACATGTTGCAGCTGTTTTTTGGCTGGGAAGCCGTTGGTTTGGTGTCATACCTGCTGATTGGTTTCTGGTTCAACAAGCCCACTGCAATTTTTGCAAATATGAAGGCTTTTTTGGTAAACCGTGTTGGGGATTTCGGTTTTATCTTGGGCATAGGTCTGCTGGTCGCATATGCAGGCACGCTGAACTATACCGAGGCATTTTCAAAAACGGATGAGCTGTCGAAGCTTATGCTTCCGGGCACCGATTGGATGTTGGTAACCGTTATTTGTATTTGTCTTTTTATCGGCGCAATGGGCAAATCTGCTCAGTTTCCTTTGCATGTTTGGTTACCTGACTCCATGGAGGGCCCGACCCCAATTTCAGCATTGATCCATGCAGCAACCATGGTGACTGCTGGGATTTTCATGGTTGCACGTATGTCACCCTTGTTTGAACTCAGTGAGACAGCGCTTAATGTGATTCTAGCAATCGGTGGAATTACAGCCTTGTTCATGGGATTTTTAGGCATCATTCAAAATGATATCAAACGTGTGGTTGCCTACTCAACGCTTTCCCAACTGGGTTATATGACGGTTGCTCTTGGCGCATCGGCATACTCTGTCGCTGTTTTCCACCTGATGACCCACGCTTTTTTCAAGGCGCTATTATTTTTGGCTGCAGGTTCAGTCATTATGGGAGTTCACCACAACCAAGATATTCGCTGGATGGGTGGGCTGCGTAAATATATGCCGATCACCTGGATAACTTCTCTGTTGGGGTCCTTGGCGCTGATCGGTACACCGCTGTTTTCAGGATTTTATTCAAAAGATGAAATCATTATGGCGGTGCATGCCAGTAGTCTGCCTGCAGCAGGTTTTGCATACTTTGCGGTACTCGCGGGTGTATTTGTAACGGCCTTTTACTCCTTTCGGATGTATTTTTTAGTGTTTCATGGTGCTGAGCGATTTGAGCAGAATCCTGATTCGCATCATCACGGACATCATGACCAGCATGGCGCTCACCACAAACCTCACGAGTCGCCTTGGGTTGTGACGTTGCCGCTGGTTTTACTGGCCATTCCTTCGGTGTTTATAGGTTTCTTTACCATAGGTCCCATGTTGTTCGGTGATCTTTTCAAAGACGCAATACTTGTCAACTCCGAAATCCATAAGGCAATGGATGTGTTGCGCGAGGAGTTCCATGGCCCTTGGCAACTTGCTACCCATGGATTGATGGCTGCGCCTTTTTGGTTAGCTTTATCAGGTGTTGTTTCTGCATACTATCTTTATATGGTCAACCCATCATTGCCTGAAGCGATCAAGCAACGTGTGTCGGCAGTTTACAAGTTGCTTGATAACAAGTACTACATGGACTGGTTTAATGAAAATGTCCTGGCAGCCGGTGCTCGTGGCTTGGGGGTTGTGCTTTGGAAGGTGGGAGATCAAGCAATTATTGACGGTGCATGCGTCAATGGTTCTTGGCGAGCTGTTGGATGGTTTTCGGGTGTGGTTCGTAAAGTCCAAACAGGTTATCTTTATGACTATGCCTTAACCATGGTCTTGGGTGTTTTTGTGTTGATGACGTACTTCGTCTGGCTCAAATAGGAGAATTATAAAAATGGGTTTGCTGAGCCTGGCTATCTGGACACCGATCACGTTCGGTATTGTGCTGCTGTCATTGGGCCGTGATGATCAAGCGCAGGTTGTTAGATGGATCGCGCTGGTTGGCTCTTTGGTCAGCCTTCTCGTCACGATCCCACTCTATCTTCAATTCGACGTTACGACTGCAGCAATGCAGTTTGGGGAATTGACGCCTTGGATTGAGCGTTTCAATATTAACTATCAACTAGGTATTGATGGTATTTCCATTTGGTTTATCCTGCTAACTGCTTTTATTAATTTCATTGTAGTGATCGCTGGCTGGGAGGTTATTACCAGCCGTGTTAACCAATACATGGGCGCTTTTTTAATTTTAAGCGGCCTGATGATTGGTGTCTTTTGTGCTACTGATGGCTTGCTGTTCTTCGTGTTTTTTGAAGCGACATTGATACCCATGTACTTAATCATTGGCGTGTGGGGCGGTCCTAACAAAATCTACGCTGCTTTCAAGTTTTTTCTTTACACGCTGCTGGGTTCGTTGCTGATGCTGATCGCGTTGATTTACCTTTACAACGAGTCGGGTGGAAGTTTCGATTTGCTGGCTTGGCACAAACTTAAATTGAATCAGAGCACACAGACCCTGTTGTTCTTCGCATTCTTGGCTGCCTTTGCTGTCAAAGTTCCAATGTGGCCGGTGCATACGTGGTTGCCAGATGTGCACGTTGAAGCACCCACAGGTGGCTCGGCTGTACTGGCGGCCATCATGTTGAAACTTGGTGCCTACGGTTTCTTAAGGTTTTCCTTGCCGATCACTCCAGATGCGTCTCACGAGTGGGCTGGATTGATGATCGGGCTGTCGCTGGCGGCGGTGATTTATGTCGGTTTGGTTACCATGGTCCAAAAGGATATGAAAAAGCTGGTGGCCTATTCGTCTATCGCGCACATGGGATTTGTAACGCTGGGTTTCTTTATATTCAATGACCTGGGTGTTGCTGGTGGCATTGTGCAGATGATTTCCCATGGCTTTGTTTCTGCGGCCATGTTCTTGGGAATTGGCGTCCTCTATGACCGAATGCATTCTCGGGAAATCGCTAGTTATGGCGGTGTGGTGAATACGATGCCAAAATTTACCGCCTTCGCGTTGCTGTTTTTTATGGCAAATTGCGGCCTGCCAGGAACTGCTGGTTTTGTTGGTGAATGGATGGTGATACTTGGTGCCGTTAAGTTCAATTTTTGGGTTGGCTTTGCCTCTGCCAGTGCACTTATTTTTGGAGCAGCCTATTCTTTATGGATGTTCAAGCGCGTTTATTTTGGCCCTGTCGCAAACGATCATGTCAAAGAGCTTTCAGATATCAATGCCCGCGAGTTTTTCTTCCTGAGTCTGTTGGCTGTAGCAGTCTTGTACATGGGAATTTACCCCAAGCCCTTCACTGATGTGATGGACGTGTCGGTGGCAGAGTTGCTGAAACACGTCTCACAGTCCAAATTACATTGATTGCTCGTCCGGTGCGACACAGAGATAAGAGATTTAAATGATTGACAAACTCAGTTTGATTGCGGTTTACCCCGAGATACTTCTTTTCTTGATGGCGTGCGTGATCGCCCTGTTTGATTTGGGTGTCAAGGACACTCATCGGACGCCAACCTATATTTTGACTTTGTTCACTTTGGCATCTGTCGCTGCCTTACAAGCCAGTTACGCCACAGCAGGTCAAACTATTTATGGGTTTGGAAACATGGTTGTCAGCGATGCAATGGGTAACTGGCTGAAGTGTTTCGCGTCGTTAGCAGTCATGGTCACGCTGATTTATGGCAGAGCTTACGCCGGGGGTCGTGACATGCTCAGGGGTGGCGAGTTGTTCACACTCAGTTTGTTTGCGCTGCTTGGAATGTTTGTCATGATTTCTGGCAACAATTTCTTGGTAATTTACATGGGGATTGAATTGCTGACTTTGTCAAGCTACGCCATGGTGGCTCTACGACGTGACAATACAGTCACTATTGAAGCCGCCATGAAATATTTTGTCTTGAACGCGCTGGCTTCGGGGTTCCTTTTGTATGGCATGTCCATGTTATATGGTGCGACCGGTTCATTGGATTTGCACGAAGTCTCCAAAGCGATCATCTCTGGTCAAATCAAGCATCAGGTGCTGGTCTTCGGTACTGTCTTTTTAGTGGCCGGCTTGGCCTTTAAGCTTGGGGTTGTGCCGTTTCACATGTGGATTCCCGACGTCTATCAAGGGGCGCCAACGGTAGTTACCTTGTTGATCGGTGGCGCTCCCAAACTGGCAGCATTTGCCATCTTTATCCGGTTATTGGTGGAAGGCTTGTTACCCATGGCCATCGACTGGCAGCAAATGCTGATGTTTCTTGCGGTCGCTTCGCTGGCGGTCGGCAATTTCGCGGCGATTGCACAAACCAATATTAAGCGGATGTTGGCTTTCTCAACAATCTCGCACATGGGTTTTGTCCTGATTGGCCTCATGTCTGGCGTTGTCAACGGGCACACCGAAGCAGCGGGCAATGCTTATGGATCATCGATGTTTTACGTGATTTCGTATGTTCTCACCACACTTGCAAGCTTCGGAATCATCTTGCTGCTGTCCAGGCATGGATTTGAAAGCGAAGAAATTTCAGATTTTGCGGGCTTGAACCAGCGTAGTCCCTTTTATGCGGGCATCATGGCCATGTGCCTATTTTCCCTGGCAGGCATTCCGCCAATGGTTGGCTTTTATGCCAAGTTTGCTGTGTTGCAGGCGTTGGTCGCTTCTGGGGGTGGGGCCCAAATCGCGCTGGCCGTATTTGCCGTGATGATGTCTCTGGTAGGCGCTTTTTACTATCTTCGTGTGATCAAAATCATGTATTTTGACGCACCCATTACGGCGACTGAAGTGTCTGCACCCTTGGATGTGCGTGCGGTGCTGACTCTGAATGGTGGGCTCCTTTTGTTATTAGGTTTGTTGCCGGGTGGGTTGATGACTTTGTGTGCAAGCGCAGTTTTCAAGATGCTGGCGAGTTGATGTATTGAAATAGTGGGCCTTTAAGCAGTTCATACTTCTTGGCATTCGTTTCGTGTCTCGTCTCACTGAAAATCGGATCGATAGTACAGAACTTTTTCGCGGTGAATTTCTTCACGCATTTCGTGACACGGTTGAATTACCGGATGGTGAACTAGCCAACAGAGAGTACGTCGTTCACCCTGGTGCGGTGATGATCGTTCCAATTTTTCAACTCGTTAACGGACATTGCGATGTGGTGTTGGAGCGGCAATTTCGATATCCGTTGAATCGTGTCATGGTCGAGTTCCCCGCTGGCAAAATTGATCCTGGCGAGACATCGTTGCATTGCGCCAAACGTGAGTTGCGCGAGGAAACAGGTTACTCGGCGACTTCATGGGCGCTAGCGGGCACTTTGCATCCTGTTATTTCTTATTCCACCGAATTTATCGACATCTGGTTTGCCAAAGGTCTGAGTTTAGGTGTGCGGTCTTTGGACAAAGGCGAGTTTCTTGATGTTTTTACCTCCCATTCAACACAACTGCTGACTTGGTGCAGAGACGGAACAGTGACAGATGCCAAGACGCTGGTTGCTGCCTTGTGGCTGCAGAACACCCTTTCAGACGCCTGGTCTTTAAATTGGTCGGAAACAGGTCGCTAGGGCTTCCGAGTTGTAACTATTCGGCAAACCCCTGAGCCTCTCGAAATCGCTGAACACACTGACGTTTTTTCGTTATCGTCGTGCCTATGCGCGCCGCACGGCCGCCGACATCACCGCGCACCCAAGCGCCCATCCTCGGCACGGCAAACGACTCGACCCCATTTGCTGACGAGCAAGTTGTTCTGACCCGGCAAGAATATATCCATCTCCAAAGCGACCTGAAACGCGTCACGAGCCTGCACCAGCGCGCATTCAAACGCGAACACTGGTACAAAGAACGCTGGCGCATCCTGCTCCACTTGGAGAACCTTGCCAGACGCAAACGCGAGGCAGACCTGTTAGCACAGCTCAAAACCAGTGCCGCCAAAGTCCGTGCCTGTTACGTCCGGCGAAATCCAGGGTTACCAGCACAGCGGCTTTTCGGTGGACGCGGGAGTCTGCATTCAAGCGCACGACCGCGCTGCGCTGGCGCGCGTGCTGCGCCACAGGCGGAAGTCGGTTGCCAGCGGGTTGCCAAGGTCAGGCCTGTAACATCAGGCGTCATTTGGGATTTGGCCGAGAGCGACTCGCAAAGGCTGGAAGCGAGAGCAGAGACTTTCGATGTCTCTGCTCCGAATCGGCCGTTGAGCCAGTGACAGGCCAATCGAGCCGACCACCTGATGGCGCTGAAATTTGCGCATTTAGCAACAAATCAAGGACTTTTGTGCCGATTGAGTGCTGTTTCAAGGTGTGATACTCCGTCGCAAGGCTGGCAACGAATATAGTTAATCCTAGAATTTCCATCGTGGTCATTGTTCAATGGCTGGATTCAAGGTACGAGCTTTGTTTGCCGGTCAGATCGCCACGAAAAATCGATTGGGTCGAATGTGACGTGTTGGCGCGCAAGGCTCTGAAGTGTCCGCTATTGTCTCGGTAATCGGTCCCATTCTTTCAAAGGATATTCCCATGCCAGCTATTCCAGCTATTTCTTTCACTCGGAAACTGCGGCATGCGTTTGCCACGGGGTTCGTCGGTTTGCTGCTGGCCATTGCAGCAGCAGGCGCGCACGCGGCTACAACAACGGTGGCTATCGGCTTCGACACGGACAACAACGCCTCTACCGGCTGCACACTGCCCAGCGGCAGCAGTTCAATGTCTGGCGTTGAAACTGTGCTCTACACGGTGGTAACAACGGCGGTCAATACCGGCACGGTCTCAGCGATCACACGCAGCACCTGCATTGGAGGCGTGCTTGGTGCACCCAGTTACGTGAGTGCCGGGGGCTGGCCGGTCGGTATGGAGGCCGGGCTCAGCGGGTCGGACCTGATTGAAACCTTTATCCCACTGGCTGATCTGGGAGGTGCCACGTCGGTCAGGATAGGTGCCATCAGCGCAAGCGACAGCCTGATCGTGACCGGAGCGTTTGCTGTGCGCCCATTGGCACCGGCAGCACCCGAGGCGATCCCAAGCCTGTCGCCAGCGGGCATGCTGATCCTTACATTGATGATCGGTGGCACGGGCTGGCTGATGCGCCGCTACGCACGCCAGGGTGGCACCCTGTTGCTGCTGACGTGTTTGCTAGCGGGCACATTGAGCACGGTTTCGGCCTTGGCAATTGTGCTGGACGGCAACGGTGTCGACTGGACCGGCATTGCGCCGCTGTCTACTGATTCGGCTGGCGATACGTCAGCCGGCCAGGATCTGGTTGCGCTCTTTACCACCCAGGATGGCACCAATCTGGCACTGCGCGTTGACATGGTGCTGGCCCGTGAGGCAGGCAACCAGCAGCCGGTGGTCCATGCCGGTGGCAATCAGACCATCGCACTGACGGCGGTTGCCACGCTTTCCGGCAGTGCCACCGACGACGGCCTGCCCAATCCGCCGTCCACCCTGACCTATGCCTGGACCAAGCTTAGCGGACCGGGGACTGTTACGTTTGGCAATGTTGCCAATGCTGCGACCTCCGCGAGTTTCAGTTTGGCAGGCGCTTATGTGCTGCGGCTGAGTGCCAGCGACAGCGCGCTGTCGGGCAGCGCTGATGTTACGGTGACCGTTAGCCCTGCCGGGACCGGCAATCTGGCCCCCATCGTCAACGCCGGCACCAATCAGGCGATCACATTGCCCGCCACAGCCACACTCACCGGCACGGCCACCGATGACAATTTGCCAAACCCACCCGCACATCTGACGACATCCTGGAGTTTCGTCTCCGGCCCCTCCTCGGGTGTGGTGTTCGGTAACACTGCAAGCCTCAACACCAGCGCCACATTTGCCGCCCCTGGTACCTACGTGCTTCGGCTGACGGCCAACGACGGCGCGCTTAGCACAAGCAGGGACCTGCAGGTGACGGTCAGTGACGGGGCACCGCTGTTTCTGGCTGTGGCGGACAGAACCGTCACGCTGGGCACACGCTATCAGCAGTTGCTGGTGGCGACCGATGCCAACGTTGGCGACAGGCTCACCTATACGCTGCTGGCAGCACCCGCTGGTGCGGCACTCAGCCCGGCTCCCCTGGTGGATTGGACACCGACTGCGGCCCAGCTTGGGGCCCACACCTTTACCGCCAAGGTCACCGACTCTGCCAACAAAACGGCGCAAACCACGTTTCATGTCACCGTTGTGCACACCAATCAGGCACCGCAACTGGCACCGCAACCCAATCTGATTCTGCCGGTCGGCACCGTATTCACGCGCACGCTGCAAGCCACCGACCCAGATGCGGGCGACGTGCTGGCGTTCTCACTGGTGTCAGGTCCGGCGGGGATGGCACTGACATCAGGTGTTTTGAACTGGCCGACCGCAGGCAAGGCACCGGGCGACTATGCAGTGACGGTCAAGGTTACTGACGCAGCCGGCCTTTTCGACGAGAAGACATCTACAGTTACGCTGTCACAAGCCGCACCGGGTCCGGTGGCGAAAGATGACAGTTACACCGTCAAAGTCAATGGCGTGCTGTCAGTTCCAGCCGCAGGCCTGCTTGCCAATGATGTCTACGAAGGTGCAGGCACACTCACCGCCGCACGGCTCACCGACCCCGGCATCGGCACTCTCACCGCGTTCAATAGCGACGGCGGCTTCAGCTATCAGGCACCTGCAACGGTGCCGGGTGATCCATTGACGGTGGCAAAGCTATGGAGCGCGGGCGCGGGTTCTGATCGCTTCCATGAATTGGTGGCCGACCTCAATGCGGATGGTTACCCGGACATCATCAGTTTTGATAACAACGCGGGCATCCGGGCCTGGTCGGGCCGCAACGGCGGCCAACTCTGGAGCGCCGACCGGACCGGCGCCACGGATTGTGCCTGGGGTTATGGCCGTGGCAGTATGGATAGCCGGGTGCTGGCGGATATCGACGACAGCGGTTACCCGTCGCTGGTGCAGACCACGGTCTGTTCTCGCGTGGGCTCTGCAAATCCCGACAGCATCATCGCCTTCGATCATCTGGGCAAGCTGAAATGGGTGTCTCCGCCGCTCTCCAAGCCGCATCCGGACAATTCGCGAGGTGCAGCGACGGTGCCGCCGAGGTCTGACGATCGGCGGGGTTGCCTCGGGAAGCGGTCTCAGCGCAGCCCGACTGACTGCCGATGGGCCGCCGGTGTTACTGATGCGCGCGGACATATCGGTGAACGATGGCTACACCCTTTACCACGATACAGCCGTTAATCCCCACTACGCCGGCTGCCGTGCGTTGACGGGCCTTCCGGCTGACGAAAACACAGCCTGTCGCGCAACCTTGGTCATCAGCGGTATGGATGGCCGCATCTTGCAGACGCTGGTCGTGCGCAATCCGGCGACCAACTCCAGCCTTCCCGGTGGTCCCACTGCACTATCGGAAATGCCACCCATCGCGATGGACATTGACGGTGATGGGCGCGCTCGATCTGGTCTCAGGCACCGAGGTATGGATGCAGAACGCAAGCGGCGGCTTTGATTTTGCCTGGCAACTGCCGCGGGCGGTCAACGACACCGCGGTGGCCGATCTGGATGGCGACGGCAAGGCCGAGATCATCCATCTGCGCAGCAGCGGCGAAGGCAACCAAGACGATCGCGGAATTTTCATCTACAGCTACGATGGACAGCTCAAGCGGCGCATACCCTTGGGCACTTACTGGTTCACCCCGTTAACGATTGCTGACGTGGACGGCGATGGCCGTTCCGACATCGTCCTTGGTGCCGATGGAACCGTCTATGCGTTCCGCGACGACGGGCGACCGATCTG
>JADKAW010000014.1 GCA_016719055.1 Candidatus Rhodoferax mariagerensis | reverse complement strand
AGTGTGCAGGCATCGGTATCTCCAAAGTCAGGTTACTACAAAATAAATAGCTACCAGCGCAATAACGGTATGCGCCAGCGGCTCAAAACGCATCAAATGACACTAGCACATTATGTGCCAAGGTTGATGCGCAGCTTTTGGCAACCCAAGCCCAGGGGTGCTTGGCGCGACACCGGCCATTTGCTCGGTTGCGATTCAAAGTGGTGTGGTCCAACAGCCAGCCCCATCCCAGCCTTCGCCCAGCGGGGGAAGGGGCAACAGCCAAATGCAAATGCACATGCCAACCGACCGGCTGTTGGTCTTGCTCCCTCCCCCGCTGGGCGAGGGCAGGGGTGAGGGCTGGTATTCAAGCACGTCGGTTTGAATCGCACCCCATTTGCTCAACACATCGGCAATAGGCCATGAGTTTGGTAGCATCCTAGGCGGTAGGCTCCAGTGCTGCGCGGCGTCCCAGTCGCCGCTCCACCTGATGCTGTAGCCGCTCAAACACCAGATCCACTGCCACGGCCAGCAGGCCTACCATCAGTGCACCCTGCAACACATAGGCGGTGTTAAACCCCACCAGCCCGATCACGATGGGTGTGCCCAGGGTCTGGGCACCCACGGCCGAGGCAATGGCTGCGGTGCCAATGTTGATGCCCACCGAGGTGCGCAGCCCCGACAGGATCACCGGCAGTGCCTGCGGCAATTCGATCTGCAGCAACAACTGGCGCGCCGTCATGCCCAGGCCCCGGGCGGCGTCGCAGCTCGCCGGGCTGACCGTCTCCAGCCCGGCAATGCTGGCCTGCAAAATAGGAAACAGCCCATAAACCGCCAGCGCCAACAGCGCCGGACGCTCACCCAGGCCAATCAAGGGAGCGGCAATAGCCAGCACCGCTACGGGTGGAACGGTTTGCGCCAAAGCACACAGGCTTTGCACCAGCGGCTTGAACTCTTGCCCCGCGCGCCGTGTGACCCCAATTCCCAAACCCAGACCCACCGCCAACGCGGCCAGGCTGGAGGCCGCCACCAACCCCAGATGCGCCAGCAGCAGGCTGACAAAACTCTCTTGCAAATACACTGGGCGCGCCAGACCTGGAAACAGCGCCGCAAACACACCGTGCAGGGCGGGCATCCCTGCGGCCAGTCCACCCAATGCCAGCAGCACCCCGCCCAGCAGCGTGTTGGCCAGCCAGCGTCTGCGCGCGTTCATGGTGCCCTGGGTGGCGCGAAAGCATCTGGCGCCAGCAAGTCGTCAAACAGCAAATGCCCCACCGGCTGCTTCACTGACAGCACCGTGAGCACTGCCACACCCAGGCCCAAAAACTGCGCCATCGCCTGGCGCAGGCTGGCATCCTGGTCGATGCAGGGTACATTGGCGTGCGCTGGCTCCGGGCGCATGCGTGTCGCAACGGTTTGCAGGGTCAGCGACTTCAGCCCAATGTCATCACCCCCCAAGAAGTCGCGCACAAAGGCGCTGACCGGGGCGCGCAGCAGCTCGATCGGCCGCCCCTGCTGCGCAATGGCGCCGTGCTGCATCACGATCAGGTGATCCGCCAGGGTCAGCGCCTCGTCAATGTCGTGGGTGATGAGCAAAATGGTTTTGCCAAACAGGCGGTGAATGCGCCGCAGCTCCTGCTGCATGGCCGCGCGGGTGACCGGGTCTAGCGCGCCAAAGGGCTCGTCCATCAGCAAAATCTCGGGGTCGGCGGCCATGGCGCGGGCCACGCCCACACGCTGCTGCTGCCCGCCCGAGAGCTGGTGCGGGTAACGTTGGCGGTATTGGGCCGGTGCCATGCCCAGCATGTCGAGCAGTTCGTCCACGCGGGCATGGATGCGCGCCTTGTCCCAGCGCAGCAGGCGCGGCACCGTGGCAATGTTTTGTGCCACGGTCCAGTGCGGAAACAGACCGTTGGACTGGATCGCGTAGCCCATGCGCCGGCGCAAGTCCTCCACCGGCAAGCGGTCGATTTCCTGGCCAGCAAAACGAATCGTGCCGGCATCATGCGCTTCCAGACGGTTGATCATTTTCAGGGTGGTCGACTTGCCGCAACCCGAGGGGCCGACCAAAACGGTGATCTGGCCTTTTTTCAGGCGCAGCGACAATGCGTCAATCACCACCCGCCCGCCGTAAGCTTTGCGCACCTGCTCAAATTCAATCATCCTAGATTCCTCGGTTGGACGCGCCCGAGTGGGCCGTTGGCGGCGTGGCTGGGTAGGCACGACGACGACGCGGGCTCCTGCCCGCTAGGAGGAGTAACGCCCCCAAGGCGCGCCGCCAGCGGTTCAATCGGGTGCGTAGCGCCGTCACCCAACGGGTGAACTCCATCGAAGCAAAAATGTAAATGCTCATGAGGACTTATAGATGAATACAAGCGGTCAACTGAGGAATCTAGGATCCTGGCAACCCCGCCAGCGTCGCATCGTGCGAACCAAACCCTGGCCGGCCCCGGGTGCTGGCACGCGTCAGCCACAAAAAGACCGCGTCGCTGGCAGCGGCCAGCAACACCACGGGCACCACCCCGAGCAGCACCAGATCAAGTGCGCTGGCGGCCAGGCCACGAAACATCAGCGCGCCAAAGCCCCCGGCACCGATCAGCGCGGCCAGCACCGTCAGGCCGATGGTTTGCACCGCCGTCACCCGCAGGCCCGACAAGACCACAGGCAGCGCCAGGGGCAATTGCACTCGCCACAGGATTTGCCGCGCACTCATGCCCATGCCGCGTGCCGCATCAACCATCTGCGCGGGCACTTGCTGCAAACCCGCGACCGTGGCGCGCACCATCGGCAGCAGTGCATAGGCCACCAGCGCAATCACCGCCGGAGCCATGCCAATGCCGCGGATACCTAAGGTTGCCAGTGTTGGCCAGGCATGCGACAGCGCCGACAGCGGCGCAATCAGCAGGCCAAACAGCGCAATCGACGGCACGGTTTGCACAATGCCCAGCACATTCAGGCAGACCCGGCCAAAACCGGCATGAAACGCACTGCGAATGCCCAAGCCCAGGCCCAGCACCCCACTCAAGCCCAGCGTGATGCCCACAATGCGCAGGTGTTCGCCCAATGCCGCATGAAAACTGGCGCGGTTGGCACGGTACTCCTGCCACAGCGACAGCGCATCGGTGGTGCCGCTGGCCAGCACTAGCAGCAGCGGCATCCAGAACAGCAGCGCTGCGGCCATGCGCCAGCCGCCATTGAGGCTCAGACGTTTGGATGCGTCGTCAGCCATCAGCCACCACAGTAGCAACAGGACCCAAAAACCACCGCCCAACCCGAAACGCGCGTCGGGTGCACTCATCGCCCCCTGACTGGCAAACTGCCCCGCCAAAGCAGCCAGCAGCGCCAGCGCCAGTGCAGACAGCCCCAGCGTGCTGGCGGCCACCTGCCAGCGCCACCAACCCAGGGCCAGTGCGCCCAACAGCAACATCGGCAGCAGCAGCCACCAGCCATGACCGCCCCCCAGCAGGGTGAGGTAAGACTGGCCGACCGGCGTCAGGATGCGGTTGGGTGCGATGCCCACCAGCGGCAGGCTCAACCAGGCCAGCACTGCCAGCGCCCACAGCAGCAGCAAAACTCGGTTGGGGCGCATCGGCCTGAAGGTGGGTGTTACTTCAGGAACCCCTTGGTCTTGAGGTAGCCTTGAGCCACCTGCTTGGCGTCCTTGCCCTGCACGCCGATGGCACCATTGAGCTGCTGCAGCGTGGCGGTGTCGAGCGACTCAAACACGGGTTTCAGCCAGTCGCCCAGTTGCGGATAGCGGGCCAGCAGGCTCTGGCGCGCTACCGGGGCCGGCGCATACACCGGCTGCGCGCCCTTGGGGTCGTCAAGCACCACCAAGCCCAATGAGGCAATGGCGCCGTCGGTGCCATACACCACCGCTGCGTTGACCCCCGAGTTTTGCTCGGCCGCCGCCTTCAGGAACACCGCTGTGTCGCCGCCCGGAAACGCCAGCAGGTTGGACTGTTTGAGCTTGAAGCTGTAAGTGGTCTCAAAACTCGGCAGCGCATCGGTCCGTTCGACAAACTCGGCCCCCGCTGCCAGCTTGAACGGCATGCCTTTTTGCAAGGCTGGTCCCAGATCGGCCAACGACTTGAGGCTGTGTTTGTCGGCCAGATCTTTGCGCACCGAAATCGCCCAAGTGTTGTTGGCCGGTGCGGGGGTGAGCCAGACCAACTGATTTTTTTCATCGAGCTTTTTGACCAGCTCGTAGCCCTGTTTGGCGTCTTTCCAGGCAGGGTTTTTCTCATCACCCAGCATGAAGGCACCGTTGCCGGTGTACTCAGGATAGATGTCGATCTCGCCGGCCAGCAACGCCTCGCGCACCACTTTGGTCACGCCCATCTGCACCTTGTTGGCCACCGGCACGCCGTGGGACTCCAGCATCAGCACCAGCATGTTGCCCAGCAAGCCACCCTCGCCGTCGATTTTGGAGGCGACCCGCACGGGGCTTGCGTCGGCTGCTGGCGCGGGGGCCAAGGCCGGGGCGGCGCTGGGCGCAGGTGCTTCTGTCTTGCCGCAGCCAGCCATCCCGCCCACGGCGGCAAGTGCCAGTCCCAGCAGCCAGCGCCGCGTTGCCCGCAGCAGTGGGGTTTCAGGATTGCGATGGGTGTCGTGGTGGAACGGCGTGTGTAGGTTCATGTCTGGGTCTCCGATGGGTTGTGTCGAAAATTATCGTTGCAACGTCCAACCCCATTTGTTGGGGCCATGCATGCCCCTGCAACGGGCACTTTAATTAAACCAAAAAAGGCAGTAGCCCTTAAGGTGTTACGCACCACGGAAATTTCGACAATAGAACCCAAGCTTCGGCAGGTTGAATAACGCGAATTGTCCCACCTCGCAATGGCAAGTGCGAATGCTGTGCGAGCAGTTGGACACGGAGTGGGGAATTGCGTTGCTGATTTGAGCAGGCGTATTTTAGGGTGTCCAATTCCCCAAATCCAATGAATCGTTTTTCGTATCTTCATTGAGCGCTTCATAAAAGCGATCAATCTGCTGGGCGTAGCAAGCCTCAAAGCGATCAAGCAACTGATGAATTAGGGCATGAATCTCAATGACAGCCTCATCACTAAGCCTGGGCAAAGTGATGCGAGCGCGTTCGTCGTGATCTTTGTCGGGATAGGATTTTTTCATTGCAGCTCCCCAGCGCAGCTGTGGGACAGGCAACGATGGCCCGTCATTCTTTGGCCTCGGCGGTGCTCAGGGTGTGTTGACGCAGATACGCCGCACCAAACTGGCGCAGGGCATCGGTCAAGGTGGCTATGGCCAGACCGCACACGTTGCCTGGAGCTTAGGCATTGAGCAAAAATAACTTGAACAATTGAGTTCAGACGACCGAATTGTGAGGCAGCACCCGGTAGATCCACTCGCCATGAAAAGCGTCACGGTCAATGTTCAATGCGGCGAGTTCTTGATCAGATACCTTGCGGCCTGCAGTGTAGGCATGCTTGCCATTCTTTGCCTGCGTTCTTGAAATCCCCAATGAGTTCCTTCTTACTAATTTCAATAGCGATGACGGGGTTGCCAGAGGTTTGGTAGTCAGCGACAGTCTTGGCAGTGTGCATAAACTACGTGCGCATCACGGTCTTCATGTTAGCTACCTTCGCGAGTCTTGCAGGTGGCCTCGAAACGCTTTGTGTTTGGCCTCAGTGGTAGTCACATCACTCATGGCCGTACAATAACAATAAAACCTTATTGGTCAAGTTATTTTTGCTCAATGCCTGAGGATCCGTCATCATGGTTGACCTGACCGCGGTACAAGCCGCCGCTGCCCGCCTGCACGGCCAACTGTTGCGCACGCCCTGTGTTGCGTCACGCACGCTGTCGGACATCACCGGCGCACAAATCTACCTGAAGTTTGAGAACCTGCAGTTCACCGCTTCTTTCAAAGAGCGCGGTGCCTGCAACAAGCTGGCACAACTGACCGCACAGGAGCGCGCCCGCGGCGTGGTTGCCATGAGTGCCGGCAACCATGCGCAAGGCGTGGCCTATCATGCCCAGCGACTTGGGGTGCGTGCCGTCATCGTCATGCCTTTGTTCACACCGGGCGTGAAGATCGAGCGCACGCGTGGTTTCGGCGCCGAGGTTGTGTTGCATGGCCAGACCCTGGACGAAGCCCGCAGCCACGCCCTACAACTGGCCAAGCAGCAGGGCCAGGTGTTTGTGCACCCGTACGACGACCCTGACATTGTGGCGGGTCAGGGTACGGTGGCGTTGGAGATGCTTACGGACGTGCCAGACCTTGACACGCTGGTGATTGCGGTCGGCGGTGGCGGATTGATTGCCGGCATGGCGGTTGTTGCCAGGGCCATGCAACCAGGCATCGAGATCATCGGCGTGCAGACCACTCGCTTTCCAGCCATGGTCAATGCCATCAAAGGTACCCAGCATGCACAGGGCAGCAGCAGCATTGCCGAAGGCATTGCCGTGGGCACGCCGGGCAAGCTGCCACAGGCCATCATCCGTCGCTGTGTCAACGACCTGCTGCTGGTGGATGAGGGTGATATCGAGCAGGCTATCGTGATGCTGCTGGAAGTGGAGAAAACCCTGGTTGAAGGTGCCGGTGCAGCCGGCCTGGCGGCGTTGCTGAAGTACCCCGAGCGCTTCAAGGGCAAACGTGTGGGCCTGGTCTTGTGCGGCGGCAATATCGATCCGCTGTTGCTGGCGGCCATCATTGAGCGTGGCATGGTGCGCGCTGGTCGCCTTACCCGTTTGCGGGTCAGCGCGCGCGATGTGCCCGGCACGTTGGCGGTGATCACTGCCACGGTGGCGCATGCCGGCGCCAATATCAACGAGGTGCATCATCAGCGCGCGTTCACCATGCTGGCGGCGCAACACGTGGAGGTCGAGCTGGTCATTCAGACAAGGGGTCCACAACACGTCAGTGAGGTGGTCAACGCCTTGCAAGCAGCAGGGCTGGACGCGCAAACCGCGCCATGACATCAACCTACAAGTTGATTGTTGACAGCCTGGTCACGCCCTTGGGTAAACTGCAGATCCGTTTAAGGAGCCCCCATGAAAGTTCTTCTCGCTGTTGATGGCAGTTCGTACACCAAGAAAATGCTGGCATACCTGGCTGCCCATGACATGTTTTCACCCAAGAACGAGTACACAGCCCTGACCGCTCAGCTGGTGCTGCCGTCCCAGGCGCGAACTGCATTGGGCAAAGAGCTGGTCCATAAGTACTACGACGACGAGGGCAACCGCGTGATGGCACCAGTCGCCAAATTTCTGGCCCGTCACGGCGTCATTGCGACCACGATCTGGAAGACCGGCAAACCAGGTGAACTGATCAGCAAAGCAGCCTCTGACGGCAAGTTTGACTTGGTTGTGATGGGCTCGCATGGTCACGGTGCCTTCCTCAATCTGGTGGTGGGCTCTGTTGCCACTGAAGTGTTGGCCGGATGTAGGGTTCCTGTGCTGATAGTTCGTTGATAATTGCTACCTTAAATATAGCTAATAGTGACCGTCCTATAAGGTCTAAACTGCAATTATGTCATTGGATGATGAAAGGTCCCTGGCGGCAGCTGTTTTCAGTGCGTGGGTCAAGGCGTCCAGCACCACCGAGTTCAGGTTCCAGCAGTGCCAGTACAGCGCCACCTGTAGTGTGCGCCCAGGCATCAAGTCGACCAGTGTGCCAGCGCACAGATGGTCGCGCACCTTGAGCTCAGGCAAGACACTGACGCCCCAGCCCGCCAGCACGGCATGCAGCTGCCCCTCAGAGCTGGGCACATAGACCTGACGCAGCGACACATGGTTGAGCCCGCAGGCTTCGGCCACAAACTCGGCCTGCAAATCGTCTTTGCGGTTAAAAGCAACAAACGTCAGGGCGCTGAAATTGTGCGGGCTCAAACCATCGGGGCAGTGCACCCGTGCGAACTCTGGTTCGGCCACCACCACATACTGCATCGCGCCGAGCGGCTCACTCTTGCAACTGCGCAGGGCCGATCGCAAGGTGGTGACACAGCCCAACACGCGCCCCTCACGCAGCCACTCAAATGTGAAGTCCTGATCGTCAGTGATGATCTCCAGGCCCAGACCCTGATGCGCCAGCGGGCCTAGCGCCGGAAGTGCCCAGGTGGCAATGCTGTCGGCGTTGACAGCAATTGAGATGCGCTCGTCCTCACCGGTGCCACTGGCCATGCCAGGCGCCAGTTCTTTCAGATCGCGCTCCAGATCGGCGCGCAGCAGACGCATCTGCATCGCGTGTTTGAGCAGTAGGCGCCCTGCCGTGGTTGGCTTGAGCGGGCGACTGCGCACGATCAGCACGGTGCCCACCTGCACCTCCAGTGAGCGCAGGCGCTGGGATACCGCCGACTGGGTGATCGACAGACGCACGGCGGCACGCTCAAATCCGCCCTCTTCGACGATGGCGGCCAGACATTCCAGGGCAGCAGGATCAAAGGTGCTCATGGGTTAAATAAGTTGGACTAATGACGTTGCAGTCAGTTTAATCGGCGCAAGAAGCCCCTGCACGGCGTGACTGTGGTGTTTTTGTGGCTATTTAGGCCGAGACAACCTCGGGTTTTCCCGGAAAAATGATCTATAAATCGGTTTTTGTGCGCTTTTTGCGCTTTAGGTAAGTGCAGTGTCCTGCAGAATAACCCTATTGCTAGGAGATTTCATGACGCTTCAGTACACGCTCAAAGAAGGTAACTACCACTTGTACGACCTGAGCACGCCCGCTAGCCGCGTGACAGGCGAGCATCGTTTGCGGCTTAAAACCGACACCGTGGCGATTGCCTTTGACGCCAGTACCGGTGCCTTGCGTGAGCATGGCAGCCCGCTACGCATCCATTCGTGGGCCAACAACACCCGCCGGCGGCTACGAGCCAGTGGAGCACTGGAGCGGGCCAATGACATCGTGGTCGTGTCCGGCCCGCTGCCAGTTGACGAAATCAACAAGTGCCTGGAAATTGATGGCTATTGCCGCGACATGTACACTCGTCTGGCCAGTCTGCCTCATGGCAAAACGACATCTGCGCGCCCGTCACGCCACACCACGCACTGACTACTAAACCCCACCGCCCCGGTGAATGATTTCGTAGTAAAGCTTTTCCAGCTCAAGCTTGTGCGTGGTTTCCTCACTGGCAAGAAACTGAAACAGATCCTGAATAGGCCCCGCGGGCGCGGTCCTGGCCAACTCGGTGTAGTGCGTCATGGCAACGTGCTCGCGTCCCATGGCGTACTGCAGCACCGCCTGGTCATCAGGGTGTTCTCCCAGATCAGGCACATGCAGGCAGTCTGAGAACTTGCTGTCACTGGCAGGTTGTTGAATTTGCAGTTTGACCTGTTCGGCCAGGTCGTCGCGAGCGCTCAGTGCAGTCAGCAGGTCAAAGTGCCCCTGTTCCTCAATCGCCAACTCCTCCACCAAATAGCGAATTTTCTTGCTGACCTTTGGCGTCAGACGGGTGTAAAAATCGCGTGCGCTAGCCTCAAAGCTGGTGGCGACCTGCAAAATTTCACGCACACTGGTGGTGTTGCGCAATACGTCGATGCGTCGAACGACTTGGGTCATTGGGATGCCTCCACAGGAATCAAACTGGCATGGATACTTGCGGCAACGCGATGACCGTCAGCCACAGCGGTGACCACGTCTGGACCGCGCACCATGTCGCCCGCTGCCCACAACCAGGGCTCACTGGTGCGGCCACCAACGTCGACCTGCAAGCGTCCACGCTGCCAAACCAACTGTTCGGTCAGCGGCTCTCCCAACAGTGATGTATCGGTCATCTGGCCGATGGCTTCCACGATCATGCTGCCGCGGTGCAATTGTTCATCTGACGCGTCGTAGCTGGGGGCAAACCGGCCCTGCTCGTCAAAAATGGCTTTCACACGCCAGGTCTTCAGGCCCGTCACCTGGCCGTCCTCAAGCACCACTTGTTGCGGGCCACGCGCATCCAGAATGACAACGCCTTCTTCGCCAGCCTCGGTGATCTCTTCAGGATCGGCCAAAAAGTGGGCACGGTCTTCCAGTGCGGTCAGAATCACTTTGACTTCGCCGTAGGCGGCTTTTTGCAGCCGTGCCAGTGTGCGTGCAATGTCCATGGCCACATTGCCGCCGCCGATTACCACGGCCTCACGCGGCGTGCCAAAGTCTTCGGTGGCCGTGGCCTGTCGCAGCAGGTCAACCGCCTTGCGGACATCGGGGTGGTCACTGCCCGGCGTGCGGGTGGCTCGGCCGAGCTGCAGGCCCAGGCCCAACAACACGGCGTCGTGGCTGCTGTGCAACTGTTCCAGCGTGATGTCTTTGCCAACTCTGACATTGCAGCGAATGTCCACGCCGGTCGAGCGGATCAAGTCCACATCCTCGTCGATGATGTCATACGGCAACCGGTATTCAGGAATACCCCAGCGTGTCATGCCACCGGGTTTGGCAAGAGCCTCAAAAACCGTCACGCTGTGCCCTTTCTTGGCCAGGTCAAAAGCCGCTGTCAGTCCCGCCGGGCCAGCGCCGACGATGGCCACCTTCTTGCCGGTTGCGCCAACGTGACAACCACCCACGAGTTCTTTACGTCGCTCGAAAGGCACCTGGTCCATGATGTGGCGCTTGAGCCAGCGAATGGCAATTGGGTCCCCCTCATGGCGGGCGGCGCAGGTGGTTTCGCACTTGTGGGTGCAAACCCGTCCGCAAATGCCTGAAAACGGGTTGGTCTCGTACAGCAATTGCACGCCGCGCTCGTAATCACCGTCGCGAACGGCGGCAATGTAGTCCGGAATTGACATATGAGTGGGGCAGGTGGCAATGCACAGCCCGCAAGACACGCAACGGTCGGCTTCGAGCTTGCCCTGCTCGACCGAATAGCCGTCCACAATCTCATCAAACGAACACAGCCGCACGTCGGGTTCAAGCTCATGCATGTGTTCGCGCACCCGACCGGTCAACTGATGATCCTGCGGGCGGTGGTAACCCAGCTCGGCGTTGTCCCAGTGTTTTTTGTCAATGCCGGGAGTGTATAGATAGGCATCAGGGTTGCCGTCGACCCAGGTGTAGGCATTGGACATGGTCAGTGAGCCAGTCATGCACACATCCACACACAAGGCACACCAGCAGCAGCGACCATAGTCGATGCGCGGACGCAAGCCCGAGTCGCCTTGCTTTGTTTTTACGCCATCGACCGGAATCATGTCGATGGCACCGTTTTGGCAGATGGTCTCACAGGTGCCGCAACCAATACATTTGACGATGTCGTTCTGGTGAAAACCGCGGTAGCGCGGTGCGCCGGGCCGGTCGTTCAACGGGTCACGGATCGTCACCGGGTCGAGGAAAACGTTTTTCCACGCGGTGAAGGGCGAGAGGACGTCACGAACTGTCATGGTTATCTCTCAATTTCTGGCGGGTAGGTATGCAGCGACACCATCAGTGAGGCGACATCGGAAATGTTGACGTTGACAATCATGCGCTCCAGCAAGGTCATGGCATGGGTGTATGACGGGCCGCGCACATTGACCCGCCGCGGGTAGCCACTGCCATCGGTGACCAGGTAATAACCGTATTCGCCGCGCGAGCATTCGCCACGCACATAGGTTTCGCCGCGTGGAATTTTCCAGTGCAGCACGTTTGGCGTGGGCACGGTCACGGGGCCGGTGCGTGGCATCTTGGCCAGCAACTGGCGCACGATGTCAACCGACATCAGCAGGTCGCGCCGACGCACGTCCGAGCGGGTGTAGATGTCGGAGTTCTGGCCGGTCACCGGCTCAAAATCAATGTGCGAGTACACCAGATACGGACAGTCCTTGCGCACATCCTTGGCCACACCAGCGGCGCGGGCGTTGGGGCCGGTAACGCCATAAGCATCCAGCCAGCTTGGGTCAATCACGCCCAGACCGACCGTGCGCTTTTTGAAGACGGCGTTGCAGAACATCACGTCCCAAACGTCGCGCATGGTTTTCTCGATCTCGCGCAGGGTTTCTTCCATGCGTTTGTCAAAGCCGTCGGGCAACACGTCACGCACGCCGCCAGGAATGATGAACATGTGGTAAATGCGGGCACCAGTCAGCTCTTCAAAGCGGTCGAGCATCAAGTCGCGTGCATAGGTGGTCCACTGGCCAATCACACCCAGGCCCAAGGCGCCGGCCTGGCCGCCCATGTACATCAGGTAGCTGTTGATCCGGCCCATCTCCAGGATCAGGGTGCGAATCCAGTTGGCTCGCTCGGGTGCCTCGATGCCGGCCAGTTCCTCGATGGCTGCGGCGTAGCAATATTCGTTGAAATCTGGCTCGGGCACGCAAATACGGCAGACGATGGGAAAGCACTGGATAAAGGTGCGGCGCTCCATCAGCTTCTCAAAACCACGGTGCAGGTAGCCGACATGGGTTTTGCCTTCCACCACCTCGTCACCGCACACGGTAAGTTCCACCGACATATTGCCGGTGATGCCAGGATGGTTGGGGCCTTGCCAGAGTTTGAGGTATTTGCCTGAGGTCAGATCAATGTCGAGCGTGCCATCGGCACGGGCGGTGGGGTACTGGGAGCGGTCAGGGGTAAAAATGCTCATGTCAAAGCCCGCCTGGATAAAGTTGCTGCTTCATGTGTTGGGCCGGATCGTGGGTTTCGCGGCCTGGGCGCTGTTTGAAGCTTTCTGCCGCATATTTTTTGGTGTCAAAGTCGCGGCGGTAAGGCGGAATATCGTTCCAGCCTTCAAGAATGAACTCTTCGTTCAGTCGTGGGCTGCCCGGGAAATCGATGCCAAACATTTCACGCAGCTCGCGCTGATAGGTGGCCGCCGTGGGCCAGAGTTCGTGGATGCTTTCCATCGTAGCGGCTTGGCGCGGCAGTTTGACACGCAGGCCAAGATCGCGCGCCCGCAGGCGGTTATGCAGCAGGTAGGTGAGTTGAAAGACCTCGTCTTCCAGCCAGTCCACCGCCGTTAGCAAGACCAGATGGGTGTAGCCTTCAAGGTCCTTCAGGTGCGTCGCAATCGGTCGCAGATACTCTTTGGGGACTGTCACAAAGGCCAGGTCGGGGCGCTGTTGGGTCAAGTCACCGAGCGGAAACAAGGCCTTGAGGCTGGTATGGAGTTCTAGCATTTTGGATCCTTACCAGTTGTAGTCCGGCATGTCCCAGTCATGGATGACCAGCTTCTGGTTTGCCTTGTACCAGGCAAAGTTTTCAGCATACTGGTTGGCGCCTTCGGCCTTGCCGGCGCGAATGAGTTTTTTCAGGTCCATGAAGCCGGCAATCAATGCTTCGGGTCGTGGCATGCAGCCTGCGATGTACAAGTCCACCGGCAGGTAGTCATCCAGCCGTTTGATAGTGTTGTAAGAGTCCCAATACATGCCACCGTTGATGGTGCAGGAACCCAAACCAATCACGTATTTCGGATTTTGCATCTGCTCGTAGGCGCGTACCACGCGTTTGAGCGTCTTGACCGAAAGGTAACCCGAGATGATGAACAGATTGGCCTGGCGTGGCGTGGGACGCCATTGCACGCCAAATCGATACGCATCAAAGCGCGGTGTCATCAGCGGGCGCATCTCGATGGCGCCGCAACCGGTGCCAAAACCCAGAATCCAGATCGACTCGGCGCGCGCCCAGTTGAACAGGTCCTCGACAATTTTGAGGTAAGCCGGTGGGTGCACGCTGGGTGCGGCATCGCAGAAATAGTCGCGTATCGGGTCGACCTCGAACTGGGTGCCATCGGGTCCCTTGACCACGCGAATTTTGAGTTCTTCTTTCATGTCAGTTCACCCATACGATAGAGAGAATGCCCAGCGGCACAGCCCAGACCAGAAACCAGCGAATCGACTGTTCGACACGAAAACGCGGGAACACCACACCTACAAAGGCAGACCATAAATAGATCAGGAACACCTTGAAAAAGAACGTGGGCCAGTCGGAGGCACCGCCAAAAAACAGGTTCATGTAAATCACAATCTTGGCCACCGGAAAGATGGCGCGATTGGTCTGCATCAGGGCCAGATACGACGAGTGGTATTCGGTGGGCGGGCCGATTGGAATCTCTTGCGGGGCAATCACGATGTCAAAGGGTGGGCGCATCATCGAGCCCAGGAACGACAGCATGGCAGCCGCCACGGCGAGCGGGTTGGTGAACAGGGTCCAGTTCAGCATGCCACCCTGCTGGGCGGCCACAATCTCGGTCACGTTCAGTGTCTGGTACTGCAAGGACACCGAAAAAACCGCCAGCGCAAAGGGCAGTTCAGCAGTGGTGACTTGCGACAAGCCCCGGGTGATGCCAATGGCAGCGTGCGGATGGCCGCTTTCTCCCGCGCCCAGGGCCATGCCCAGGGTGCCAAAGAAAATGAAGTACAAAGCCAAAATCAGGTCGCCGGCAAATGACAAGTTGGAAAACATGTATGAGCCGTAAATGGCAGGCATGAACAGCAATAGCCCAACCCCACCCGACAAACGAAACACCGGGCCCAGGTAAAACATCACCCCATGGGTAATGGACGAGCGCAGGCCGTAGTTTTTGAACATGTCAGCGTAATACTGCCATATGGGAATACCGTGGCGACGCCCAACTCGGGCGGCAATTTTGGCGATGAACGCATTCATCAGGAAACCGAAATTGACGACGATGAACAGCGTCAACAAGGCATAAGGGATTTTCATCCAGTCGAACGACATGACTAGGCTCCCATCCGGAAAAGAAAGGCCAGCAGAACAAAGGCCAGGAAGTGGAAGGCATAACTTTGTCCGTTGCCGTTGTAAAGGCGACGGGCAAAATCAGCCACTGCATGGATCAGGTCGGTCAGTCCGTCCCAGAAACGGCTGGCCAGCGGCGTCACCAGAAACCCGAGTGCCTTGCGGTAAGGCGCAAAGAAGTTCCAGGCAAAGTGGGTAGTTTCAGGCCGGAATGGACGTTCGGCTGAAAACACGATGTTGAACTGCTTGACCTTTTGCGCCTTGCGGTCCACAAACAGCAGCCAGGCAAACAGCGTTCCAAAAATGACCACCACGCTGATCATGATCGCGATCGGGTTCCAGTAACCATAGGTGCTGGTGATCGTGTTGCCAGTTGCCCAGCCCAGCCCGCCTTCAGGAAACAGCTGGTTCAGGTAGGCATCCACCCGGCGCAGGGCAATGCCGGGAAACAAGGCAAATACCAGCAGCAGCACCACATAAATCATCTGCGGCAGAATAATCCAGAAAGGTGCCTCTTTGACACGGCGGAATTCATCCTTGAGCTGGCCCAGGAAAATCGCATAGATCAGCCGGAACAGGTACAGGAAGGCAATGGGGCCGGCCAGAAAGATCAGGATCATTGGCAGCCGATACTCGGCAGAAATGATGGCGTTGTAGAAAATCCAGCGACCACCAAAGCCCGACAGCGGCGGCAGCCCCGACACCGCAATAATGCCGACCAGCACTGCAATGAACGACAGCGGCATGAGCGTGATCAGGCCACCCATGCGGTACATGTCCTTGGTGCCGGTGCGTTTGGCCACGCCACCCACGGCCAGGAACAGCATGGCTTTGTAGATGTAATGGTTGATCACAAACATCAGTGCCATCAGCCAGCCCAGGTGGTTCATCAACGCCAGACCAAACATGGCGTAGCCCATTTGACCAATCGACGAGTAAGCCAGCAGCCGTTTGGCATCTTCCTGAAAGATTGCCATCAGGTTGCCGAGCAAGGCGGTCAGGGCCGCAATCCACATCAGCACATGGGTGAGTTCGACGCCAAAGAGTTGTTGTTTACCCATGGTCATCAGCAACACGATCAGGCCATACAACCCGGCTTTGAGCAAAATGCCTGAGACCATGGGCGAGACATCGGTTTCGGCCTCGGCATGGGCACCCGGCAGCCAGACGTGCAGGCCAATGGCAGCGGTCTTGGTCATGAAGCCCAGCGCCAGCAGCGCAAAGACCCAGGGTGCCAGGCGCGCGGGCAGTTGCCCCAAGCCCGCGATGCTGAACTGCGCCGCGCCTTGCGCGCCCAACGCAAACCCGGTCAGGATCAAAAACGCACCGCCCAGAGAAAAAGCAATGTAGGACAACGCATGCGGCTCTGAATGTTTGCCACGCAGGATCAGAAAATACGAGCCCACCGTCAAAATCTCCCAGGCACTGAAGAAGTCAAAGGTGTCGGTGGCACGAATCAGCATCACCAAACCGGCATACATGAGCATCGCGGCCGGGTAAAAACCAATGCGCCGCCCATGTGATGCATAGCTGGCCAGCAGCGTGATCGCGCCGCCAATCAGAAAGATCACGGCAAAGATCAGGCGCAGCGGGTCGTACTCGGTATAGGTCTGGTAGAAAAAGGCCACCATCCCGGTAATGGCCACCGTGTTTTTGACCCAGGCAGGCAGCCAGTCAAGCACCAGGAACGCCAGCGCAAACGCCAGCGGAATGGCCAACAGCAGGTTGGTGCGCCCCGACAGATCACCCCAGACAAAGCCCAGCACCCATCCGGCGATCACCGCCACAAACAGGGGCAGCGCCTTGTGGTTGACACAGGTGACAGTCTGTGCCACCTGTTCGCGCTTGATGATGTATCCAAACCAGCGAAACAGGTAACCGGCTTCAACCAGGGCGCCCACCAAAATCATCGCCAGCAGTGGCAGGCGGCCTTCTGCGGCAAGCACCCGCACCAGTTCCCATTTGGCATAAAAACCGGGGAAAGGTGGCAAGCCACTGAGCATGCAGACAAAGGTCACAAACGCAAAGATCAGCAGCGGACGCTCGCGCAGCGCGGTCCAGTTGGTCAGCAAGCGGCCCTGAACCAGACCCGACAGCCAGTACAAGCCGGCTTTGGCAACGGCGTGCGAGATCAGCAAGCCAAAAGCCACATAGTTGGTCAGATCGCCCAATACGTCGCGTTGCCCTAGCACGGCCAGTACCAGGCCGGTTTGTGCAATCGACGAATAACCCAGCAAGCGCCGGTCGTTGGTCTGGGGCAGGGCAAACAGATTGGCGGCCCCAAAGGTGATGATGCCCACCGAGGTGGCCATGGGGTACCAGGGGGGGCCACCGATCAGCAAGAGCTTGTCCACCGCAAACAGCGCCGCCGTTCCCGAAGCCGCCGAAAAGATGGCGGAGTAAGAGGGATGCGCCGACTCATAAACATCAAGCGCCCAGCCGTTGGCCGGGAAAGGTTTGACTTCTGCCAGGATGGCAATAAACATGAAGAAAAATGCCACCACGCCGCCCACCTGCTGATTGAGTGACGCCTGCGCCATGCCATCAATATTGAGCGTGCCAGTGGCATGGTAGGCAAAGATGATGCCAATCAACAAGAACACCGAGATCACCTGTGAGACGATCAAGTACTTGAAGCCTGCCGCCAAAGCACGACCATCATCAGACAGCAGCACCAGTCCCGCGGTCGAGATCACGATCAGCTCAAAAAACACAAACAGGTTGAACATGTCACGCGTCAAGATCACGCCGCAGAGCGCCATGATGGCCACCATCAACACCGCCATAGAGCGGTTTCCCAGGCGGTAGAGCGCGTCTTTGAGGTGTACTGCCGCGAGCAAGCCGGTGGCATTGACCAGCAGCGTTAACGCGGCTTCAGGGAGCCCCATGCGCAGGTTGATGGCAAACGGGGGTTGGACGCCTGCGGTAAAGATATCCACCGCCGAGGCGTCTTGCGACACAAAATAGCCCAGCCAACTGCCTGACACCCAGGTCATGAAACCCAGCGTGGCCAGGGTGATCAAAAATGCCAGGCCCCGGCTGCTTTCCTTGAGCAAACCCAGCAAGAACGACGCCGCCAGTGCGGCCACCAGAATGTAGAGGGCGCTTACCATTTCAACTCCGTGTAGTGCGCGATGTCGAGCGAGCGGTTTTTCTCGTACAGCCGGTAGACATAGGCCAACATCAAGGCCGTTACGCCGACACCAATCACGATGGCCGTCAGCACCAGTGCCTGAGGCACCGGGTCAATGATGCGGGCGGCAGCATCTGCGGCTTGGAGCGTGGCGTCCAGAATGGGTGCCGTGCGACCGCGCATGTAACCAATGCTGACAATGACCAGGTTGACGCCCGAGTCCGCCACGGTAAACGCCACAATCATTCTGAGCAGGTTGCGTTGTGTCAACGCGCCATAAAAGCCAATCAGGATCAGCAGGAAACCGGTTGCCATCGCAATATGTGCCATCACAGTTCCTCCGTTTGCGTCAGATTGGCCAGAATGGATGCGAACTCGGCACCCACCTTCAGCCCGATCAATGAGTAAATCAGCGGGATGGTGCCGGCTGAGAACAAGGCCCCCAGGTCACCCAATGGCAAGAAGCGGTTGTCCAGGAACCCACCTGCCAGCACCAGACCCAGCACACCAATCAGCACGTAAGACACACCGGCAAACGACTCAACCACCGAGATCAGTGTGTGACTAAAGTGTTTGAGGGGGTCTGCCAACAGCAGCAGCAAGGCACCGGACGCAATCACTGCACCGCCCTGGAAGCCGCCACCGGGTGTCAAGTGGCCGTTCACAAAGATGTAAACGCCCAGCAGCATCACCAGCGGTGCCAGAAAGCGGCTACCCGTAGTGAGCAATTCACCCACCGGGACCAGCTTGGTGTGGCCATGTTCGGCTCGGTTTCCCATCGACAACACCAACCCCACGATGGTTGAAGCCAGAAACAGCACCGTGACTTCACCCAGTGTGTCCAGGCCCCGATAGGTCACCACAATGGCGGTCACGATGTTGGCTGCACCAAGCTCTCGGGCGGTGTTTTCGGCGTAATACAGCGCGGTGAGGTTCAGCGCCGCATCGGGCTCATAAGTCACCAGCAGCGCCATGAAAATGGCACCCAGGCCTGCCAGCAGGGCCAGGGCAATCACACGCTTAATCATGCTTGCTCCCGTCGTTTTCGCCAGCGCGAACCCGCCCCAGCACAAAGAAGAACAAAAAGGTGGTCAGTCCACTGCCAATGGCGGCTTCTGTCATGGCCACGTCGGGCGACGCCAGAATCAGAAACAACACCGAGGCCACCAGGCTCACCAACCCGCCGGCCAGAATGGCAATTGGCAAACTCTTGCCATTGATGGCCACATAAGCGCCACCCAGCATCACCACGCAAAGCACCACCGTCATCACCAGAATCAGACTGCTCATGTTGTTTCTCCGGTGTCTTGCGCCAGTCGGTCAACCGAAGTTTTAGGTGTTTGTTTGGCACCGATGCGATGCGCCGAGCGCGCCAGTACCTGGGACGACAAGGGGTTGGTGAACAGGATGAACAAACCTATCAAGGCCAGCTTGAGCGCCCAGTCCGGCTGAATACACGCAGCGCCTGCCAGGCTGAGCAGGGTTCCCAGCGTGGTGGCCTTGGTGCCCGCCTGAATCCGGTTAAACACATCGGGCATGCGCACCAGACCCAATCCACCCAGCAACAAGAACGTGGCACCGGCAATCATCAAGATGCCCCCAGCCACGGCCAGCAAGTTGTCCATCAAAGCCCCCGTTCCAGATAGCGGGCGACCACGATCACCCCCAAAAATGACAGCAGCGCATACACCAACGCCACATCGAGATAGATGCCACGCCCCTCGGCGTAGGCAATCTGCACAATGGCGGTGACGGCGATGATGGTGAGCACGTCAAACGCCACCACCCGGTCTGACACGGATGGCCCCTTGAGAAAACGATACAGGGCCAGAAAAAAGGCAGCGCAGGTCAGCAAGGCGGCCACTTGGATGAGCAGATCAACCATACATGACCTCCAGATACTGTTCAAACCCACTCACAATGGCAGCGGTTGCGCCTTCGATGTCTGCAGAGTCGACCGTGACCCAGTGCACATAAATCCAATCATCCACCAAATCGACTGTTAATGTGCCGGGTGTGAGCGTGATGGAACTGGTCAGCAGCAGACGCCCCATGCGGCTTTTCAGCCGGGTTCTGACCTTGACAATGCCTGGCTTGAGTGGCAACTCGGGAGACAAGACGATCTTGGCCAGATTGATGTTGGACTTGACCAGTTCTTTGCTGAAAAAGAACAGGTAAATCACCGTGGTAAAAAGTGCCTTGGGGGTCAGGCGCAGCTCAGAAATCACGGTGGCGCCCTCTTGAAACAGCATGGAGATCAGTAACGCTGCGGCAACACCCACCATCAGGACGTCAGTTGTCGCCGAGCCGTTGAGGAGAATCCAAAAAAGGAGGAGTGTTGAAAACAGCACCACGAAGTTGCGAGTTTTGCTCATATTCCCATCCTTCGCATGGCAATTGGTAACTTAAGTCACTTACTTAAGTGAAAACTGATATTTTTATATATTCAAAATCTTTTTTGTCTGACAAAAGTCAATCAAGTCGGCAAAAAAACATATTTTTTGCCAGGTTTGGGCGCAGACTACCGCTAGCAGGGTGATTGGCAATGCAGTGCAGGCTCGGGTTTGCCGCTTGATTTGAAGGTCTTTATCGTATACCTCGCCCCTTGGGGCGTATGAAACTACAGTGTCCGCAGGGCACTGTACAAACGAAGTCGAGCCGCGAAGCGTGCGAGACGTAGTGGGACTTATACCCCGCCCCTCTGGGGCGGGGATTTTGATTGACCAGCAGTTGCAACGTAGTGGCTATAAATTCAGTTGCTGCTTAAGGCATCGTACTGTCCAGCCAGGTGGGCCATTCGATGGTGTTCTGCACCCAGGTAACCGGCCAGGTTGATCAAGGGGATGTTTTGCAGTACCCCGCCCGGCTTGTTTCAAACCAATCCACCCAATCCCAGGACGTGAGTCAGGTGCCTGTTTGGCCAAACGCACAGCGCCTGAGCCAGTGAGTTAGCCGCTCACAGACGGGCAATGGTTCAGGCGTCCTGCAAACCCAAGCTCTACAAAGTGTGCAACCCCGAGTGCACGCAGCTGCAACAATTGGTACCAATCCAAGACCGTGGTGGTTGATCTCAATTTGAAAGATCGCAAGGATGAGGCAGCGCGTTGGATCAAAGTGCGCCTGCTATTTGTGCGTGGCGTGTTTGACTCAGACATGGTGCAGCCAGGCAAACACGACTGGTGCCTCTGTCTGAGCACCGATACCAAACTGGACGCCCAAAAGATGCTCGAACTCTATGCCATGCGTTAGGCCATTGAGGTGTATTTCAAAGAGTGCAAGCAGCATTTGGGATTTCTCAAAGAGCAGGCACGTTACTATGCCTGCTATGTTGCCTCCATCCATCTGACGGCGATACGGTTTTGTATGCTGGTCATTGCCAAGCAGCAGCACGCTGCCAGCGACGTAGCACAGGTGAGGCAACAGATCGTGGGCAACGCCACCCAGATCGATTTCGCTTGCAGGCTGTGGGGCTGCTTTCGAGCATTGATCGCCGCTGCCGTTGAGGAACTCAAACCAGCGCTGGCAGACAAGGCAGACTTGGTGACGCAGGCCATCGACCTACGCATGCAACGCTTTTTTGTGCAAGCCCTTCAACTTGTCCCGCTTCAGCTACGCCTGGAAGCCCCGTAAATCATGGGTTTGCGCGCACATTGAGGGGCAAAATGAACCCCGAAACTTTGGACATAAAATTGGCTTTTCCAGCGTGATTCCCATCCTCACCCAAGCTGATTCCAGCCGTCGACCGGTTACCTGACTTTGGTATTCACAGCGCCAAATCGATTCACCAGCATCCCAACCCCGTGAGCGGGCCAGGCGATCATGAAGAAACATGAGTGAATACAACCACTGTTGAGTGAGCCCGCCCATCAGCATGGTCCGGCAATCGTTGGCGACATTGGTGAGCGCAGCGATGCGCATCCCGTTTGTGAGAGTGAGTCAGAATCGACGCTTGCCCTGGCGCTGCCATTCATCGAGATGATGCGCACGGATTGAAGGCAAGGCGACGTAGGCGAAATCAAACCCTCGTTCCTGAAAACAGAGTCCCCCGGTGCGATACTTGGCTTCGTGTGTTTGGAATGCCTGTCCCTTGCAGATACAACCGTCATCCAGTGGCAAAACACGGCTGGAAACGGCGTGCACTTTCACATTGCGCTACTTTTATGACTGAGCCAGACGCCTTCTCTTCTCTATTTGCTTCAGAACCGGCCAACAGCGCGTCGCCAGGGGTGGCGGGTCCAGCCTGGAAAGTGATGCTGGTCGATGATGAAGAGGATATCCGCGCGGTGCTGCGCCTTGCGCTGGCGGATGTGCGGGTGGATGAGCGAGCCTTGCAATTGCTGGAAGCAAAATCCTACGAAGAGGCGAAAACCCGCCTGACCGAACATCCCGACACCGCGCTGATCCTGCTTGATGTCGTGATGGAAACCAAAAACGCCGGACTGGAGCTGGTGCGCCACATTCGCAAGGAACTCAGCAACCATAAGACGCAAATCGTGCTCGTTACCGGCCAGCCTGGCTACGTCACTCAGCGCGAAGTCATCACAAGATATGCCATCAATGGCTACCACCTAAAGTCAGACCTGTCGGCCGACAAAATTTTCAGTTCTGTCCATTCGGCCTTACGCTCGTATCAGGCCTTGGTTGCTCTGCAACTGCGACAGCAGCAGCTGTCCAATATCCTCTGGGGTTCCGGGATTGGCACTTGGGAATGGAACATCCATACCGGTGAAGCCAGATTCAATGAACGCTGGGCCGAAATGTTTGGCTACTCTCTTGAAGAACTGGCACCGGTCAGCATCGACACCTGGATGCGACTACTGCATCCAGATGACCTGGAAAGTTTCAAAAACCGCCTTTTCGGCTACCTTTCCGACGAGTCGAACCATTACGAATGCGAAGCCCGCGTCCTTCACAAAGACGGTCACTGGGTCTGGGTACTTGAACGCGGCAAGGTAGTGAGCCGAACACCCAATGGGCGGCCTGAATGGATATCAGGCACGCGAGACGACATTTCCGAGCGTAAGCTGGCAGAAGAGGCGCTGGCGGCAAGTGAAGAGCGATTTCGCACCGTCGCCGACTACACGCTGGACTGGGAATACTGGGAAGGACCACAACATGAAATGGTGTACATGAGTCCCTCTTGCGAGAGAATAACAGGCTACAAACGGGATGAGTTCTTTGCTGATCCGTCGTTGTTGATGTCCATTACCTACCCGGCTGACGTGGCTTTGGTGCACCACCATCTTCGCGACGTGGGCCATGACGAAGACGGTTCACTGGCATACCGCATCGTGCACCGCGACGGCTCGGTGCGCTGGATGGAGCACAGATGTCACCCGGTACGTGGTGCCAGCGGCCAGTTCCGCGGGCGGCGTGTCAGCAACCGCGATGTCACCGAACGTAACAGAGCAGAAGCACGCGCCAACGAATTGCTGCATGTGGCGCAAAAGACCTATGGCCTGATCCTGGCTGGTGGTCGTGGCACCCGCTTGCATCAGTTGACAGCCGAGCGCTCCAAGCCAGCCGTTCCTTTTGGGGGCAAGCTGCGAATCATTGACTTCGCTCTGAGCAACTGCGTCAATTCCGGCATTCGGCGCGTCGCCGTGCTCACGCAGTACAAAGCGCAGAGTTTGATTCGGCACATCGAGCGTGGATGGGGGTTTCTGGAGCCCACCCTGAACGAATACATTGACGTGGTGCCAGCCCAGCAGCAAATCAATGCCGGCTGGTACAGCGGCACGGCCAATGCGGTATTCCAAAACCTGGCCCTGCTCGATGAGGCTGACCCGACCTATGTGCTGATTTTGGCCGGTGACCACATCTACAAGATGGATTACACCCGGCTGCTGGCCGACCATGTCAACAGCGCAGCCGATCTGACTGTGGCCTGCATCGAGTTGCCGCTGCAGGACGTCACCGGCTTTGGTGTCATGGCGGTAGATGAGGGCGCACGGGTGACGGCCTTTGAAGAAAAGCCGACCAACCCCATGCCCATTCCCGACAATCCACTCTACGCGCTGGCCAGCATGGGCATCTATGTGTTCAATGCGGCTTTCCTGCGCGAACAGCTCCGCTTGGACGCCGCCGACGAACAATCCAGCCACGATTTTGGACGCGATTTGATCCCCCGCCTGATTCACAGCCACCATGTGCAGGCACACCGTTTTACCGACAGTTGCGTCAACATGATCCAGGGTCGCCGCCCATACTGGCGCGATGTGGGTACAGTGGATGCCTACTGGGAAGCCAACATGGACCTGACCCATGTGGTACCTGACCTAAATCTGTACGATGACGACTGGCCTATTTTGAGCGTGCATGAACGCTCGGCACCGGCCAAATTCGTATTTCGGGAGCCAGCACTGCGTGGTATGGCATTGGACTCGCTGGTGTCGAATGGCTGCATTGTCAGTGGAGCCAACGTTTACGGCTCAGTACTGTTCACCAAGGTACGGATTGCAGAATACAGCCAAATTGAGGACTCGGTGCTGTTACCAGACGTGGTGGTGGGGCGTAACGTGATCATCAGGCGCGCCGTGGTAGACAGCGGCTGCAACATCCCGGACGGCTTCCAGGTCGGCATTGACCCCGATTACGATCGTGCCCGCTTTCACGTCACTGCGCTTGGCATTGCCCTCATCACCCCTGAAATGTTGGGCCAGCCGCCACATCGAATGGTGTGAAGGCAGTCAGGCGCCTACGGGTTTTTCGAAGGCTGTGCAACTGAAACATGCCGCGCTGCTGGAGCTCGATGAACGGCTCTGGACGCTTGCCATTTAGAATTTCACCTACCCGCAGTGATCCCTTCGCTCGCCCAGCGTACTGCTGATGCCATCAGGAATACCCATGACCCAATCAACACCGCCATCAAACCCCTCATTTTTTCAGCGCATTCCCCTGGCCTTCAATGCGTTCTACCAGGTTTTGTTCGCCAGAACACCGCCCCCTGTAGCCGGGCCGCCCACCCCCGTCGCAGCAGTTGTTCTCAAACAAGCCACTCCCGATGCCGCCCTGCAACTGCTGGGGCTGTTGCAAAAAGAAGCCCGCCTGATCGACTTCACACAAGAGAACCTGAGCAGTTACTCCGACGCGGACATCGGCGGCGCTGCCCGCGTGGTGCACGAAGGATGTGCCAAAGTACTGCGCGAACACTTCACCATCATCTCGGTGCGCCCGGAGGCAGAAGGCAGTCGCATAACGCTGCCAGATGGCTTTGATGCCAGCGCCATCCGCCTGACCGGCAACGTGGTCGGCCAGGCCCCCTTCAAAGGCAGCCTGAGCCACCGCGGCTGGCGTGCCACCGAGACGCGCCTGCCCAAGCTCACAGATAGCCACGATGTCACCGTGCTGGCGCAAGCCGAGGTGGAGTTATGAGTACGCCTCTTTACGCCATTGGCATTGACCTCGGCACCACCCACTGCGCCCTGGCCTATGTGGACATTGGGGCCAGTGATGGCGAAACCACCCGCTATGGCGTGTTGGACATTCCCCAGCTCACCGCCCCTGGCGCGGTCGAATCCCAGCCCCTGCTGCCGTCATTCTTGTACCTGCCGCATGAGGCCGAACTGGCTGAGGGTGACCTGAACCTGCCCTGGTCCGTCGCACAGGACTTTGCCGTCGGCGAGTTTGCCCGGGCCCGTGGTGCGCTCACCCCGATCCGCCTGGTGTCAAGCGCCAAAAGCTGGCTCTGCCATGCGGGCGTCGACCGCCGCGCCGCTATTTTGCCGTTTGATGCCCCACCTGAAGTGGCGCGCGTCTCGCCGTTGGATGCCTCCACCCGCTACTTGGCGCACCTGCGCCATGCGTGGGACCAAGCCCACCCCGAAGCGCCGTTTGACCAGCAGGATGTCACCGTCACGATCCCGGCCTCGTTTGACCCCGCTGCGCGTGAACTCACCGCCGAGGCCGCCCGCAGCGCCGGTTTCAACAACCTGACCCTGCTGGAAGAACCGCAGGCCGCGCTGTATAACTGGATTCAAGGCAGCAACGGAGGCTGGCGCAAAGCGGTGAAACCGGGTGACATCATTCTGGTGATCGATGTGGGCGGTGGCACCAGCGATTTCTCGTTGATTGCCGTGCTGGAGCGCGAAGGCCAGCTGGAACTGCACCGCGTCGCCGTGGGCGACCACATCCTGCTCGGTGGCGACAACATGGACCTGACGTTGGCACATGTGGTGGCCCGCAAACTGGCTGCCGACGGCAAAACGCTGGACCCCTGGCAAATACGCGCACTCACCTACGCCTGCCGCGCCGCCAAGGAAAACCTGCTGAGCGATGCCGCACTTGAAGTGCAATCCATCGTGGTGCCCAGCCGAGGCTCCAAGCTGATTGGTGGCTCCATCCGCACCGAACTCACACAGGCAGAAGTGCGCGCCACGATTCTGGAAGGTTTCTTCCCGCAAGTGGATGCCGCCGCCCGCCCGACTAGCCGCACCCGCGCCGGCCTGACACAACTCGGCCTGCCTTACGCGCAGGACGCGGGCATCACGCGCCACCTGGCCTCGCTGCTGGGCCGCCAGGCTGGGGCCACGGCTGAACTCGACGGTTTTGCCGGAAAGGTCGATGCTGATGCCAGCTTTTTGCACCCCAGTGCCGTGCTGTTCAACGGCGGCGTGTTCAAGTCCGGCATCCTGTCGGAACGCACGCTGGCTACGCTCAACAGCTGGCTAAGTGCCGAACAATCCGAACCGGCGCGCGAGCTGGCCGGGGCCGACATGGACCTGGCCGTGGCACGCGGTGCCGCCTACTACGGCTATGTGCGCCGCGGCCAAGGTGTGCGCATTCGAGGCGGCACGGCACGTGCCTATTACGTGGCGGTCGAATCATCCATGCCCGCCATCCCCGGCATGGCACCCCCGGTGCAAGCTCTGTGCGTGGCACCCTTTGGTATGGAAGAAGGTATTGAGGCCGATTTGCTGGAACAGGAATTTGGCCTGGTGGTGGGTGAGCCGGTGCATATGCGCTTTTTTGGTTCCTCGGTGCGCCGTCAGGACCAGCTTGGTACCCTGCTCGACTTCTGGCAACCCGAGGAGTTGCAGGAGCTGGGCGAGATTCAGGCCACGCTGCCCGCCGAAGGTCGCGCCATCGGCGAAATCGTGCAAGTCAAGCTGCGCGCTGTGGCATCAGAGACTGGCACGCTGGAGCTCACGGCCGTCGCCACCCAGGGTGATGAGCACTGGAAGGTCGAATTTGACGTGCGCGGCCATGACTAACGTCAGAACCGGTGAGCCAGTACCTCGTCGGCATTGACCTCGGCACCACCAACACGGTGGTCGCCTATGCGCCGGTGGCAAAAGCGCCGGGTCGCGGCAAGCGCGCTGCCCTGGTCGGGATCAAGCTGTTTGACATTGAGCAGTTGATCGCGCCGGGTCAGGTGGCGGCGCGACCCCTGCTGCCCTCGGTGCGTTACCACGCAGCAACGGGAGAAATAGCGCCCGGTGAACTGCAGCTGCCCTGGTCAGTATCGGACGACACGTCGCCGATACCTGTGGTGACGGGGCAATGGGCGCGCCAACTTGGGAGCCAGGTGCCGGGACGGTTGGTGAGCAGTGCCAAAAGCTGGCTGTCGCACACGGCAGTTGATCGGCAAGCACCGATCCTGCCGTGGGGCGCGCCGCCTGAAGTTGACAAAGTTTCGCCGGTCGAGGCCAGCGCCAGTTATTTGCGCCACGTGCGTGCCGCCTGGAACATGCAGCATCCCCAGAGCCCGCTGGAGCTGCAAGACATTGTGCTGACCGTACCCGCCTCATTTGACGAAGCTGCCCGGGCTTTAACGTTGAGCGCCGCTCGCCTGGCCGGGCTACCCAAGCTGCGCCTGCTGGAAGAGCCGCAGGCCGTGTTTTACGACTGGCTGTTGCGCCACCGCAGCCAGCTCGTAGCAGAACTGGCGCACACCCAACTGGTGCTGGTGTGTGATGTGGGAGGCGGCACCACCGACCTGAGTCTGATCAAAGTGGAGCTGGTCAAGGGCGAGCCGCAACTGACACGCATCGGCGTCGGCAAGCATCTGATGCTGGGCGGAGACAACATGGACCTGGCGCTGGCGCACGCGGTCGAGGCTCGCATGGCGTCAGATGCCGGTGAGTCGGCTGCACAGCAACTCTCCGCCAGCAGATTGGCCCAGTTGATGGAGCGCTGCCGCGCCGCCAAGGAGCAATTGTTGGCCGCGGACGCCCCCGAGCAAACCCAGGTCACCCTGCTGGGCGGCGGTGCCCGGATGATTGGCGGCAGCCGCTCGGTGATGCTCACGCGCAACGAGGTGGTGAGCCTGCTGTTGGATGGTTTCTTTCCGCAGGTTGACCGCAATGATCAGGTCAAAGACGGTCGCAGCGGCATCGTGGCATTCGGCTTGCCCTATGCACGCGACCCGGCCATCACGCGCCACATTGCTGAGTTTTTACGCCAGCATGCACAGGGCATGCCCGACACCTTGCTGCTCAACGGCGGTGTTTTTCGGGCCGATGCACTGGTGCAACGGCTGAAACAAACGCTGGGCGACTGGCGCGCTGACCCATTGCGCCTGTTGCACAACGACAACCCCGACGTCGCGGTGGCCCGCGGTGCCGTGGCCTACGCGCTGGCGCAACATGGACTGGCACCCAAAATCGGCGGCGGTTCGGCGCACAGCTACTTTTTGCAGTTGGATGCCGGGGCAGCGCCAGCGAAGGCGGGGCTGTCGGGCGCCTCACCGCAGCCAGCTCCCAAAGGGCGCGAAGGGACACCACCACGTGGCATCTGCATTCTGCCGCGCGGCAGTGAGCCGGGCGAAGAGGTGTTGCTCAACGACCGCACTTTTGCCCTTCGCCTGGGCCAACCGGTGCGTTTTAACCTGTTGAGTGCCGCTGCCGAGGCCGATCACACGCCGCCCCAAGCCGGCGAATTGGTCACGCTGACCGATGGACAGTTTGCGCCTTTGCCGCCGATTGCTATTGTTTTAGAAGCAACTAGTTCTTTTTCGACGGGGGCTAGAGGCCAATTTGATCCAAAAAACATTCCGGTGCAACTGACAGCGTCGCTGACCGAAGTTGGCACGCTGGAGATGCACTGCGTCAGCTTAGCTGACCCCAGCCAGCGCTGGCTGCTTGAGTTTGACTTGCGTTACGCGCCTGGCGGCCCCCATATGGGCAGCCACAGTGGCAACGCTGGCAGCATGACGGCGGCCCGGTTACGCGAAGCCATCACCCAGATCGACCGCATTTTTGGTGATGGCAGCCAGCCTGCAACGGCCAAAGAAGTCAGACAACTGCGCACCCAACTAGAGCACATTCTGGGCGAGCGTGAGCGCTGGGCTACGCCCGAATTGCGCCAATTGTTCGATGCCTTGTGGGCCCGCACCAAGGGCCGACGCCGCTCGGCAGAACATGAGCGGGTCTGGCTGAATCTGAGCGGTTACTGCCTGCGCCCCGGCTTTGGCGACCCGCTGGACGACTGGCGTATCGAGCAACTCTGGACCCAGTTTGCACCCGGCGTGCAGTTTGCCAGTGACAAACAGGTCTGCACCGAATGGTGGACGCTGTGGCGCCGCGTGGCAGGTGGCCTGGCTGCACCCGAGCAACTGCGCCTGCTGGACGACTTTGCCTACAACCTGCACCATAATGAGCGCGGCAGCGAATCCGTCGCCATCAAGCCAGTGAAAGGCAGCGACGAAGACATGTTGCGCCTGGGCGCTTCTTTGGAGCGCATACCGGTGGACTACAAGGTGGAGATTGGTGATTGGTTGCTGGACCGCATGCAGAAATCATTGGCCTCTGCCGCCAAGGGCCGCGCCGTGGATGCTGCCAGCGATGCCCGAAACCTGTGGGCGCTGGGGCGCATCGGTGCCCGCCAGCCGCTCTATGGCAACACGCATGACGTGGTGCCCGTCGACACCGCCACCGCCTGGATCGAGACACTGCTGGCGCTGGACTGGAAGCGGCTGGAACCCGCTGCTTTTGCTGCCACCCACCTAGCCCGCATGACCGACGACCGTGCCCGCGACCTGCCGCTGGTCTTGCGCAAACGCATCATGACGCGGCTGCAAAGCATCAACGCGCCGCCGGTCTGGGTCGAGATGGTGCGCCACAAAGTGACACTGGATGAAGCCACTGAACGCCGCCTGCTTGGCGAATCATTGCCGCCAGGGCTGAAGTTGATTACTTGAAGCAAGACTGATTGCTCGCGACATCGGGACTCCTTGTACTGCCTGACGATGTTGCACTCTCGACCACGTCTCCACGACCATGACGTGTAGCAGAGGGGACACGCCGTGGATGTTGTGGTGAGCAAGCTAACCGAAATGACACATCAATACCAGTCGTTCAACGATGCCTCGACAGGTCGGTGCACGCCCTCAAGCTACCGCAAAGCCAGCTGCCGGGGCTCGCTTGCCGTGTTTGAAGCCCGGGTTTTCAGCTTGAATTCACGCACAACCTCCACCATACGCACGGCCTGCTGGTCCAGACTTGCGGCAGCGGCGGCAGCTTGCTCCACCAAGGCCGCATTCTGTTGGGTGACGTTGTCGAGCTGAACAATCGCTTGGTTGATCTGGTCAATTCCGCTGGTCTGCTCGCTGGCTGAGGAACTGATGTCGGCAATTAGTTCTCCAACACGCCTGACCTGCGCCACGATGTCACTCATCGACGCCCCGGCCACGACCACCAGTCTGCTACCGATCTCCACCCTGTCCACGCTGATGCCAATCAGACTTTTGATTTCTTTCGCGGCTTCGGCGGATCGCCCCGCCAAATGACGCACTTCGCTGGCCACCACCGCGAAACCCCGCCCCTGCTCACCTGCGCGCGCCGCCTCCACAGCCGCGTTGAGGGCCAGGATGTTGGTCTGGAAGGCTATGCCATCAATCACCCCGATGATGTCGGCGATCTTGCGCGAGGCGGCGGTGATCTCCTGCATGGTTGTGATCACCTGACCGACCACATCGCCACCTTTGACAGCCGCTGCATTGGCCAGCGTGGCCGTCTGGTTGGCCTGATGAGCCGTCGCGGCATTGTTCTTGACGGTGGCGCTGATTTCTTCCATTGAGGCGGCGGTCTCTTGCAGGTTGCTGGCCTGGGTTTCTGTGCGATGCGAAAGATCGCTGTTGCCGGCGGAAATTTCGTTGGCACCGGTGGAAATGTTCTCAGCGCCTGTGCGCACTTCGCTCACCATGCGCGCTAGACTGTCGCGCATATGCAGCAGCGCACCCAGCAGGCGGGCCGATTCGTCGCGACCGCTGACGACAATATCACTGACCAGATCGCCGTGGGCGACACGGTCAGCGGCCGCCACGGCGGTTAATAGCGGCTCAGTGATGCTGATGGTCAAACGCCAGGCCATCAGGAGAGCCAGTGCCAGCACCATTGCCCCGGCCCCGGCAATCACTCCAACGGTCATTTGATTGCTGGCGTTGGTTTGCGCGACGGCCAGGTCGGCATGTTGTTTCTGGACCGCGACGAAACCGCCGATTTCAACCATGGCCTGGGTCAGCAATGGGTCAATCTTGCCGGTAATTACAGCACCAGCCTGCTCGGTATTGAACTGCGAGGCCAGATCCACGGCCTCTTTGAACTGCGCCTCCATCTGCCGGTCAATGTCGCCCAGACGGCCAAACAACTCGCGCTCTTTGACATCAAGCCCATTGGCGTCCAGTTTGGTTTTGGCTGCCAGATAGGCCGCTCGGTGTTTCTTGGCATCGGCCTCGTCCCTCTGCACACCTTCCACCTTGCTTTGCAGCCCCATGTTGCGCACCGACACTGCGCTGCTCAGCAGTGTGCGGCGCATTTCTTCAGCCAGCTCTTGCTGGGCACTTGAGCGCTGCAGCGTCTGTTGCAGCGCGGCCCGACTGCTGCTGTTGTTAACAAGGGTCGCCACCAGCATGACGGTGGCAGCCAGCAGGATCAGGCCAAACCCTAGCCCGAGGCGCAGGCCGATCTTCAAGTCACGCAGGTTCACGGCGGTGTTCCATCAATGAACGGGCTGGTTACTTGTAGATACCGACACCAATCCAGGTTTCGCCGACCCGCTCCACATAAATGATTTTCTCAGACACCTTGTCGGTGGTGGGGTTGCGAAACTTGTAACTGTCGGTCCAGCCCTTACCCTTGGTTTTGGCCAGATCACAAATCATCTGTATAAACAGTTTGCCATCCGGGTCCTTCAAACCGATCAAATCCTTGCCCACCAGCTTTGGATTGGCACCGTGGCCCAAGACCTTGCCGCTAAGTTCGTAGTAGCTGACGTACAGGTCGCGGTCTTTGAACATCTTGCCATTGGTGAACTCCTCTGCAGATTTCTCGGGGCCATTGGCCTTCAGATAGGCCACGGCCTTTTTGACCATGGCCTCGGCTTCCGCTGCGCTGCCCTGGTCAGCGGCATAAGTCGTCCCGGACATCATAAAACTCATGCTGGCCGCACATAGCAGGCCCTTTAAGAGTGAAAACAATTTCATGATAGATCTCCAAAAAAATTTGCTCTGCAGTCGCTCACCATACCAGGGCATTTGACGTTGGCCCCCCCCCGCCAGTTTAGGTTTTGTCCTCTGGCGCAATTCATGGGTAAACCCTTGGTTTTGTGTCGCAAGGGATGGCTTTTTGCCAATTCCTTGCGTCATGTCAATTTCCTTCCTGATTAGCAATGAACTTCAGCCATGACAACGAGAAGGTCATTCAGGGCGAGATTCAGACACATTTCGGTTGGCTTCCCATCGCTGGTTTGGCTGCAACTGGCAGCTTTCGGGCAATTTACTACCCTGAGTGATGCTTGGTTGAAGTTCATTGCTAATCAGGATTTCCTTTGGCAGCCGTCAGGACTTAGATTCCGTCAGTCGGCCGCCGTGAAGTGTCGAAGTCGTTGAAAGATGGTTGGGTTGGTCTCCAAAATCAAAACGGCCAGCCTGATGGCTGCCCGTACCGACCAGCTGACCGGCCTGCTCAATCGACGCGCATTACTCGAATGGAGCGAAGCGCAGGTGTCATCGGCGCGGCATGCACAAGCTCTCACGGTGTTAATGATCGACATCGACGACGCCATGCGCCAGATCATGCGGCTTCGGGATCAGTTCGGCCGCTTCGGTGGCGAAGAGTTCGTGGCCTTGCTGGCGCAGACCGACAGCGTGGCAGCCCGGTTCATGGCCGAAAAGCTGCGCGAGCGGGTTGCCGTACTGAGCTTGGCGCTCGATGGCGGCTTTGCCATTCAGTGCACCGTGAGCTTGGGCATGGCCAACCTGCGCCCGGACGAAACCTCGATCGACCCGGTGCTCTCGTGCCGACCTGGCGATGTACCTGGCAAAAGCACAGGGGCGTAACCGTTGCATCCTGTACGACGATTGAGGTCGGTGGCGACACCCGGTTGTCGCTGCGTTGCCGATGTGCCCGTATCGAAACAGTTCACCCTAATTTCCTCAGTTGATAGAAGTCTTAAAGGTCTGAAACCCAGCACTGGTGAGGGTTTCAGGCCGTTTTTTGGTTCTGCGCCGCAGTTCCAAATTGGTGTCACGGATCAACATGAAATCCTCAACCGCAACAATGGTTTAGTAGGTTTTTACGATTTCAACTGAGGAAAATAGGTTCACTCACACTAAGGTCGGCCATTCGCCGTCAAGTTGGTGACTGTGCGTGACACGATAGATTAAATGAAAACATCTGGCACTGTGCTCTGGGACGGTTGGAGGGATATGCGGCGGTCGCAGCAGCCTACGCAGGTGAGCAGGGTCGCGGTTTTGCTGTGGCAACAAGCGAAGTGCGTAGCCTGGCCGGACGATCAGCCCTGGCCACATGCGACATCAAAACCTTGGATGGCGCCAGTGCATTGGTGAATTCAGCTTGAACATTGCCGAGAATGGCACCGGCATCCACCACGTCAATGCTTCGGTGGTTCAGCTTCTTGATCAAACGAGGCAACAGAATCCTGCCTTGGCAGAACAATCTGCGCCAACATCCGCCAGCCACTGGCACACAGTTGAGCGATCCGATGGCGGGCGTAAGCACCGTGACTGCAATGCAAGCATTTGGCCTGACGCTCATCGTTCAAAACCATTATTTGATACATAAAACGTATCTACTCAGGCCAATTTTAGGCAGGTAGATCGGATTCAGGCGAAAGGGGCACCCGAGGCGACGAGGACTCAAGTGCGCCTGGGGCGCTTGGCACGCACGCGCGCAAGGGGGAACGCTGAAGCGCCAAACGCGCGCGCGACACCCCGCCCTTCACGCGCGGTCCCCTGCACGCCCTGCGGGGAGGACGCCACCACCCAACGCCGCCCCCACCCTCGCCCGCCCCGCCGCCCCCCACCGTGCGCGGGGCCCCTGGGCGGTGCCTGGCGCCGCTTTTTTTCCTTCCCCCCGGCCCCTTTCCCTTTCTACCCCAACCCCCCCTTCCCCCCCCCCCCCCCCCCCCCCCACTCCCCTCTCTTCCCCCCTCCCTCCCCCTCGCCCCCCCCCCCCCAACCCCCCCTTTTACCCATTTTTCCTTTTTTCCCCAAACCGGTGTCTTTTTTCCGTCAGCCCCCATTCCCGCTCTCCCTCTCATTTTTTAACAATTGATTTTCTTGGGGCGGTGTTACCATAAAACATAGCTATTCACGCTTGATTTATAAGCGCTAGAGCCCAATTTTTGTATCAATACTTTGTCAGACGCGCCCCAAGCAGCAAACCGGTCTGAACCGCCATCGGCAGCCAGGCACTGATGTCCAAATCAGTGGCTTGTTCCAGCGCACCATCCAGGGTTTGGCCAGCCAGCAGTGCGGTCACAAATTGTGCTTCACCCATGAGCGCCTCCCGCACCAGTGGCCGCAAGCCGCTGCGCCAGACCAGCGCTTCCTGGGCGACGCCGTCACGCAGCAGTTGGCCCACTTGCGTCAGATCAGGTGTTGGCTGCAAATGCGCGTTGACGATGCTGACCACCGGCCAGGCACTGCACAGGCAAACGCTGCCGGGTGCCAACACCAGCAACAGATCGGTTGGGTCATGCTCGGTCAGTAGGGCAAAACTGGCAGGGTCGGACAGCCCATCGGCGGCACTGGCGGCGCGGTGCAAGGCCCACTCCAGCGCGGCCACATCGGCCAGATAGGGTTCGCAGGCCAACTGGTCACTGGCACGCACCCAGTCTGCCAGCGCACCGCCCCACTGCGCCACGTCACCGCGCAGTGGCGGGTGGCTATGCCAGAGCGCCCGCGCCAGCGCGTCAAAGCTCTCGTCGCCGAGCAACTGCACCAGCACCGGATAGGCCGCACGCAGCGCACTGCAGGCCAGCGCGTGACCATTGGCTTGATAGACTTTTTGGCCTCTTACCCAAGTAGGGTCTGCGAAAGCCGCTATATTCTTTGAAGCATCAGCGTTGGGCCAATCAAACAGCAGGGCCAACAATGCCTGTTGCTGTTGCGCAAGCTGGCTCATGCGGCCAGCCTTTGGTGGTGACCTGCTGCCTGAGTCTGCGAGCTGTCGGCACTGGCCTGGTCTTGCGGCTTGATTGCCACTGATTGGCGTGCCGTCAGGCAGGCCATTGCAACAGAGCGGGCCTGTGCTGCTTCATCCAGCAACACGTCGAGTGCCGGAACGTCGGTGTCCCATTCGATCAGCGTTGGCACGGCGCCAAAGCGGGCGATGGCGTGGCGGTAAATCTGCCAGACTTCAGCACAGACGCGGCTGCCATGGTCATCCACAAAGATTTCATCCCGCGCGTCTTCGCCGGGCTGCGGTCGCACATGGCAATGCCCCGCCAAATGGATTTCTGCCACCTGGTGCGGTGCGATGTGGTCCAGCCAGTTCAGACATTGCTGCACCGGGTCGCCCGCTGCGCCATGCAAGCGGGCGTTGAGCGCGTTGACAAAAATATTGTTAACGTCCACCAGCAAGGCGCAACCGGTGCGCTCAGCCAGTGTGTTCAAAATTCGGTCTCCGACCACAGTGTCTCTTCAGGCTGGGGCAACCAGCGCAAATAACTCGATACGTTTTCAACCATGAAGCGTCGCTTAAGCCGGTCTTGCACTTGCCGCACATTGGCGCACAGGGTGTCGAGCGCCTCAGTACTGAATGGTATTGGCAGCAGGTCGGCGGCGTGAATCGTTTGCGCCCCAGTCGGCCTCGACCAGTGGCCGCGGGCAAAGCTGGCGTGGTCGCTGACGCGTACCGGGTCAATGCGTTGCACCAGCTGCGCCAATTGGTTCAGGTGCCAGGGGTCAAGCCCCACGGCCGAGCCCAGTGACAGTCCCACCCCGTGCAGGCTGATGGGATAGTGGGCACGGCCCTGTTCCAGCACTGCCAGCGCCGCGCCACCGTCGCCAAAAAAGTTCTCGGAATGTACTTCCAGAAAGTCTAGGCTGGGCAGACGCGTCAGCAGCTCGCGGTAGTGAGGGTACCGCCAGCCAATGCCCACCGCAGGCGCTGCGGGTGTCATGCCCGACACCGCGCTACGTTCACAGGGATGGGTCAACATGGCGGGCGCTACGTGTTGGCAAGACCGTGGCTTGTTCAGCTCTTTTTCACCATGGCTTTGGCTTCGTCCATGGACAGGCCTTTCATGTCTTTGCAGGTGCCTTTGGCCACATATTTCCACTCGCCCTTGTCCATGTCCACCTTGCTTTGACCGGCGCATGAATGCGAGCCAGACAGGCTGGCGCAGTCGTTTTGACCAGCCTTGGCAATGCCAAAACATTTTTCTTTTTCGGCCGCAGCGGCTGGGCCAGCCACCATGGCCAGAGACATGAGGGAAGCAGCAGCACAAGAGATGAGGGCACGTTGGTTCATTTGGGAAACTCCTGGTAATGGTTGGTCAATCGGTTGGGCCAGCAAACTGGCAGCCACTCGGGCTACACATCTGCTGGTTATCATTTAGTCAGTTCAACCCGCCGTTTCTTACACCCATTTGTTTTTTTCGACATTTTTTCAAATTTCAGCATCCCATGAGCAGTCAACCCGCCACAACCTTCTCGCAGCAGCTGGTGGAGCACCGTGACTACCTGATGCGTTTTGCGCAGCTGCAGCTGCGCAACGACGCCTGGGCACAAGACGTGGTGTCCGAAACGGTGCTGGCGGCGCTGGCCAAACCCCAGGCCTTTGAGAGCCGGTCACAGCTAAAAACATGGCTGATCGGCATTCTGAAACACAAAGTGATCGACTCGCTGCGCCAGCATGGCCGTGAAGTCAGCACATCCGTCAGCGACGATGACTTGGTCGATCCGATGGAGTACATCGGTTTTCAGGTTGACGGTCATTTCAAGGAGACACCGTCAGATTGGGGCAACCCCGAACAAGACCTGTGCAGTCGCCAGTTTTTGACGGTCATGGAAGCCTGCGCCAGCAAATTGCCGGCAGTGCAGGGCCGGTTGTTTCTCATGCGTGAGTGGTTGGAGCTGTCGTGTGAAGAAATATGTAAGGAATTGAACCTGACGCCGACCAATCTGTATGTCCAGCTGCACCGGGCCCGCTTGCGTTTGCGAGAGTGCCTGGAACTTAACTGGTTTGCCAGACCTGCTACACCATGATCCCGTTTAACCGTACCTGCCAGGAAGTGACCGTGCTGGTGATTGCCCGTGAGGACCGCGATTTGCCTTGGCGGGAGCGGCTGGCGTTGCGCTTGCACATGGCCATTTGCGCCGCCTGCCCGGTGTTTGAGCGCCAGGTGATCACCATGCGCAATGCCATGCACCAGTGGCGCAACTACCAGGAGCCCGACAGTGGTACTGACGCAGATCAGCAGCGAAATGGAGCCTAAACACAATAAACCAACGCATTTTTTGACGTAAAGCAAAATTATTGTTGAAAATCAAAAACTTGTCGTATCATGCGCCTCGTATTGCTTTTTAAAAGTGGTATATGGTTTGCGGTGAATGTCAGTTTCGCGTCTGCGCTAATTCTTCAATGGTTTGTTGATTGCGGTTATCGGACTCCATCGCTTTTTGAGTTATTTTGAGGAGTCCTTTCATGGGCAACAAACTTTACGTCGGCAATCTGCCATATTCTTTCCGTGATGATGACCTGCAACAAGCGTTTGCAGCCCACGGTACCGTCACCAGCGCCAAAGTCATGATGGAACGTGACACTGGTCGCTCCAAGGGTTTCGGTTTTGTCGAAATGGGCGATGATGCGCAAGCACAAACCGCCATCAATGCCATGAATGGCCAGCAATTTGGCGGTCGTGGCCTGGTGGTCAACGAAGCCCGTCCGATGGAGCCGCGTCCTCCCCGCTCAGGTGGCGGCGGCTTCGGTGGCGGTGGCGGCGGTGGTGGCTACGGCGGCGGTGCCGGTGGTGGTCGCTCAGGTGGCGGCGGCTACGGTGGTGGCGCTGGCGGGTGGTGGCCGTTCAGGCGGCGGCGGCGGCGGTGGTTACGGCGGTGGCCGTAGCAGCTACTAAGCAACTGCAAAACTATTCATCAGGTTCGCGCCTTTTGAAACAAAGGGTCCTTCGAGGCCCTTTTTGTTTGGCGGGTGAAATTCAACGTGATGTGGACTTCTCTCGAATGAGGCCCACCTGGCACGCAGGCGGTCATGGCGCCTGGGCAGGCCGCGCACGGGTGATGGCAATCAGCCGGAGCGATACGCTTTGCTTCGTGTCCCCCGACCGCTACGCGGTCTCCTCCTTGACCTACGCAAAGCGTATCACCCGACTGATTGTGTGAGCTGTTGAAAAACTGGCAGGTGTTTTCTCAAATGGGTTGATTGGGTGACGGTGTCAGGCCCGGTGATTGGGTCATGTGACCGGGCTTTGGGGTGAAAGGCGCGCGACAAGCAGCGCTGGCCCACCGCACGGCCAATCTCGCGTGTGATTTCACCCCAAAACCGCATGCACATGGCCCAATCACCGGGCCGGGTTTGAGTCACCCCACTTGATGGGTCGTGAATCTTTGGTTTTCTACGTTGCCACATCACTTTGAATCGCACCTTGTTCGCACCGCGCGAACGACAGCCCTTGTCAGCTAGCCTGGTTCAACACCAGGTGATGGCTTTTTGACCCGTTAGGACTCAGCGAGCCCTTAGCTTCAAGACTTGGGTTGCATGGCACCCATGCCGCCCTGGCCACCCATACCACCATGCCCTGGTTTGCCACCCGCTTGCCACCCATGGCCTGCAGGGCGTGGGCGTCAAACGTTTTTTGCTGCTCTGGGGTGAGCACCGCGTAAAACGTCTTGGCGGCTTCGCCGCGCTTGTCCATGGCAGCGGTCATGTCGCTCATGTGCTGGGCGCGCAGGGTTTTCATTTTGTCAATGCGCTCAGGTGTGCTCAGCTTGGCCATTTCGGCAGGGTCGGGCGCTGTTTGTTCATCATGTCTGACATCATGGGCTTCATGGCCGCAGAAAAAGCGGTCCAGGCGGGCTCCTGGGCGGCGGTCAGCTTGAGTTGATCTTTCAGGGCGGCATGGCGTTTGTCCATCATGGCCTGCATTTTTGCCGGGTCCATGTGGCCCATGCGGCCTTGTTGCATGCCGTGGCGGCCATGCATGCCGGCACCCATGTCGCACTGGCCACCCATCGGGCCCATGGCGTATGAGGCAGCGGCAGCGGCCAGCAAACCGGCGATCAGCGAGATTTTGAAAATTGATTTCATGAGATGTTCCTTTGGGTTAGTACTGATGACCTGTCTGTGGCATCGGCGTGGAAAGAAGTATCTGCCGTTTGTGTATCGCGGCCATGACGCCAGATCAAAGCTATGTAAAGTTGGATGAAGCTGGGGCCTGCCCTTTTGGTGGGATGATCAGCCCCCTGCAACCACCCGATCAACCAGAAAGACTGTCCCGTGTTCAAGAATCTCATCATGCCGCATCGCGCAGATTGGCAAAGCACCGCCGAACAGGTCGAAGAACGCCTGCAAGCCGGCCACTTTGTCGAGTGTGGTGCCAGCCAGGAAAGATCGATTGGCTGGACCGAGCCGCGCGGCCAGGCCAACGGGCTGCTGCTCGAATCGGTCGCTGGCCAGTGGATTGCCAAGTTGATGGTCGAAACCCGCGCCCTGCCGGCCTCGGTGGTGAACCGCAAGGTGCAAGAGCGCGTCGCCTACTTGAAGCCAGCACGGGGCGCAAGCCTGGCCAAAAAAGAAATCCGAGACCTGCGACGACACCGTCTGGAATTGCTGCCCATGGCGTTTACCAAGCAGTCCAGCGTTGCTGGTCTGGTTTGACCGCGACGCCCGGCTGCTGCTGATAGACGCCGCCAGCCAGGCCCGCGCTGACGAAGTGGTGACCCTGCTGGTGCAAAGCCTGCCCGGTCTGGCTCTGACTTTGGTTGATACGCGGGTGGCACCGGCCACCGCCATGGCCGAATGGCTGATCAGCCAAGAGGCGCCAGCCGGTTTCAGCGTCGACCGCGAATGTGAGCTTAAAGCCGCCGATGAGTCCGGCGGTGGTGCGCTACACCAGGCACCGGCTCGATACCGACGAGGTCAAACGAGGAGTATGCGGGAGGAGGGCAAACTGCTCCACGCGGCTTACCATGACCTGGGCCGAGCGGGTGTCGTTCATGCTCACTGAAGGCTTGCAATTCAAGAAGCTGGCGTTTCTGGAGGTGGTGTTCGAGGGCACATCCAAGGGTGGCGCGCATGATGGTTTTGATGCCGATGTGGCGATTGCCACGGCGAGCTCAAAAGCAAGCTGCTGCCGGATATGCTGGAGGCGCTGGGTGGTGAGACGCTCACGGCCTGAGTGTGGCAACCTCATTGACAAGAAATCAGCCTCTAGCCCTTTATTTACCTGCGTAACGCGCTATTTTTTTGATAAAGAAATGCCCGCCAAAAAAGACTCTTGACGGGCATTGCGGCAGGCTTTGCCGGCGCCAGACTACTTCTTCATTGCGCA
>JADKAW010000013.1 GCA_016719055.1 Candidatus Rhodoferax mariagerensis | reverse complement strand
AAAGTACACCGGGTCAATGCCCGCCGCCTTGACCACCGGTACCATCACCGGGGCCAGAATCAGAATGGTGGGCGTCAGGTCCATCACCATGCCGACCATCAGCAAGACCGCCATCAAGATGCAACAGCAAGGTGGTGGGGCCTCTGCATAAAGGGTTGCAGCACGGCAATCAGTTGCCCGGGTAGGTCAGCCACGGCGATCAGCCAGGCGCTCACCGACGCAGCAGCCACCATGAACATGATGATGGCGGTGGTTTTGGACGATGCCGCAAACACCTCGTACAAGCGCTTGAAGTTCAATTCACGATAGACCACGGTTGCCACAAAAAACGCGTACACGGCAGCCACCACGGCGGCTTCAGTGGGGGTGAAGACACCAAACTTCAACCCAACCAGCACGATAAATGGCAGCACAAGTGCCCACGACGACTCACGCAGGGCCTTGAGCACATCGACGCGGCTGGCGCGCGGTGGTGTCACCACGGCCTCGGTGCGTGCGGTGATCCACCAGGCCATCGCGCAGGCGGTGCCCATCATCAGCCCCGGCACGATACCGGCCATGAATAGCTTGCCGATTGACACGTTGGCCGTCACCCCAAACACCACAAACGGAATCGACGGCGGAATAATGGGCGCAATGATGCCGGCCGAGGCAATCAAACCACCCGAGCGGGCCTTTTGGTGACCGGCGCGCACCATCATCGGCAGCAGCAAGGCGGTCAGCGCAGCGGTATCGGCCACGGCAGAACCCGATAAAGATGCCATCAAACACGCGGCGACGATGGTCACATAACCCAAACCACCGCGCACATGGCCCACCAGCGCAATCGCCAGGTCCACAATGCGGCGCGACAGGCCACCGGCGTTCATGATTTCACCGGCCAGCATAAAGAAGGGCACGGCCAGCAACGGGAAGCTGTTGGCACCTTCGAGCACGTTTTGCGCCAGAATCTGTGCGTCAAAATTGCCCAGGTGCACCATCAGGGCCACGCCCGAGAGCAGCAACGAATAAGCAATCGGAATACCCAGCGCTACCGAGCCAATCAGCGCCGAGAGAAAAATCAGGATTGTCATTTTCGGTGCTCCGGATTATTTGGCGCGGGCTGCGTTGCGGATGTCGGCTTGAGCGGCTTCTGTCGAGAGACGCTCAAGTTCGGCCTGCTCGGCGGCATGCTGAGATTTGCGGATTTGTGTGGGTGTCATCTCGCCACGCAACGTGAACCAAAGGTCGCTGAGCAGCATGATCCCGGTGCCCACCGAAAACACCACCCCGGTGCTGTACACCCAGGCCATCGAATATTCGGTGACCGGTGCCTGCACTTCCCAGTTGATCGAGGTCTGTGCCCAACTGCCCTTGAAAATCAGCACGGTGACCCACAGCATGAGCAACTGGCCAACCACGGCCCCGACCCTTTGCAGCTTGGGTGGCAACTTTTCCATCACCATGTCGCTGCCCATATGGGCCTGCTCATGCACGGCAATGCTGGCACCGAGAAAGATCAACCACAAAAACAACCAGCGCGACAGTTCCTCGGACACCGTGATGCCGGAGTTGAAGGCGTAGCGCATCACCACATTGCCAAACACCATGATGACCATGAGAAACAGGCAGACCACGATGATCATGGACAGTAACTGACAGTAGCGAGCGATGAATTTGTGAACCATGTTTGTCTCCAGGATGTCCTGAGACACTAATGTACTAACTGGTTAGTTTTATAAAATCAGTGTTTACCCTAGGTTTGCAATCAAAATGGACTGCTTAGGGTGAAGCTGGGAAATCAGGCCAGAACGAAACGCACCACCATGTCGGTGACGCTGCTGCGCCGCGCCGCCACAGCTTGTTCTGCACTGGGGGCGTTCTTAAAAATCAAGCCAAAGGTATGCTTGTTGGACACGTTGAAAAAGGTTAGCGCTGAAATCGACGCATGGATGTCGAGCGGGTCCAGCCCGTCTCGAAAAATACCTTGCGCCACACCCCGGTCATAAAGCTCCCGAATGGCGGCGATGGCCGGTACATTGAGCTGCTGGATGTTTTTGCTTTGCGCCAGGTAGGCACCGCGGGCGATGTTTTCGTTCATCACCAGGCGGATGAAGTCCTCATTGCCGCTGTGGTGGTCGAAGGTAAATTCCACCAGCCTGCGCAGTGCTGCTTCAGGGGCCAGGTTTTCCAGATGCAGCTCGGCCTCGATGCTGCGCATGCGCCGATAAGACTCCTCCAGCACGGCGACGTAAAGGCCTTCTTTACTACCAAAATAGTAGTAAATCATGCGCTTGCTGGTGCGCGTGGCGTCTGCAATGGCGTCAATTCGCGCGCCGCTCAGGCCTTTTTCAGCAAACTCTTTGGTCGCCACTTCCAAAATGCCGGCCATGGTACGCGCCGGGTCGTTGGTGCGGCTGGTGACTTTGGTGGGGCTTGTTTCGCTTAAATGTACTGGTTCGTTCATTCTTTAAGTATAGAAGCGCCCCGAGCTTCGTGACAAGCACCTCACTCAAAACCTGGACTGAACCTACACCAGCAGGGCATTCACCCGCTTGACATAAGCCGCCGGGTCTTCGGGCAGGCCGCCTTCAGCCAGCAGCGCCTGGTCAAACAGAATGTGCGCCAGGTCGTTGAAGTGCACCGAGCCGTCGAGCTTCTTCACCAGCGGGTGTTCGGCGTTGACTTCAAGCACCGGTTTCACTTCAGGCGCGGTCTGGCCGGCTTGCTTGAGCATGCGCGCCAGCTGGGTGCTCATGCCGTGGTCTTGCACCACCAGGCAGGCCGGGCTGTCGACCAGGCGGGTGGTCACACGCACGTCTTCGGCCTTGTCTTTCAGGGCTTCCTTGAGTTTGGCCAGCAGCGGCTTGAAGGTTTCGGCGGCTTCCTCGGCGGCTTTTTTCTCGGTCTCGTCTTGCAGCTTGCCCAGATCGACCTGGCCCTTGGCCACACTTTGCAGCGGGGTGCCATCGAATTCGTGCACGTAGTTCAGGGCCCACTCGTCCACGCGGTCGGTCATCAGCAACACCTCAATGCCTTTTTTCTTGAACACTTCAAGCTGCGGGCTGTTTTTGGCAGCAGCCAGGGTGTCGGCGGTGATGTAGTAGATGGCTTCCTGGCCTTCTTTCATGCGCGCCTTGTAGTCGGCGAATGAGACGCTGACGGTGTCGGTGGTGCTGCTGGCAAAACGCAGCAGCTTGGCGATGCGGTCCTTGTTGGCGTAGTCTTCGCCCAGACCTTCTTTGAGCACCGCACCAAACTCGCTGTAAAACTTGGTGAACTTGCCCACATTTTTTTCGGCTTCTGCCTTGTCTTCAGCGCTGATCACGTCGGTCACGCCATCAGCGGTGTTTTCCGGCAGCTTGTCGTTTTTGGCCAGGTCTTCCAGCATGCCCAGCACGCGTTTGGTGCAGCCTTCGCGGATGGCTTTGACGTCGCGGCTTTCCTGCAACAGCTCGCGGCTCACGTTGAGTGGCAGGTCGGATGAGTCGACCACGCCCTTGACAAAACGCAGGTAGGTGGGCAGCAGGCTCTCGGCATCGTCCATGATGAAGACGCGCTTGACATAGAGCTTGACGCCGGCGTGTTTCTCGCGGTTGTACAAATCGAACGGCGCTTTGCCGGGGATGTAGAGCAGCTGCGTGTATTCGGTGCTGCCTTCCACGCGGTTGTGGGTGTGGGCCAGCGGGGCGTCCTGGTCGTGGCTGATCTGTTTGTAAAACTCGGTGTATTCGTCGGCGGTGATGTCTTTTTTGGCACGCGCCCAGATGGCGTTGGCCTTGTTGACGGTTTCCCACTCGCCGGTCTTGACCATGCCACCGGGCTGGCGGCCGCCTTTTTCGTCGTTCGGGTCGATCAGCTCGCCGTCTTTCCACTCTTCCTTTTCCATCAGGATCGGCAGGCTGATGTGGTCGGAGTATTTGTTGATGATGCTCTTGATCTTCCAGGCGCTGGCGTAATCCATGGCGTCGTCGCGCAGGTGCAGGGTGACGCTGGTGCCGCGCTCGGCGCGCTCAATAGGCTCCACTTCAAAGTTGCCGGCACCTGCGCTGACCCAGCGCACACCCTCGGCGGCGGTCAAACCGGCGCGGCGGGTTTCCACGGTGATCTTGTCGGCGACGATAAAGCCCGAGTAAAAGCCCACGCCAAACTGGCCAATCAGCTGGCCCTGCTGCGAGGCGTTGGCTTTTTGGTCACCGGTGAGCTTGCTCATGAAGTCTTTGGTGCCGCTCTTGGCAATGGTGCCCAGGTGCTCCACCGCCTCGGCTTCGCTCATGCCAATGCCGTTGTCGGTGATGGTCAGCGTTTTGGCGTCCTTGTCAAAGGTGACCTTGACCTTGAGTTCGGTGTCAGCCTCATAAAGGCCACCGTTGTTGATGGCTTCAAAACGCAGCTTGTCACAGGCGTCAGAGGCGTTGGACACCAGCTCGCGCAGAAAAATCTCTTTGTTGGAATACAGAGAATGCGTCACCAGGTGCAGCAGTTGCGCGACTTCGGCCTGGAAGGAAAGAGTTTGTTTGCTCATGGGTGGATCAATTCAAGGGTCAATAAACAGGCAGTGTGCGGACCACCGCAGCACCAATCAAGCGCCGTAGGTGTGGGCAAAGCGCAGGGTTTCAAGGGGCTGGACGTGGCGTAGCCGGTTTCCGTGGCTGGTTTGCATGATCTAGGCCGGTAGCCCTCATTAAATATGCGCTACTTGCTATCTAAAATATAGTAAGTTGACCGCTTCCAAGGGTGAACAATCACTGCGCTGGTCTTGATGGGCAACACTTGATGCGCAGCCACAGGCGCAGCCCCGCTCATAGCCATGACCTGCCACTGTGGCGTGCCAGTTCACCCAGCAGCGCCGCCACGTCGCCGACCAGGTGCGCGGCAAAAGCCTGCGCCTCGCGTTGTTGGGCATCAGAGGCATGCAACACCTGCAGCGGTGCGGGCCTGTCCATGTCGCCAACGCCGCATAAGGGCTTGTTCATCAGTTGGCTGTCAGGTTGGGATGCACGCTAGGCGCAAGCGTGCCGGCCCTGCTGCACAAGCGCTTTGGAACGACGCGTACGTGCCCAAATCTGGCGAGCCAAATGTGCATGTTATTTGTGAATAAGCCCTAAGCACGGGTCAGGCCAATGGAAAAGTCAAAGCGGTAAACTGGGCTCCGACCATGCAGATAACCTACACCCAACACGCAGCGACCCGCATGTCGGAGCGTGGCATCCGTTTGGCAGAAATAGAAGCCACGTTGATGCAGCCGCTGCGTCACATTCCAGCCAGCAACGGGCGCACCGAGTCGCAAGGCCTGATTGAGCGTGATGGGCAACAACAGTTGCTACGCGTGATTCACCAGGGTGCCCAGGTGGTGTTGGTGATTACCGTCATGGCGACCAGCAAAATCAGCAAATACCAAGGAGCCACATCATGAAAATTGAGTATGACCAACAGGCTGATGCCATGTACATCCGTTTACGTGCTGGCGTTGTGGCGGAAAGCGACGAAGTGCGTCCTGGCATGGTGCTGGATTTTGATGCGCAGGGCCGAGTGCTGGGTATCGAAATGCTGGATGTGAGCCAGCAAACCGACAACCCAAGAGAGTTGGCGATGGAGTTGGTTAACGCTTGATGGGTGAGAGCGCCAGAAATAGTTCGGGTAGCGCAGGTCGTCCTTGCCGTCAAAAACCCCTTCGGTGCCATCCGAAAAACCGACCGCCAGTGTGAAAGGGGCGATCAGGCGCGCATCCAGCAACTTCACGCGCTGTGAGTGGCTTGGCATGAACTTTTACCGCTTGCTTCGTGCATCAGGCCGTTGTCATGAGGCGATTTCGCGTGCGGTCGCCGTGGCCTTGCAGCAGGCCGCGTACCGAAATGTCCTCGTCCAGAGCATCCCAGTGCAGGCCGCCAGGGCTGAGTTCAACCTGGGCGCGCTGCGACTCCGACGCGCCAAGCAAACGCGGAAACCAGGCCAATGGCACACCGATCACACGCCCATCGGCCAAGTTCACCCACAAGGTATCGTCGTCAAAACGAACCGATTCAGGAGAAATGTTCATTCCATGCCCTTTCAATCAAGGATAAGTTGTCGGCAATCAAGTCACGAAGCTCGCGCAGGGTGCGGGCATCCAGTCCGCTGCTGTCGGCCAAATACACCGTGGGCGTTAACCAGAATTTTGCCTCGCCAAACCCACTGCGAACGTGAATGTGCATATCCTCAGGTGGGTTGCCCTCGTTCGAGTAAAAGAAAAACCGGAAAGACTTGTAGCGGAATACGACAGGCATGGTTGTCCTTTGGCTAGGAGTGCGCTGCAGGGGCTTTGCGCTTGCCTTTGGGCTTTTCTGCCGGCAGCAAGCTGGTGAGCTGCTGGTAGCGGGCAAACAAAAACGCCACGCGCTCGGGTTCGCTGGCCCACTTCTTTTTGCCACCGCACAGCGCGTAGGCGGCATCAACTGCCGCGTCGAGCCGCTGGTGCGCTTTCAGCAGGTCGGGCGGCATGGCCAGCGGGTCGTACAGGTCGGCCAGCGTGGCGGGCTTTTGCGCGGGGTCGGCGGGCTGCTGGTAGTTGGCGCGGATGTCCAGCACCGCTTGTGCTTCTGATTCAATAGCTGCTTGCGCTTGCTGCGCTTGGGCTGAAGGCTGATTTTGCTTATGAGAACCGGGTAGATCGGGCCAGGGGAAGTTGTTGTAGACGATCTGTGCGGAATACTGATAGTCGCTTTTGAGACGTCCGCAGACGGCTCGCATCCAGGTCATGTGCATGCTGGATTGCAAAACGCCCAGCGTCAGCAAGCCAGCATTCGGCACGACCAGCACAGACGGATTGATGATGACCTGTGGCGGGAAAAATCCTACCGGAACGAACGCCCGGCTTTCTGAGCTGACCTTCGGGAATCAACAAATAAGGCACCGCCGGCTGTCCTCCAATAAACAGTCGGGGGTTTTGGCAAGTTCACGGGTCGGTGCTTTGGCACTTTTTAGTCGTTCCTGCTTGACCAATTCCACTCGTTTGAGTACTTCGGGCATGGCGCGAAGCTCAGGCGGACTGATGTTCTTTAGCCACAGGCAATAGCGTTTCCCGCCATTCAGGAACTCTTCGCCGCCGATAAATTCCCGGATGACCGGCGGCCGGCCAGCGGTTCGCGGCGAAAAAGTCATCGCGCTCTTCATCGAGCACAGGAAATGCCGTCGTCAATCGGCTTGCTGCCAAAACCAATCTCCGGCACCGTGCAAATTGGTGTGTTGCGCCGTTTGTAATCAGCACATCCGGCGCATCGGTCAAGTAGGGCGAGATATGCGATGCCGTAACCGCGTGCGGTTCGCCGGCAATGTCTTCGTACTCAAAAATAACTTTGTCGGCGCGGTCTTGCAGCCCAAAGCCGATGATGACGCAGTGCACCGCCGCCACGCCACGGCCCTCGTTGCTCCAGCGAAAGGTGCGGTGGGCAAAGTGAATCTGGATGCCTTGGGCCAGTAGCCAACCCAGCACGCGACCTGCTCGCTGGGTGATGCTGGGTGACAAAGCGCGGGGGTGTTGGCGTGGTCCGGCCAATGGGGGTCAGAGCCCAATTTCGTGGGGCCGTTGTCACCCTGGCTGATGGCGTAGTGCGAAATTGGGATCCGACCCCCATTGGCCTGCGCTGTCGTCAAGTTGGAAATTGGGTTCTGCACCCCATGGGCCTGATGCGCATTGGTGGGCGTTGAGGCTGGGTTGGGGTGGCCGTCAGGCGCGATTTTAAGAACCGAAGGTTCATGGGCGGGCCCGACGGTGTGTTCATAGCTGGCGTGCCGTGGGATTTAAAGGCGTGCCTTGACCGGCCGTCACCAAATCAGCCCCCAGCGTGCTCCCAGCGGTTCGCGCGCGTGTAACGGCGGATTGCCCGCCATACTGCAGCGCTCGCGGCAGCAGCTCGGCCCAATCGGGCGTGGCGCATTGCAACCACAGCGGGCTGGTGGTGAGTGGAATGCGGCAAAGTGCGGGCCAAACTCCTCGCTGACGGCGGTTCGTCTGGTGGTCAGCAAGCGCACCTGGGCAATTTGCGCCGGAAACTCTTCAATCTCGATGCCGTAGAACTGGTCTACATCGACACCGATCAGCCCAAACACATCGACGCTCTGCTGCCCGGTGTGGCCGCTCAGGCGCTGGCTGGCGCGCACAGGCCAGTTCCAGCAGCCGGCTCGCGGTGGCCCCGCCAGAAAGTTGCCGCCCAGGCCGGGTCAAAAAAGTCCGGGTGCGGCTTTGTGAAAGTCAAACAGCCGGTTGCGTGGCCGCGTCAAACTCGGCCCAAGGCGTCAGAAACAGGTTTGATCAGCTGGGATGTTTTCCTCTGAGGTGTAATGCGCGCCCAGGTTGCGCCGGGCGGCGCTGTTCATGATGCTCTGGAACAAGCTGCCGAAAATTGCCGGGCTAATGGCCGACCAGTCGAGCGCGCAGGCATCGAGCAGCGCCTCGCGCATGGCCGAATCAAAATCGGCCAGCGGCGGACCTCTTGAAACAAGCCGCCATTGACAGGCAAAGGCTGCGGGTTGCTCGTCAAGCGGGCTGCGCGCCCTCTGGCGTGTGAGCACCTGAAACAACTGCGCCAGGCGCGCGCCGGTCCTGCCATCGACAGCGGTGCGCTCTTGACAAAACTGCGCGGACTGCGCCGGCTGAAAAATACCGGTGCCGTCGGCAAACAGGCAAAACAACAGGCGCACCAGCAACACTTCGAGCGCATGGCCGTCAAAGCCACTGGCTTTCAGGGCATCGTGCAGGCGGCCCATTTTTTCGGCGGCCAGAAAGTTCACCGGGTCTTGCGGGCGAATGACCTGCTGTTAGCTGCAGCAAGCCAACCGCCGGTTCTGGTGCAGCTCGGCCAGCGGGAATTCAATGGTTTCACCGCTGGGCAGCTTGTGGACCCGAAAACGCGCAAAGTCGCACACCACGATCAGTTGGGGCAAGTCGCGCTCAGGCAGGCCCGGAAAATAGCCCAGCGCCTGATCAAAAGCGCGGTTCAGGTCGCGCCCGCGTGCCCCGCCGGGGGAGATCGACAAAACCTGGCCCCGCCGTGTTTCCGACCGCCAGCTCAAAGGTGGCAGCGCTTGTCGGTGATGCCAAAAATCTCAAAAAAGCCGATCCAGAACGGCTTGGCCAAGCTGGCTTCGTCCGTCGCATCGGCCCAGGTGCGGCTAAAGGCCAGCGCGCGCGATTTGATTTCGTTCCAGGACAGCGGCATGGCAGGTGGGGTGATGGGGTGGCTCAGATGCCGGGCTGCCAAGGGTTTAACACGGTCAGCCCCTCAATGCCTTTGAAGTCCGAGACGTGGCGTGTGACCAGTTCAAGGTGGTGAGCTTGGGCGATGGCTGCAATCTGGGCGTCTTCGACATTTCGAATCGTCAGAACAGCCACAACATTCTCCTGAGTTGACGTCAATGCTGTCAATATTAGCAGCGATGTCGATGCTGTCAGCCCAGCCAGCGCAGCAATTGTTGTGTGACCTCGGGGTTGCTGAGCAACTGCATGTGGTGGGTGCGGTACACAATGAGCTGGCGCTCGCGCGCAAACACCAGTTGCCGCGCCGCATCGTCGTGGTGCCCCAAGGCACTGTGCAGCGGCACCAGGCCGTCGCCCACCAGCTGGTCGGCCAGTTTGCAGCGCCGGGCGGCGCGGGTGGCGGCCACGGTAAAACACGCCACGTGTTCGGGCAGTGGCACGGGCTGGCGGCTGTCGGGCTTGCGCCGAAAGCGGTCGTGGCCCTGCCAGTCCACATCCAGCACATGGCCGTAGCGCAGGTCCGTCACGCCAGCACTGCGCAACTGGCCCAGTTTGGCAAACGGCCGGCTGTAAGGGGTGCTGCCCAGAATCACATCGACCCAGTTGCCCGCGCGCTCCAGCGGTGCGCCGTGGTGCGGCGTGCCCAGAAACATGATGTTTTTCAGCAGCCGGGGCCAGTGAAGGCCGTCCTGGCTGGCGTAGTGCAATGCGCTGCGGGTGACCAGCCCGCCCATGCTGTGCACCAGCACGGTGAGTTCGGTCAGGGGCACGGGCCAGTTGTGTACCAGTTGTTCAAGTTGCGCGGCCAGCGCATGGCCGTTTTGCGACACATGCAGGCCGGTGTTGTAGCGCAGGTAAACCGGGGTGTAGCCCAAGTTTTGCGCCAAGGTCTCGGCGTGGTTGATGCGCTGGCCGTCTTGCTGGGTGGTCCACTGCAGGTCGTTCATGCACAGGCCATGGATCACCAGTAGCAGTTTGGGCGTCGCGCCAGGGATTTGATCTTTGAGAGATAAATTGGCCTCCAGCCCTTTTGATACCTGCGCTGATAGCTCCTGAATTCGTAGTGTCATGGTCAAGACCAGCGGGTTGGCACTGGCCTGCAGGCGGTCGCCCATCACGCCGTTGAGTGCGGCAATAAACGCCGTGCGCTCTGGCGATGCGTCGGCGCTGTCTTCGGCACGCTGCAGCATCGGCTCAAGCCGGGTCAGCGCACCGGTCACGCTTTGGCCCACCAGCCGGGTCACGCCTTGAATACTCTGGTAAATCAGCCCGGAGAGTCCCCGTGTCTGCGCGGTGGTGTCGCCACTGGGCGCACCCAGCGTGCGCCAGACCGACTGGTGCACGCCCTCGGTCAAGGTGGTGATGGCGTGGGTTGCCTCAGTAGCTAGCAGGGCGGCGGCGCGCAGGTCACTGCTCTGCAGATGGCGGCTGGTTTTTTTGGGTGGGGGCAGGGTGGGAGTCATGCCGCCCATTGTGGCGGTGCCGAGGGTGATCGCCTAGAGGCAGGGCTCTATCAGCCTCATTGAACCGGCAAGGCCAGCGCGCGCTTGACCTCCTTGAGTGAAAAACTGGTTGAAATCCCGCGCACCCCCGGCAGGGCGCGGATCTGCGTGCGGGCAAACTCGGCAAAAGCGGCCAGGTCCACCCCAACCACTTCAAGCTGGTAGTCGTAGCGGCCCGACAGGTTGTGGCATGACAGCACCTGCGGTAGCGCCACCACGGCGCGCTCAAACGACTCGGCCGCCTGCGGCGTGTGGTTTTCCATCTGCAGGTGCACAAAGCCAGTCACACCGTAGCCCAGCTTTTGCCGGCTCAGGCGGGCGTGGTAACCCTCGATCACGCCGGTCTCTTCCAGATGTTTGATGCGCCGCCAGCAGGGCGATGCCGACAGCGACACCTGCTCGGCCAGTTCGCCCACAGTGGCGCGGCCGTCGTGCTGCAAGGCCGTGAGCAACTGGCGGTCCACGGCGTCGAAAGGGCTGGCTGGATTGGGCATGATTCACCTCAAAAGTGAAGAATAAAAGAAGATTATTCCAAATTAAACGCATTTGGCAAGAAATTTGAGGAAAACTCTCCCGCTCAGTTGGCTCAAAATTCTTCAACGATACCGTCCTTTGGGCCGCACCAGGAGTCTGCCTGGTCGGATTGTTTTAGAAAGTTGAACATGAGCCATACCGCCAAACCTACCGGCTTTAGCACCCGCGCCATCCACCATGGCTACCACCCGGCCGAGCACCATGGCGCATTGGTGCCACCGATCTACACCTCGGCCACCTACGCGTTTCCCGATGCGGCCTATGGCGGGCGCTGTTTTGCCGGGACCGAGTCGGGCTACTTCTACAGCCGAGTTGGCAACCCCACGCTGAACCTGCTGGAGGCACGCCTGGCCAGCCTGGAAGAAGGGGTGGGCGCGGTGGTGTTTGGTTCGGGCATGGGCGCGATCAGCGCCACCCTGTGGTCGATGCTGCAGCAGGGCGACGAGGTGCTGGCTGATCTGACGCTGTACGGCTGCACCTTTTCGCTGCTGAACCATGGGCTGCCGCAGTTTGGCGTGCGCGTGCGGCATGTCGACATGACCGACCTGCAAGCCGTGGCGCAGGCCATCGGCCCCGACACCCGGGTGGTGTATTTTGAGACGCCCGCCAACCCCAACATGCGGCTGGTTGATATTGCAGCGGTGTCAAGAATTGCGCACCAGGCCGGTGCCAAAGTGGTGGTCGACAACACCTATTGCACACCCTACCTGCAGCGCCCCCTGACGCTGGGCGCGGATGTCAGTGTGCATTCAGCCACCAAATACCTCGGCGGCCATGGCGACCTGATGGCCGGTGCCGCCATCTTTGCCGACCCCGAGCTGGCGCTGCGGGTGCGTGTGTTTGGCCTGAAAGACATGACCGGCGCGGTGATGTCATCGCAAGACGCCCATCTGGTGATGCGCGGCCTGAAAACCCTGACCCTGCGCATGGACCGCCATTGCCAGAGCGCCCAAAAAGTGGCCGAGCTGCTGCACCGCCACCCGGCCACCGAGCAGGTGTACTTTCCGGGGCTGCCAGACTTTCCGCAGTATGAGCTGGCCCGCCGCCAGATGAGCCAGTTTGGTGGCATGGTGGCGTTCGAGTTGCACGGTGGGTTGGCCGCGGGCATTCGATTCATGGACGCCTTGCAACTTGTGACGCGCGCGGTAAGCCTAGGCGACGCTGAAACCCTGGCGCAGCATCCGGCCAGCATGACCCACGCCACCTATACAGCTGAGGAGCGCGCGGTGCATGGCATCAGTGAAGGCCTGGTGCGCCTGTCGGTCGGGCTGGAAGACCCGCAGGACATTCTGGAAGACGTGGCGCAGGCGCTGGAGCAGGCTGCGCAGGTTTGACTTTATTGTCTTGACCAAGCAGCCCTTGGCACCTTGCTGTGGGTTACTTGCGATTCGTGTCGTTCCGACGGGTCCGGGATGTCTTGTATCTGAGTTGTGCGATGAGTCGGCGCTGCGCAGCAGCCGGACAGGGCAGCCCCTCATACTGGAGTACCAGAAATCGGGGCCGCCCTGTCTGGCTACTGCGCCGGTGCGGTTGCGAGTGAGCCAAGGCAGTTTGGATACCACAAGCGATACGTCGATCAGCGTTCACTGGATTGGGATGGCTGGAGTCGTGCTGGCTTCGTGGCACTTATATGTCAAATTGGCCTGAAGTCCTTACTTCATATGTATTAACTGCTCTGCTATTTATAGCTAGAGAGTTTGCTCAAGGAATCGCGCCAGACGAGCTTCTTTAGGCTGGTTCCGGTCTTTCACGCGGCTCTTTCGTAAGTCAAGTACGCAGCGTAACCGGTCGGTCGAGACAACGCCTGGGATTGCATTGGTTTCTCGTAACCGGTCATTGGCGTCGCGGCTCTAATTTCGTCTTTTTTTCGGCCCCAAAACTCCGAAGCAGTCGTTCGCGGGCGATGATCGGCTTTTGTCCGTGGTGGTCTGCATTGCAGCGGATTATGGCTTACGCGTCTGACACCAAAGAAAAACCCGACCGAAGTCGGGTTTGCGCGCAATCAATGCGAGAGGTCAGGCTTGCTTGCGCTTGCGGATGGCAGCAAGGCCGGCGAGACCTAGGCCCAGAAGGGCGAGGGAGCCGGGCTCGGGGACTTGACCAACTTTGGTGACCGTGAAATCGATGTTGTCAATCGCGGTGTCGTAGGAGTCGGGGCCAAAGTAGATGTAAATACCGGAAATTGACGTATAGGACCCGGGGATAGACACATGCCCCGACGCTGGGAATGTCAGGGTAGCGTTATAGAGTGGCGCATTATTTCCATCCAAAAACGTGACGTCGGTCCCGTAGCTTCCGAAAAACCCAGCCCCGTCGAAACCATTCAGCGTCACTTGATATCCTGTAAGTGGCTTAAGGAAGACACCCGCTGCACCCGTTGAAGCAGTCGCCCCGTAGATGACATTTGTCAGGTCACCGTAATTAGAGCTCCACCAAAGCATGCGACCGGCATCCACACCCCAGTTGGCGCTGTTCCCGGTATTGTTGTTGTACTGGACGTCAAGCTGGCCGGCGATGTCACCGTAAGTTTGGTCGACGGGGCGACCGTTGGTGCAGGTAAGGCCGCCATCGCAAATTGCACCGTCGAAAGTCAAGAGAGAAGCGTTGGCTCCGCTCCCGACCACTGTGAGGCTGGCGATAGTGGCCGCTACTGCCAGCAATGAGGTTTTAGTCTTCATGTGTGTAAGGTCCTTCTTGACGACAATGGTGGCAGGCCTAAAAGGCCTGAATGGTGCTAAGGGCTTGTTCACAAATCACATGCACATTTTGGCTCGCCAGATTTGGGCGCACTGCGTCGTTGCAAACTGCTTGTGCAGCAGATCTGCACGGCGCGTTTTGCGCCTCGCATTGCAGCCCAACTCTGACGGCCATATGCACAGCTTATTCATGAACAAGCCCAAAATATATCCCAAAAGCGGACCTGATTTGAAAGGGACCTAAATCTACCCCTCAGGACGGCATCCGACCGACCCCAAAGGGCCGGAAAAGGACAACTCTATCCGGGCGAACTCGTAGGTTTGGAACCGGAACGACCACCATGCCCGACCTTCCGGGAGCAAAGCTTAGCTTCCTTTTGAAACTTAGCAGCAAAACTGGTGCCATTTAGCAAAATGGCAACGTTTATTGGATAAGAAACAGAAGGTTTGGCGCTCTAACAAGTAAAGTCTTTGCATTTTTTGAGAAGACTTCAGGTGTGTCAGAATCAATCCTGCTCTAATCGCGTAATAGGCAAAATGCCTTCAAAACCAATGGGTTGCGAACTTTCTCTTGGTCAACCCAAGAACATTTGCAAGGACATAAATCGGCTGAACGTCCAAAAATCTTGCGCAGAACCGAGGAGTTGTGTTGCCTTTTGGTTCCGGCTCGTCCGGCTTAGGCAAATTCGGCTGACTAGCGGTCCTGCCCGGCCCGCCGTCCGACGATGGTGGTGAGGGCAACCAGGTCAAGGCGGGCGGCCAGCACCGCCACCAGCCGGCCATCGGCGGTGCGCAGCGGTACCGAGAGGGTCATGGCCGGCACCTTGAGATCGGTCGACTGGTAGGGCTTTTGCAGGTAGAAATCCTGCTTGCCATTCTCAAAATAGGCTTTGCCGGCTTTTGGCTTTCCCTCTTCGCCCGGATTGGTCGAGGGCACGACCCTGGCGCTGACCAGTAGTGAGACCAGCAGTTCAATTTATTGCCGAACTTATGTCTACTGTGAATACACCGGAAATCCCGCAAAGCCAGTGTTTATGCAGGTTCCAGGACACTGGGCGCGGGTGCTATTCATAATCTTGTTGTATTCATAACGCTGCTAAGCTGAAGTCAGCAGCATATAGCGCCAACCAGGCGTTGCTCAGGACGCAACACTAAAACGTTGCAACGCACAACCTGGTTTTGTAAATGGCCGCAAGATCAAGCCGCAACCAGATCAGGTCATACATCCTGACCATCGGTAGCCATGATCAGGGCAGCTGGCGGTCTTGCTGCAAAGCCACGATCAGATCGCAACACCGCTGCCCGGCGTGGATGCCCAGCGTCGCCGCCAGTGCGTTGACATGGCTGACCACCCCGTCAGCCAAGGTGCTGGCGGCCTCGCCAATGCGCGCGCTGGTGTGGGCCACGGTGCAGGCAGCCAGTCCATGCGACTGCAAAAACGGCAAGGCAGCCAGTCCGGCTTGATCCAGCCCGACACCGGCGTCGTTGAACACGCTAAGCACAGGCCGAGCCGCCAGCGCATACTGTGCTGAACTGATGCCGCCGTGTGAACCACTCACTGCCAGACAACCTGCGTCCAGCGGCCCCAGTTGGGTGATCGAGTCCACCACCCGCAGCACGGGTGGCGGTCTTTGGCCTTGGCTGTCAGCCATGCGCTTGCCCAGCCCGGGTTGCCATGGCGGGCACTTTACTTCTTGCGTGCCGCAATCGCCTTTTCAGCGGTGGTGACCAGTTCGACGCCAATGGTCTTCTTCCACTTCTCATACACCGGGCGCGTGGCCTTGACGAACTCGTCGCGCTCAGCGGGGCTGAGCTGCACAATGTTGACACCCAGCGCTGCTATGTCTTTCAACAGCGGCTGGCCGGCATCAATCAGACCTTTGCGGGCGATTTCGATTTCTTGTTTGCCGGCATCCACAGCGGCCTGGCGCACCACCGCCTGATCGGCCGGGGTCCACCCGGCCCAGATTTCCTTGTTCACCACAAACACCAGCGGGTCCGCCACATAGCCCCACATCGTGACGTTCTTCTGGCCCACGTTGTGCAGCTTGGCGGCAGTAAAGATCGACATCGGGTTTTCTTGCCCGTCCACCGCACCGCTGGCGAAGGCCGGTTGTGCGTCGGCCCAGGTCATTTGCGTCGGGTTGGCACCCAAGGCGCTGAAGGTGTCGAGAAACAGCGGTGAACCGACCACGCGAATCTTCAAACCTTTCAGGTCAGCCGGAGAACGCACCGGGCGCTTGCTGTTGGTCAATTCACGGTAGCCGTTTTCGCCCCAGGCCAAAGGCACCACACCAGCCTTGTCGAGTGTGACAAACATCTTTTTGCCGACCTCGCCCTGGGTCAGTGCGTCGATGGCGGCGTAGTCGGGCATCAAAAAGGGCAGTGAGAACAGGTTGAGCTCTTTCACCTGCGGTGACCAGTTGATGGTGGAGCCCACCGCCATGTCGATCACGCCTTGGCGGAGCGCGCTGAATTCGCGCGTCTGGTCGCCCTGGATCAGCGACACGCCGGGGTAGAGTTTGATGTTGATGCGACCCTGGGTGCGCTCCTTGATCAGGTCAGCCCAGATCTGGCCACCCTTGCCCCAGGGGAAGGCGGTGCCCACCACCAGCGACATGCGGTACTCTGACTTGTACTGCTGGGCAGAACCGGCAGCGGCGTAGGCCAGCGCCGTGGCGGCCACGGCGAATTTGAGGAACGAGCGAACTTTCATGACAACAGTCTCCTTTTGGTTAGAACAAACAACAATCAAACAATCAATAGCCCAGATACCGCGGCAACCACAAGGCCAGCTCGGGCCAGGCGATCACTGCCAGCATCACAACAAACATTGATAACAGCAGAGGCCCAACCCAGCGCACAGTGGACTCCATGCCCACCCCGGCAATACGGCACGACACCATCAGGTTCACCGCCAGTGGCGGCGTGAACTGGCCCAGCGCCACCTTGAGCGTCAAAATCACGCCAAACCACACAGGGTCCCAGTTGTAATGCTGCACGATGGGCCACAGCAGCGGCACAAAAATCAAAAAGATCGACACCCCGTCCAGAAACATGCCCACCGTGATCAACAGCAAAATCAATAGCGCCAGCACGCCGTATTCGCCCAGCCCCGAGTTGACGATGGCCGTGGTCACCGGGTCAATCACCCCCAGCGTGGACAGCGAAAACGCAAAAATGCCCGCCAGTGCCACCACCAGCAAGATGATGGCTGACAACTCGCCCGATTCGCGCAGGATGTCGTACAGGTCGCGCACTTTGATCGTGCGGTGAATCACCATGCCGACAAACAGGCCATAAAACACCGCCACCACCGCCGCCTCGGTGGGCGTGAACCAGCCCGCGCGCATGCCACCCAAAATCAGCACCGGCGCCACCAGCCCCCAGGTGGCCTCGCGCAGGCTGGCCCAAAACGCTGGCCGTGGCAGTGTCGCCTCTAGTTGGCCCATGTTGTGCCTGCGCGCCATCCACACCGTGGGCACAATCAGCGCCAGCCCGGCCAGCACGCCCGGAATCATGCCGGCGGCAAACAGCGCGGGTACCGAGGCGCCCGGCACCAGCACCGAATAAACGATAAACGCAATCGACGGCGGAATCAGAATGTCGGTGGCCGCAGCCGCCCCCACCACACTGGCCGAAAACGCGGCCGGGTAACCGGCACGCGCCATGGCGGCAATCATCACGCCGCCCACCGCCGCCGCGTTGGCCGGCCCCGAGCCCGAGATACCGCCCAGAAACATCGCCACCACAATCGCCACCAGCGGCAGCATGCCAGGCCCGCGCCCCACCATGGCGATGGCAAAGTTGACCAGCCGCAGCGCCACGCCGGAGCGGTCAAAAATGCTGCCCACCAGCACAAACATCGGAATCGCCAGCAGTGGGTATTTGCCCAAGCCGGCGTAAAAGTTCTGCGGCACCGCCAGCAGGCCAAACCACTGGCTGTCGGCGTTGGCAATGGCAATTGCTGCCGCACCAGCCAGTCCCAGCGCTGCACCGATCGGCACGCCCAGCAGCATCATGCCAATAAAGGCGACAAACAGCAGCGTGGCAATCATGGTGCCCGCCCGCGTCGGATAAACAAACCCAGTGCCCGTAGCGCAATCGCCGTGGACAAAATCGGCAGCCAGACCGTGTACCACCACTGCGGCACACCAATGCCGGGCGAGGTCTCGCCGTACTGAATGTCGTCCCACACGGTGCGCACGCTCAACACGGCAATCAGTGCAAACAGCACAAACACCGCCAGCGCGCCAAAGCGGGCCAGTGCGCGCTGGCGCTCAAGCGGACCGCTGTCGGCAAAAAACTCGATGCGGATCTGCCGGTTGCGCGCCACCGACGCCGAGCCGGCCACCAGCGCCAGCACAATCATCAAAAACACCGAAAACTCTTCGGTCCAGGCAAACGACTGGCTGGTGAAATAACGCACCAGCACATTGGCAAAGGTGATCAGCGCCAGCAGCGCCATGACGATCACGGTCAGCCAGTCTTCAATCTTGAGCGGCACGCGCGGGTGTTCTTCGGGCAGCGTCGGGTCTTGCACCTCAAGCGGCAGATGGGCAGGTTCGTGGGGCAGGTGCATGGTGAATCAAAAATGGGTTCAGATTATCGTGATACTCGAGGGCAAAACAACCAGCCCCCACCCCGACCCTCCCCCAGCGGGGGCGGGCGCAAATCCAATTCCCTGCCGGCTGGCTATTGCCCCTTCCCCCGCTGGGGCAAGGTTGGGATGGGGGCTGGCATTGCTGCAGGGTTGCATGTTTCGCGGTGATTGGCCTGCCACGCAAGTTAGCGCAGCATGGAGCGCACACAGGCGGCGATGGCATCGGGGCTGATGCGCGATTGTGCTTCCAGAACGGGGGAATAGCCCACCGGAATGCGCGGTGCGCCCAGGCGCTTGACACGTGCGCCGGTGGCTTCGGCCACGGTGGCGGCAATCTCGGCACCAAAACCAGCGGCCTGAATCGCCTCGTGCACCACCAGCAAATGCCCGGTTTTTGCCACTGAGGCCAGCACACCGTCGCGGTCCCAGGGCCACAGGGTGCGCAGGTCCATCAGCTCCACCTCAATGCCCTCGCCAGCCAGGGTCTCACACGCCTGCTCGCACAGCAGCGCCTGGCGGCTCCAGCTCACCAGAGTCAGTGCCGATCCGCGGCGGCGCACGGCTGCTTTACCCAGTGGCACCTGCAGCGACTCATCGACCAGGCCCTGGCTGCCCCACAGCGTTTTGTGCTCGATGTAGATCACCGGGTCACCACAGGCCAGGGACGCACGCAACAGCGAATAATTGTCTTGCGGCGTGGCGGGGCACACCACCACCACGCCGGGCAGGCTGGCAAACCAGGCCTCGAAACTTTGCGAATGCTGCGCCGCCGAGGCATCCCAGATGCCACCGGGCAAGCGTGCCACCAGCGGCACCCGACCCTGGCCGCCAAACATGAAGCGGTTTTTAGCCGCCTGGTTGACGATTTCGTCCATGCCACACAGGGCAAAGTCGGCCACCCGCATCTCGACCACCGGGCGCAGACCGGCTAGCGCCATGCCGACACCGGCGCCCATGATGGCGGCTTCGCTGATCGGGGTGTCGATCACCCTTTGTTCGCCAAACTCTTTCTGCAAACCGCTGTACTGGCCAAAAATGCCACCCCGGCCCACGTCTTCGCCCAGCACCACCACGGCCGGGTCGGCGCGCATGTCAAGCTGCAGGGCGCGCACGGCGGCCAGTGCGTAGCTCAGGGATTCAGTTTTGGGTGCGAGGGTGTTCAAAACCATGTGCCGGCTCCGGTGGTCTGAATGTCGGTGTAGGCCGCGCTGGCCTCGGGCCAGGGGGCGGCAGCGGCGGCGTCCAAAGCCGCTTGCACCTCAGCGACTGCTTCATTTTCGATAGTGGCTAGCGCAGACTCTGTAAGGGCTAGAGCACCAAAACGTGCTCTAAGCCGGGCAATCGGGTCGGTTTGCAGGGCGGCGGCCAGTTCATGCGGGTTGCGGTAGGCGGCCGGGTCGACCGACACATGGCCCTTGACGCGGTAGGTCAGGGCATGCAGCAGGCGTGGGCCGCTGCCGGCGCGCACCTGGTGCACCAGTGCCTGGGTCGCCTGATACACCTCGATCACATCATTGCCGTCCACCTGGGTGGCGGCAATGTCAAAGCTCAGCGCCCGGGCCGAGGCCCCGGCGCCGGCGGTCATGGGTTCACTGGCCGTGGTGGCGCTCCAGCGGTTGTCTTCACACACAAACAACACCGGCAGGGCAAACACCTTGGCCCAGTTCAGTGCTTCCAGAAACGGGCCGCGGTTGATGGCGCCGTCGCCAAAAAAACATACGGTGATAGCGTTTTCGGGCTGCAGCCCTTGCGCTGTCTTTGTCGCCTGCTGCAATTTTTGCGCATGCGCGGCGCCCACGGCAATCGGCAGGCCGGCCGCCACCACGCCATTGGCACCGAGCATGCCGACCGAAAAATCGGCAATGTGCATCGAGCCGCCCTTGCCGCCGTTAAAACCGGTGGCCTTGCCAAACAGTTCGGCCATCATGGGGCTCAGCGCCGCACCCTTGGCCAGCGTGTGGCCATGGCCACGGTGGGTGGAGGTCAGGTAGTCCGATGTTCGTAAATGGGCGCAGACGCCGGCCGCCACCGCCTCTTGTCCGGTGGAAAGGTGCAGCGGCCCGCGCACCCGGGCTGTGCCAACAGCATTTTGGCCATAGGCGCTGACACCGCCCTGGCTGGCAATTTCGGCGGCGTTCTCAAAGGCGCGGATGCGCACCATCATGCGGTACAGGGCCAGCAGCGTGGCGTTTGAGTCTGACGGGTTCAAATCAGCTTCCTTTATCGGTAAAACAGCGTGGGCAGCCACATCGTCAGCGGTGGCCACAGGGCGGCAATGAGCAGGTCCAGCAGCGCCACAATCACCAGCGGCATCACGGCGCGCGAAATTTTGCCCAGCGACACATTGGCAATGCCACAGCTGACAAACAGGCAAATGCCCACCGGCGGGGTCAGCATGCCAATGGCCAGGTTCACCACCACCAGCACGCCAAATTGCACCGGGTCCACCATCATCTGCGGCGTCAGCAGCGCCAGCACCGGCACCAGCAGCAGCAGCGCGGCGGTGGTTTCCATCACGGCGCCCACCACCAGCAACAAGGCCATCACCAGCAGCAGCAGGCCGGTGGGCGGCAAGGACAGTGAATTGACAAACACATCGAGCAGCCGCGCGCCCTGCTGCATGGCCAGCAGCCAGCCAAAAATCTTGGCCATGGCAATGATAAACAAAATGCCGCCAGCGGCAATTTGCGACTTGATGATGAGTGGCGGCAGGTCTTTCCAGGCCAGTTCGCGGTTGATCACTGTGCCGACCAGCAAGGCGTAAAACACCGCCAGCGCGGCGGCCTCGGTCACGGTGACGATGCCACTCAAAATGCCGCCCAGCACCACAATTGGTGCGCCCATGGACCATGCGGCGGCGCGGCCGGTTTGTGCCACTTCTTTCAGGTTGAACGGCTTGCGCTCACCGTAGCCGTTGCGCCACGAGGTCACCACCGCCACCGTGATAAATGACAAACCCAGCAGCATCCCCACCAGCATGCCGCCGGCAAACAGTTGCGAGGTCGAGATGTTGGTCATGAAGCCAAAAATCACCATCGGGATCGACGGCGGGATGATGATGCCAATCGACCCGCCAGCCGCCACCACCGCGGCGGCAAAGGCCGGCGGGTAACCCTGGCGGATCATGGCCGGGATGACAACTGCGCCAATGGCCGCCGTGTCGGCCGCCGCCGAGCCCGAAATACCGGCAATGATCATCGACGCCACAATTGCCGCCGCCGCCAGCCCGCCCGGTGCCCAGCCGACCAGGCTGTTGCAAAAGTCAATCAGCCGGCGCGAAATGCCACCCACTTCCATGATCGCCCCGGCAATCATGAACAGCGGCACCGCCAGCAAGTCAAACGAATCAACGCCTGAGAACAGCTGCTGCACAATGGTCTGCCCCAGCGCCGACAGGGTCACGGTGTCGGGGAAAACGCCGGGTGTCACGATCAGGCCAATGGCGGGCAAACCAATCGACAGCGCAATCGGCAGGCCCAGCGCCATCAGCGCAAACATCAGGCCAAACGCCAGCACGATGATCATGGTGTGTCATCCTCGTCTGGCGTGGGGTCTGCCTTGCGCTTGGTTAAATCAACCAAAATGTGCAGCAAAAAGATCGCACCAGACACCGGCAGTACCGAGATCGGCAGCGACATCGGCATCTGCACGGCGGTTGACGTCTGGTCCCAGGACTTGAGCGTGTACAACACGCCATACCAGGTGATCAGGCCAAAACAGGCCAGCGTCATCAGCTGCAGCCCGCGCAAAATGACTTGTTCCATCACCAGGCCAAAGCGCGCGCCAAAGCCGGCCAGACCAATGAAGTGGGCGCGCTTGTAGGCCACGGTGGCGCCCAGAAACGTGGTGGCCACCAGCAGGTAACGACCCACTTCCTCAGACCAGCTCAGCGAATGCCCGGCATAGCGCGCCACCACCTGGGCAAACAGAATGATGGAAATGGCCACGCCAGCCAGCAGCAGCAGGCGCTCAACCCAGTGGTTGACGCGGTTGCTGGCGGACAGCAACTGGTGGTGAAGACTCATGGGGTGTTTCAAATGAACGGATGGGGACGGTTGGTCATCAGAATCGGCGGACGACAAATGAAAGCGCCATGCATGTGGTCCGCAGACATGGGGTCAGAGCCCAATTCGGGGGAGCGTGATTGACGAATGCAAAGGTGTGGGGCCGAATTGGGATCCGACCCCATTTCTGCTAGAGTGCGCCCACCATCCAGATTCAGGGGCCTGTGCCTTACTTGGCCGTCTTGCGAATCTCTTCCACGATCTTCTTGGTGTCGCCGCTCAAGGAGGCATAGACCGGCTCGGTCTTGGCGCGAAAAGCAGCCAGGTCTGGCGCGTCGACCACCTGCATGCCGGCGGCTTTCAGAGCGGCGAGCTGGCTGGCTTCGTTGTCACGCACAAACTTGCGACCGGCCAGCGCGGCTGTGGTGGACGCGTCCATGAATACCTTGCGGTCTGCTGCAGGCAGTTTGTCCATAAAGGCCTTGCTGCCGACAAACACCAGCGCCGAATAAACGTGGCGGGTGAGTGACAGGTGCTTTTGCCCGGCTTCGTTGAGCTTGCCGGCAGAAATCACCGAAATCGGGTTTTCCTGACCATCGAGCACACCTTGCTGCAGCTGCGTGGTGATGGGCCAGGCCATGGGGGTGGGGTTGGCACCAATGGCGCGCCAGATCGCCAGGTGGGTGGGCGACTCCATGGTGCGGATCTTCATGCCTTTGAGGTCATCCGGACTTTTGACGGCCTGCTTGGAATTGGTCACGTTACGAAACCCGTTGTCCAGAAAATGCATGCCAACCAGGCCGGCCTTCTCAAACCGCTTGAGCAGGTCGGTGCCAATCGGGCCGTCCAGCACCTTGTCGGTGGCCTCGTACGAGCTGAACAAAAAAGGCAGCTCCAGCGCTTTGACTTCAGGCACAAAGGCTTCAATCGGGCCGGTGGTGCAGACGCTCATCTGCACAGTACCCAACTGCAGTTGCTGCAACACCTGGGTTTCGCTACCCAGCGCGGCCGAGTGGTGCACGATCACGTCGTATTTACCGGGCAGCGCCTTGTCCACTTCTTCCTTGAACTTGTTGGCTGACACGGTATGGACAAAGGTCGGGCCGGTGACCACGGCGATATTGACCTTTTCAACGGCCAAAGCGGGCAGGGCGAGGGCTAGGCTGGCTGCGCAGGCCAGGCCGGTCAGGCTACGGGAGAAGATGTTCATGCAGGTTCCTTTGAGAGAGAAAAAAATCGTTTTTATGGCACCGGGTGGGGCTCAGGTGGCTTGGCCGTCTGAGGGGGCGATCATAACTTTTGGGGCGGGGGTGGGGTGGGGTGGGATGCTATATTTTATCTAGCTGGGTGGGGTGGGTGGGTATGGGCTTGTCGGTCATTTCTTTGTTATTTTTTTGCGATCAATGGCATGTTTGTCTGTTTTTTAGTTTTTTCCCCACTCCCCCCAGCCCCCTCGCCCCGCCGGGCGAGGGGGAGCCTGAACAGCCCTATGTGGCCGGTGTTCGCTTCGTTGATTGTGATCAACTTCCCTGTTGTCGATATACGAATTATTTGGTTTAGGAAGCGCTTTGGCTTTTGTCCATTGACGGGTCATTGGTGTGTGGGCGCGCCGCTGCGGTCAGTGCTGTCGCGCGGCAAGGCGAAGTAACAATGACATGGGCGATTTAGAGATGGAATTGAACTTTGATGTGGGTGGTGGGGGAGGGATGCAAAGCGAATAGTCTCAAAAATGACTTTAGTCACTATTAAAAATGAAGCTGCCTGCGCATACGGAAAAAGGGCTAGAAGCATATTTCGTACAAAAATTGCGCCCAATCCAATGCCGAAGTCGCCAAGCTGTCATCGCGTACCGTCAGCAGGCTTTCGGTATTTAAAACACCTGAGTCAACCACCACAGCATCAGCGTAGCAGCCGGATCGGGTAGCCCCGATTTCTGGTACTCCAGTATGAGGGGCTACCCGATCCGGCTGCTGCGCAGCGCGCAATCGTCACGCCTGCACACCTCAATGCCCTCACTCCATCAAGCCAGCAAGCAATTACGTCTTTGAGCCCAACCAGCCTAACGCCTCAAAACGCTGAAAAGCACTTCAAAAATGCTCATGCGGCGCCAGATAGCGCCACTGGCCTACGGGCAGGTTGCCCAGCATGACCTTGCCGACGCGTACCCGCTTCAGGCCGACGACCTTCAGGCCGACCAGCTCACACATGCGGCGGATCTGGCGCTTTTTGCCCTCGGTCAGCACAAAACGCAGTTGTTCGGGGTTTTGCCACTCGACCTTGGCGTGTTTCAAAGGCTGTCCGTCCAGGCTCAGACCGTGGCGCAGCATGGCCAGCTTGTCTGGCGGAAACACCGACTGTACGTCCAGGCTGACCGGGTCGTCATCGTCAATGCGGCTGAGCTGGGTCGGTGCGCTCGGGCGGGAGGCTGGCGCGCCGGGCACACTGACCGACGGACGCGCCGCGTGCGTGGCGGCTGCCGAGGTGGCCGCTGCGGTGTTGATGATGCCGGTGTACATCACCCGCACCAGGTATTCCTTTTCCATCACGGCGTCTTCACCAATCAGCTGGCGCGCCACCCGGCCGTCTTGCGTCAGCACCAGCAGCCCGGTCGAATCAATGTCGAGCCGCCCGGCTGGCACCAGACTTTTCAAATGGCTGGGGTGAAAGAAAAAGCGCGCATTGTCCTGTGCCCAGCGGTTTTGCGGCTGCACCAGTGTGATGGCGGGCTGGTGGCCGTCTTCGGCCTGACCACTCACCAGCCCGAGCGGCTTGTTGATCAGCACCGTGACCTGGTTGGCCTGCTGGCCCTGCGCCTGTTTGTCGATCTCAATGTGCACATCCGGCGAGACCTGCATGCCCATTTCAGCGACCCGGCCATTCACCTTGACCCAGCCCTTGGCAATCCAGTCATCCGCCTCACGCCGGGATGCCAGGCCCAGCTCGGCCATGCGCTTGTTCAGGCGCAGCGTGCCCCCAGCGCCATAGGCGGCGGTGTTGGTCTGGCCGACAGGAATCGGGGCCTTGGCTACTGGCGCTGCGGCACGGCGAAAAGCAGGGGACTTGGGTGGTGTATTCATTGTTATAAAAATAATAGCTTACTACGCATATTTCACGAGGGCTAGAGGTCAATTATGCTTGAAAACTGGCTGCGCAGCAGGCCAGCTTTCAAACATGCAATGCGCAGGTCGGGTCGCGCCAATTGTTGCTGTTTCAACAGCGCAAGTCGGGGCAATCACGCCGCCCGCTTGAACAGTGCCAGCAGCGTGCCGGCCAGTACAAACAAGCTGCCAAACACACGGTTCATGGCACGAATTTGTGCCGGCTCTTTCAGCGCGCCCAGCACTTTGGCGGCCAGCGCGGTGTAGCCCGTCATCACCACCATGTCGGTAAACGCCAGCGTGGCCCCGATGATCAGGTATTGCGGCAGCAGGGGCAGTGTCAGGCTGATGAACTGTGGCACCACCGCCAGCAAAAAAACCGTGCCTTTGGGGTTGACCACATTGATCATCCAGGCCTTCAAAATGAGTGCGCGCTGCGTCACCACCTCGCCCGACTCCGACGCTGCCACCATGGGGCGTGCCGGTGCGCGCCACTGCGCAATGCCCAGCCACACCAGATAACCCACGCCAAGCCACTTGACCACCGTGAATGCCATGCCAGACGTTGCCATCAGCGCGCCCAGTCCCACACCCACCACCGCCAACTGGGTCCAGATGCCCAGAATCAGTCCAAAAATTGTCACGTAGCCGTATCTGAAACCATGGTTCAGGCCTGCACTCATCGACGCAATGGCCCCGGGGCCCGGTGAAATGCTGATGGCCCAGGAGGCGGCGAAAAAAGTTAACCAGGTAGACAGTTCCATGCAAAGAGTCTATCCCACACGTAAAAAAGCCCTGCCAGGCATTCGCCACGGCAGGGCAAAGAGGTGAACAATGGGCCGATTGACCGGCTTATTTGAGCGGCGCACTTTGCAGTGCAGCAATGCGGTCTTCCAGCGGCGGGTGGGTTGAAAACAGCTGGCCAATGCCACCGGCAATGCCAAAAGCGGCCACGCTCTTGGGCAAGTGCCCTGGCTCCATGCCACCCAGGCGCGCCAGTGCGTTGACCATGGGCTGTTTGCGGCCCATCAGCTGCGCAGCACCGGCATCGGCCCGAAACTCGCGCTGGCGGCTGAACCATGCCACCACAATGGCCGCCGCAAACCCCAGCACAATGTCAAGCACGATGGTGGTGATCATGTAACCAATGCCGGGGCCGCTGTCGCGGTCGTCGCCCTTGCGCAGAAAGCTGTCCACCGCGTAGCCGATGACACGGCTCAAAAACACCACAAAGGTGTTCATCACACCCTGGATCAGCGTCATGGTGACCATGTCGCCGTTGGCCACGTGGGCCACTTCATGGCCAATCACGGCCTCGATTTCTTCGTGCGTCATGCCCTGCAGCAAGCCGGTGCTGACGGCCACCAGGGCTGAATTCTTAAAGGCACCGGTGGCAAAGGCGTTCGGGGCACCGTCAAAAATGCCAACCTCTGGCATGCCAATGCCGGCACGCTCCGAGAGTTTGCGCACGGTCTCGACAATCCAGGCCTCATCAGCGTTGGAGGGCTGGTTGATGATGCGCACGCCAGATGTCCACTTGGCCATCGGTTTACTGATCAGCAGCGAAATGATGGCACCGCCAAAACCCATCACCAGCGCAAAGCCCAGCAATGCGCCCAGGTTCAGCCCGCTGCTCGTCAGGTAACGGTTGACACCCAGCAGGCTTGCCACAATGCCCAGCACGGCAACCACCAGCACGTTGGTGAGCACAAACAAAACGATACGTTTCATGATTTCCTCTTGGTAAAAACTTGGCGGTCTTGCCGCGAAACAGCACGAATGGTAGTGGCGAACGCCGAGAAAACAAGCCGCTGCAGGTGCAATTCCCCACTGGAATTGCCTATTTGCGCCAAGGGCCGCTGGCCGTGCCAGCCCCGATCAGTCGGCTGTTTCAAGCCGCTGCGTGAGTGCCGGTTTCAGCGCCTGCACGTCGATGGGCTTGGCCAGGAAGTCGTTCATGCCGACCGCCAGACAGCGTTGCCGGTCTTCTTCAAAGGCATCTGCGGTCAGTGCAATGATGGGCAGCGGCGGGCACTGTTGGTGGGCTTTCCACTGGCGAATCTGCGGGGCGGCGCGGTCCAGGGTCACGTCGTCGATCAGTTTGGCAAATGAGCTGTCGATGAATTGCACCGCCACCGACAGGCCTTTGCCGAATTCGTTGGCCATGTCGATGCCCGATGTCAATACCCGACAACTGCTGTGTTGTCGGGTTGCGCTAGGTGATGCTGTAGTAGTCAGGCCAGATGCACACCCGCACGCGAAAACCACACATGGCAAAGCCTTCAAAACAGCCATATTAGAAGTGGCGTTGAGCCAACGGCCGAAACACCGTTGGATCGTCATAAAAGCCGGGTACCTCGTTGCCCGGCCACCAATGCGGCACACCCAGCACCGGCAAATGCACAAAAGGCTTGGCGGCCAACTTGTCGGCCGACACATCTGCGGCCAGCCAGGTGTCCAGACTTGCTATTGAATCAAGAGCTGGATGCGCCCGATAGACGTGGGCTGTGGCCGATTTTCTTGGGCAAACCAGTTTTTCAAGCAAGGCGTGGCCAAACAGCACCAGATAAGCCTGGTCCCACAAATGCCGCAGGCTGCCAAACACCTGTTGCCAATCTTTGGCTGCCAGCGCGTTCCATAACGCGTCAGGTGCCCGCAGCAGTGCCACGTTTTCATCAAACAGCGTGAGCCCGTCACGCGCCGGGCCGCGCACCGGGGCAATGCCGGTCTGCGCAATCTGTGCCACATGCAGCTGGTTCAGACGCCGCTTTGTGTGCGGAAAGTTCAGCCACGCCAATGCATTAAAAAAGTCATGCAAGCCCTCACGGGTAGGGCACTGTCCGCTATTAAAAACATACTGCTCGTAGGCCACGCCAGGGGGCAGGTCGTGCTGTGGCACAAAGCGTACCGGCACATCGCCGGCATGGTGCCAGAGCGTTTGCGCCACGGCATTGAGTGCTGCGGGCTGCGGCTGGCCGGCCCGCACGCGCTGTGCGCAGGTCTGGCCTACAGTACGCCACGGACTGAGCCAGGGCGCAGCCCATTGAATCTCACTTAGCGCGTGGGTGGACATGGCAAGACGCGATCGATTTGGACGGATACGTTAATATCTACGCTTGGTATTTTTGATTTACATCAACGGAGAAACACATGCACAGTGATACGACGCTCTCGGGTGGTTTGTGGTTCAAGCGATTGCAAACGCTCATGATGACTTTCATTATGCTGGGTTGTGCAACGCCTCCGGCGGACACTGACAAGACCGATCCTGCGTTGGCCGCGCAAGTCAAGCAGCCAGGGGAGGCTCCCGAAGCGGCAACTCAGGGCGCTGCGGCTGCCTCACCAGCACCGGTTCCGATTCGTCCGCTGCCCGAGGCCTTGCAGGCCGCCACCGCGGCCTTGTTTGACGGTGTGCCGCAGGCGCTGGGCGAGCGCTTGCCCCTGGTCATTGACCCGCTCATTGATGGCAATAGCTGGGTTCAGTCCAACGCCACGCAAAACATGGAAAAGCTGGTGCTAAAGACCGTCAGCGAGAAGTACCCGCGTTTTGAACCTATGCCGTTCACATCGTCGTCGCTGGTGCGTGGCCCCTATGTCTTCATTGGCACCTTCACGGCGCTGGACAATGCTGGAAAAAGCGCTGGTCCGACAGAGTGGTACCGTATTTGCCTGGCGTTGCTGGATGTCCGCAGCGGCAAAATTGTGTCCAAAGGATTTGCCCGAGCAGCTGCCGAGGGTGTTGATCACACCCCGCTTCCTTTCTTTCAGAACAGCCCGGGCTGGACCAAGGACAAAGCCTCAAGTGGCTACGTCAGCACCTGTCAGGGTACCAAAGCGGGAGACCCGATCAACCCCGATTACTGGGACAAACTGGCCACTGCGGCCGTGATCAACGATGCCATCCGCGCTTACCACGACAACCGGCTGGAAGATTCACTGGACCTTTACAGGGCGGCGCTACGCATGCCGGGTGGTCACCAGTTGCGGGTTTTCAACGGCCTGTACCTGACCCAGCGCCAACTCAACCGGCCCAAGGAATCGGCAGCCGCCTTTGGTGACCTGGTTGACTACGGCCTGGGCCAAAAGCAGATAAGCGTTAAATTCCTGTTTCAGCCCGGCTCAACCTTGTTTTTGAACAATGCCGAAGTCCGCCGCGACTACAGTATGTGGCTGGCGCAGATTGGCAACCAGTCAGCCAAGTCGCGCACCTGCTTGCAAGTTGTCGGCCATACCAGTCGCAGCGGTGCCGAACCCCTGAACGAACGCCTGTCGCTGCAGCGCGCCACGCAGGTCCGGCAACAGATCGTCAACCAGAACAAGCGGCTGGCCGGCCAGCTTAGCGCCGCAGGTCTGGGCTCGAGCAAGGCCATCGTTGGGTCAGGCACCGACGATGCACGCGATGCGGTTGACCGTCGGGTCGAATTTGCAGTCGCAGACTGCAAAAGCGCTGGCTAGGACTGGCGCGCCCAATTGACTTTCGTGCACGACGAGCCCGACGACGATCTCAATTCCCAGCCCCTGCCAAGCGGAGTCAGGCTCGAAGAGTTCGAAATACTCCACAAGGTCGGAGAAGGTGGCTTCAGCATCGTTTACAAGGCATGGGACCTGGTGCTGGAGCGTGAGGTCGCGCTGAAAGAATACCTGCCTGCAAGCATCGCTTTCAGAACCGGCCGAACCCAGGTTGGTGTCCGCTCAGAGAGAAACAGACAAACTTTTTTGGCTGGTCTCAACGGTTTTGTGCGCGAAGCACAAACACTCGCCAGTTTCAACCACCCCTCGCTGGTGCGTGTGTTTCGTTTTTTTCACGCCAACGGCACGGCCTACATGGTGATGCCACTTTACGTTGGTCGGACCTTTCGCAGCGTGGTTCGGGAAATGACTGTGCCACCGGATGAAGCCTGGCTCAAGCTGCTGCTGCGTCCGCTCATGGAGGTGCTGGAAAACATGCACACAGAAGGCTGGTACCACCGCGACATTGCACCTGACAACATCATGCTGGTCGATGGCGAGACGCGGCCGATCTTGCTGGACTTTGGCGCGGCGCGGCAGGTGATTGGCGACATGACACAGGCACTCACCGTCGTGCTCAAACCCGGTTACGCACCCATCGAGCAATATGCCGCCATTGCCGAAATCAAGCAGGGACCATGGACCGATGTCTATGCGTTGGCCGCTACCATTCATTGGGCGATCACCGGCAAAACCCCGCCGATTTCGGCGGGCAGACTCTTGCATGACACGCACATCCCGTTGGCGACTTCTGCACAGGGCAAGTACTCGCATCAATTTCTGGCAGGGCTGGATGCCGCGCTGAGAGTCAAACCCGTTGACAGAACACAAAATATCGCGCAATTTCGGTCTAGCATCGAATCTGATGCGCCAGCGCCCCAGCCAGCACCCGCCGTTGCGCCTGAACCTGCAGTCTCTGCGTCAGGCGGCCATGGCGACATTCTGCTCCCGCTGCGCGCGCATTTCGCCCGGCGCGGCATGATCATGGCTCTTCTAGGTTGTGCCGCAGGTTTGGCCATCATGGCCATCTGGCACCTGACCAGTCGTGAGCCAAATCGGGGGCAAAGTTCTCCTGCGCCAATTTCGACACCATCCAGCGTTGCCGTTATGCCACCCCAACCCGTCTCGATAAAACCCGCGCCAACTGCAAAGCCGCTGGCTTCTTTGGCGATCACCAAGCCGGTGATTCAACCTGCACCTGTTTCAGCACCTGCCCCAGCCGTGTCAACCCCACCAAGCAAGGTCAGCCCCGCGCCAGCGCCTCACAAGCTTGCCGAAGCACCTCGCGCAGCGCCAGCGATCAAACTTCGCACCAACTCGGTATGCGACGAACTGTTGCGCAAACTGTCTTTGGGCGAGGGGGACAGCACGCTGGGGGACCAATTGTTAGCCAACCGTTGCCAACAATGAGCCGATTCCATTTCCATATCAATCCGACATGTTGTTGCTTCGCCTTGCCGTGCTATAGCACTGTCTGCGGCTTCGTGCCGAATGTCTGGCGCATCGATCTAGAAACGGAATGAGGGTATCGGGCGTATGAGCGACCGCTACCCAACCAGGGCATCCGTCAAACCAACCGCCACGGCAATACTTCGCCGCTGCACAAGGGCTTGAGCTGAGCATCTCCGAAAACAAAGCGTTCTGGCACCTGCCAGTTGCCTCGTTGCAAGGTAACGCTGCCGATGTTGCGTGGCATGCCATAAAAATCCGCGCCATGAAAGCTGGCAAAGGCTTCAAGCTGGTCCAGCGCATCCACTGAGTCAAACGCCTGCGCGTAGAGCGCCAAGGCGGCATGCGCGGTGTAACAACCGGCGCAACCGCTGGCGTGCTCTTTCAGATGCATGGCGTGCGGCGCGCTGTCGGTGCCCAAAAAAAACTTCGGATTGCCGCTGGTGGCTGCGGCCAACAGCGCCTGGCGATGGGTTTCTCGCTTGAGCACCGGCAGGCAGTAATAGTGGGGACGAATGCCGCCGGTAAAGATGGCGTTGCGGTTAAATAGCAGGTGGTGCGCGGTCAGTGTGGCGGCGGTAAATCGGTCACAGGCCTGCACATACTGCGCCGCTTCGCGCGTGGTGATGTGTTCAAACACAATCTTCAGCTCGGGAAATTCGCGGCGCAGCGGGATCAGCTGGGTGTCAATGAACACCGCCTCACGGTCAAACAGGTCGACGTCGGTGGAAGTCACCTCGCCATGCACCAGCAGCGGCATGCCGGCGCGCTGCATGGTTTCAAGTGTTTTGTAGGTTTTGCGCACATCGGTCACGCCCGCGTCGCTGTTGGTGGTGGCCCCGGCCGGGTATAGCTTGACGGCCACCACGCCGGCCTCTTTGGCGTGTGTGATCTCTTGCGCCGGCAGCTTGTCGGTGAGGTAGAGCGTCATCAGGGGCTCAAAGGCCACGCCAGGTGGCACCGCGGCCTGGATGCGCGCGCGGTAGGCCATGGCTTGGGCAGCGGTGGTTACCGGCGGGCGCAGGTTGGGCATGATGATGGCGCGCCCAAACTGGGCGGCGGTGTGCGGCACCACGGTGCCAAGCGCGTCGCCATCGCGCACATGCAGGTGCCAGTCATCAGGGCGGGTCAGGGTCAGGGTTTGGATCATGGGCTGCATTGTCCCAAAAAGGCCAAGGCCCACCGCTGGCAGCCGCACTGTGGCCGGTCACTGTGGTGGGCTTTGCGTCACCAGATAGTCCCACAACGCCTGAGCATTGCGCTTGGCCATATTGCCGCCCCGGTGACCAGTCTGGCTGTTGGCCTTGAAGGCGTCGCGGCCGGACGGCCTTTCACGGTAAACGCGCACCTCCATAGTGATCTGCAGGTTTTTGAGCTCGGGCGGTGCGGCGCTGATCAGCCGTTTGGCGCGCAGGTCTTTCTGTACTGCGCTGTAGGGCAAAAATGCGATGCCGTGGCCTTCGATGGCCATGGCCTTCAAACCTTCTGCCATGTCGGTCTCATACACCCGGTCAAAGTGGATCGGGGCGCTGCAGCGTTTCAGGATCAGTTCCACCATTTGCCCCAGATAGGCACCTTGGGCATAGCCCAGATAGGGCAGCGGCCGACCAGCCTTTCCCGGAAGCAGGTAGAGCGGGTTGCCTTGCCCGTCAGGTCGCACATAGGGGGCCACAATCTCCTCCCCCAAACTCACCATTTCATAGCGGTCGGCGTCTAGCTGGTAGGGCTGCGAAGAGTGATGGTAGGCAATCAGCAGGTCGCAGCTGCCTTCGACCAGCCGCATCACGGCATCGTGCACATTGAGTGCAATCAGGCGGCTTTTGATGGGCCCAAATTTTTCGCGCAGGTCTGACACCCAGGCCGGGAAAAACGTGAACGCCAGGGTATGCGGCACGGCAAACTCGATCACGTCCTGCGCGGCAGTGGCGTGTCCGCGCAGCATGGCGCGGGTGGTTTGCAGCGCCTGCAAGACTTCATGTGCCTGTGCGTAAAGGGTTTGGCCAGCGGGCGTCAGTCGCGTTGGGTAGCTGCTGCGGTCCACCAGGTCGGAGCCGGCCCAGGCTTCCAGCGACTGGATGCGCCGCGAAAAAGCGGGTTGGGTGACATGGCGCAACTGGGCTGAGCGGCTGAAACTATGGGTTTCAGCCAGGCTGACAAAGTCTTCAAGCCATCTTGTTTCCATGTCTTACCACTCCCGTGCGCAGGCCCTGATGCGCGCAATGGTGTCCGCCATCGGTGCCTTGGTTGATACTTCCAAGCCCAACTGGCGGGCGATATCGTTGACTCTGGCCGGGTTCAAGGGCACACCACCGGCGTCAATCGCCGCCAGCAGGTCGAGGGCGCGTTGGCGCTCCAAGCTGCGCGGTGGGCGGCGCAGCCAGCGGTCAAGCCACCGCCTGAACGCGCCCAAGAGATTACCTTTCATGAACCGACCAGCGCCAGGTAGGCGCGACGTGTCGCTGGTGCCACCGAATTCAGCACCTGAGCGTACGGTGTCTGGTGGCGCGCCAGCAAGCGGGCGGACGCTAATAGCTTGGAGCGGCAAAACCAGTGGCAACTGTGCTGCATCAAAAACAGTTCGGCCATCAGGGTAAACGCCCGGGCTTTGGGGGCCAGCTGATCGCTGTTGCTGGCGGCTTGGGTCAAGGCGTGGGCATGAATGCTGAGGGCCTTGCGCATGTCGAAGGTGTTGGCTGACAGCCATTGGCTGGCATAGGGCAGGGCCAATGGCAGCTTGCTGACGCGCGCCTGTGACTCGTTGAGCCTGGCAAATTCAAGGGTAAAGTTGTTGAACTGTTCACACAGCTCAACTTCTGCAGTCTCCAGCATGCGCCAAATTTGTGTCTGGCGCCCGCCATCGGCTTCGCCCAGGGCACGCATGTAGCCCTGGATCAGGTTTTCCATCAGCTTCTCGATGCGGTATTTGGCCAGGTAGCTGCCCAGCAACGCAATACGCACGCGCTGGTCCCGTGCGTTGAGCAGACGAGTGCCAACCAAAATAAGCGCCAGAAGGAAGACAATTTCCATAAGTGGGGTGACCAAGTCTGAATCAGGTGTCAGTGTAGTGCCGGGGATATGTCTCAGAGCCTCGCGGTGCGTGCAACATTCTGTCAGTTGCCACGGCCAAACACTAATCGGAGCTTTGCTGCAGCGCCCACATCTGTGCATAACGCCCGTTGGCACCCAGCAGCTCGATGTGGGTGCCGCGCTCCAAAATGTAGCCGGCTTCCATCACCAGAATCTCATGGGCATCAACCACCGTTGACAGGCGGTGCGCAATCACCAGCGTGGTCTTGTTTTGCGCCACACTTTGCAGTTCGGCCTGGATCGCGCGTTCGTTGGCGCTGTCCAAGGCGCTGGTGGCCTCATCGAAGATCAAAATCGGCGGGTTTTTCAGCAAGGTGCGGGCAATCGCTACCCGCTGCTTTTCCCCGCCTGAAAGCTTGAGCCCACGTTCACCCACCATGGTGTCGTAGCCCTTGGGTGTGGCGGCGATAAAGTTGTGAATGTGCGCCGATTGCGCGGCGGCCTGTACCTCGGCGCGGCTGGCACCGGGGCGGCCGTAGGCAATGTTGTATTCGACCGTGTCATTGAACAGCACGGTGTCTTGCGGCACGATGCCAATGGCCTGGCGCACGCTGGCCTGGGTGACCTGTTTGATGTCCTGCCCGGCAATCAAAATCTGCCCTTGCTGCACATCGTAAAACCTGAACAACAAACGTGCCAGTGTCGATTTGCCTGAGCCCGACGGCCCGACCACGGCCACTGTTTTACCCGCGGGTATGTCAAAACTGATGTCGTGCAGGATCGGGCGTGCCGGGTCGTAGGCAAAACTGACGTGGCTAAAGCGCACATTGGCATCCTGCACCTGCAGCGGTGTGGCGCCGGGCAGGTCGGCTACTTCGCGTTCGCGCTCCATCAGGGTGAACATCTTGTCCAGGTCGGTCAGGCTTTGTTTGATTTCACGGTACAACACCCCTAGAAAACCCAGCGGAATATAAAGCTGAATCATGAAGGCGTTGACCATCACCAGATCGCCCAGCGTCATGCGGCCATCGACCACGCCCTGGGTGGCACGCCAGAGCATGGCGACCAGGCCGGTGGCAATGATGAGCTGCTGTCCGGTGTTCAGAATGCTCAGGCTGGTCTGGCTTTTGATGGCCGCCTGGCGGTAACGCACCAGGTTGTCGTCGTAGCGACGCGCCTCGAATTCTTCGTTGTTGAAGTACTTGACGGTTTCATAATTCAGCAGCGAGTCAATGGCGCGGCTGTGGGCGGTGGAGTCCAGGTCATTCATGACCTTGCGGAACTGGGTGCGCCACTCGGTCACCACGATGGTGAAGCTGATGTAGATGATCAGCGCAATGATGGTGATCCCCGCAAACCAGACGTCAAACTTGACCGCCAGCAGGGTCAGCACCATCGCCACTTCGATCAGCGTCGGAAAGATGCTGTAGAGCGAATAACTGATGAGCGAATGCACCGCACGGGTGCCACGCTCGATGTCGCGCGTCATGCCGCCGGTCTGGCGGTCCAGGTGAAAACGCAGGCTTAAAGCGTGTAAATGGCGAAATACCTGCAGGCTGATGGCGCGCGAGGCTCCCTCGGTGGCCTTGGAAAAAATCAGCTCACGCAGCTCGGTAAACACCGAAGTGGACAGGCGCAGCAAGCCATACGCCACCAGCAGGCCCAGCGGCACCACCAGCAGCGCTTGCGCGTCAATGCCGCCCTTGGGGTTCATGGTGTCCACCAGTTGCTTGAGCAACAGCGGCACACCGACATTGGCCATTTTTGCGCCGACCATAAAGGCCAACGCCAGCATCACGCGCCATTTGTACGCCCAAAGATATGGGAACAGCCGCTGCAACGTGGCCCAGTCCGAGCGTGTGTTGACGGCATTGGCAGCGGACGCTGAAGGCTCCGGGGCAAGGGTGGGGGCTATTTCGCCAGAACGGCGCATGGGTGACAATCTCTCATAATTAACTCACCCCCGATTGTGCCCATGTCTGACAACGCCCGCCAACCAGCCAGTACCCAGTCCAGTGCAGCGAACGCTGCAGACGGGGTGCAACTGCCCACTGATGAGGAACTGGTGCTTAAAGTGATTCCCCTGCCGCGCGACTGCAACCAGAACGGTGATATTTTTGGCGGCTGGGTGATGGCGCAGGTCGATCTGGCCGGTGCCGTGATCCCGGCGCGTTACGCCGGTGGCCGCATGGCCACGGTAGCGGTCAATCAATTCATCTTCAAACATCCGGTGCGGGTGGGGGACATCTTGTCGTTTTTTTCCAAGTTGGTGCGTATCGGGCGCACCTCCATCACCGTCAAGGTTGAGGTGTATGCCGAACACTTCCGGGCTCAGGGCAAGTACACCAAGGTGACCGAGGCCTCGGTCACCTATGTGGCGCTGGATGAACAGGGCCGCCCGCGTGAAGTGCCCAAGACCACGCCCTGAAACCGGCTGGACCTTTGGGTCGGGATCAGGACACGATATAGGCGGCCGCCCCGGTGGACATCAGCTTGCCGTCGGCACCCAAAAACTCCATGCGGGTTGACGCCACGCGTGAGCCCAGGCGCATCACCTCGGCACGTAATTCAAAGTGGTCACCAATGCCCGGGCGCAGGTAATCGACCCGCAGGTCGATGGTGCCAAGCTTGGCAAAACGCTGCAGACGCTGCGTGGGCGACTCGTCCATGTGGCGTGCGCCAATGGCGGCCATCACCGCCAGTCCGCCCATGGCATCGAGACCAGCGCTGATCACACCGCCATGAATGCGGTTGTAGGCAAAATGCCCCACCAGTTCATTACGCATGTCGATGCGCGCCATGACCCGCTCCGGCTTGAGCGACGTGATTTTCAAGCCCAACATCTTGTTGAAGACGATCATCTCCTCAAACACTTTCTTGAGTCCAACAACAAACTCGTCTTCAAACACAATGTCAGCGGCTTTATGGGAATGATGTGGCATTGAATACTACAAAAAAAATAGCTGATAGTGCTTATGGTTAAAGGGCTAGAGCACTATTTTACTTAAATTTTCGAGAAGTCTGGCAGGCGTTTTTCCATAAATGCGGCAAATGCTTCACGCGCTGCCGGCTCGCCCAGCATGCGGCCAAACACCACGCCTTCGTCACCCAGGCGCTGCGTTACCGCCTCAGCCTGCCCCATCTTCATGAAGCGCTTGGTTTGCAGCAGCGAGCTCATCGGCTTGGATGCCAGCTTTTGGGCCTGGCGCTGCGCCAACGCGTTGACCTCGGCGGGCGGCACGATGCGCGCTACCAGCCCCATCTCAAGAGCTGCCTCGGCCATGAACGGGTCACCCAGCAACAGCGCCTCGGCGGCACGGCCGTAGCCCATGCGCTGCGGGGCCAGCAGGCTTGACGCGGCCTCGGGGCACAGACCCAGGTTGACAAACGGCATGGAAAACGCCGCGTTGTCACCGGCATACACCAGATCGCAATGAAACAGCAGCGTGGTGCCAATGCCTACTGCCGGGCCACAGACGGCTGCCACCAGCGGTTTGGTAAAGCTGCTGACGGCGCGCAGAAACCGGAACACCGGCATATCCGGCGACAGCGGCGGTGTTTTCAAAAAGTCGGCAATGTCGTTGCCCGAGCTGAAGATGGTCTCATGCCCCTGAAACACCACCACCCGCGCGCTATCGTCGGCCTGCGCCGCCGTCAATGCATCGGCCATCTCGGCATACATGGCCGCAGTGAATGAGTTCTTTTTGTCCACCCGGTTAAAGGTGATCGTCAACACTTGGTCAGTGCGGTCTAGCAGCAGGTCGGCCATGTTGTTTCCTGGATTTATCCTGGGTTTGGGAGCGCGGCAGGGATCAGACACGTTCAAAAATGCCCGCGGCGCCCTGGCCCATGCCAATGCACATGCTGACCATGCCGTATTTGAGCTGGTTGCGCTGCAAGGCGTGGATGACCGTGGCGGCACGAATCGCGCCCGTGGCACCCAGCGGGTGGCCCAGCGCAATGGCACCGCCCATCGGGTTGACCTTGGCCGGGTCCAGCCCCAGCGTGTTGCAGACGGCCAGCGACTGCGCGGCAAAGGCTTCGTTGAGCTCAATCCAGTCCAGATCATTCTGGCTGATACCGGCATAACGCAGCGCCGCCGGAATGGCCTCAATCGGGCCGATACCCATGATGTGCGGCGGCACGCCTTTGGCGGCAAAACTCACATACCGTGCCAATGGGCTCAGGCCAAACTGCTTGACGGCTTTTTCGCTGGCCAAAATCAAGGCGCCAGCGCCATCCGACGTTTGTGAACTGTTGCCGGCCGTGACCGAGCCGCGCGCGGCAAACACGGCGCGCAGCTTGGCCAGACCTTCCAGGGAGGTATCGGCGCGGGCACCCTCGTCCATGCTGACGGTACGCTTTTTCGCAACCACCGAGCCATCGGCCAGATTGGGTGCGCGGTCGGTGACCTCAATCGGGGTGATTTCAGCGGCAAAGTGGCCTGCAGCCTGGGCGGCCAACGCACGGCGGTGCGACTCGACGGCAAACGCGTCCTGCGCTTCGCGGCTAACCTTCCACTGGTTGGCCACTTTTTCAGCAGTCAGGCCCATGCCGTAGGCAATACCGATGTTTTCGTCGTTGTCAAACATGGTGGGCGACAGCGAGGGCGCGTTGCCCATCATCGGCACCATGCTCATGCTCTCGACACCGGCGGCAAACATCACATCAGCCTCGCCGACACGAATGCGGTCGGCCGCCATCTGGATGGCGCTCAGACCCGAAGCACAAAAACGGTTGACCGTGATGCCGCCGACGCTGGTCGGCAAGCCTGCCAACACTGCGCCAATGCGGGCAATGTTCAGACCCTGCTGGCCTTCGGGAATGGCGCAGCCGCAGATCACGTCCTCAATCGCTTTAGGGTCCAGTCCGGGCACTTGCGCCATGGCCGACTGCAGCACCTTGACCAGCAGGTCATCGGGGCGGGTGTTGCGGAAATAACCGCGGTGCGATTTGCCAATGGGCGTGCGCGTGGCGGCAACGATGTAGGCGTCAGTAATTTGTTTCATGGTGAGATTCCGTTAAAAATTTGGAAATTACTCCTTCCCCCACTGGGGGAAGGTAGGGATGGGGGCAAGCGCCGCCAAACGCGCCAAAATGACCTGCAACACACCATCCAGATTCATCAAGGGTTCATTCGACAAAAATCGAAGCACTGCAAACTGCTGTGACTCGAAAAACGCGTCACGGTGTCGGTCATAGACCTGCTGATCCCGGTGCTGAGTGCCGTCGAGCTCAACGATCAACTTTGGAAACAAACACGCAAAGTCGGCAACATAAGCACCCAGTGGATGCTGACGCCGAAACTTGACGCCTAGCTGTTCGCCGCGCAGGCGCGACCACAAACGTCGTTCGCTGTCTGTCATGGCTGCCCGCAATTGACGCGCGTAACCTTTGGCATTGGAGGTGGCCTGCTGTTGCATTGCTGTGCCAACTGAGCGTCAAGCCCCCATCCCAGCCTTCCCAGCGGGGGAAGGTGCAAGTCAGCAGCCCGTGGCGCAATTCGCTGGCTGTTGGTCGGGCGCTTGTCAACATATCAGTTTCTCACCGGCTTTCCGGTGGACATCATGCCCATCACCCGCTCTTGGGTCTTGGGATGGTTGAGCAGCGAGCAAAACGCCTGGCGCTCCAGCATCATCAGGTACTCTTCGGTCACCAGGCTGCCGGCGTCGACGTCACCGCCACAGACCACGTTGGCGATCAGGCTGGCGATGTGGAAGTCGTGCTGGCTGATAAAGCCGCCGTCGCGCATGTTGACCAGCGAGCCCTTGATGGTGGCCAGACCGCTGCGCCCGGCCACGGCAAACTGGCGCTTGTGCGGCGCCCGATAGCCGCTGGCGGCCATGGCTTTGGCCTCGTTCAGGGCAACAAACAGCAGCTCGTCCTTGTGCGGCACGATCACGTCGCTGTCCAGCACATAGCCCAGTTTGCGCGACTCCAGCGCACTGGTACCCACCTTGGCCATGGCCGCCGCCGTGAAGCCTTCGGTGAGGAACGGCAGCAGGTCTTTGCCGGTAGAAGTTGCTGCATTTTCTGCAGCACGCCGCGCAATATAGGTCAGGCCACCAGCTCCAGGAACCAAACCAACGCCAACTTCGACCAGCCCAATATAGCTTTCCATCGCCACCACGCGTTTGGCTGAGTACACCGCCATTTCGCAGCCACCACCGAGCGCCAGACCGCGCACGGCAGACACCACCGGCACATTGGCGTAACGCAGCTTCAGCATGGCTTGCTGCATTTCAGCTTCAGCCCGGTCGATCGCCTTGACCCCACCGGCCATGAAGGCTGGCAACATGGCTTGCAGGTCGGCACCGGCCGAAAACATCTCGTCGTCCGACCAGATCACCACACCCTGGTAGCTGGCCTCGGCCAGATCGACAGCGCGCACCAGGCCCTCAACCACATCGGAGCTGATGGCGTGCATCTTGGTCTTGATGCTGGCGATGACGATTTCCTCATCCAGTGTCCACAGGCGGATGGCATCATCTTCAAACAAGGTCTTGCCAGCCGTGGTAGCCGACCTTGCCTTGGAGCCCAGCACATTCTCGGGGAAATGCTGGCGCGCATACACTGGCAGGCTACGCACAGGCACGAACTGACCCGTGGTCGGGTTCCAGGAGCCTGCGGGCGTATGAACACCACCGGCCTCAGCCACCGGGCCGCTGAACACCCAGTCGGGCAGCGGCGCATTGCACAGCGCTTTGCCGGCATCAATGTCTTCCTTGACCATATTGGCCACCGTCAGCCAGCCGGCTTCCTGCCACAGCTCAAACGGGCCTTGCTTCATGCCAAAGCCCCAGCGCATGCAAAAGTCCACATCGCGCGCGTTGTCGGCCACATCGGCCAGATGCACGGCAGCGTAGTGGAAGGCGTTGCGCAGAATGGCCCAGAGAAACTGGCCTTGCGCGCCCTCGCTGTTACGCAGCAGTTGCAGACGTTCAGCGGCTGGTTTTTTCAGCATGCGGGCATAGACCTCGTCGGCCTTTTGTCCGGCAGCGACATAGGTTTTGGTCGCCAGATCAAAACGCATGATGTCGCGGCCGACCTTCTTGAAGAAACCGGCCTTGCTTTTTTGACCCAGGTTACCCATGTCCAGCAGGGTTTTCAGCACCTGCGGTGTGGCAAAGCTGGCGTAGAACGGGTCAAACTTGCCGACCCCGGCGGCAGCGTCACCGCTCAGGGTGTCTTGCAGCGTTTTGATCACATGCGCCATGGTGTCCAGGCCCACCACGTCGGCGGTGCGGAAGGTGCCCGAACTCGCGCGGCCCAGTTTCTTGCCGGTCAAGTCATCGACCACGTCGTAGCTCAGGCCAAAGTTCTCCACCTCTTTCATGGTCGCCAGCATGCCGGCCACACCGATGCGGTTGGCGATGAAGTTGGGCGTGTCTTTGGCGCGCACCACGCCTTTGCCGAGGTTGCTGGTGACAAAGGCTTCGAGATCGTCGAGGATTTGCGGCTGGGTGGTGGGCGTGTTGATCAGTTCCACCAGCAGCATGTAGCGGGGCGGGTTGAAGAAGTGGATGCCGCAAAAGCGTGGCTTGATTTCTTCGGGCAACACTTCGCTTAATTTGGTGATCGACAGGCCCGAAGTATTGGACGCCACGATGGCGTGCGGTGCAATGAACGGGGCGATCTTTTTGTACAGATCGAGCTTCCAGTCCATACGTTCTGCAATCGCTTCGATGATCAGGTCGCAGTCTTTCAACTGCTCCAGGTGCTCTTCGTAATTGGCCTGCCCAATCAACACCGCATCTTCGGGCACGCCCAGCGGCGCGGGCTTGAGCTTTTTCAGGCCGTCGATCGCGCGTGTGACGATGCCGTTTTTTGGCCCTTCTTTGGCAGGCAGGTCAAACAGGATGACCGGCACCTTGACATTGGCCAGGTGCGCCGCAATTTGCGCACCCATGACACCTGCGCCGAGAACAGCGACTTTTTTTACATTGAAACGAGACATGGTTTAACTCCGTTCGGGCTTAAGCTTGTCGAAGCCCTTGAATACGTTCTGATATGCCCATTGACAAGCTCAGGGCGAACAGCTGGCGGTTTACTGAACGCGCGTCCTGGCGATCGTCGGTGCATTCCTTGCAGACGCCGCTTTGGTCAGCTTCATTGATGACGATCAGGCTATTGAGCTTGCCAGGTTTGTCATCGATGCTGTGCCAGCTGCCTACCGGGGTCATCTGGGCCGCTACAGTGCTGCCGACTGCTACAAAAAAAGCAGCTTTTAACGCAGCAGGTGTGTGGGCTAGAGACCTATTAGTCATATAAATCCTGCGCTACTAATCGTTATAAAACATCAGGCCAAGGCCGCATCAGTTTCCATCAAGACCTTGCAGCCGGTGCGCGCGGTGCGCATCAGCGTGGAGGTTTCGGGGAATAACTTGGCGAAGTAAAAGCGCGCCGTTTGCAGCTTGGCGGTATAAAACGGGTCGGTGCTGCCAGCGGCAATCTGGCGCAAAGCCACCTGCGCCATGCGGGCCCAGAAGTAGCCAAACACCAGATGCCCGGCAACGCGCAAATAGTCCACCGCCGCCGCACCTATTTCATCGGGGTTCTGGAAGCCCTTGAAACCCAGTTCGGTGGTGAACTTGGTCATCTGTTCGCCCAGAATCGCAATCGGGGTGATGAATTCGGCCATTTTTTCATTGACACCTTCTTCGGCGACCAGCGCGCCAATCAGCTTGCCGAATTTCTTCAGGGTGGCACCCTGGTTGCCCAGGACCTTACGCCCCAGCAGGTCCAGGCTCTGGATGGTGTTGGTGCCCTCGTAAATCATGTTGATGCGGTTGTCGCGCACAAACTGCTCCATGCCATTGTCCTTGATGAAGCCATGGCCACCAAACACCTGCATGCAGGCATTGGTGGACAGGTGGCCGTTGTCGGTGATAAAGGCTTTGACAATCGGGGTCAGCATGGCCAGCATTTCGCCGGCGTCCTTGCGCACCGCCTCATCGGGGTGGTTGTGATCTTTTTCCAGCAACATCGAACTGAAGCATAGCAAGGCACGACCGCCCTCGGCGTACGCCTTGGCGGTCAAGAGCATCTTGCGCACATCGGGGTGCACGATGATCGGGTCGGCCGGCAGGTTTTTGGCTTTGGGGCCAGTGAGGCTGCGCATCTGGATGCGGTCCTTGGCGTAGGCCAGGGCGTTCTGGAAGGTCACCTCGGTCAGGCCCAGGGATTGGTTGCCGACGCCCAGACGGGCCGCGTTCATCATGACAAACATGCCCTGCATGCCCTTGTTGGGCTGGCCGACCATGGTGCCGACCGCACCTTCAAGCTCGATTTGCGCGGTGGCGCTGGCCTTGATGCCCATCTTATGCTCCAGCCGGGAAGCAATAATCGCGTTGCGCGCGCCGATGGAGCCATCCGCATTGACCAGGTATTTCGGCACGATGAACAGGCTCACGCCCTTGATGCCGGGGGGGGCGTCAGGCAGGCGCGCCAGCACCAGGTGGATGATGTTGGCGGCCAGGTCGTGCTCACCCGCGCTGATGAAGATTTTGGTACCGGTAATCTTGTATGTGCCATCCGGTTGGGGCTCGGCCTTGGTGCGCATCAGCCCCAAGTCGGTGCCGCAATGCGGCTCGGTCAGGCACATGGCACCGGTCCATTCGCCGCTGGTCATCTTGTGCAGGTAGGTGTCTTTCTGCGTCTCGGTGCCATGGGTGTGCAGTGCCGCATAGGCACCGTGGGTCAGGCCCGGGTACGTGGTCCAGGCCTGGTTGGCCGAGTTCATCATTTCGTAAAACAGTTGGTTGACCACCAGCGGCAGGCCCTGGCCACCATATGCCGGGTCACAGGCCAATGCGGCCCAGCCACCGGCAATGTACTGGTCGTATGCGGCCTTGAAACCCGCCGGGGTTTTGACCTCATGGGTCACCGGGTCGAGCTTGCAGCTTTCGCTGTCGCCGCTGATGTTGATCGGCAGCAGCACATCGGCTGCGAATTTGCCACCTTCTTCGAGCACGGCGTTGATGGTGTCGGCATCGATGTCGGCATGCAAGGGCATGGCCTGCAGATCAGCCGTGACATTGAGCACTTCGTGCAAGACAAACTGCATGTCACGCAGCGGTGGGGTATAGATGGCCATTTGGTTTTCTCCTTGAAGGTGGATTGAATTCAGCGCTGGGCAGGCATCGGTCTGGCGACTGATTTGCCGTAACGCAACAAAATGTTCTCAAAACCGGTGTTGGCATGGTCAATTGCCCCCGGGTTTTTCAGAAAGCGGGCCTCATAGTGCAGGGCCAGGATCAGGCCGTGAATCTCAAAAGCCATTTGTTTCTCGTCGGCGTCGCCGACCAGATGACCGAGATCTTTTGCCTGCACCACGGCGCGGTACATGGCCGCCAGCCAGGTCTGAACGGAAGAGGCAAGTGCGTCGCGCACGGGACCGGGCCGGTCGTCAAACTCGACCGCACCACTAATGAAGATGCAGCCGGATTGAATTTCAACCGCTACCCGTTTCATCCAGTTGGCAAACAGTGCGCGCACCCGCGGCAGCCCCTGCGGTTCATTCATGGCCGGGAAAAAAACCTCGTCTGCAAAACGCTTGTCATACTCGCGGATCACCGAAATTTGCAGCTCCTCACGCGAGCCGAAATGGGCAAACACGCCAGACTTGCTCATGCGGGTGACTTCGGCCAGCGTACCAATGCTCAGGCCCTCCAGACCAATTTGTTCGGCCAGACCCAGCGCAGCGTCAATGATGAGCTGCTTGGTTTGCTGGCCCTTTTGCAGGGCGCGTTCGCCCCGTGACGTAAGCGCAGGATTGTCACTTTCAGAGCTTGGTTTGTAAGGGGATGGAATCATGGTGCATAAAAGAACGATCGTTCTATTTTGCAGCAATTCCGAATCTTCACACCAATTTTTGGCGGTTCTAGGGGAAGAGTTCTAGTGCAATTTCGGGTTTACCCTAAAAAGCAAAGTCCTTTTTGCAACTCTGTGGGACCCGCAGCGCAAGAAATAGCCGATTGACCTATATTGCCATCGCCACCGACGAAGGGCCTCGGATTCGCGGCGGCTTGCTCTGGGTCGACGTGCTGACCAATTGGCTGGAACGTCCGCGCCGATAACCCAAATTCCCCAAAAACTACCCACAGATTTCACTGACAAGTCAAAAAATAGCCAGCCCAACAATCAAGCGTAATAAGCCGCAACAAAGTCCTCAAACGGCTCCTGCACCACTGCATCCAGCTGGGCCTGCAACGCCAGCGAGTCCTGCACACTGGCCCGAAACCGCTCGTCGTCCTGCGCGCTCAGCGCTGCCGCCTGCAGGCTTCGGGTGTGCTTTTCAGACATCGCGTTGGCAAAGTCAAAGTAGCCGCCATGCTGCGTGATCGCCTCGATCACCAGCGCTGAGGGCGTCAACTCAGGGTGGTCGATGCGCTGGCGCAGCTGCTGCAAAGCCAGGGTATGGCGGGTACTGCCATAGGCACCATCCAGCATGGCGGCGAATGGGGCCATGTCGTCAAACAACTCATGCGCCAGCGTGCGCAGCGGCTGCTCACGGTTATGCACCAGCAGTTGCAGACCCGGCTGGCGCCCGCGCGTCACCACCCGGTGTTTGTTCTCGTCGTTTTCGCCCTGCTCGCGGCTGGTGATGGGCGGGCTGGTGCGAAACAGGCACATCAGCAGCAGTGTGTCGGCAAACAGGTTTTGCTCGGGGGCGATGCCAATGTCGATGAACGGGTTCAGGTCAAACAGTCGCATCTCGACATATTGCACGCCATAACGCGCCAGCGCCAACGCCGGGCGCTCGCCCTGCAGCCCGATGCGTTTGGGCCGCATTGGAGCGTAAAACTCGCTTTCGGTTTGCAGCAGGCAGGCGTTGAGCTGGAGCCAGCGGTCGCCCCGGTGCGCGCCCAACTCTTCGTAATATGGGTCGGGCGTGCGAATGGCGGCCTCCAGTGCAGCGGTGTAGTCCTGCAGCGAATTAAAACTGACTGCCAGCTTGTCCTGCGAATGGTTCTGGTAACCCAGGTCGCTCATGCGCAGGCTGGTGGCATGTGGCCCATGCAGCGTGCCAGGCGTGAGCTCGACCAGGTCGCTGGGGTGGCCTTGCAAAAAACTTTTGCACAGCGCTGGTGAGGCACCGAACAGATACGGCACCAGCCAGCCACAGCGCAAAAAGTTGCGAATCAACCCAAAGTAACGATCGTTCACGTTGTCCTGCAAGCTGCCGTCACCCGGGCAGATGCTCTGCAGTGCATGCCAGAAGTCATCTGGCAAAGACCAGTTGAAATGGGCCCCGGCAATGGTCTGCATCGCCCGGCCATAACGCAGGCCCAGGCCTTCGCGGTACACCTGCTTGAAGCGCGCAGCGTTAGAACTGCCATAGTTGGCAATGGCAATGTCGGCATCCTCACCGATCTTGCAGGGCATGGAGCCCGCCCACAGCAGTTCGTCGCCCAGCTGGCGTGCGCTAAATGCGTGAATGTCCGTTAAAAACCGCAGCGGAAAACCCGGGTCAGTCGACGGCGGTGTGATGAACTCCAGCAGCGCCTCTGCGTAGTCGGTGGTGATCCACGGATGGGTGAGCTTGCTGCCCAGCGCCGAGGGGTGGGGCGTGTGGGCCAGTTTGCCGGTTTCGTCCACACGCAAACACTCGCGCTCATAACCACGTTGTATGCCGCGCAGCAAGGCTGCGTTGGCGGGCTCGGAAAACTGGCGAATCTGGTCGCAGCAGGTAAATTTCAGCATGGCATGACAGGATTTATGGGGTGCAGAGTATGGCATCACCCGGGCTAACCCGCACTGTCACACAGGCATGAAACAATGTCGGCATGTCCTACCTGCCCGAATTCATCGCCCCCCAACGCTTTACCGACCCCGCCACCGCACTGGCCCAGGCGCGGCTGATTTACGACGCCAGCATCGCCCATTTGCGCCAGGCCATGCAGGCTTTTGTGGCGGGGGACGAGTTGCCTGGACGGGTACGCGCCTGTTACCCGTTTGTGCGGGTGCAGACCGACACCGTCGCGCGGCTTGGCGCGGACAAAACGGCGCGCCTGAGTTATGGTTTTGTCGCCGGTGCCGGCCGGTTTGAGACCACACTGACGCGCCCCGACCTGTATGCCAGCTATTACCTGGCACAGTTCACCTTGCTGCTGGAAAACCACCAGGTGGCGCTGGAAGTGGGCACCAGCAACCAGCCCATCCCCGTGCATTTCTCGTTTGCAGACAATGAGCACATTGAAGGCAACATGAGCCCAGCACGGCATCAGTTGATGCGCGATGTGTTCGACTTGCCCGACCTGGCTGCCATGGACGACGGCATTGCCAACGGTACCTACACGCCTCACCGGGGCGAGGCACAGCCGTTGAGCCTGTTCACAGCCAACCGCGTTGATTACTCGCTTCAGCGCCTGCGCCACTACACCGGCACACTGCCTGAACACTTCCAGAACTTTGTGCTGTTTACCAATTACCAGTTTTATATTGATGAATTTATTGCTCTGGGCCACGCAGCCATAGCGGATACTGCTAGCGAATACATAGCGTTTGTCGAGCCCGGAAACGTGGTGACAACAAATTTGGCGGCAAGCTCGATTGGCGTTGCCGAATTGGGGTCTGACCCCAATTTGATGCGCCGACGCTCCACGATCGGCACGCCACCACCGCGCCTGCCCCAAATGCCCGCCTACCACCTCAAACGCGGCGATGGCAGCGGCATCACCATGGTCAACATTGGTGTCGGCCCGGCCAATGCCAAGACGATTACCGATCACATCGCCGTGTTGCGCCCGCATGCCTGGATCATGCTGGGGCACTGCGCGGGCTTGCGCACCACACAGCAACTGGGCGACTATGTGCTGGCGCATGGTTACGTGCGTGAAGACCATGTGCTTGATGAAGAGCTGCCGCTGTGGGTGCCTATTCCCGCGCTGGCTGAAATTCAGGTAGCGCTGGAGTCGGCCGTGTCCGAAGTGACCCAACTCAAGGGGGCTGACCTGAAAAGCATCATGCGCACCGGCACCGTGGCCAGCACCGACAACCGCAACTGGGAGCTGTTGCCCGACAACGGCCCACAACGCCGTTTCAGCCAGAGTCGCGCCATTGCGCTGGACATGGAAAGTGCGACCATTGCCGCCAATGGCTTTCGCTTTCGGGTGCCTTACGGTACGCTGCTGTGCGTCAGCGACAAACCGCTACACGGCGAAATCAAGCTGCCCGGCATGGCCAATCACTTCTACCGCGAGCGGGTGGACCAGCACCTTCGAATTGGCATTTATGCACTGGAGTTGCTGCGAGCACAAGGCGTTGAGCAACTGCATAGCCGCAAGCTGCGCAGTTTTGTGGAAGTGGCTTTTCAGTAGCAGTGCCCGGCGGCAACAACAGAGTCTGGCCATCCTTGCGGCTGCAAGCATGTAAAAAACTGTGACATCTGTTACCGCACCTACCGGGCAGCCCGCGCTGATTTGCCGGAATTTCGATCTGTGCCTTGGGGCTATGGCGAAATAGTGGCATTTTTCTGGTCAAAACCCTGTTACAGGTGCCTGTTGACTGTTTTCGGCGTGTTGGCGAGTATCACGACATTGCTCTCCAACCGAAGGAAACATCATGACGCTCGCCACCAACACCGGCCCGACCGTAACACCCGTCACACTGCCTGTGGGCCGCACCCAGACCGGGCTTGACCAGCTGGTTGCGATCATCACCTCAGACTCGAGCTTGGCCAAGAGAATCAGTACGACAGACATTGCTGGCGCTGCGACAGCAGCCGATGCCATGAACGCGCTGATTGTGCAGGCGATCCGTGCCACCGGCATCGCCAACAACAGCGACATTACCGCAGGAGATGTGCGCGACCTCAATGGCTGGCTGCGTGCCAACCACCTCAAGGATTGGACCACGTTGCACGGTGACGACGAGGATCGCAGCGAGACCGGCTTTCACTTGGTCCAGAACGATGGTGCCAAGACCGAGTTGTATGGCAAAAACGCGGTTAATACGGTGGCCGACGGCATTTACCATTTGGGCTTCAAGATCGATGACGACCGCCTCGAAAACGAAGACGGCAACGACAATGCCAGCGTGAAGGAGGTGGCGCAATGGTTGAGCAATCTGCTTGCAGCCGACTTGAGCGCTGGCAGTCTGAAAAATGCCGCCGTCAACCCTTATGTCAGCGGCAGCACCCGCACTGGCCTGGACCAACTGGTGAATCTGATCACTGCCGACACTGGCCTCAACAACAAGGTCGCCACCAGCGAGATCAAGACCGCCGCATTGGCGGCTGACGCCATGAATGCGCTGATCCTGCAGGCCATCCGCGCCACGGGCGTGGCCAACAACGGCGACGTTTCAGCCGGTGATGTGCGTGACTTGAATGCCTGGCTGCGCACGAACGCATTGGAGCAATGGAAAACCTTGCACGGTGACGACGAGGACTGCGAAGAAACCGGTTTTCACTTGGTGCAAAACGATGGCGCCAAAACACAGTTGTATGGCAAGAACGCGGTCGATACGGTCGCCGATGGCCTGTACCACCTGGGCTTCATGATCAAGGATGGACAACTCGCCAACGAGGATGGCAACGCCAACGCCAGTCTCAAGCAGGTCAGCGAGTGGCTAAACGGCCTGCTTGCCAGCGACCTGGCGGCCGGTACACTGAAGAACGCCAGTGTCAACCCCTACATTCAGGGCAGCACCAGCACCGGGCTTGACCAGCTGGTCAAACTCATCACCAGCGACAGCGGTTTGGCGCGCAACGTCTCAGCCGCCGAACTTCATGCAGGTGCCAGTGCGGCCGATGCCATGAATGCGCTGATTTTGCAGGCAATTAAAGCCACGGGCGTGGCCAACAATGGTGATGTGTCTGCCGGTGACGTTCGTGACCTGAACGCCTGGCTGCGCAGCAATGCCATGGAAAAATGGAAGACCTTGCACGGTGATGACGAAGACAACGAGGAGACCGGTTTCCATCTGGTGCAAAACGATGGCGCCAAGTCTGAGTTGTACGGCAAGAACGCGGTGGATACGGTGGCCGATGGTCTGTACCACCTGGGCTTCAAGATCAATGATGATCGTCTGGAAAACGAAGATGGCAACCAAAACGCCAGCCTCAAGCAGGTCAGCGACTGGTTAAACAGTTTGCTAAGCACCGAACTGGCAGCTGGCACCCTAAAAAGCGCCAGTGTCAATCCTTACATCCAGGGCAGTACCGGCACTGGTCTTGACCAGCTGGTTAAGCTCATCACCAGCGACAGTGGGTTGACGCGCAACATATCGGCCGCCGATCTTTACGCGGGCGCCAGTGCGGCCGATGCCATGAACGCCATGATTTTGCAGGCGATCAAAGCCACAGGGGTTGCAAACAATGGCGACGTTTCGGTGGCCGACGTTCGCGACCTCAACGCCTGGTTGCGCGTCAACGCCAAGGAACAATGGAAAACCCTGCATGGTGACGACGAAAAAAACAGCGAAACCGGCTTTCACCTGGTGCAGGACGATGGCGCAAAATCCCAGCTGTATGGCAAGAATGCGGTTGATACCGTGGCTGACGGCCTGTACCACCTGGGCTTCAAGATCGACGACAACCGCTTGCAAAACGAAGATGGCAACACCAACGCCAGCCTCAAGGATGTATCGCAATGGCTGGGTAGCCTGCTTTCGGCAGAACTGGCCGGCGGAAGCCTGGCCAATGCCGCCGTCAATCCTTATGCCCAGGGCAGCACTGGCACGGGCCTGGACAAGCTGGTCAATCTGATCACCACCGACACGGGACTGATCAAAAACATCTCGACCAGTGACATCTACGCGGGTGCCAAGGCAGCAGATTCAATGAACGGCCTGATTGTCTCGGCTATCAAAGCCACCAATGCGGCCGATGGCGGGCGCATTGACACCGATGAAGTTCGCGAGCTAAACGCCTGGTTGCGAACCAACCATTTGCTGCAATGGACCAAGTTGCATGGTGACGATGAAGCCAAGAGCGAAACCGGCTTCCACCTGGTGCAGAATGACGGTGCCAACACCGAATTGTTTGGCCGCAACGCCGTCAATACCGTGGCAGACGGCCTGTACCACCTGGGCTTCCTGATCGAGGACAAACGCCTGCAAAACGAGGACGGTGACAAAAACGCCAGCCTGAATCAGGTCAGCGACTGGCTCAACGAGCTGCTTGCTGCCGACCTGGCCACTGGCAGTTTGGTGACCCTTGTGGGAACGCCGACGATGGCCTAGCTTTGGGCAGACGCATTGTTTTAGCCATGTGATTCTGGATTGTCTATTGGAAAAAAGCCCTTGGTGTTTCTTGCCGGTGTGTGGCCGCCCGGCGATGCCCGGCTAAACCTGTGCAAACAGCGGCAGCTTGCATAATGGCTCCCTTGAGGAGTTCTTAAGACATCGGCAAGTTCAGCGTTGGCAGAGGAAGCAGTATGGGCATCACGGGGAAGTCGTCAGAGCTGCGCGGGGCTGTCGCTGATTTGCGTCCCTATTGGGTGCGCGCCGGCTGGTTCAGTCTGGTAGCCAGCTTGTTGGTGCTCATGCCCTCCTGGTACATGCTGGAGGTGTATGACAGAGTTGTCAACAGCCGCAGTGCCATGACGCTCGCAATGGTCACCTTTTTGGCAGTGGGTGCTTACGTGGTGATGGAAGTGCTGGAGTGGGCACGCGCCCAGATCATGTTTGCCGCCGGGGTTGTGTTGGATGAAAACTTGCGTGGCCGGCTGTTTGTTGCCATCTTCGCGATGAATTTGCGTCGTCAGCCCGGAGGGACAACGCAGCCCATGACAGACTTACGCACTTTGCGCGAGTTTCTGCATTCGCCGGTGATGCTCGGACTGATGGAGGTGCCTACGTCGTTGGTGTTTTTGGTACTGATCTTTCTGATCAACCCGTTGCTGGGTTGGGTCACCGTGGGAGCAGCCGTGTTACAGGTGTTGGTCGGCTGGCTCAACGAGCGCTGCACGCAGCCACCGTTGAGTGAGGCCAATCAGTTCGCCATTCAGGCGCAGCAATATGTAGATGGCACCCTGCTTAATGCACAGGTTATCGAGTCGATGGGTATGGTGCACGATATTCACCGCTGCTGGATGACGCGGCAGCAGCAATTTTTGTCCTTGCAGGCATTGGCTTCAGACCGCGCTGGTGGCTACCAGGCCATCTCGAAAATGCTGCAATATACGGTGAGTTCAGCCTTGCTGGGGCTGAGTTGCTGGTTATTGCTACGCAATGAACTGCGCGGCGGCGCAGCCATGCTGATCATTTCGGGTATTTTCGGGGGCCGGGTATTGGCGCCGTTTGTGCAAGCCATCACCCAGTGGCGAACGGTGGTCAATGTTCGTGAGGCCTGGGTTCGGCTGGATAAGCTGTTGGTGGCAATGCCTGCAAAAGCGCCAACGATGCCATTGCCCGCGCCCAAGGGATTCTTGCAGGTTCAATCACTTAGCGCTGCAGCGCCCAACAGCAACCAGCCAATTCTGAAGAATCTGTCCTTCGCCCTTGGGCCGGGCGATGTGCTGGCCGTGGTGGGACCCTCCGCTGCCGGAAAAACTACATTGGCGCGGATGCTGGTCGGCGTTTGGCCCGCGCTTGGCGGAAAGGTTCGGCTGGACGGCGCTGACGTTTTCGCCTGGGACAAGTCCGAGCTTGGTTCCCACGTGGGGTACTTGCCACAAGGTGTTGAGCTATTTGACGGCACGCTGGCAGAAAACATCGCGCGTTTTGGTGTGGTTGACATGACCCGGGTCAGGGCTGCTGCACAAGCCGTGGGCCTGCATGAGCTCATCATGGCCATGCCTTTAGGGTATGACAGCCCAGTAGGCATCGAGGGTGCGATTTTGTCAGGTGGTCAGCGCCAGCGTGTTGGTTTGGCCAGAGCCATCTATGGCGATCCGGTGCTGGTGGTGCTTGACGAGCCAAATTCCAGCCTGGATGAAGCCGGCGAAACCGCCCTGACCAACGCTATCCGGGGACTGAAAGCCATCGGCTCGACTTGTGTGGTGATGACGCACAGGACAGCCGTCCTGGCGGTCGCTGACAAGATGTTGGTGCTGTCAGAGGGTCAACTGCGGGCATTTGGTCTGCGCGACGAGGTGTTGGCGGCCTTGCACAAAGCAAGCAAGGATGCTGCGCCAGGGGCACAGTTCGGCCCACATCAGATGGCCTTGGCGGGGGTCAAATGACGATTGGGACGATGACTAAGCCTGTTCCTGCTGGACGTAGTGAGTTGAGGACGGTGTTGTGGGCCTTTCGCCACGAGTTTTTGGCGGTGGGTGTGTTCAGTTTTGTGGCAAATTTGTTGTTACTGACACCCACGCTGTATTTGCTGCAGGTCTATGATCGGGTGCTTGCCAGCCGCAGCGAACTGACGTTGCTGGCCCTGTCTGGTGTAGCCTTGTTTTTATTTGGCATGATGGCTTTTTCGGAGTGGATGCGCAGCCGTGTGCTGGTGCGCATTGGCGTCCGGCTCGATGAGCAGTTGAGCTCGCGGGTGTTTAATGCCAGCTTTGACGCCTATTTGCAACAGTCAGATGGCCCGCCTAGTCGCGCTTTTGTTGATTTGATCCAAGTGCGGCAGTTTTTGACCGGCAACGGCATATTTGCTTTTTTCGACACCCCCTGGACACCTGTTTATATTGCAGTTTTGTTCATTTTGCACCCGTGGTTAGGCCTGCTGTCGATTGGTTTTGTCTTGGTTCAGGCTGGTTTGGCGTGGTGGGGACACCACTTGTCAGTGCAACCCACAGCGGCGTTTTTGAAATCCAATGCGGCTGTTTACGCCTATTTGCAAAGCAAGCTGCGCAATACCGAGGTCTTGGAGTCTATGGGGATGGTCGGTCATTTGCAGCACCACTGGACTGACAGGCACACTGACCACTTGCAGACCAGCGGCGCTGCGCAGCGAGTGACAAACCTGGTCACAGCGGTTAGCAAATTCATGCGTTACACCCAGCAGTCGCTGGCGCTGGGACTGGGCGCGCTGCTGGTCATTGACGGACAGCTTTCGCCCGGCGCGATGATCGCTGCCAATGTGCTGACCACCCGAGCGCTGGCACCGATTGACATGTTGGTCGGCGTGTGGCGAAGCTTCATTTCAGCGCACGAAAGTTCCCAACGGCTGGAGCAGCTGTTTGTGCAATTTCCATTGCGCGAGGTGGCGCTCAACAAGCAAGCTGCACCGAAAGGAGCCATCACATTGCAGCAGGTTGTGGCCAGCGCGGCCGGCCGGCCCAAGCCCATTTTGCAGGACGTGAGTTTTCAGGCGATGCCAGGCAGCGTGACGGTGGTGTTGGGGCCTTCCGGGTCGGGCAAGTCGACGCTGGCGCGCGTCATAGTGGGAGTCTGGCCTGATGTGGCGGGTCAGGTCTTGCTGGATGACCTACCCCTGAAAAGCTGGGACCGGATGGCGTTGGGGCCGCATATCGGGTATTTACCGCAGGACATTGAACTGTTTGAAGGCAGCATTTCAGACAATATCGCGCGCTTCAGCGAGCTGGATTCTTTCAGAGTGATTGAGGCCGCCACCTTGACCGGCTTGCATGACATGATTTTGCAGCTGCCCAATGGGTATGACACCCCGATTGGCGAAGCAGGCGTTTTGCTTTCGGGCGGGCAGCGCCAGCGTATCGGATTGGCCCGGGCCATTTACGGCAACCCAGCCTTGGTGGTGCTCGACGAGCCCAACGCCAATTTGGACGATGCGGGTGAGGCCGCGCTGATGAAAACTGTGGCCGCGTTACGCGAGATGGGCAAGACTGTCATTTTGATCTCCCATCGCCCTGGCCTGGTGGCGCTGGCCAACCAGCTGGTTATTTTGCAAGACGGACGCATTCAATACGCGGGCCCGCGCGATGCCGTACTGTCTGAGCTGCGTCAGATGCAAGCAGCGGCCCAGCGGCCGTCTTCACTGCCTGTCGCGGCTCAACCTGTTTAGACGCGCCCGGGTATGTTTAACGATCAACCGGCGACCGATATGAATAAAAAGATGGCTGATTTCACGGGCCAAGCCAGCAGCGCCACGCCTGCGCCGGCCAGAACGCCTTTGTCAGCAGACGCAGGGCGGGCGGCCAGGACGGGTTTGTGGGCACTGGGTCTGGGCTTTGGCGGGTTTTTATTGTGGGCCGGACTGGCACCCCTGGATGAGGGGGTGCCGGCCCCCGGACTGGTGACTATCGACACCAAGCGCAAGCCGGTGCAGCATTTGACAGGAGGTATTGTCAAGGAGGTGCTGGTGCGCGAAGGAGACCAGGTCAAGTCTGGTCAGGTGCTGGTCAGGCTGGATGATGCAATGTCGAAAGCCAATTTTGAGTCGGTGCGCCAGCGCTATCTGGGACTGCGCGCCATGCAGGGGCGTTTGCAGGCTGAGCAGCTGGGTCTGCCCAGCATTCGGTTTCACGCCGATTTGCTTGTCGCTGCCAAAGATCCTTTGATCGGCCAGCAACTGCAAACACAGCAGCAACTGTTCGAATCACGCCGTTTGGCTTTGAAGGCGGCCATTGAAGGCAATGAGGCTGGCATTCACGGGCAGGAGGGCGTGCTCGAAGCTTATGCCGGTATGTTCAGCAGCCGGCAACGACAGTTGGCATTGCTGCAAGATGAGTTGGAGAACACCCGCAGTTTGGTGCGAGACGGCTATGCGCCGCGCAACCGACAGCTTGAACTTGAACGCATGGTGGCGGACTCCACGACGGCGCTGGCCGAGTTGCAGGGCAACCGGTTACGGGGCACCTCGACCATCAGCGAGTTGCGTCAGCGAATCATTGCATTGCAAAAGGAATACCGTAAAGAAGTTGAAACGCAGCTGGCCGATGTGACCCGCGAGGTTTTGTCCGATGAGGCAAGGCTTTTGGCGGTAACAGAGGATCTTGCGCGCAACGAGATCAAGGCACCTGTCGCTGGGCAGGTGCTGGGCCTGGCGGTACAAACACCCGGTAGCGTGTTGCAACCCGGCCAAAAACTGATGGACGTGGTGCCTGACAATGAAGCCTTGTTGCTGGAGGTCCATGTGGCGCCGCACCTGATTGACAAGGTGCACGCCGGATTGTTTGTGGATGTGCGGTTTTCAGCGTTTGCACATGCGCCGCAACTGGTGGTGCAGGGGGTGGTGCAATCAATTTCAAACGATTTGATGCTAGAGCCCCAAACCAATGTCAGCTATTACCTGGCCCGTGTCAAGGTGACGTCCGAAGGCATGGGTGCGCTGGGCAAACACCAGATGCAGCCTGGTATGCCGATCGAGGTGGTGTTCAAAACGGGTGAGCGATCCTTGTTGACCTATCTGCTGCATCCGCTGACCAAGCGCATGGCTGCGGCCATGAAAGAGGAGTGAGCTGTGAAAGCTATTCTTCTTTGTGTTGCCACCACACTGGGTGCGACTCTTTTCCAGTCGCCTTGGGCCATGGATTTGAGCCAGGCCTATCAGGCAGCCTTGCAGCAAGACGCCACGTTAATGGCGGCACGTTCGCAGGCCAGCGCTGGTCAGGAAGCAGTGCCCATTGCGCGAGCCCAACTCTTGCCCAATGTGAGTGCCAGCTTTTATCGCAATGACAACCATCTCACCAGTCGAACCCCCAATTTTCTAGGGGTTCAGGCGCAAATGACGTACGACTATCCCAGCAAAAACGATACCTTGTCCATTCGACAACCCTTGTTTCGCTGGTACCAATGGTCGAGTTTTCAACAAGCCAAATTTCAGGTTGTCGAAGCCGACGCGGCCTTGAACGGTGAGCTGCAAAACCTGGCAGTGCGGGTAGCGGGCGCTTACCTTGATGCACTGCTGGCAGAGGACCAGTGGGCACTGGCGAAAAATCAGCTGGACACGTTTCGCTCGCATGTCGAGGCCGCAAAGAAAATGCTCTCTGCAGGCTCGGGCATACGTACTGACGTGGATGAGGCACTAGCGCGTCTTGACATGGGGCTGGCGCGGGAACTGGAGGCGCAGCAAAACGTTGAATTTACGCGTCAACAGCTTCAGGTCATCGTGAATCAGCCTGTGCGCCAACTGGCCGTTTTAAATCCAGCCGCCCTGTCGCTGGTGCGACCTGACCCGGACCGGTTGGAGGATTGGGTGGCGCTGGCCAAGTTGAAGAGCCCCGAGTTGCAAATGCTGCAGGCACGAGTTGACATTGCCCAACAGGAAATTGAAAAGGCCAGGGCAGGGCATCTTCCAACGCTCGATGCAGTGGCCTACTGGTCACGCAGCAGCAGTGAGAACAGTCTGAGTGTGAATTCGAGTTATGAACAACGAGCCGTAGGCTTGCAACTCAATGTGCCTCTTTACGCGGGTGGCGCTGTGAATGCCTCGATTCGCCAGGCTGTTGCCAATAAAGAGCGGGCTGAATACCTGCTGGAAGCGGCACAGCGTGACCTGAGCGTGCGGGTATTCAAAGAGTTTCGAGCTGTGACCGAGGGTGTGCTGCGTGTCAGGGCATTGGAGCAGGCAGTAAGTTCTGCTGAGCAGTCATTGGCGTCCAGTCGGCGGTCTTTGCAGGCGGGCGGCCGTACCCGATTGGATGTGTTCGATGCCGAGAGCAGACGGGCATCTGCAATGCTGGACCTATCATCGGCGCGTTACGTCTATCTGTTGTCTCAACTGCGTTTGCGTTCCCTGGTGGGTGATGCCGGTGAAAGCAGTGTGCAGTTCATCAACCAGACCCTGCGCTACTGATTTTTTGTAGTTGTTTGACGCAATCGCACCCCTGTGGCATCGAGTGCTCGTAGCATGCGCGATGCGCGTTTAATCATTGGGGCGATCTCGGTAGCTATGTACCGAGTCGCATGGAGGGAATGAATCATGTCCAAGCAAGCAACCTGCACAAAGTCAGAGCCAGTCGTCAAAACACACTTGCCCCTTGATGCTGGTTTCAAAGCGCTAAGCAAGACGGTAGACCCATTTGGCATCCTGTCCTCGCAGCTCAAGGCCCAACTGGCCTGGGCGCAGCATCCACAGGAGTTATGGCGTGTTGCGTCCAACCTGTCGGCGGATCTGCTGAAAATCTACGGCCACGGCGCTCGGCGCATGCTGGGCTTGAGCGAAGGGGACCCGGAGCCGCGCAACCCGGACGACGAACGTTTTGCCGATGCCGCCTGGTCCGACTGGCCGGCCTGGGATTTGCTGAAAGAACACTACCTGCTGTTGACGCACCGGTTGCAGGACGCGGTGGCGCAAACGCCGGGCCTGACTAATCATGAGCGCCAAGTGGCCGACTTTTGGCAGCGAGTCGGGCTCAACATGCTGGCCCCGACCAATTTCTTCTGGCTCAACCCACAGGCGATTCAGCGCTTTGTCAAGACCGGCGGGCAAAGTGCGGTCACGGGCTGGAGCAACTTCATGCGCGACATGGAGGCGCAAAATATTTTGATGGTCGAGCCCGATGCCTTTGTGGTTGGCAAAGATCTGGGTACCACGCCGGGCAAGGTGGTCCACCGCAACCGGCTGGTCGAGTTGATTCACCACACCCCGACCACCGACAAGGTGCGCGCCATGCCGATCGTGATCGTTACGCCTTGGATCAACAAGTACTACATCCTGGACCTGACGGCACAGAAAAGCATGGTCAAGCACCTGACCGACCAGGGCTTCTCGGTCTTCATCACCAGCTGGAAAAACCCAGATGCCGACATGCGCGATGTACGTCTGGACGACTACCTGCTGCAAGGCGTGGACGAAGTGGTGCGAACGGTGACCAACCTGTGCAAATTGCCCCAGGTGCATCTGGTGGGCTATTGCATTGGCGGCACGCTGGTCAGCACCTACATGGCGTGGGCGAACCGCCACTTTGGCCCGGACAAGATGCCGGTGGCGCACTGGACGCTGTTTGCCACGTTGACCGATTTTTCACACCCCGGCGAGATTGAGGTGTTCATCGACGAAGAGAGCATCAGCGCACTGGAGGGGCTGATGGCCAAAAAAGGTTATCTGGACGGCAACGAGATGGCCGCGTCGTTTCGACTGCTGCGCTCCAACAGCCTGATCTGGAACTACTGGGTCAGCAGCTACCTGCTGGGTGAAGACTTGCCCAAGTTTGACGTGCTGTTCTGGAACATGGACGCCACCCGTATGCCGCAGGCGATGCACTCGTATTACCTGCGCCAGATGTATCTGCACAACCGTCTGGTCGAGCCCGATGCGCTGATCATTGCCGATGAGCCCATCAACCTGGGCCGGATCACCCAGCCGTTGTATGCGGTGACCGCACGTGACGATCATATTGCGCCGTGGACCAGTTGTTACCAGATCCGCCGGGTGGTGCACCCGGCTGCGCCGGTGCGTTTTGTGCTGTCCACCTCCGGGCATATTCTGGGCATCGTCAATCCTCCGGTCGATCCGCCCAAGCGCTCGTACTGGATTGGTGAGCCCACCGCAGAGCAATCGGCGCAGGACTGGTTGGCGCAATCACCCAAGTTGCCAGGAAGCTGGTGGGGTGACTGGGCCGCCTGGTTGAACGCGCGCACCGGCGCGATGGTGCCGGCCTATGGCGCTCGGCGACGCAAGTTCCCGGCGTTGGCTGACGCACCGGGCACCTACGTGCTTGAAAAGTGAAACCGCGCGCGGGGCTGATGTGATGTCAGCTCAGCCGGCTCTATTTATCCGACTTAATCAAAGTAATTTGAAAGAAAGTGGCGACTATTTTAAATAAATATTTAAAATAGTCGTATGAAGCGCTATTTAGACACTCGGTTGCGCCAAGACCTAGCGCACAAAATGGTTGTACTGACCGGGCCACGCCAGGTCGGCAAAACGACGCTGAGCCGCCAGTTGGTGGCTGAACTGCCTGGCGCGCAGTACCTCAACTATGACGTTGCAGCGCACCGCGCCGTGATGCTGGGGCAAAACTGGCGCGCCAGTGCGCCGCTGTTGGTGCTCGACGAAATCCACAAGATGGCTGGCTGGAAGGGTTGGCTCAAAGGCGTGGCCGACGGCCGCCCGCTGGCTCAGCAACTGCTGGTCACCAGCAGCGCCCGCATGGACACCTTTCGTCACAGCGGCGAATCACTGGCCGGGCGCTACTTCAGGCTGCGCCTGCACCCCTTTTCGGTGCGCGAATGGTCTGAGCAAATGCAGGCCACACCGCAGGTGGCACTGACGCATTTGCTGGCGCGCGGTGGCTTCCCGGAGCCGGCGTTGGCCCAAACGGATAACGACGCCCAGCGTTGGCGCAACGACTACTTTGCCGGTATGGTGCGCGAGGACGTGCTGGAGTTTTCGCGTCTGCAAGAGGTCAACACCATGCGCTTGTTTGTCGAGATGCTGCGCTCGCGCGTGGGCTCGCCCCTGTCGCTGGCCTCTTTGTCGCGTGATCTCAATATTTCGTCGGTCACGCTGGGCAAATACCTCGACATCTTGCAGGCACTGTTCATTGTGTTTGTGGTGCGTCCCTGGCACCGCAACATTGCAAGGGCCACACTGCAGGCGCCCAAAGTGTATTTTTATGACATCGGCCTGGTTTTGGGCGATGAAGGCATCCGCTTTGAGAACCTGGTGGCCTGCCATTTGCTGAAAAACGTGCACTGGCAGCAGGACACCCGCGGCGCGCCGGTCGATTTGCACTATATCCGCACCAAGGATGAGGCCGAGGTGGATTTTTGCCTGAGTGCTGGGGACACGCTCACGCACCTGATCGAATGCAAGTTGTCAGACGCCAAACCACACCGTGCCCTGGCCCGTTTTGCCGAGCAATGGCCGCAAGCGCAGGCGGTGCAATTAGTGCGCGAGTGCAAGGCAGAGGCCGACATGGCGCGATTGAAAATCCGGGACGCCGCGCACTGGATGGCCGCGCTGGCGGTCTGAGTTTTAGACAAAAAGGACTGTAGCCCTTATGCATCATGCGATAGTCGCTATGATTAATTGAGTGTTTCGAAAATGGCAATGCACCTGAAGCGGGTGCTCAGGCCGCCCGTGGTTTGACTTTGCTGGCCGCCAGTTTGGCGTTTTGACGGGCCACCTGCACGTCCGCATCAAATGCCAGCGCCACCCCCATGCGGCGTTTGACAAAACTCTCGGGCTTGCCAAACAGGCGCAGGTCGGTGCCCGGCACACGCAGCGCCTCGTCCACGCCGTCAAACACAATGCCCTGCGTATCCACGCCGCCGTAAATCACCGCACTGGCACCCGGTGAGCGCAGCGCGGTGTTCACCGGCAAGCCCAAAATGGCGCGGGCATGCAGCTCAAACTCGCTCTGAAACTGCGTGGTCAGGGTCACCAGCCCGGTGTCGTGCGGGCGCGGCGATACCTCGCTGAACCAGACCTGGTCGCCCTTTACAAACAGCTCCACGCCAAACAGCCCCAGGCCGCCTGGCTGGCCATCCACACCCTGGCCCAAGTCGTCGGTCACAGTTTTGGCAATTGAACGAGCTTGTTCCAGCGCTTGCGGGTGCATCGGGTGCGGTTGCCAGCTTTCCACATAGTCGCCGTTGACCTGGATGTGGCCAATGGGTTCGCAAAAATGGGTGTCGATCTGGCCGTCTGCACCACGGGCACGCACCGTTAGCAGGGTGATTTCGTAGTCGAAATTGATAAAGCCTTCCACAATCACGCGACCGTGGCTCACGCGCCCACCGGCCATGGCGTAGTCCCAGGCTTTTTGCACATCAGATGGGCCGTTGATCTTGCTTTGGCCTTTGCCCGAGCTGCTCATCACCGGCTTGACAATGCAGGGGTAACCAATGCCGGGTTGGCCAGCTACGCCGTTGATGGCGGCTTGCAGCTCAGCCAACGAATCACAAAACTGGTAGGGGCTGGTGGGCAGGCCCAGCGTTTCGGCAGCCAGGCGGCGAATGCCCTCGCGGTCCATCGTCAGCCGTGCGGCACGGGCCGTGGGTACCACACGCACCACACCGGTGGCTTCCAGCACTTCGAGCATGGGCGTGGCAATGGCTTCAATTTCAGGCACCACCAGGTCCGGCTTTTCTTCTTCAATCAGCGCACGCAGCATGGCCGGGTCGCTCATGGTGATGGTGCGCGCGTGGTGCGCCACCTGCTGGCCCGGTGCGTTGTCGTAACGGTCAACCGCAATGGTCTCCACGCCCAGGCGCTGCAGCGCAATCAGCACCTCTTTGCCCAGCTCGCCGCTGCCTAGCAGCATGACTTTGGTAGCGTGGGGGGACAGGGGTGTGCCGATGGTGGTCATGGTCGATGCGCGTGAAAGCGTCCGTAAGTTTGAAAACTGGCTAAGAAACCCGTGGCCTGATGCGCTTGAATCCCGGCAGCAGTGGTCACAATTGCCCTGCCACCGCTTGCTCCCATTGGGGACTTCTGGGTGCTTGATGATCAAGTGTGTCAAGATAAAGCAGGCTGGCATTGGCCAGACTTGTCCCGACTTCAAAAGCACAGCTTGCAATCAGGCGCGGGTCAGTTTCCACAAATAGATAGCCCAGCGCAGCACTGGCCTGCCCGGATTTGGCGCTGAGCCTGCCCACACGCAGCGAGTCCGCCAGATCCTGCGCACACAGCAGTTCGCCAAATGGTGCGTTCATGTGGTTGGCAATCAGTGCGGTTGCATTCATGGTCAGCGGGGGATTGGAGGTACTTTTGCTGTAAGTTTATCCCTGCGCAGACTTAGATGTGCGCTGCAGCTCCGAGCGTTTTCCGATCAGCACCGACGTGCAGGCGATTGGCCTGCGCGAGCTGGCCGACGACTTGTCGGCGCGGGCGGGCTGACAAAGGCCAGTGGAATACTAGAGAAAAATCCCTCCAGCCCTTATGAGGTGTGCGCTACCAGCTATTTATTTTGTAGTTCCTGATTACGGGGCAACCAGCCACCAATAATCACTGTCTGGAAATACGAGCGCTCCAGCCATAGCCACAGCACCACCGGTGCCAGCGTGGGCACCAGCAGCGAACCCATTTGGTAGCCCATCGCCACCGCCTCCAGTTGCCATTGATCCGCTGCCAGCGCACCAGCCCGCCCACCAGCCATCACGATTTGTCGCAAAATTTCAAGCACCGTGCTGAAGGTTTGCGGCACCAACAAGATCAGGTACCCCATCAGCGCTTTTTTCGGTAACTTGGGCCCGCGCGAGGCCAGCATCAGCGCCAAAAACAGCGGTAACCCATACGCGTAACGCGAAGGATCAGACTCAACGACCAACTCCGCCACGCCCTGGTTGGGGTTGTTGCCAGCCATCTTGATTGCAATGCGGGTTTCCACCTCGATGTGGCCTGGCTCGGTGTGCACCGTGCGCACCCAATACCGGGAACCTTGTTCCAGCGTCAGGTGGGTCAGCCATGCCGTGGGGTACGAGGTCCATTTGGACACGGGCATCCAAAGCAGGATGAGCGTCAGAAACAGCACCAGGGCTGTCGCGAAAAAAACCGCCAAAGATTTGGGAGGTGTCCAGAATTTTGCAAAATTCATGGCGAAACGTCAGGAATCAGGCCTTGGGCATCACGCCGCAGCAACAGCGGGGCCACTCCCCATGGACTTGCTGTCCGGGTTGGGGCTGCGCCGCACCCAGATCAGCCACACCACCAGCACATCCAGCATGATCAAGCCCTGCCACAGAAACTCATGCGCCACCTGAAAGGCGGTGGCATTCCATTGCCCCAGGTAAAACAGACTGATGACACGCACCACGTTCAGGGCCTGCACGGCCACAAACCCTATCGCCAGCCCCCAGGCGCGGTGTTTCCAGGTCGTAGGAAACGCCACAATGGCGGCAAACAGGATGATGCAGGCCTCTACGCCATTGCAACCCGGCTCAATCGACACGCCAAAACCGGTGCTCGGGTTCCACAGCACCTTGCCCATGGATGCGGCATTGGCGTCAAACAGCGTGACCAGCGCCACACAGGCGCGCGCCAGCAGGGTGGTCCAGGGCAGCACGAAGTGTTGTTGAACAGGCTGTGTCAGCTCGATGCCAAACAGCACCAGCTGCAGGGCAATAAAGATCAGGAAGAAGCGGCGCATAGGGGGCTGATGCTAACAAATACAAAGGGGACAGAGGGGCATCCGCAGATGCCCCCCTGACTTGGCAGAGGCCAGTTCGACGAGATTCTGGACTATGCGCGTGGCCAGGCCGACCGCCTGCAGCTGGATCTGGCCCCTGTGCGCTGGCAGACCCTGATGCTGGACCTGCAGGTGCATGGCAGCGAGCTGGCGCGCCAGCACGGGCACTGGTTTGAGCTGCTGCCCGCTACCCTGCCGGTGGACGCTGGCTTGCTGATGGATGAGCGCCGTTTGCGCCAGGTGCTTGACAATCTGCTGGTCAACGCCAGCCTGTATGCCGCTGGCAGCCCCGTCACCCTGACCTGTGCAGCCCAAGTGTTGCCCGATGAGCGCATGCGGCTGGGTTTTGAGGTGGCTGACAGTGGCCCGGGTATCGCACCTGCCGAGCAGGCCAAGGTGTTTACGCCCTTTGTGCGCGGCCAGGCACAGCGCCAGGGCGGCGGGCGGGGTGCCGGCCTGGGGCTGGCCATTGCCCGCCAGTTGTCCGCGCTGATGGGCGGCACGTAGAGCTTGCACAGCGCGCTGGGCGCGGGCTGCCGTTTTGTGCTTGAGCTCGATTGCCAGACCCTGGCCCCCGTGACAGAGCCCACCCACCCCGGCACTCGCACGCCGGTGGCCAACCCGCCCCAAGCGGTCTTCACGCCCAATCTGCTGGTGGTGGACGACGAAATGGACGCCCGCCAGGTGCTGAGCCTGATGCTGCAAGCCCGCGGCCTGAATGTGCAACAAGCTGCCAGCGCCCGTGCAGCCCTGCCGCTACTGCAGCCAGGGCTGGACCAGGTGCTGACCGACCAGTTCATGGACGACGGTGACGGCTGGGCCCTGCTGGCTGCGGTGCGCCGGCAACTGCCCGGTGTGCCGGTACTGCTGTTGTCCACCGCCGCGCCCCAGCGCCCGGCCCAGGCCGATCCCGCGCTGCAGTTTGACGGTGTGCTGCTCAAACCGGTGGACGAGGTGCGGCTGATGGCTATGGCGAATCGTCTGTTGGCACGGCCATGGGACGCGTACGTGGAGCCGCCAGCCTCATTGGAATCACCGGCAACACCTGGCGCACCGGCCAGCGGCATGGCTGAGCCGGCTGATCTTCCTGAACCTGCCACAGAACACAGACAGGCCCTGGCAAGACTGGTTCAAGCCGGTGTCGTGACTGACATCCTGCGCTGGGCTGACGCTCTGGCGCAAGATGCCCCAGATCTCTAGCCCAGCGCAACTTAAAGAGCCACCCCCCCCCCAGGTATTCCCGCCCGCCGGCCCTGAGCCCCCCATTTTTTGCCTAGCCCCCTACGCAGTGCAGGTGCGCAAGGTGGCGCTGGCCATGGACTTTGCCAGTTTGCAGCGACTGGTACGTTAGCGAAAAACCTGCAATCTGAAGATTTAAATTTCGAATTACAGGTTTTTCAACCTTGAGTAACGCCTGCCAAAGGGTGTCCCATAAGCGGCGCTGCATGCTCAATCAGGCTGAGTGACAATGCCGGCCATGACTGAATCCATCTTTTCTGTACAGGGCCTGGTCAAGCGCTACGGTGAGGCCACGGTGGTCAGCGACATGTCGTTTGACATCGCACCGGGCGAGTGCCTGGGCGTGATTGGTCCCAACGGCGCTGGCAAAACCACCACGATCCGCATGTGCCTGGGCCTGACCCTGCCTGACGCTGGCACGGTAACGGCTTTTAACTTGCAGATGCCACAAGACGCGCTGGCGATCAAGGCGCAGCTGGGTGTGGTCAGCCAGATGGACACGCTGGACCCCGACTTTAGTTGTGCCGAAAACCTGCTGGTGTATGGCCGTTACTTTGGTTTGAAAGACGCACAGATCCGCGAGCGCATTCCGTCGCTGCTGGAGTTTGCCAGCCTCACGGCCAAAGCCGGTGCCAAGCCTGGCGAGCTGTCAGGCGGTATGAAACGCCGCCTGAGTCTGGCTCGTGCACTGGTCAACAACCCGCGTCTGCTGCTGCTCGATGAACCCACCACCGGCCTGGACCCGCAGGCGCGACACTTGATGTGGGAGCGCCTGCAGCTGCTGTTGCAACAAGGCAAGTCGATCTTGCTAACGACCCACTTCATGGACGAGGCCGAGCGTTTGTGCCACCGCCTGCTGGTGGTGGACCATGGCAAAAAGATTGCCGAAGGCGCGCCGCGCGACCTGATTCGCCAGTACCTGGAACCTGATGTGGTCGAGGTCTATGGAAATGGGGCGCTGGCGCTGGTCGACTCTCCACTGCAGAACTTGGCAGCGCGGGTCGAGGTGAGTGGTGAAACCGTGTTTTTCTACACCCAGCAGGCCCGGCCACTGCTGGCCGCGCTGGAGGCCTACCCGGCGCTGCGCACGCTGCACCGGCCGGCCAATCTGGAGGACTTGTTCCTCAAGCTCACCGGTCGTCAAATCCGTGAGGATGCTTAAATACTATGAATACTAGAGCAACTCACGCAGACCGCATAAGGGCTAGAGTCCAAAAAACTCAACAAAATCAGTCCATCTGGCGAGCGCCCGAAATCTCCATGCGCTGGTGGCCGGTGTTTTTGCGCAACCTGCTGGTGTGGCGCAAGCTGGCCATTCCCAGCCTGGTCGGCAATATTGCCGAGCCGCTGATGTGGCTGGTGGCGTTTGGCTACGGCATGGGCGCGTTGGTGGGCAAGGTCAAAGTGGATGGCGTCGAGGTGCCTTACATCCTGTTTCTGGCCAGCGGCAGCATTTGCATGAGCGCCATGAACGCGGCCAGTTTTGAGGCGCTGTACTCGGCTTTCAGTCGCATGCATGTGCAAAAAACCTGGGACGGCATCATGAACGCGCCGGTCAATCTGGACAATATCGTGCTGGCCGAGATGCTGTGGGCGGCCTTCAAGTCACTGTTTACCGTGACTGCCATTCTGGGCGTGATGCTGGCCTTGGGCATCAGCTATAGCCCCAAACTGCTGGTGGCCTGGCCGGTGCTGCTCGGGGTGGGCATTACCTTCAGTTGTGTGGCGCTTATTTTTAACGCGCTGGCCAAGGGGTATGATTTTTTACCTATTACTTCACGCTGTTTCTCACGCCCATGATGTTTTTAAGTGGCATCTTTTTTCCGCTGGAGCAGCTGCCACCGCTGGTGCGGGCCATTTCGCAATGGCTGCCACTGACCAATGCGGTGGACCTGGTGCGACCGCTGTTCATGGACCAGTGGCCCACGCAGTGGCTGCGCCCGGTGGCGGTGCTGGGCGGGTTTGCGGTGGCGGGCTTCTGGATTGCGCTGGCGCTGACACGCAGGCGGTTTCGGGTTTGAAATTGTGTCAGGCCGCCGATAGGGCCACCAGGCCCAGGCCGACGGCGATGAACATGGCGGGAAAGGCCCACGACAAAACGCCAAACATCTGCTCTTGCACGTAGGCACCGAACCAGCGCGCCGGCATCTGGTAGCGGTAGAACACCACGGTAATCAACAAGCCAACCGCCAGCGCCACATAGTTCAGCCCCAGCAGACGCGCCACCGTGTTGTCGCTCGACACCAGATTGGGGTAGGCCGAGCTGATGGTAAAGCCCAGCGCAATCACGGCAAACAGCCCGCCAATGATGACATTGGCCAGCTCAAAGGCTTCCACCTCAAAGCCGTCATCCACGGCCCGGTTCATCCAGGTGGCCAGAAACGGGATTAACAGCGACGCAAACAGCGGAATGAAGATGGTGGCGATGGTGCTGGCAGCCACCCGCTTTACATCCAGGGCTGCGACTACTTTGGCGTAACGGTCGCCGTTCCAGCCCTTCACCAGCTCACGTTTCAGATTGACCAGGCCCGGCGTCCAGCCTTCGATGTCGGCGCTATTGGCGATGCGGCTAAACGCTACATCGTCGCTGGAAAAATCCAGGTCAACGGTTTCAATCGTGTCTTCCTGCACCGCCAGCTCAATCAACAAGGACTGATGGTCAAACGGAAACCGCGACAGATCGACCGGTGTTTTGTAGGTTGCCGTGGTGCGCGCGATGGTTTCTACCCGTCCGTCCGGAAAGATGCGCAGGCGTCGTTCCGAAAACGTCGGCTCACCCACCCGATTGACCAGGCGAACTTTGGGCGTCCACATCTTGGCCAGCTCGGTCTCTGCTGCCGAGACCCTGTACTCTTTGTAGCCGTTGAGCCCTTCTTCGGCTGGATAACGCAGCCGAAGGTCAAACCAGCTCAGGCGCAAGTCAGTGGTGGCCTCAAAGCTGTTCTGGCTGTCATTGAAGGCTTGAACATGGTTGAAGAACAGCGCCGCCCGGACGATCACCGGCAAGCCCTTGCCCGTGGGAATGGACACTGTTGGTGCTGCATCGGCCGGCTTTTCGTTGGCAGCGGCGGCGGCTGACGACAAGGGCAGTAGCGCCGCCAGCAGCACCAGGATTGCCAGCAGTGAGCCTAAGGCTCGGGCCACAGCGTGAGTCACGATGCGTCTCCGCTACCGGACTTGTTGCTGTCGGCCTGGGTGGCGATGCGTTCGCAGTTTTGCGCCAACGCGCGCATTTCCTTGCACCACGTCTCGGCACCGGGCAGATCGCGGGCGTGCGTGCCATCGGCCAGCGCCGCCATGCGTTCGTTAAGCACCGCCATCGGCCGCGTGACCAGGCCACGCAGCACAATCAAAACGACACCGGCCAGCAGCATCGCCGACAGCACGCCCAGCAAGGTCTGCCAGACGATCGCCTGCCCATCGGCAGAGCGGGTGGCGCTGAAGTCACGCGCCATGGCCACCACGCCGATCTGCTTTTTGGCGTAGTTGTACACCGGCTGCAGCAGCACGCCATGCGGCACGCCGTTGGCATCGCGCAAATAATGCGACTCTTCAGTGATGTTGATGTCCCCACTGTCGACCAGCCGGCGCAGCAATTCAGGATGGGTCGAGTAAAACTTGATGTAGGGCCCGACACGATTTTGCTCATTGAAAATATCGCCTTTCAGTGAAGTTGCCGTGTCATGCAGGATTTTCTCGTTGATGAACAAGGCCAATTCAAAGCCATAGGCTTTCTTGAGCTCATCAAGCAGCGGCCCAAATTCCATGGCCATCTCAAAACTGCCAAGGACCTGGCCTGTGTTGTCGGCCAGCGGCAAGGTGCCAAAAATGCCAATGCCCGAGGTTGTCACCTCAATGCCCTTGCGGATGCCGTTGGTGCGGTTGACCTCGACCACCATTTGCCGAAACTTTGACTGATCGTCATCAAACTTTTCCGGGTTGTGCAGGCGCAAAAAAGACAGCGCCGGGGCCAGATGAAACTGGGCCTGGCTGACGCCATGTTTCTCATGCATGACCTTGAACGTGCCCTGGGAGGCCGTCAACAATGCCTCGCGATCTTGCTCAGAAAAAGCTTTGACGACAGCCGGCATGCTGGCCAGACCCTCAGCCGCAGCCATTGCCTTGCCCTCGGCACCGCTGAGCTTGGACTGCATGATCTGGCCCATCAGCGCAAACTGGGTCTCTTCAAACGACGCCGCCATGCGATGGGAAATCAGGTTGCTGGCGATCGAGACGGTGGCAATGACAACGATCACTGCACCGATCAAAACGGCCGGGGCACTTTGACGGAATTTCACGGCAACACCTCCAACAAAAAAATGAATGCCGGGTAGGCCAGCCTTCCCGGCTTTGATGGCTTTTATGTTAGCCGACCTTGGTGCAAAAAATGCGCTTGTTGACGCTGCACTGGTGAATCGCGGCGAAGACCCCAAGTGCGACAGCAATTGCCGTCGCTGTACAGGATGCACAAATCACTCACTTCGCCGTCACCGTTGCTGCTCGCGAAATTCTGAGGGTGTCACGGTCTGCTCGCGCCGAAAAAACTTGACGAAGTTGGTGGCCTCGTCAAACCCCAATTGGTCGGCAATGGTCTGCACCGGCAAACTGGTGTGCGCCAGCAAGCGCTTGGCTTCGAGCACCAGGCGCTGGGCAATGCAGGCCTTGGGGCTCAGGCCGACGCCGGCCTGGCTGGCACGCGCCAAGTTTTTTTCGCTCATGCCAAGCCGCTTCGCATAAAACTGCACTTGGTGCTGGGCGGCAAACTCCAGCTCCAGCAATTGTCTGAACCGCTTGAAGTGGCCCAGTGCAGAGGGGCTGTCGTCCTGGCGGGATGACGTTTCGGGTTGCCACACCGACAGCCGCAGCAGGGCCGCTGTCAGTTGCAGGCGCAGCAGCGTGTTGCGCAGCTCAATGTCGCAGGGCAGTTGGCTGTCTGCCTGCATGGATGCCAGCGCCTGGTTCATCCGGCCGTGTTGTGGCGCATCAAGCTGGCTCAGGCAGGGCAGGTCTTCCAGACGGCGCAATAGCTCAGTCTGGTCGCTACTGGCGTTGCGCGTACGGGGCAGCAGCGCCTCGGGTTTGAACACGACTTGCCAGCCGTCCCAGGGGCTGGAAAAATCGTAGCGCATCACCTGACCAGGTTGGATCAGTAGCCAGGCACCGGGTGTGAGCGGGTGCGTGCTGAAATCAACCATCATGCTGGCACTGCCATGCATGACCCCCATCAGGCGAAAAAAGTCAGCCCGCTGCAGCTGCCGAAAGTGCTCGGGCGGTGCCCGGGTTTGTAGATCGGCAATCGACATCAGTTCGATCTCCTGGCGCTTGTCCTGCGGTGGATTAAAGCCTAGCGAGACGATGTGGGGTGTGGTGACCATGAGAGAGTTGTCTGTTTTTTACCATTTTAAGGCGGTGATTTACCTTACTGAGTTTGATCGCCGCCGGCACACTGATGTCTGTTGCGGTGGCCTAGCAGCAAGGGCTTGCCGCACAACTTATTCAACCCCGTTCTCAGGAGATTTCAAATGACCGAACCCCTCGTCGAATCCATCGTGCTGCCGTTTTACCAGCGGGCGCTAACCGTCAATACCCAGACCACCCCAGCCGAAGTGCTGGAGCGCGTGCTGGCAAGCACCTTTCAGTCGATCAACAGCCAGGAAATCAAAGACAAGGCCACGCTCATTAAGCAGGTGGGGTTTTTCTGGAAACTGATTCCTGATTTGGTGTGGGCACCGCAAGACATCGTGGTCAGCGCAGATGGCCGCAAAGTGGTGGTGCGCGCTGTGGCCAGCGGCTCGCCCAAAGGCAGTTTCATGGGGCTGGAGCTTGATGGCAGCAAGTCGTTTCGCATTGACAGCACCGATATTCATGAGATCAATGGTGGCCAGATCGTGCGGGTGCACCACTTGGAAGACTGGGCCACTGGCATGCGTCAGCTCAAAGGCTGACCCACTGGCCACGGTGCCACCGGTGTGTACTGGTGCGCATCAAGGCGTTTCATGGCTTCTTTGAGTTCTTCAAGTTCAATAGCGGCCAGCGCATCACCAGCAAGGGCTAAAGCTCATTTTTTTACATTTTGAAAAGGAAATCCAACATGAAACAACAGCAGACATTTCGGCGCGGCCTACTTGGTGCCAGTCTCATCGCCTTGTTGGCGGGCCCAGCGTTCGGGCAAACCACGCTGTCCACCGCAGAGGCCCGCAAGCTGGTCGAGCCGTTTTACAGCATGCTCAACCAGCCGGCCAGCAAAGACCTGAAAGCGCTATCCGAGCAAGTGCTGGCACCCGACTGGAAGTCATACTCCAGCGAAACCGACTTCAAGGGCCGTGACGGGTTTGTTGCACAGGTAGGTGGTTTTGGCAAGCTCATCCCCGACCTGAAATGGGACATCCAAGACGTGTTGGTGGATGGCAACCGCATCATCGTGCGCAGCGAAGCCAGTGGCACGCCGATGGGTCCGTTCTTTGGCGTGGCACCCACGGGCAAGAGTTTCAAGATCATGACCATCGACATTCACACCATCAAAGACGGTAAAGTCACCACCGCCCATCATGTGGAGGATTGGGCCGGCGCGCTACGCCAGTTGTCGACCAAATAAGGCGCTGCTATCGCGCCGCATCCGCCCTGATCATGTCCGACGCCTTTTCGGCAATCATCATCACCGGCGCATTGGTGTTGCCACTGACCACGCGCGGCATGATGGACGCGTCCACCACGCGCAGGCCCTGCATGCCGTGCACGCGCAGCTGGGCATCCACCACGTCCATGTCGGTGGGGCCCATTCGGCAGCTGCCCACCGGGTGGTAAATGGAGTCGCTGTAGTCGCGGATGACCCGCTCAATTTGATCGTCGGTTTGCGCGCTGGCGGTGCTGGCCAGTTCGCGTCCGCCAAACTGCGCCAGCGCCGGTTGCGCCAGGATGTTGCGCATCAGCTTGAAGCCGCGCACCATGCGGTCCATGTCGTCGCGGTGCGCCAAAAAGTCGGGGTCTACCAGCGGCAAGGCCATGGGGTCTTTGCTGGCCAGCGTGACACTGCCACGGCTTAAGGGCCGCAAGATGCAGACGTGGCACGAAAACCCGTGCCCCAGCGTCAGCGTGCGCCCGTGGTTGATGAGCTTGCCAATGACAAAGTGCAGTTGCAGGTCGGGCATGGCCTCGCTGGCCTGGCTCTTGATAAAGCCACCGGCCTCGGCAAAGTTGGTGGTCAGCATGCCGCGGCGCCGGTTGCGCCATTCAAAGATGCCTTTGAGCGTGTTGACGCCCCCAGTGAGTGACAAGCCAAACAGGTCGGTTTGCCTGGGGGCATCCACCACCTGCACCATGTCCGGGTGGTCGTGCAAATGCTGACCCACGCCAGGCAGGTTGTGCTGGGTCGCGATGCCCGTCTCCACCAGATGCTGGTGCGGGCCAATGCCTGACAGCATCAAAATCTGCGGCGACTGAATGGCACCGGCGCACAGCAGCACCTCGCGCTGGCATTTGAGCTGCTTGAGGTGCCCGTCGTGCACAAACTCAACCCCCACTGCACGCCTTTTGTCCAGCAGGATACGGCTGGTGTGGGCACTGGTGAACACCTGCAGGTTGGGACGCGACAGATTAGGCGTCAGGTAGGCCTTGGCGGCGCTGCAGCGCTCACCATTTTTGTGGGTGACCTGGTACAGGCCCACGCCTTCCTGGTCGGCCCCATTAAAGTCGGGATTGACCTGGTAGCCGGCCTGCGCCCCGGCCTGCACAAACAGTGCGCCAAAGCGGTTGGGGCTACGCAGGTCCATCACATTCAGCGGGCCGCCGGTGCCATGAAAAGCGTCTGCGCCACGTTCGTTGTGCTCAGCGCGTTTGAAATACGGCAGCACCTCGTCATACGACCAGCCGGGGTTACCCAGTGCGGCCCAATGGTCGTAGTCGGCCTTTTGACCACGGATATAAACCATGGCGTTGAGCGAGCTTGAGCCGCCCAGCACCTTGCCGCGTGGCTGGTAGCCACGGCGGCCATTGAGCCCGGGTTGGGGTGTGGTGTTCAGGCCCCAGCCCGCCAGGCTGAACTTGGCCATCACCGCCAGCCCGGCCGGGCAATGAATCAGAACGCTGCTGTCGACCGGGCCGGCCTCAAGCAGGGCCACGGTGGTATTCGGATCTTCGGACAGACGCGCAGCCAGCACGCAGCCGGCCGAGCCGGCACCGATGATGATGTAGTCGAACATGTGAATCTCCTGGCACAGCCGGGGTTTTTCAGGGGCGGTGCCTGCGGCGCACGTTACCGTAAAACGACACGGTGTATTAGAGACTTGCCCCAAGCTTGATGCAGTGCAGGTACAGGCCGCAAAAAATCGGGCATCATTCGGCCATGAAACCTACGCCCGCCCAATTGCCAATCGATCCGGCACAACCGCTGGAATTTGAACTCACACCCAAAGAGCCCGTTGCGGGCGCTGCGACACCGGCTTCGGTGTTCAGTTGGCCACCACCGCCAGTGGCGGGGTACAACTCGGCCAGGAACTGGGCAGAGCCGCAAGAATGCGACATCGAAGGCCCCACCGGTGCCAGCCGCCAATGCACGCTGTTTGCCATGGTTCCAGCTGAAAGCAAGGTGTTGATCCAGATTGAGCGCGCGCGCTCCATGGTGTCACTGGCGTTTTCGCATTTTTATCGACTGATCCTGAAAACACCCATCCAACCCACCAGCAAGCCGGTCAGTGTGGTCAGCCCCTACAGTGTGCAAATGGTTGACGGCAGCGTGCTGTCGGGAATGACGCTAGGCCATGTGCAAACCACGTTTGGCTTGTTTTTGTACACGCCGGTCCAGCCATCGGGCAGCTTGCAGCGCGAGTTCATTCCGCGCGAGGCCTTTGTTCGCGTTGATTTTCCGGTGGCAGACCCCTACGCCACCGCCGTGACTGCAACCACTGGCGGACCCGACGCAAGCCTGACGACTGATTTGCCTGACGAAACGCTGAAAGATGCGATGGTGACCACCCCTGAGCAGCTCATGAAGGCGCTGGAGCAACAAAACAAGATGCCGTTGGTGCGCCTGGGTGAGGCGCTGACGCGCATGGGATTTGTCACCGATGCCCAGTTGCAGCAGGCGCTGGAGCTCAAAAAGTCCAACCCCGCCGAGCCGCTGGGGCAACTGTTGGTTAGCCTGGGTTTTCTGACCCGCAAAAAGCTCAACACCGCCATGGTGCGCAAAATGGGTTACCCGGTGGTCGACCTGATCCGGTTTCCGGTGGACCCAGCAGCGCTGCAAAGAATACCCATGGCCGTGGCCCAGCGCCTGATGGTGGTGCCGCTGCTGACGCGCCCGCACCTGACCGTGGTGGCCGCGGCCGACCCGACCCAGCGCAAAATTTTTGAAGAGCTTGAGTTTCTGGTCCAGGGCCGGGTGATTGCGGCACTGGCTGACGACCTGGAAATTCGCACCGCCATCGACAACGCCTACCAAAAACTGGGCTTTAACAGCTGGTCGATGAACTCGGGCCTGGTTGATTTTCCCGAACCCGCCGCGCCAGTAGCCAGTGGCAGCCAGCTGCTGGAGACCATGGAGCTCAGCGAGCTGCGCGACAAGCAGCTGGCTGACGAGCAAGAAGAAGAGCCGCAGATTGCCCAGTCTGACAACACACTGGTGCGCCTGATCAACACCATGATCATCGAGGCTTACGGCCGGGGTGTGTCAGACATTCATGTCGAGTCGCTGCCGCACCATGCCAAGGTGCGCATCCGTTTTCGCAAAGACGGCGTGTTGTCGCCCTACCTGGAACTGCCCCACACCTACCGCGCAGCGGTGGTAGCGCGCCTGAAGATCATGGCCGACCTCGACATTTCAGAGCGCCGCAAGCCACAGGACGGCAAGATTGATTTCCGCAAGTTTTCGGCCAAGCACGCGCTTGAGCTGCGCATCGCCACCGTGCCCACTGCCAACGGTCTCGAAGACGTGGTCATGCGCCTGCTGTCGTCGGCCAAACCGGTGGCGCTCGATAAATTGAGTCTGTCGGCAGTGAACCTCAAGCAGTTGCGCGATGCGGTCAGTCGCCCCTACGGCATGGTGCTGTGTGTGGGGCCTACCGGTTCGGGCAAAACCACGTCGCTGCATTCGGTGCTGAGTTTTCTGAACACACCAGAGCGCAAGATATGGACGGCCGAAGACCCGATTGAAATCACCCAACCCGACCTGCGTCAGGTGCAGGTCAACCCGAACATCGATTGGACCTTTGCCAAGGCCTTGCGGGCTTTCTTGCGGGCCGACCCCGATGTCATCATGGTCGGGGAGATTCGCGACGTAGAAACGGCGCATATTGCCATCGAGGCCTCGCTGACAGGGCATTTGCTGCTATCAACCTTGCACACCAACAGCGCCGCTGAAACCGTCACGCGGCTGATTGACATGGGCATGAACCCGTTTAACTTTGCCGACTCGCTGCTGGCGGTGCTGGCGCAGCGGTTGGTGCGGCGCCTGTGCATCAAATGCTTAGTGGTCGAGGTGGCACCCCAGGCGTGGCTTGAAGAGTTGCTGGATGATTACCTGTTTGCTTTTCCGGATGCGTTGCGCCCACCGCGTGACGATGTGCGGGCCCAATGGCAAACCCAGTACGCCAAAGACGGCGTGCTGCGGCAAAGCCACGCACCCGGCTGCAGCCACTGCCAGGGCACTGGCTATGCCGGGCGCATGGGCCTGCACGAGCTGATGCGCGTCACGCCCGGGCTACGCCGCTTGATTCAAACCTCAGCCAACTCGGAGCAGATTCAGCTGGAGGCCTTCAAAACTGGCGAGTTCCGCACCCTGCGCCAGGACGGTATCTGCAAAGTGCTCGAAGGTCTGACCAGCATTGAGGAAGTGCGGGCCAACAGCAATGGCTGAGCACCCAGACGCCGCACACCACCCCTATCAGTTGCTCACCCCCGATGTGGTGATGGACGCCCTGGCCAGCGTCGGCCTGTATGGTGACGGCCGCCTGTTGGCCCTGAGTTCGTACGAAAACCGCGTCTACCAAGTGCATCTTGAAGACGGCCCGGCCGTGGTGGCCAAGTTTTACCGCCCCGGGCGCTGGACAACGGCGCAAATACTGGAAGAGCACGCGTTTTCTCATGAACTGATGGCGGAAGAAATTCCGGTGATTGGCCCGCTCCAGTTGCAAGGTGCCACGCTGCACCAGTTTGGCGGGTTTTCGTTCAGTGTCAGCCCCAGCCGGGGCGGGCGCGGCCCGGAACTGGACGACGCTGAGGTACTGGAGTGGATTGGGCGCTTTCTGGCGCGCATCCACACCGTGGGCGCAGCGCAACCCTTTGCCAGCCGTCCGGCGCTGGATTTGCCCACCTTTGGCATTGAAGCGCGCGAGTGGCTGCTGGCCCACGACAAGGTGCCGCTAGATGTGCAATCGGCGTGGCAGACATGGTCGCAAAAAGCTATTGATTTAATAGCTACTAGCTCAGATTTCATATGGGCTGGAGGCCAAAAATACATCAAATCATCAAACGTGGGCCAAACTGCAGACCCAACGGCTGGTCAAGCCAGGGTGAAGCTGATTCGTCTGCATGGCGATTGCCATCCCGGCAACATCCTGTGGACACCGCTGGAGTCACCCCCCACGGCCGGGCCGGGCCCGCATTTTGTTGACCTGGACGACGCCCGCACCGGCCCCGCGGTGCAAGACCTGTGGATGCTGCTCAGTGGCGACCGTCAGCAGCAAACGCGCCAACTTGGCGCGCTGGTGGACGGCTACGAGCAGTTCCGCAACTTTGACCGGCGCGAACTGGCCCTGATCGAGCCGCTGCGCACGCTGCGGTTGATTCACTACAGCGCCTGGCTGGCGCGCCGCTGGGACGACCCCACCTTTCCGATTCACTTTCCGTGGTTTGGCAGCAGCGACTACTGGCATGGCCAGGTGCAGATGCTTCAGGATCAGGTGGAAGCCATGCAGGACGAGCCGCTATGCGCCTAGCTACGCAGGCCCATGGTGGCCATCCGTCCCTTATTCGATGATCAGCCGCTGACTGACACTGCTGGTGAGCTTCTTGGGCAGGCTGAGTGTCAGGATACCGTTGTCATACTTGGCTTTGGCCAGTGAGTTGTCAATATCTTGCGGCAACTGGAAGCTGCGAGACACCGCGCCATAGTAGCGTTCGCCACGCAGGACTTTCTCATCCTTGGTACTGCTGTCCTGTTGCCGGACTTCGGCTCGAAGCGTCACAACATTCGCTTCCACAGAAACATGGATATCTTCCTTGGGCACGCCGGGAACCTCGGCATGAATGGTGTAGCCATCCGCGTTTTCAGTGACATCGACCTTGATTTGTGACGGACTCGGCAAGCCATCGCCATGCAAGGGTTTGATGTAAAAACCTGGTGCAACATCACGGAAAAAATCGTCCAGCAGGCCACCACGGCTCATTAATGTGTTCATGAGAACCTCCTATTTCAACAATCGTTTCTGCCAAGTGGCAGGCAACCGTCTAATTGCCCGCCACGACAATCAAAATGGGGTTTGTTCGAACACTTTTCAAGTGTTTTTTAGGCTGCTATTTGCCGTTAATGCCCAGCAACTCGACCTCAAACAGCAGCGTAGCATTGGGGGGAATCACGCCACCAGCACCGCGCTCGCCGTAGGCAATGGATGCCGGGCAGGTCAGCTTGGCTTTGCCGCCGACCTTCATGCGCTGCACACCCTCGGTCCAGCACTTGATGACCCCGCTCAAGGGAAACTCGATGGCCTGGTTGCGCTTGTAGCTGCTGTCAAACTCTTTGCCATACGGAAAGGTGCCGCGGTAATTGACCTTGACCTTGTCGCTGGCCTTGGGGCTGTCGCCGCTACCCTCTTTGATTGACAGATAGACCAGGCCGCTGGGCGTGACTACTGCACCGGCTTCTTTGGCAGCGGCTTCCAGGGTGGCATCGGCGGCATGTGCGGCCGACAAGCTGGCCAGTGCAAGGGTCAGGGCGGCAAGGCGTGAAATGGATGTCATGACAAGACGAGAACAGAGTTGAACAAGCGCGTGATTGTCACTGCTTTGAATTTGAAGCCCATGAGCAAGACTGCCGATCGCAGAAAATGTTCGTTTCCGAACTGGCGTTCAAGTCAAATTTTCATGTTACTGGAGTGTGTCGAACTATGAACCCTGTTGTTCAAATCATTGCGCCTTTGTGTGCGGGCTTGGTCGGATGCATGCTTTTCAGTCAGGAGCGGCCATGATGGCGTTGCTGCAGCGGGTGTCAGAGGCCCGCGTAGAGGTGGCCGGTCAAGTGGTCGGGCATATTGGCGCGGGCTTGCTGGTACTGCTGTGTGCCGAGCGTGGCGATCATGGGTTGACCGGAGACCGCTTGCTTGGCAAGATCCTGAAGCTGCGAATTTTCAGCGACGCCGCTGGCAAGATGAACCATAGCTTGCAGGACATGGATGGGCGGGGAACGCCGGGTGGTTTGTTGGTGGTCAGCCAGTTCACATTGGCCGCTGACACCTCCAGTGGCAATCGGCCCGGGTTTTCCAATGCTGCGTTGCCTGAAGAGGGTCGCCGGCTCTACGAGTATTTTGTGGCGCAGGCCAGGCTGTTGCACCCCTCGGTACAGACCGGTGAATTTGGGGCGGACATGCAAGTGCATCTGGTCAATGATGGCCCGGTGACCCTGCCGCTTCGCATCGCGCCGTCATCACGATAATGATGCCTCATGACTCTGGCTTTTGAACGTCCTTCTCTCTGGCATCGCCTGTCGCCCTGGTTGGTGGGGTTTGACGGCCCGTTGGCGTTTTCGGTGTTTGTGCTGGCTTGCGCTGGTTTGCTCGTGATGTATTCGTCCGGCCATGACCACGGCACCCGCTTCGAAGACCATGGTCGCAACATGCTGCTTGCCGGTTTCATCATGTTTACTGTGGCGCAAATTGCGCCACAGCGGTTGATGGCCCTGGCCGTGCCTTTGTACTCTGTCGGGCTGATGCTGCTGATTGCTGTGGCGGTGTTTGGTGTTACCAAAAAGGGTGCCAGGCGTTGGCTCAATGTGGGCATGGTGATCCAGCCCAGCGAGATCTTGAAAATTGCCATGCCGCTCATGTTGGCCTGGTGGTTCCAGAAGCGCGAAGGCCAACTCAGGCCGCTGGATTTTCTGGTGGCTGCGGTGCTGCTGGCGATGCCGGTTGGCTTGATCATGAAGCAACCCGACCTGGGCACCGCCTTGCTGGTACTGGCGGCCGGTTTGTCGGTCATTTTTTTTGCTGGTCTGAGCTGGAAGCTGGTGGCACCGCCCCTGGTGCTGGGCTTGGTCGGCATCACATTGCTGGTGCTGTTTGAGCCTGAGTTATGTGCTGAAGGCGTGCGCTGGCCCGGTTTGCGGGAATACCAGCAGCAACGAATTTGCACTTTGCTGGACCCCACCCGTGACCCGCTGGGCAAGGGCTTTCACATCATTCAGGGCATGATCGCAATTGGCTCGGGTGGTTTTTGGGGCAAAGGTTTCATGCAGGGTACCCAAACGCATCTGGAATTTATCCCCGAGCGCACCACGGACTTCATTTTTGCGGCTTTTTCTGAAGAGTTTGGGTTGGTTGGCAATCTGCTGCTGATAATGGCTTTTGTCTTTCTGGTGCTGCGTGCGCTGGCCATTGCCCTGGAGGCCCCCACCGTTTTTTCACGCCTGCTGGCGGCCGCCATGGCGATGATTTTCTTTTGCTACGCCTTCGTCAACATGGGTATGGTCAGCGGCATTCTGCCCGTGGTCGGCGTTCCCTTGCCGTTCATGAGTTACGGCGGCACGGCCATGGTCACGCTCGGCCTGGGGCTGGGCATCCTGATGTCAATTGCCAAGTCCAAACGATTGGTGCAATCCTGAGGCTCGACGGCATTCCTGGTTACTGACCTGACTGGCTGCAGGAAATGCACCAAGCCCTAGAATCGCTCGCATGATTTCACGTGAACCTACCCTTGAACGCTTGGCAGTTGCCCGGGCCCTTCTGTTGACCCCTTTTGGACTGGATGAGTCGCATCTGGCGCGTGCGCTGTCCGAGATCAAGGCGCACAAGGTGGATGAAGCTGACCTGTATTTTCAGTACACCCGCTCGGAGGGCTGGAGCCTGGAAGAAGGCATTGTCAAAACTGGTTCTTTTTCGATTGACCAGGGGGTCGGCGTCAGGGCCGTCAGTGGCGAGAAAACCGCCTTTGCCTACTCGGACGATATTTCCGAGGCCTCGCTCTTGGACGCCGCCCGAACTGTACGGTCTATTTCGGCTGTAGCCCAGACAGGACGTTCGCGAGTAGCTTCTAAAAAGATAGCTGCATCACGCACCTTATACGCTGGTCTGGATCCGATAGCCAGTTTGGACAGCAGCGCCAAGGTGGCCTTGCTGGAACGGGTGGAAAAGATGGCGCGGGCCAAAGACCCGCGTGTGGCGCAGGTCATGGCGGGCCTGGCTGCTGAATACGATGTGGTGATGGTGGCACGGGCCGATGGCACCTTGGCTGCTGACGTGCGTCCCCTGGTGCGCCTGAGTGTGACCGTGTTTGCCGAGCAGAAGGGCCGACGCGAGGCTGGCTCAGCCGGCGGCGGAGGCCGTTTTGGCTTTGCCTACTTTGACGACGCGCTGATTACCAAATATGTCGATGAGGCGGTCAGCGCCGCCTTGACCAATCTGGACGCGCGCCCAGCACCCGCGGGTGAGATGACGGTGGTGTTGGGCCCAGGTTGGCCGGGCATCTTGTTGCACGAAGCTATTGGCCATGGGTTGGAGGGTGATTTCAACCGCAAAGGTTCCAGCGCTTTCAGTGGCCGGGTGGGGCAGCGCGTGGCGGCCAAAGGTGTGACGGTGCTCGACGATGGAACCATTTCTGACCGCAGAGGCTCGCTTAATGTGGACGACGAGGGCAACCCAAGCCAGCGCAATGTGCTGATCGAAGACGGCATTTTGAAGGGCTACATCCAGGACGCCATGAACGCTCGCCTGATGGGTGTCAAACCAACGGGCAATGGTCGCCGTGAGAGTTATGCGCATGTGCCCATCCCGCGCATGACCAATACCTATATGCCGGGCGGTAACAAGGCCCCTGAAGAAATTTTGGCAAGTATCAAAAAAGGCCTTTACGCCACCAACTTTGGCGGTGGCCAGGTGGACATTACCTCTGGCAAGTTTGTGTTTTCGGCCAGCCAGGCGTATTGGGTGGAAAACGGCAAGATTTTGTATCCGGTCAAAGGTGCCACGCTGGTGGGCAGCGGGCCGGAATGCCTGAAACGCGTCAGCATGATCGGCAACGACATGAAGCTCGACAGCGGTGTGGGCACCTGCGGCAAAGAAGGCCAGAGTGTGCCAGTGGGGGTTGGTCAGCCGACCTTGCGAATTGATGGTCTGACGGTTGGCGGTACCGCTTAAGATTTTTGCGCGCTGTTTTTTCGTTCGCTTTGCAGTTTGTCGAGGCGACGATGGTTTACACGGCCCGGCGACTGTGTCATGTGCATGCGGTTTTGGGTCGAAATCACACGCGGGTAATTGTGTGAGCGCGCAAATGTTGTCACCGCGCGCCTTTCGCCCCAAAGCCCGGTCACATGACCCAATCACCGGGTCTTGCGGTTGTTTGAAACGGCAGAGGTGCAGAGTTGGGGTACAGATTGTGCGTCGGGTCTGCAGTGGGAGTGGACGGTCACGGCGAAGCATGGGATGGAGAAAATTTCTCTAGAGCGGACATTGTCGATGCGGCGCCAATTTCATTATTCGACCGTCGCAAACACCCGAAAGCAGTCATTTGGTGGTGGCAAGCTGTTTTTCTGAATGGCGGTCGGCTAGGCAGCGCAAAGAGTGATTCGCCAGTGCCAGGTATCAGGAAGCTCCATTTGACGATTTTTGATACTGGTTAGCCGCTACCGTGGTGGACTTCTACGTGCCCTTTTGCGGACGCTCGCGCTTGACTAGAGACTCCATTGGTTTTTGCCAACGAATCAGAAAACTGACCTTGGAAACTGTAAGCCATTCCGGCACCCCTGGCAGCGCTTCCAATTTCGTCTGCAACGCAATGCCAAGAGCTGCATTTGCCGACTCGATCAACGCATATCAGTGGGGTCCACGATTTGCATCATTTTCAAGCGCCAGAGGGAAAGGCAACAAATCGAATGCAGGATGTTGCCGTAGATGTCTTACCCGTTGTTGTTATTGTTATTGTTATTGTTATTGTTATTGTTATTGTTGTTGTTGTTATTGCTGCTGCGTTGTTTGTCACGCGGGCTGTTCGATGCAGCCACCATGCCGGGCATGCCCAGCAGTAAACCAGCAGTGCCCAACATGACCAGTTGCCCGCCCTGACTGAATGCGTTACCGTCTATGGCTGACAGTTTGGCGGCATTGCACCACAGGGTGCGTGTCTGGCGCGCCAGCGGCACGGCATAGGTTTTGACGACCTTGCCTTGGTCGTAGCAATACACATTGCCTTGTTGGTAGACCAGGTGGTGACCTTTTTGCCGGGCATCGTTGGTGAGCAAATGAACCAGTGCTTCTTCCAACTCGGTGCGAGCCGGGCCGTCGTCCAGCCGCAGGGCGTTTAGAAAACATTCCACGGTGTAGGCGGTGCGTTGCAGGTCTTGGGGGGTCATGGTGCTTGGTTCCGTCTCAGGGTAGATAGTGAAACTCGAAGTTCTGAAACGGCAGGTTGGCCGTTTGCACATGGTAGAAAGCGTTGTTCTTTTGCTTCTGGTAATGGTAGTCACGCAGGCAAGAGGTGGTGACAAACAGGTTGTTCAACACTCCGCGCTGGTAGTGCACGCGGTGCAGTGCGACCAGGCCCGACAGATCACATTGCAGGTAGTCTGACCCATAACGCAGGCTGGGTTTCAAGCAGTTGGCAAACAGTTGGTAGGTGAACACATGTTCTTGCTTGGTGCGCTGCTCGTCGCCATAGACCACGGGTGTGTCGCGTAACATCTGCAGGTAAAGCGTGTTGCGAATGGACTCGCTGCAATGGGCTTGCAGCACCTCTCGGCGCAGGTGCAGCACCAGCCCATCGCCGTCCACCAGTGTGTGCACATTGCGCCTCTGTTTGAAGAGCTGTGAGTCCAGCGCCACGGTCTCATCATTCAACTCCAGTAGGAAGACATCGTCGCTGAACAGAACTTGCAGCGTGGCGTCTGTTGCGATGATGGCCTGCAAGGTGTTTTTTGCCTCGCCCAGGTCATTGGGCAGCATCAGGCGATCCTCCAGGGGAGGCATTGCCGCTCGGGCAAAGGCCAGGCTGGGGTGCATCCCGTGCAGGTAGTGTTGGAAATAATTTGCCTGGGCGATTGGCGCATCAGCCGGGTAAGACAGCGGGTTGTCTGCGTAGAGGGCTTGCTGCAGCTCACAGGTGTAAGAGCGTGCGCTACCGCTTTGGTATTTGACCACCGGGCAGCCGGTATGGCAGTGGGACAGCTGGTTGCAACGCTGGCAGGCACCGTCCATTCCATGCAACTGGTGCACCAAGCGGATCTTGCGAGCGCCGTTGTCCAAGATGTCCAAAATGGGATCTTCAAACACATTGCCGTAATGGAAATCTTCAATTCCTTGGCCGCGCACGCAGGAGTACACCGCGCCGTCGCTCTGCAGCAAGTAAAAGCGCTCACCGCAATTGAAGGCGTTGGTGCAATAAGACGGCTTGAACTCGTCAAACCAGTGGCGCTTGAGGCCTACTTCCAACTCAGTGCCGGTGAATGCGGCCATCAGCGCCTGGTACAACTGCAGTTGCTGCGCGGGCGTGCAGGGCGTCAGGGCGGCATCCCCCTTGGCGGCGCGGTTGAGTTCAGAGCCAAAAGCGAACATCAGGTTGAGCTGGTTCATGTCAAAACCCAACTCGCGGTGGATGAACCAGATGTCGTCCACCAGGGCCTGCACATCGTTCAGGTGGACACTGGAGAGTGTGGCCGATATTTTCTTGGCATGGGGGTATCGTGCCAGCAGGCGCAGGTTGTCCAGCGTGCGTGGCAGCCAGTCGGTGCCAGTTCGTGTAGTGCGGTAGCGTGCGTGCAAGGCCAGCGGTAAATCAATGCTGGCGCTGACTGACACTTTGTGCTGGTCAAACAGCTCGTACAACGGTGCAAACTTGAACAGGTTGGTCTTGATGTGGGGAGTCGACTTTTTGTGGCCCAGCGCGTTTAGCGCGTCAAAGTGCGCGAGGTAGTGGTTGCGAATCAGTGCAAACAGTTCACCCAGCACGACTGGCGGCAGCGTTGTAACCTCGCCGCCATGCAACGACACATTGAAGGCCAGCACACCGGCGTCAGCCAGGGCATCAAGCGTGTGGCGGAGGGTCTGCACGGCACGTTGGGCATCTTGTTTGAGTGCTGCCTCGGTGGTTTGTTTGCCTGTGGCAGTAACTGCAACTCAGGTTGCAGCACAGCGTGGGCACATACAACAGGTGCACGTTTCGATCGAGCGCAGGGGTTGGCACGGCAACAGCCTCAATCAGATGCCGTTGAGCTTGACGTTGACCGAAGCCTGGCGGACCTTCGCGATGATCTTGCCGGACACCTTGTCAAACTTGGCTGCCTTGTTCTTGGCAATCTTGTCGGTCTTGCGCGCTCCGGTGGGAAATTTGTCACGTTCCAGCACAAAAGTCTGGCCATTGGCAGACTGCACCCGCAACACACCTTGAGAGCTAGACAGTGTCAAGCAAAGAACATTGGCATAGTAGACGATGGTTTTGCCGCACAACAGGTAGCGCGGCCCCAAGTGCAGCAACCGGGGTGCTGACCACCAGGCAATCAGCGGCACCGCAAACAGAAATATCCCAGGCGGGAAAAAACTGTAGGCCACCACCACTGCTGCCAACAGGCTTATGCCAATGAACCAGCGCCGCGCCTGACTCAGTCCGGCAGGGTCTATGTGATGGTACTTAAAGCTGGCGAATTCAGTGGGTGTCATGGTGATACCTCGGTTTCGTTCACACGCTACTGCGCCGGGCTGATGTCAAAACAGTGGAGCCATCAGGTGGGGTGTCAATGACACAAATCTTATATCCCTGTGTCCATGGTATCAAATCAAGAAGCAACTTAGATGGTGTTGCCGCCGACTGAAAAACGACCCACTAAATAGGGGTATGCCGACCAAAACTGAGAGGTGTTTTACTAGCGCTGCCTACTTTTTAGGCAGGAGCAAACAAGGTGATCACCATGGAATTTTTTAGGCAAGATAAGGCGCATGCAAGTGCGCGACAAACTCTCAGAGCGAGATAGCAAAACGCACGGGCTTATCGCGCAACACCGTGCACAAATGGCTTCAAACCCCAGAAGAAGTTCAAGCACCCGAGTACGTCCGGGCTGGGTTTCAACAAACTTGGTGACTTTACTGACGAACTGGAGCAATCCCTCAAAGCCGACGCGCGCGCCCCAAAGGACAGACGCACAGCACGCGCCTGTTTGCGCAAATCAAGGCCAGTGGCTACGCAGGAGGCTACACCCGTGTCACCGACTTCATCCGCGCCTGGCGGGCCAACGCTGGCAAAGACATCAAAGCCTTCGTGCCATTGAAGTTTGATCTCGGCGAAGCATTTCAGTTTGACTGGAGCGAAGAAGGCATGGTGGTCGGTGGTGTCTATCACCGCATGCAGGTCTCGCACATGAAACTGTGCGCCAGCCGCGCCTTCTGGCTGGTGGCCTACCCAGCCAGGGCCATGAAATGCTGTTTGATGCCCATACGCGTCCTTCTGGCGCTTGGCGGAGTTGCCCGGCGGGGTATCTACGACAACATGAAGACCGCCGTCGACAAGGTCAACAAAGGCAAGGGCCGCAACGTCAACGCACGCTTTGCCGTGATGTGCGCACATTACCTATTCGATGCCGACTTCTGCAACGTAGCCAGCGGCTGGGAGAAAGGCGTGGTGGAGAAGAACGTGCAGGACAGCCGCAGGCGCATCTGGATCGAGCACAGAGCCGCAAATGGCACGCTTTGAGGAACTCAATGCGTGGCTGGGCGAGCGCTGCCGCGCCCTGTGGGCGAGGTGCGCACCGAACCAGGAATTCAGCGTGTTGGAAATGCTGGAGCAGGAACGCCCCGAACTGATGCCCATGCCCAGCGTGTTTGATGGCTACGTCGAGCGCTCAGCCAAGGTCTCCAGCACCTGTCTGGTGGCCGTTGAACGCAACCGCTATTCGGTGCCGTGAGCTGGCGGCCAGCGCGTGAGCACCCGGCTTTACCCCAGCCGAGTGGAAATCGCCAGCGACGAGGCTGTCGTGGCCAGCCATGCACGCGTGGCCGACCGGGGCCACATCTGCTACGACTGGCAGCACTACATTGCGCTGATTCAGCGCAAGTCTGGTGCCCTGCGCAACGGCGCCCCCTTTGCCGACATGCCAGAGCCATTGCTTCGCCTGCGCCAAGGGCTGATGCGCCATGACGGTGGTGACAAGACCATGGCACAGGTTCTCAATTGCGTCTCAGCCACGGCCTGAAGGTGTTGGTGGCGGTGGAATTGGTCTTGAATCGGGGCGCTCAGTACCGAACACGTCCTCAACGTATTGGCTCGCCTGAACGCCGCACCTGTGCCTGAATCGGTCAAAGAGCTTGCCCCTGGGCGAACTGCCAGTGGCCAATACAGGGCGCTATGACAGCTTGCGTGGACGGAGCTGAAGCGCCTGGAGCTCGTCGTGAGATCAGCACCGAACTCAAGGGTGCGTCTGCACGGCATGGCCAGGCGTGGGATGAATTGACAACCCAGAGGGCAAACCCACGGGGTATACAAACATCGCGCTGGTTGATCGAGCACTGTTGCAAGCCGAACACGAGCAACGGGCGTTTGCTCGGTGCGCCACCAGATGAAAGCGGCCAAGTTCCCGCTGCACCGTGACCTGGCAGGCTTTGACTTTGAGGGCACCAGGGTGGCAAAAGTTGGTCAACCAACTCAGTACATTGGACTTCACTGACAGGGCACAAAACGTTGTTCTCATTGGTGGGCCAGGCACGGTAAGACGCACCTGGCCACAGCCTTGGGGTAGCTGGCATTACGCAAAGGCAAGCGAGTGCGCTTATTCCACGGTCGATCTGGTCAATGAGTTAGAAGGAAAAGCGCCAGGGCAAAGCCGGGCGCATCGCCCAAGCACTGATGCGCATGGACTTGGTCATCCTCGATGAGCTGGGGTACTTGCCGTTCAGTCAAGCAGGTGGTGCCTTGCTGTTTCACCTGCTCTCCAAGCTGTACGAACACACCAGCGTGGTGATCACTACCAATTTGAGCTTCTCGCAGTGGTCAGCGTGTTCATTGATGCCAAGATGACCACGGCACTCTGGACCGGCTCACTCACCACTGCCACATCGTGGAGACGGGCAATGAGTCCTACCGGTTCAGGCACAGCACGATGGCCGCGAAGACGCGTATCAAGGCCAGGGAGCGCGAACGTAAGGGCAGCAATCGGTGCCGCCAGCACAAGAGCCAGACGAATCGTTCTGAGGCAACGCGAGAAGGGGAAATCCGCTACAGGCTACGCCCTTCGCTCCTTTCCCCTTTGCGCCATAATCAATTCAGAAAACCGAAGTCAGGGGGAGCAGCCAAAAACCAGAAATTCTGTACACTTATCCCACAGTTGCCAATTCAAAATTCGGCAACCCGCCCTGGCTCAAATTTGAATCGGCAGGGTGGCTCAATATTCAATCGGCGCTGACACCCACCCAGCCGCCCGGCGAAGTGGCATCAACGCACCGGTGCAACGGTCAGTGGCAACAGCATCTCCTTTGTCGTGACCGACAACGATGGGGGTGCTAGCGACCCTGCAACAGGCGTGATCATTGACCCGGCTGGTCCAGGAACAAGCAATGCGCTAACCGGTGAGCCCACCAGCATTCCAACACTGTCTGAGTTGGGCATGATCCTAATGTCTGGCTTGCTGGGGTTGCTTGGGTTGGTTCAGGTGCGTCGGCGCCGAATTGGGTAACGTCACTTTTATGATTGGTAGCATATGAATGTGCTTTTCGCCAGAACCTACGAGCCCCCTTCACTTCTCCGAGGCCCAGTCTTATGGTAGCAGGCTCTAGCAGGTCGATGACAGGCTTAGCCAGCAATTTGTAGGCCTTTTTTATTCTACTTTTACAATAGATACTCGGTTTATGATTACTGAAAATGGTTTAAATGCTAACTATCGCCACTTCAAAAATAGTTTGCATCACATTTTAGATATTGAAGATCAGAGAGACACTGTTACCAGAATTGTTAACGGCGTGCTGTTTGGACTAATTATTTTGAATGCTGTTGCAGTTGTGGTTGAAAGTACTCCTCAGCCGGAAGTTGTTTATCAATGGCTGGCTCGATTTGAAAACTTTTCGCTCTGGATATTTTTAATTGAATATATATTACGAATATGGGTTTGCAATGAGAATAAGCAGTTTGCTCATCCTATTACAGGTCGCTTGCGTTACATGATTACACCACTTGCAATTATCGACTTGATAACGATATTGCCTTTTCTTTTGCAACTTGTTGGTATTAATATTTCAATGCTAAGAATACTCAGAACATTGCGCTTATTGAAGTTTGCAAGACTTGTTCGATATAGTAAAGCATATCTTTTTATCAAAGTTGCCATTTTATCTCGCAAGGATGAATTTCTTATTGGTTTTTTTCTAATGATGGTAACTTTGTTGATTGCTTCTTCACTTATGTATTTGGCAGAGCATGATGCGCAGCCAAAATTGTTTTCGAGTATTCCCGCTGCTTTTTGGTGGGGGGTTATTACATTTACATCTGTCGGTTATGGTGATGTATATCCGGTAACTACTCTTGGAAAAATTATTGGTGGATTTTTCGCTATTGTCGGGATCAGTGTTTTTGCCCTGCCTACTGCGATATTAACTACTGCGATGTTGGAGCAGATTCATATTGAAAGGGATAGTAAAAAATGAAACCATTTCTTGGGTTGAGTTTCGGTTGTGATCCACTCGTTTTCGTGAACGGATGGCAATGGCGCGAACTTAAGCTAAAATAGATCTTGTAACTTGTTGATTCAGTTAATTATTTTTTGAGTTTGTTGCAAAATATGACTACTACTATGGCAACAAAATATAGGGTTAACCCTAACTGATTTTTTCTCGCAGCTCGCTGTACGCATTTGCTGCGCTGAATTCGTCGCCGACATGCGGCACGTCTTGTTTCCCAAGGCTTTCACCCGCAATCGCAAGCTTCCCCTGCCCAAGCTCATTGCCGCTCTGTTGTCGATGCGGTCATCGTCTGTGCAGGTCGGGCTTGATAGCTTTTATGGCAGCCTGGGTTGCGATGGCGATCTGCTGCGCGGGGTCAGCGACCGGGCCTTTGCAAAAGCGCGTGATCACTTGTCGTGGTCCGGCTTGCAGCGGCTCAACACTTTTGTTGTCAACCTGGCGGACACCATGGGTTTGATCCCACGCTGGCATGGGCTTCGGGTCGTCGCCGCTGATGCATCTGATTTCATGCCGGCGGTGCGCGCATACAAGCCCGCGCCCCTACCGCTGACGCAGACCGGCCCCGCGCCCAAGTTCCAAAAGACAGCACTGTGTGGGACATCTCGCCAATTTCGCCTTAGCAAAGCGTGGGATTACGAGTTGAGATTTGCTTGGGACGTAACACGCCCTCAATGAAAATCCCGACTTTGAGTAGCCAGGCCATCCAGCAGCGGGGTCAGGTCATGCAGGCTTTTGGCAACCAGGTGGCAGACCTCGCCGCCACTGTCATCGTCGCGCTGCCAGATACCGTGCACGGCCAGCAACTTGGCATGCAACAGTTGGCTGCGTTGCTTGTCTTTCAGGGCTTTCCAGACAATCACGTTGACGCTGCCGGTTTCGTCTTCAAGCGTGACAAAGGTCACGCCTTTGGCGGTGCCCGGGCTTTGCCGCATGGTGACCAGGCCCCCCGCGCGCACTTGCCTGCCCGTGGGGAGTTGATGCAGTTGTGCTGCGGTGAAGAGTTTCTTTTTTAATAGCGCACTGCGCAATAACGACAAGGGGTGAGCGCGTAAAGTTAACCCAAGTGCTGCATAGTCAAAGCGGACTTCCTCGCCCTCGGTTGCTGGCGTAAGGCTTAGAAAATCTTCGTTTACCGGGGCCTCGCGCAACAAGGGTAGGGCGGTTTTCAGGGCGCTGGCATCCCAGACTTGCTGGCGACGGTGACCCGAGAGGCTTTTGAGGGCGTCGGCACTGGCCAGGGCATTGAGGTCGCCTTGGTCCAGAGCTGCGCGCAGAGCCAGGTCTTGGGTGCTGACGAAGGGGCCGGGCGTGCGTGCCGTGACGATGCGGATGGCTGCCGATTCCGACAGGCCGCTGACCAGGCGCAGGCCCAGGCGGACAGCGGGGGAGTTCTTTCGAGCATCGCCAACGGCTGGCGTCGCGTGTTCGGTCGCGAGCTGCTCGGGCACCGGCGTGCAATCCCACTGGCTGTGCAACACATCCACCGCCAGCACCACCACGCCATGGCGCTGGGCGTCCTGTACCAGCTGCGACGGGCCGTAAAAGCCCATGGGCTGACTGTTGAGCAGAGCGACCAGAAAACAGGCAGGCTCGTGCCATTTGAGCCAGCAGCTCACATAAGTCAGTAGGGCAAAACTGGCAGCGTGGCTCTCAGGAAAGCCGTATTCACCAAACCCCTCGATCTGCTTGAAGATATTTTCTGCAAACTCTGGTGCATAACCGTTGCGCACCATCTGGTTCACCAGTCGGTCGTGAAACTTGTGCACGCCGCCCTTGCGCTTCCAGGCGGCCATGGAGCGGCGCAGGTCATCGGCTTCGCCAGCGCTGAAGTCGGCGGCAATCATGGCGATCTGCATCACCTGCTCCTGAAAGATTGGTATTCCCAGCGTACGTGCCAGCGCCACCTTGAGTGCGGCGCTGGGGTACACGACCTGGTCAGGGTGTTCGCGCGCTTTCAGGTAGGGGTGCACCATGCCGCCCTGAATCGGACCCGGGCGCACGATGGCAACCTCAATCACCAGGTCGTAAAAGCAGCGTGGTTTGAGGCGCGGCAGCATGCTCATCTGGGCCCGGCTCTCGATCTGAAACACCCCTACTGTGTCAGCGCGGCAAATCATCTCAAAGGTTGCGGGGTCATCAGCGGGAATGTCCTGCATCTGAAAAGCGGTGCCCCGGCGGGCACTGACCAGCGCCAAACAGCGCCGGATGGCGCTAAGCATGCCCAGCGCCAGCACGTCCACTTTGAGCAAACCCATGGCATCCAGGTCATCCTTGTCCCACTGAACAATGCTGCGCTCTGGCATGGCGGCGTTTTCGATCGGCACCAACCGGCAAAGCGGGCCCTGTGTCAGCACAAAGCCGCCCGGATGCTGACTCAAATGGCGCGGAAACCCTAGCAGCTGCTGGCTCAGGTCCAGCCATACCTCCAGCAAATGCCCGGGAGCCACTGGTTGCTGCTGAGCAGTGGCTGGTGACTGGGTGGAGCCTGAAGGGGTCGAGTCTGCAGCGCCAGCCAGCCGCGCCAGCGCCGCTTGCAGCCGATGCGCCAGCACCTCGCGGCTGTACATGCCCGGGTGTTCTTTGGCCATGGCGGTGATCAGCGCCTCGGCAATGCCCAGCGAGCGACCCACATCTCTCAGCGCGCTGCGTGGCCGGTAGCGGGTGACCACCGCCGTCAAGGCGGCCCGTTCGCGGCCATATTTGCGGTAGATGTATTGAATGACTTCTTCGCGGCGCTGGTGCTCAAAATCGACATCAATGTCGGGCGGCTCGTTGCGCTCGCGCGAAATAAACCGCTCAAACAGCACACTGCTGCGCGCCGGGTCAACTTCAGTTACGCCCAGGCAATAACACACAGCCGAATTGGCCGCCGAGCCCCGACCCTGGCACAAAATGCCCTGGCTGCGGGCGAAAGCCACGATGTCGTGCACCGTCAAAAAATACATTTCGTATTGCAGCTCTGAAATTAGCGACAACTCGTGTTCGATCTGCTTTTGCACGGCCTGCGGCACGCCCTGTGGATAGCGTCGACTTGCCCCTTCGTGCGTGTACTGGCGCAGGGTTTGCAACGGCGTCTGGCCGGGCAACACCGCTTCTTGCGGATACTGGTAACGCAGTTCGTCCAGGCCAAAGCGGCAACGTGCCGCCACTGCCAGCGTATTGGCCAGCCATTCGGGCGGGTAGATTTGCCCCAGCCGCGCACGGGCGCGCAAGTGGTTTTCAGCATTGGGCTGCAATGCAAATCCACACGCAGCCACTGGTTGACCCTGGTGCACGGCGGCGATCACATCCTGCAATGGTTTACGTGAACGCACATGCATCAACACATCGCCCGTGGCCACCAGCGGCACGCCGGTCATTTGCGAAATTTGCCGCAGCTTGTGCAGCAGCAGGGCGTCATCTGCGCGCAGCAAGAGTGTGACCGTGAGCCACAAATTTGTACCAAATAAGGCTCTAGCCCTTGCTGTGATTGCGTAGGCCACCTCTAAATCAATAGCAATATCAAGTGTCAGCAAAACCTCGCATTGAGCCAGCGTGGCCCAAGTGGGGTCGGGCCATTGCACCTGGTAGTGGCCTTTGGCAGCGCTACGCCTTGCCCGGGTGATAAAGGCACACAAATTGCCCCAGCCGAGCAGGCTGTGTGGCAATACCGTGAGACCAAAATGGCTTTGTTGGTGGCTGGTGGTGTGCAAAGCGCCTGTGCCGGTGTCTGGCAGCGGTACGCTAAAGGTTGCCCCCGGCATCAGTTGAAGGCCGCACTTTTTGGCTTCCAGATGTGCCAAAACCACACCGCTGACCGAGCATTCGTCAGTGATCGCCAGCGCGGTGTAGCCCAGGGCATGGGCGCGCGCCACCAGTTCCTCCGGCTGGGAGGCCCCCATGCCAAAGCTGAAATTGCTACGGCATTGCAGTTCGGCATAGGACGGGGTCGCGGCGTGGGCAACCGGCACCGGCGGTGCTTGGGTGAGGCTTGGCACGGAAAACCCCAGATGTTTGGCGCTCAGCCGGCGCCCAGCAGCGTGAAGCCCGGGATGCGCGCCAGCGTGCCTGCTGCCAGACCTGCGGGGCTGCCATTGTTCACGATAGTTTCCAGCACCGAGTCGTAGGTGGCCATTTCCAGCTTGCGACTGGAGAACACGCCCGTTGAATAGCAGTACACCAGAATGGCCAGCAAAGTGGCTGGGTGATGTGCCTTGGAGCCCCGACCGGCGTATTGCCGGGTCAGCTCCGAGAGATCGAGTCCATCAATGACTTCGACGACGAACCGTGCCAAGTGGTCTTGGGTGAGCCAGTCGTCCACCGATGGGAGCAGCAGGTAGTCGGTCTTGCGGTACGTGAGAATGAAGTTCGACATTTTGATGTAAATCCTTCTTAAGCCACGTTTGTTTGAGCTTTATCACTACACTATCAATAGCAAAGGAAGAGTTTTGCGGTAGCGTTTTTAGTCCGACAGGCTGCTAGAGGCCTTTGATTGCCTCGCAGCTGCATGTGCAGACACGAAGTGTGCCGGAATTGGGGTTTTCCCCCGGTATTTTGACGCTGAGAGCGCTGTGCCATCGACTAAAATCATTTGATAAAAATCAAATAGTGAATAAATTCAATGGTAAGGACAGTAAATGACGCGTAGTTTGACCAAGTTTGGCTTGACAGTTTTGATGGCTCTCGGGTCTATTGCTGCGTGGGCGGGTTATGCCTACAACTTTCCTACACCCGTGACACCGATTGCGCATGAGACCCTGCACATGCACAACCTGGTGATGGTGGTGATTTTGATCCTGTTCTTCGTGGTGTTTGCCCTTCTGATGTACTCGTTTTACACCCATCGCAAGGCAGTCGGGTTCAAGGCCGTCAGATTTTCTGCGCCCACCAGCCGCAAGCAATGGCTGTGGGTGCTCTCTCCGTTTGCCTTGCTGTTTGTGATTGACTATGCGGTGTTTGGTATCCCGGCTTTTCATGCCGTGATGATGTACGAAGACACCAAGACCGATGCCGAGTTGGTGGTCAAGGTTACCGGGAGCCAGTGGTTGTGGCAGTACGAGTTTCCGGCTGAGGGTGTCAGCTACACCAGCCGTCTGATCACTCCCCGCGCGCAGATTGACAACAGCGAAGCCAAGGGAGAGCACTATTTGCTCGAAGTTGACAACCCGCTGGTACTGCCTGTGGGCAAAAAAGTGCGTTTCATCACCACTTCCAATGATGTGATCCACAGCTGGTGGGTGCCCGCTTTTGGTGTCAAGCGCGACGCCGTGCCGGGTTTTCTGCGTGAGTTTTGGGCCACTGTGGAAAAAACCGGCACGTATCGGGGTCAATGCTCCGAGCTGTGTGGCAAAGAACACGGGTTTATGCCTGTGGTGGTGAATGTGGTCACACAAGAAGAATTTGCCAAATGGCTGGCCAGCAAAAAGCTGGCTGACGTCAAAGCGGCAGACGCAAGTCCGGCGGTTACCCCGCCAGCCATGGCCGCCGCAACGCCTGTCATCCAGGCCACTGGCAAAAGCGTGGCGCTGGCCAAAGCTGCGTTATAGCCAGCGCATAGCTGGCACACCCCCAATTTCAGATTTTGAGCAATAAGGAGCAGTCCATGGCACACGATATGTCGCACGGCATACCGCACGGAGATTCGCACGGCGGGCATTACTCGGGCGGCTTTATCCGCTGGCTGGAAACCACCAACCACAAAGACATCGGCATCATGTACCTGATCTTCGGGTTTGTGATGCTGTTTGTGGGTGGCGCCATGATTCTGGCGGTGCGGGCTGAGCTGTTCCAGCCAGGCCTGCAATTGATGCAGCCTGAGTTTTTCAACCAGCTCATCACCCTGCACGGGCTGGTGATGGTGTTTGGTTTTGCCATGCCAGTGGCGACTGGCCTGGCCAACTACATGCTGCCGATGGTGATCGGTGCGCCTGACATGGCCTTGCCGCGCCTGAACAACTGGGGTTTCTGGATTTTGCCGCCAGCGGCCATCATGCTGACGCTGCCGTTCTTTTTGGGTATTTTTGGTGTCGGACCTGGGGCGGTGGATACCGGCTGGACACTGTATGCGCCGCTGTCCATCCAGAGCGGATGGGGCATGGACTTTGCCATTTTTGCCATTCACATGCTTGGTGTGTCGTCCATTTTGGGCTCCATCAACGTCATCGTCACTATCGTCAACATGCGTGCACCCGGCATGACACTAATGAAAATGCCGTTGTTTGCCCATGGCTTTTTGATGACGGCCGTGCTGCTGATCACCATCATGCCCGTGTTTGCCGGGGGTGTGACCATGGTGCTGATGGACCGCCACTTTGGCACTCACTTCTTTAACGCCGCCGGTGGTGGCGACCCGGTGCTGTGGCAACACATTTTCTGGTTCATGGGCCACCCCGAGGTGTATGTGCTGCTGCTGCCAATTGCCGGCGCCATTCCGCATGTGCTGGAAGCCTTCACCCGCAAGCCCACCTATGGTTACAAGGCGCAGGTGTATGCCTTCTGGGCCATTGCCGGCCTGGGCGTGATTGTGTGGGCGCACCACATGTTTACCAGCGGCATGTCGGTGGGCAGCCAGATTTACTTCATGTACATCACCATGGCGATCTCGTTCCCGCTGGCGGTGCTGTTTTTCTGCTGGATCGCCTCGGTCTGGAAAGGCTCAATGACGTTTGAGACACCGATGCTGTTTGCGTTGGGCTTTCTGGTGCTGTTTGGCTGGGGTGGTTTGACCGGCCTGGCGCTGTCTGACGCTGCGGCCGACCCGCAGTACCACAACGCCTACTTTTTGGTGGCGCACTTTCACTATGCGTTTTACCCCTCGGCGGTGATGGGGGCCATGGCCGCCATTTACTACTGGCTGCCCAAGTGGACCGGCCACATGCTGGACGAAACCATTGGTAAATGGCACTTTTGGGTGGCTGTGATTGGTTTCAACATCACTTTTATTCCGCAGTTTTTTGTCGGTCTGGCCGGCATGCCACGTCGCATTCCGGACTACCCGCTGATGTTTGCCGAGTGGAACATGATCTCAAGCATTGGCGCGTTCATTTTGGGCGCCTCGCATCTGATCTTTGTTTACAACGTGATCAAGAACATTCGTGGCGGCCCGAAAGCCGAAGCCAAAGCCTGGGAAGGTGCCGAGGGTCTGGAGTGGACGGTGCCGTCACCAGCGCCGTACCACACCTTTGAGACACCGCCTGAAATCAAATAACCGGTTGTTTCCATGAGCTTGCCTGACGCCCCCAAACCCGACTTTGACCCCCAGGAATGGGACAAGCGAAAGTCTGCCAATGTTCGCCTGGGGCTGTTTGTGGGCCTGATTGTGGTGCTGATGTTTTTGGGTGCGTTATGGAAATACCGGCCGCTATGACACCTATAGCCCTGACCGCAGCGCAAGAGCGTCAACACAGCAACCAGCGCCTGGCCATGCGCCTGGGGCTCGTGGCGTTATTTTTTGTCGGATTTGGCTTTGCCATGGTGCCGATGTACGACGCCTTTTGCGAATGGACGGGCCTGAACGGCAAAACCAACACAGCCCCCTTGGTGGCCGACCAGAACACGCAGGTTGACCTGACACGCTCTGTCAAGGTGGAGTTTTTAAGCCACACCATGCCGGGCGTGGGCTTGCAGTTCAAGGCCGAGCAGTTTTCGATGCGGGTGCACCCCGGTGAGATCACGCACACCAGCTACACCGTCAAGAACACCAGCGGCCGGGTTTTTGTCGGGCAGGCCGTGCCAAGCGTGACGCCAGCCGCAGCCACCCAGTATTTTGAAAAGCTGGAGTGTTTTTGCTTTAGCCAGCAAACGTTTCAGCCCGGTGAGACGCGCACCATGCCGGTGGTATTTGTGGTAAATCCCAAAATGGACCGCGACCTGGGCACTGTGACCCTCTCTTACGCATTTTTTGAAGCCCCCAAGGCCAATTGAACCTGAAAGAACGACCCATGACGCACGCCGCAACTCCCGCCGCCCGGGGCCATTATTTTGTTCCGGCGGCTAGCCATTACTCCACTTACCTGTCGGTGGGGGTATTTTTGACTGCGCTGGGTTTTATTTTTCGCATCAACGGCACGCCGGCCGGCGTGTGGAGCATGCTGGTGGGTGCCGCCATGATCACTTATGTGGTGATCGGCTGGTTTGGTGAACTCATCAGCGAAAACATTCGCGGCGTTTATACCCAGTGGGAAGACCGCTCGTACCGCATTGGCATGGTCTGGTTCATTTTTTCAGAAGTGATGTTTTTTGCCTGCTTTTTTGGCGCGCTCTATTACATTCGACGAATTTCATTGCCCGAGCTCGGTGGCTTTGATGCGCTGTATACCCCGTATGAAAAATTCACCAGTGCCTGGCCTAGCGCCGGCCCGCTCGGTGACCCGTTTTCACCCATGCACGCCTGGGGCATTCCCGCCATCAATACCCTGCTGCTGCTCACTTCTGGTGCCACCCTGACCTGGGCGCACTGGGGTCTGATCAAGGGCAAACGCAGTCAGCTTAACTGGGGCCTGACGCTGACCGTGCTGCTGGGCTGCACTTTCATGGGTTTTCAGGTGTACGAATACGCGCATGCCTATGCCGAGATGGGGCTAACGCTGGGTGCGGGTGTTTATGGTGCCACCTTCTACATCCTGACCGGTTTTCACGGTTTTCACGTGACCCTGGGCACCATCATGCTGATGGTGATGCTGGGTCGGGGCTTGAAAGGCCACTTTTCAGAACACAACCACTTTGCCTTTGAGGCCGTGGCCTGGTACTGGCACTTTGTCGACGTGGTGTGGCTTATCCTGTTTGTGTTTGTGTATATTCTTTGATCAGTCAGGGCGTCAACCACGCCCAGGAATCAGCCCAAAGTACAAACTGGCCAGTAGCGTTAAAAACAGGCCGATCGACAGGCTGATGCGAATTGTCAGCGCTTGCACCACGCGTTTACGTTTGGTCGCATCGTCGTTGTTGAACAGTAAAGCCAGAGCGCTGAACAGGCTGACCAGAATCAGGCCCAAGGTCATCAGAATCAGTATTTTTGTCAGCATGGCGGTCTTTCCCAAAGGTTTCTCTGCATTATCCGGCAACGCTCGCGGCTCGGCTTCGCAGACAATCCGACACAGCGTTTTTTCCAAATCTGGCCATGCCCCATTTCCGTTTTCAGTTCCGATGGATTCCCCTGCTGGGTGTACTGGCCGGCTTGATGCTGTTCGTCTATTTGGGCCTGTGGCAGTCCGGCAAGGGTGACCGATTGCAGGCTGAGTTGGCGCAGCGCGCTGCCCGCAACCAGCTTGGCGCTGTGCCGGTAGGGGCTGCGCTGGTGGATGCAGTTCAGTTGCGCGACGCTCCCATCCAGGTGAGAGGACAATTTGAGCCCCAGCACCAGGTTTTTCTGGACAACCGCCAGCTAGATGGGCAGCCTGGCCTGCATGTGATCACGCCCTTGAAAATAGATGGCAGCAACACGCGTATTTTGATCAACCGGGGCTGGGTGGGCTGGCCGGGCGGACGGGGTGTATTGCCCGAGGTGGTCACCCCCACGAGCACCGTGCACATCACCGGTCTGGCCTTTGTGCCTTCACACAAGAAGTTTTTTCTGATGCCCGACCACCCTGAGGCAGCCGTGCAGTTGTGGTCGCGCCTGGACATGGTGCGTTTTGCGCAAGTGCTCGGGGCCCCCCTGCAACCGGTGGTGCTGCAACAAACCAGCGCTGACGCGTCAGACAAGCTGGTGCGCCGCTGGGATCCACCCGAAGACCGCGTGGCCATGCACCGCGGTTATGCCTTTCAGTGGTTTGGTATGGCGCTGGCCTTGCTGGTGTTTTATCTGGTGGCACATGTCCGTCGCAAGGAGTCCACATGAGCCAACCACTACGCGACGAGCTGCTTGATTTAACCGTGGTCTCATTGCCCAGCCCGGGCCAAGCGCTGGCGCCTGAACTGGTTCGCAGCCGGCTCAAGCTGATGGCGATTGTGTTGATTTGTTCGTTGCCGGTGATTTTGACGTATCTGGCGTTTTATGTGATGCGCCCGCAGGGCAAGGCCGCCGTGGGTGACCTGATCGTGCCAGCGCGTGCCCTGCCTGTGGCGATGGCTACCCGACTTGACGGATCGACACTGCCGCTGGCCAACCTGAAAGCGCAGTGGCTGCTGGTCAAGGTGGATGGTGGTGCCTGTGTGCAGGACTGTCAGAAACAGTTGCTGATGCTGCGACAGTTGCGCCTGATGCTGGGCAAGAGCATGGACCGGGTGGACTGGGTCTGGTTGATCAACGACCAGGCAGCTGTTGATGCCACGCTTAGCGACGGGCTTCAAAAAGACCATGCCACCGTACTGCGGGTGGCACCTGAGGCGCTGACGGCCTGGCTGGCGGTGCCTGATGGCAAGCGTTTTCAAGATGCCATTTATGTCGTTGACCCCATGGGCAACGCCATGATGCGTTTGCCTGCTGTGCTTGACAGCACTGCTGCCAACCGGGCCAAACAAGACCTCGAACACCTGCTGCGCGCATCCGCCGCATGGGACGCCCCTGGGCGCAAATAGCCAGCACCCCATGTTGCCCTCAACGCCAGCCCTGTTGCCAACACCAGAAAACCCCGTCGCCTATGACCTGGCGCCGCTGGCGGGTTTGCTGCTGGTGGGCGCTGTGCTGGCCTTGGGCCCGGCCTTGTGGGTCTGGTGGCGAAACCGGCAGCGGCCCGAGTTTCAGCGGGTTCAGGCACTGCGCGTGTTGACCCTGTTTTTGACATTCGATCTGGTGTTGTTTGGTGCTTTTACCCGCCTGAGCGATTCGGGTTTGGGTTGTCCGGACTGGCCGGGCTGCTATGCCAGTAGCTCACCGATTGGCGCAAAAAGTCAGATCGCCGCTGCCCAAGCAGCGGTGCCCGATGGTCCGGTGACGCTGGCCAAGGCCTGGATCGAGATGCTGCACCGCTACCTGGCCACCGCTGTTGGCGCCTTGATCCTGCTGCTGGCCGTTTTCAGCTGGCGCGACTGGCTGCGCGGGCGGGCCCAGCCCAAAGCGGCGCAACCCCCCATTCCCTGGCTGCCCACGCTGACACTGTTTTGGGTGTGTCTGCAGGGGGCCTTTGGTGCGCTGACGGTGACCATGAAGCTGTTTCCAGCCATTGTGACCCTGCATTTGTTGGGGGCGCTGGTGCTGCTGATGTTGCTGTGCGTGCCGGTGTTTCGGGATGCTGCTGGTGCTCAGGCTGGTTTGCCGATGGCACAGCATGTGCGGCGTTTGATGGCAGCATCATTGGCCCTGTTGCTGGTGCAGGTGGCGCTAGGGGGCTGGGTCAGCAGCAACTATGCGGTGCTGGCCTGTGGCGACTTTCCCACCTGTCAGGGCCGCTGGTGGCCAGATATGAATATCCGTGAGGGGTTTGAGATCTGGCGTGGCCTGGGCGTCAACGCTGCCGGCGAGCACGTCAGTTTTGCCGCATTGACCGCCATTCACTTTGTGCACCGCCTGGCAGCCTATGTGGTGCTGACGCTTCTGATGGTGCTGGCCTGGCAGCTTAACCGTGGCCGGTCGTGGCGTCTGCAGTCCCGCGTGTTGGCCGGCCTGATTGGCTTGCAACTGGCCACCGGCTTAGGCAATGTGGTGCTGGGCTGGCCCTTGCTGGCTGCGTTGCTTCACACGGGGGGTGCTGCTGCGCTGGTGATGGTGCTGACCTGGACCGCAGCGGCGACTCGCTGGCGCGACCCGGAGTCCACGCCGGTCAAGGGTAAAGCAGCTGGAGATGCACCATGAGCGGTCCGGTGGCGGCAGCGTCTGCAAGTGTATGGGCCCAGTTCTACGCGCTGACCAAGCCGCGCGTCATCCAGCTGATTGTGTTTTGTGCGCTGATTGGCATGGTGCTGGCCGTGCCTGGTGTGCCGTCAGTGCGACAGGTAGGGGTAGCACTCGCTGCTTGCCTGGGCATCTGGCTGGTGGCCGGTGCCGCAGCGGCGTTTAACTGCATCATCGAAAAAAGCATTGATGCCACCATGAAACGCACCGCCTGGCGGCCTACGGCACGTGGCGAACTGGGCGACCGGCAAACGCTGCTGTTTGCCGTCACCTTGTGCGCGTTGGGCTCGGGCCTGCTGTATTGGGTGGTGAATCCGTTGACCATGTGGCTGACCTTTGCCACCTTCATTGGTTACGCAGTGGTCTACACCGTGATATTAAAACCGCTGACGCCGCAAAACATTGTGATCGGCGGTGCCTCTGGGGCCATGCCACCTGTGCTGGGCTGGGCGGCAATGGCCGGCAACGTCGGGCCTGAGGCACTGATCTTGTTCCTGATCATATTTTTATGGACACCACCGCATTTTTGGGCACTGGCACTCTACCGGGTGGAGGACTACCGCAAGTCGGGCTTGCCCATGCTGCCGGTGACCCACGGCAACACTTTTACCCGGCTGATGGTGCTGCTCTACACCTTCATTTTGCTGGCGGCGTGTTTGCTGCCCTTCGTTTACGGTATGAGTTCGTGGCTGTATCTGGCGGTGGCGCTGGTGTTAAGCGTCGGGTTTTGCCTGCACGGCTGGTGGCTGTGGCGTGATTATTCGGATCCGCTGGCGCGCAAGACGTTTCGGTTTTCGCTGATTCACCTGAGCGCGCTGTTTGCGGCCTTGTTGCTGGACCATTACTTGCTTGGTTGAAGGCGGCCGGTGTTAGGGCTTGTACGCAGGCTGGTTGCCAGCGTTTATGATCAACCCCATGAACAAACGAAACGCTCTAAAAACAATAGTGGCTAGTGCAATATGGACGGGGGCTATTGGCCAATTTGTTGCCTGTTCTGACGGGGGCATGAAGTTTACCGCCATCGACATCACCGGCGCTGAATACGCCCGCGACTTTGCGCTGACCGACCACAACGGTCAGGCCAGAACCCTGAAAGACTTTCAGGGCAAGATCGTCATGATGTTTTTTGGCTATACCCAGTGCCCCGATGTGTGCCCGACCTCGATGGTCGAAATGGCGACCATCAAAAAGCTGCTGGCCAAGGACGGTGATCGCCTGCAAGGCCTGTTTGTCACCATCGACCCGGATCGTGACAAGGCCGAGATGCTCAAGGCCTATATGGAAAACTTTGACCCCACTTTTCTGGCGCTGCTGCCTGCACCCGACAAACTGGCAGCGCTGGCCAAAGACTACAAGGTGTATTACAAAAAGGTGGACGGCCCTACGCCCACCAGCTACACCATGGACCACACGGCTGGCAGCTATGTGTACGACACCAAAGGCAAGCTGCGGCTGTTTACCCGCTATGGCACCAAGCCGGAGCTAACTGCCGCTGACATTCAGCAGTTGCTCAAGCAAACGGGTTGATGGCCTCACTGGCCGATGATGGCCAGCGACTTTGTGGCGATGTGACATGACTCAAACACGGCTAATATGGGTAGCCAATGTGACGCATGTCACATTGTTTTTATACCGGGGGGTGTATTATTTCAAGCTTGCACCACCACTTGGAGATTTGCCTTGATGAACACCACTGCCATGCCCGACGCGCCTCCTGGCCGTCTGCAACACATGCCCGTCTCGCTGTTTGCGATCGTGATGGGGCTGGCTGGCACCACCATCGCGCTCGAAAAGCTTGAACACCTGTGGGGCTGGACGGTGACGCCAAGCGCTGTGCTGTTTTGGCTCAGTGCGCTGGCCTTTGGGCTGATCAGCCTGGCCTATCTGAACAAATTTGTGCGGCATCGCCAGCACGTGGTTGCAGAGTTCAACCACCCCATCCGTATGAGTTTTTTCCCGGCGATGTCGATTGGCATGCTGCTGCTGGCGGTGGCTGCACTGGCGCGCTTTCCGGGGGCGTCGCTGTACTTGTGGCTGGTTGGCAGCTCGGTGCAACTGGCATTTACCCTGGCCATTCTGTCTAACTGGATGCACCATGAAAAGTTTCAGGTGCAGCACAGCAACCCGGCCTGGTTTATTCCTATCGTGGGCAACATTCTGGTGCCGATTGCCGGCGTCCCGCTGGGTTTCCCCGAGGTTTCCTGGTTCTACTTCAGTATTGGTTTGATGATGTGGACGCCGCTATTGACAGTGTTGCTCAACCGCTTCTTTTTCCATCCGATGATTCCGTCCAAACTGATGCCTACCCTTTTTATTTTGATAGCGCCGCCGGCGGTGGGTTTCGTCGCGTGGGTGAAATTGCACAATGGCGTGATTGACGATACAGCACGCATTCTGTATTACTTTGCTCTCTTCACCACTTTGCTGTTGTTCACCCAGATGCGATTTTTCTGGAAGCTGTCGTTTGCCCTGCCGTGGTGGGCCTATTCGTTCCCGATGGCGGCCATCACCATTGCGACCAGCGTGATGATGGAAAAAGTGGGGGGTGCCCTGTTTGGCCTGCTGACGCCGGTACTGCTGGCATTGCTTGTGATGCTTGTCACAGTGTTGTGCTTCAAAACCATTCAGGCGATGCTTCGAGGCCAGATTTGTGTGCCCGAGTAACACCATCAAAATGCCTGTACGGCAAATGAATGGCTATATTAATCATAGCTTATATCCATTTAAATATAAGGGCTATATGATGATTCTATAGATAATCCAAATCGACAAGAGCCTGTCTTATTTTTTTTGCTGCATTGCATCAATTTCCTTCGCAAAGAAATAGAATCAGGTGGCGCATGCCGCCGGCATGGCGAGTTGATGGTTCTAGTTTTGTAGGAGCATGCAATGAAAGATTTTGATGCAGCAGGTGTTGGGATGCGCAACAACGGAGATCCCCGTTTTGTCAGCCAACTCACCCGCAATACCTTTGCCCTGATTTTGGCAGGCGGGCGTGGCAGCCGACTGCACGAACTCACCGACTGGCGCGCCAAGCCGGCTGTGCCCTTTGGCGGCAAGTTTCGCATTGTTGACTTCACACTCTCCAACTGTGTCAACTCCGGGGTGCGTCGCGTAGGCGTTGTCACCCAGTATAAAGCGCAAAGTTTGATCCGTCATTTGCAGCTAGGCTGGAGTTTTCTGGATGGCCGCCTGGGTGAGTTCATCGAGATCATGCCGGCCCAGCAGCAGGTGAATGAATCAAACTGGTATCAGGGTACGGCCGATGCCGTATTTCAAAACCTGCGCGAGATTCGTCACGCGAATCCCGAATATGTCCTGATCCTCTCAGGCGACCATGTCTACCGTATGGATTACGGCCGGCTCTTGGCGGCTCACGCCGAGCGCCAAGCGGACATGACTGTGGCCTGCATTGAAGTGCCGCTGGAGGATGCCCGGGAATTTGGCGTGATGTCGATTGACGACGATGGGCGTATTGTCAATTTTCAAGAAAAGCCGGCCAAGCCGCAACCGATGCCTGGCAATCCGGGTGTGGCTTTGGCCAGCATGGGTATTTATGTATTTAACGCCCACTTCTTGATTGAACAACTGCTGCGGGATGCGGATGACCCCAAGTCAAGTCATGATTTCGGCAAGGACGTGATTCCACACTGCGTCAAGCGCTACCGCACTTTTGCCCAAAGTTTTTCAGACAGCTGTGTACGCGAACCGGACAAGCCAGCCTATTGGCGCGATGTCGGTACGCTCGACGCTTTCTGGGCTGCCAATATGGACCTGGTTGGGGTGACCCCAGACCTCAATTTGTACGACAACAACTGGCCGATCTGGACCTGGCAGCCGCAAAGTCCGCCCGCCAAATTTGTCTTTGACGACGATACACGGCGCGGCTCGGCAGTGGATTCCACGGTGTCGGGCGGCTGCATCGTCAGCGGCGCCACATTGCGCAAATCGATGCTGTTTTCGGGTGTCCACGTGCACAGTTATTCATTGATTGAAGAGTCGATCGTGCTACCCAACGTGCAGGTTGAGCGCAATTGTGTTCTCAAGAGGTGCATCATTGACAACAATTGCATCATCCCGGAAGGCACACGCATTGGCCTTGACCCCGCAGAAGACAAAAAGCGTTTTCATGTCACAGAGTCTGGCCTGACCCTGGTGACTGAGGCGATGCTGGGTACGGTCAAGGACACTATTCGCTAAGTGGCGGGCGGGGCGCTGTTAGCCAGCCATACGCATCGCCCTGGTCAGCCCTGCCACGCAAGTGTCTCTCTCAGCGCCACCAGCAGGTTGCCACGCCATGCATCAACGAAATAGGTCACGCTGAGGCCTCCACGTTGGTAAGCGCCTGTTAGTGCGGTGTCAAGCTCTTTGTCGGTGCTGGACTTGACCAGCGAGTTCCAGCTGAGGTGCTGTAACGCACCCAACAACACTGCGGCCATCGCGGCCGGATTCATCGTCAGGCCTTGTCGGCTTTACCAGCGGCGTTGGCCAGTTTGCCGAGCCATTGGTCCACCAGCCACGGCTGTCGGTTGTCGTCTTCGGCGCGTTCTTTGCGGCGGATGGCGTTGCGCACCAGGTTGGAGCCCAAATAACGAAACGGCTCGGGCGGAAAATACCCCAAGGGTCCACGGGTGAGTGGGCTGCGCGTCCAGTCGTTGTCCAGGTCCAGCAACATCGAGGACAAAATTTGTCCGCCCATGTAGCACGGCCCCACACCGCTACCCGAATAGCCAAACCCGTACAGGATGTGATCCGCGCCGTTAAGCTTGCCAAAAAACGGAAAACCCGTGACCGAGCGATCCGAAGGCCCGTTCCAACTGGCGGTGATGGGCACTTGCGCTAGTGAGGGGAAAAAACCGTGCAGCGCATTCGTCAGCGAGCCTGCATAGGGCGAATGCTGGTCAAACACCACAGGCATGCGCCCACCATAGGCAAAGATGTTGCCGCCTTTGCCCAGCATCAGGCGGCCATCGGGCGTGCTGCGGTAATAATACACAAACGTACGTGAGTCCAGCACCGAGACCCCATCCACCAGCCCGCTACGTTCCAGTAAGTCCGGGCATTTTTCGGTGATGACCATGTCACTCGACACAATGGCAATGCTGCGCTCAAACTGCGCAAACATGCCCGCCATCCAGGCGTTAGTGGCCAGCACCAGCTTCTTCGCAGTCACGCTGCCTGCTGATGTCTGCACCACTAGCGGATGGTCGGGGCTAAAGCACAGCATGGGGCTGCGCTCAAAAATGCGGATGCCCATTTGCCGCGCCACACGGCGCAGGCCGCGCACCAGCTTGGCCGGTTGCACTGTGGCAGCGTGGGACGAATACACGCCGGCCAGATTTTTGGCTGAGCCCGAGCGACGTGCAACTTCTTGAGCTGGTAGCTTGGCATACGACTGCAAGCCACAGGCTTCAAGCGCTGTCATGACCGGGTCGAGCGTGCCCACTTGGGCTAGGTTGGTGGCGGTGTAGAGGGTGCCGTCATGGCGAAATTCAGCGTCAATGCCCTGCTTGCGGCAAAAGTCGCCAATGTGCTGCACAGCGGCCTCGGAGGCTTTGACGAGACGAATCGCTTCAGTCTCGCCAAACAGGCGTCGCAGGGTTAAAAACTTGGCCGACCAAGTTAACACGCAACCACCATTTCGGCCGCTGGCACCGGCGCCGCACAGGTCGCCCTCCAGAATCAGGATGTCAAGCAGCGGGTTTTGCTGCTTGGTCTGAATGGCTGTCCACAAACCGGTGTAACCGCCGCCCACAATACAAATGTCGGCCCGCTGCGCGCCTTGCAGGGCGGGAGCCAATTCACCATCGGCAAACAGTGACTGTTCCAGCCAGAACGGCCGCATGGCGGTGGGCGTATAGGCAATCCACCGAAGTTAAGCCATGTCACCCCTTGTAAGCCAGATTTGGATGAGGTTTCACATGATTTTTCGGTCGTGGCTGCTTGCGATCAGACAGTTGTCTATGGGAGTTTGCCCCAACAGTTCAAACGCCTTCCCAAAAGAGTCACCAGACAGCCCAACCCCAACACCATACGCGGCAGCAGGCGCTGCAAACATGGTGCGGCGTAGGCGCGGTTACATGTACGCTGCTTGTCCTGAAACCCGCCCCTGACGCCCTGCACACAAAAGCCAAATTGTCAGCCAACACCTTTGCCACATCGACCATCAGCCATGCTGCGTCAGCCCTGAGACGCTCTGAGTTTGCAGCGATGCTGAGGCGTTTAAAGGCTCTCAATACGCCAGCGCTCTGGTAAAGCTCACCAAAAGCTGCTGTCGGGACTTGGCTGTCTGGCAAATTGGTCGCCATCTCCCACAGCTTCCATTGGGCGTACCTCAGCCGGACCCGCGGTGCAGCACCAGAACAGCCATAATCTTCGCAGTCCCACTGGTTGGGCTTATTGAGCGTGACCGTGGCATCCACCTGATCGCTGCGCTCAAAGGTGCGTACCTCTGCCCAACCACCACTGGACTTCTCGCAGCGCATGCAAAACCGAATATAGTGCTCAGTCAAATACGCCACCAGCCAAGCTGCCGGATAGCCCCGATCAAGGATCAACACATCATCAGGCCCCAGGCACAACAGCGACTCAAACAGCATCTGCCGCTCAGCGCCATCGGCACCATGCACGCTGGCGTGCAGCGTCAATTCAGCGCCCGGCAGATACAAGACAAACAAGCGTTGATCAGCTTGGGCATGGAACCTTGTGGTGAAACAAGGGGAATCGCGGCTCACACGGCATCGCCTGCCACCAAACGCAGACGCCAACGAGGACAAGCCAACGCGTCGGCGGTTTTGACCACAAAGGTGTTCAAGTGCTCCAAACAAGTCCAGGACAACTTGTCTCGTGCTTGAGCAAACCACGATCAGTTATGCCACGCTGCCAGTCGCCGTCAACAGACAAGCTACCAAAGAAGGAGTCGAGCATGACCTGCTGTGAAGACGCTCGCATGGAAAGCAAAGCGCCAATCAGCTTGGGCAAAGGCAACTTGCCAGTGCGCGTGAAGGCATTGGGGGAGTCAGGGTGGCGGGCATCGGCGAAAAATTCCGCCGAATTGATGCGATCGGTGAGTTTGGAGAAAAGAGAACTAAGGGTTAACCCTATATTTTGTTGACATATTCAGTTCCAATATTTTGGGGAAATTTAAAATAAATTCAACTAAATCAACAGCTTACGAGGAATATTTTACCTTAACTTCGGTGGATTGGGCGTATAGGGGGTCAAGTGCACGCTATTGCATTTCCAAATCATTTGTGTTTAGGCACGAAGCCGCAGACAGCGCTGCAGCACGGTAAGTCGAAGTAACAACGACACGGATGATTAAGAAATGAAATTACACCCATGGCAGTGAATAGGTCTTGAGATTGGTAAAGCTCTTGATGGCTTCCTGCACGCCTTCCTTGTAGCCCAGCCCCGAATCCTTGATGCCACCAAAGGGCGTGAGCTCCAGCCGGTAGCCGGGCACTTCGCGCACGTTGACGCTGCCCACCTGCAGCTCGTTGATAAAACGTGTGATGTAGTCCAGCCGGTTGGTGCACACCGAGCTGGACAGCCCATACGCGGTGCCATTGCTGATGGCAATCGCCTCGTTGATGTCCTTAAAGCGAATGATGGGCGACACCGGGCCAAAGGTTTCTTCTTTGGCCACCAGCATTTCTGGGCGTACCTGGTCCAGCACGGTGGGTGAATACAGCGCGCCATGGCGCACGTTGCCCACGCGCAGTTGCGCTCCCTGGGCGATGGCCTCATTGACACGGCTCTCAAAAAATTGGGCCGCTGCCTCGTCAATCACCGTGCCCATGTCGTTAGCCTTGTCCATCGGGTCGCCAAACTTCCAGGCGCGGGTTTTGGCCACCACCTGCTCCACAAACTGGTCGGCCACCGCCTGGTGCACCAGCATGCGTTTGACAGCGGTACAGCGCTGGCCGGAATTTTTGTAGCTGCCCTGTACCGCGAGCGTTGAGGCCTCGTCAATATCTGCGTCTTCCATCACGATGATCGGGTCATTGCCACCGAGTTCAAGCACCATACGCCGGTAGCCGGCCTTGTGGGCGATGTATTTGCCAATGGCCACGCCACCCGTGAAGGTGACCAGATCCACGTGTTCATTGGTGATGAGCTCGTCAGCAATCTCCCGCGGGTCACCGGTGATGACGCTCAGCATCTCAGGTGGCAGGCCGGCCTCGTACAGGATATCGGCAAACAGGATCGCCGAGAACGGCACTTTTTCAGACGGCTTGAGCACCATGCGGTTGTTGGTGGCAATGCTGGGCACCACCTTGTGCGCCACCTGGTTCATCGGGTGGTTGAACGGCGTGATGGCGGTGATTACACCCAGCAGCGGGCTGCGCTGGGTATAAACCCGACGTTTTTTGCCGTGCGGGGTCAGGTCACAGCTGAAAATCTGGCCGTCGTCTTTGATGCATTCGTTGGCACCAAACAGCAGTACATCGCTGACACGACCAGCTTCGTAGAGCGCATCCTTGATGCACAGGCCGGCCTCGGCGGTGATGAGTTGCGCCACCTCGTCCATTCGCTGACTGATGATGGCGGCGGCCCGGCTCAGAATGGCTGAGCGCTCAAAGCGCGTCAAGTTGGGCTTGTAGCTGTGGGCCGCCTTGAAGGTGTCGCGCACCTCGTCCAGGGTGGCTTTCGGCACGCTGCCAATTTGTTGTTCGGTGTAGGGATTGAATACCGCAATGCTGCTCTCTGCGCTGCGACCGGCGCCAACCTTGCGACCCGCCAAACGCATGGCATCAAGCTGGCGGTCGGTGATGTACTGCTGGATCTGGTTCATGACAAAATTTATAAGAAAACGGGCTCTAGCCCTTATGAAATAAGCGTAAAAGCTACTATTTATGTAGTAAATGGCCAGCCAATCCATCACTGTGCGTGGTTTAACGCCAGGTCAAAGGCATCAAAATTGCGCAAGCGCTTGGCTGCATCCAGCCCGGTAATGCGGCGGTTGACGATCAAAGGCACACGCTGCTCGCTGACACCCCCATGCGAGCGCAGTGGCACTTCCAGCGCGCTCAGGTCGTGGCGCGCCGCCGAGGTGCCAATCACAGTCGAGCGCTCGGACACCACCACCATGTCGCCAATGCGGTCAGGCGGTAGTTCAAAACGTGCGGCGGCCTGTTCGCGCGTCAGCACTAGTTCCAGCCCCAGCACTTTTTGCAAACGGGCGCAAGCATCCAGCACATTGACCTCTGACGGCAGGTACACCGTGGCGTACGAACCCAAGGCACCGTGGTGCACCACATAGGGGTCGGTGATGGGCAAAATCACCCGTGCCTTGGCCGCACCCAGCCAGGCATCAAACCAGTCTTGCAGGTAAATCACCTCGGGTGTGCCGTCCATGGCGGTCTTGGCGTTCATGCCGTGGTCGGCGGTGAGGGCAATCACGCAGCCCATGGCGTCGAGCTGGCGCAGGTAGCCGTCCATCATGGTGTAGAACGCATTTGCACCGGGGGTGCCGGGTGCGTGTTTGTGCTGAATATAGTCAGTGGTGCTGAGGTACATCACATCGGGCTTGAACTTTTGCATCAGCTTCACGCCCGCTGCAAACACAAACTCTGACAAGTCAGCGCTGTACACACTGGGCAGGGGCTGGCCCACCAGTGCCAGCACATCTTCAATGCCGTTGACTGCCAGCGTGGTCTGGTCGGCTTTCTCGGAGCTGAAACAGATGCCTTTCATCTGGTGGCCCAGCATGGCACGCAGTTTGTCTTTGGCGGTGACCACGGCCACAGATTTACCGGCGTCAGCCAAAGCCGCCAGCAAAGTGGGCGCGCGCAGCCATTTAGGGTCGTTCATCATGACCTCGGTGCCGCTGGCGGTGTCATACAAGTAGTTGCCACAAATGCCGTGCACGCTGGGTGGCACACCGGTCACGATCGACAGGTTGTTGGGGTTGGTAAAGCTGGGCACCACGCAATCGGCCACCAGCGCGGTGCCATTGGCCAGCGTGCTTTTGAGCCAAGGCATCTGGCCACCGGCCACGGCTTGCGCCAGGTAATCGGGCTCGCAGCCGTCCACACACACCACCACGGTAGGGTGCTTGGGCAGGGCGTAGCTGCGGCCGTTGACGGTGACTGCAGGGGCTGTAGATGTTGACGTATTCATAAGGTGGCCTTTCAATCTAGAGAATTCAAGGTGCGGCAACTTCGCGCAGGCACTGGTCCAGAATGTCCAGCGCTTGTGCCATTTGCTCGCGGGTGGTGATTAGGGGCGGGGTCAGGGTGAGCACATTGCCCATCGTGGTTTTGAACGACAGGCCGCGCGACATGGCGGCGTACAGCACGGCTTCGGCCGGGTCTGCGGCGGGGGTTTTGGCAGCACGGTCGCTTACCAGCTCGATGCCGATCAGCAGTCCGCGCCCGCGCACATCGCCGATCAACGGGTGGCGGTCTTTCATCTCATGCAGCCTCGCCAGCGCATAAGCCCCCACGTTGGCGGCGTTTTGCACCAGCTGCTCACGCTCAATTACGTCCAGCGTGGCCAAGGCAGCCGCCGCGGTGACCGGGTTTTTTTCGTGCGTGTAGTGGCCAAAGGCATAAGCGCCCGCTAAGTCCAGTTCATTGCGCGCAATACACGCCGCAATTGGCAACACACCGCCACCCAGGGCTTTGCCCAGCACCATGATGTCGGGTTGGGCGCCATCGTGCTCTGCGGCAAAAAAGCGCCCGGTCTTGCCCAGGCCGGTGGGAATTTCGTCAAAAATCAGCAGCGTGCCATGGTCGTTACAGGCCTTGCGAACTGCTTGCCAGTAGCCTGGCGGCGGAATAAAGGGCACGGCGCGGGCTGGCTCGGCCACCACGGCGGCCACATCGCCTTCACGCGCCAGCACATAGCGCACCATGTTGGCGCAGGCCAGCTTGCATTGGCTGATATTGGGTTGGCCGTTGGCATCGACCTCATGGCCATAGGCGCAGCGGTAGCAGCCAAAGGGGGCCACATGCTCGGTGCCCGGCAGCAGTGGCCCGACCGCGCGCCCGCTGCGAAACAGCGACTCGCCCCCCACGCTTGAGGCGCCCAGGCCAGCGCCGTGGAACGAGTCCCAGAAGCTCAATGTCTTGAAGCGGCCGGTGGCAATACGTGCCAGCTTGATGGCCACTTCCACCGCGTCAGACCCGCCGGTGGTGAACAGCACCTTGCCGGGTGTGCCAGTCAGTCTTTCAAACCTTGTGCTGAGTGCCTCGGCCAGTTCCACCGCACGGTCGTTGGCAAAGCGCCGTGGGGCAAAGCTCAGCGTGTCGAGTTGCTGTTTGATGGCTGCAATCACCTGCGGGTGGGCGTAACCCACATGGTGCACGTTGTTGCCATGAAAGTCCATGTAGCGCCGCCCAGCAGTGTCTTCAATCCAGATGCCCTGGGCCTTGGCGATGCCGTTCAGGCAGGGTGTGGACACTGACTGGTGCAAAAACGCTGCGCTGTCGCGTGCCAGCAGGGTGCGGGTGCGGGTGCTGTCGTCGAGCGCTTCACTTTGCCATTTTTTTCGGCGGGCCGAGTGGTTCACATCGCCTTCGCTTTGCGACGGGTCCGTCTGGGAAAGGCGCGGTTCGGCCAGATGGGTTGAAATGGTGTTGAGGGCTGCCACGTGATTGCTTCTCCAGAAGGGTCAGTCAGCAGGTCTGACCGATGAAGCAAGGGCTTGACCGCTGGCCATGCGTTGCTTGTTGTCTAGCATGCGCTGTTTGCTGCCACCCACATGGTCAGCCATGGCGCGGCCAGCTGATTCGGCATTGCCCGAGGCAATGGCGTTGACAATCTGGCGGTGGCCCTGTTCCGACAGCGGCAACACGCCGGCATCACGCAGATTGAGCTGGCGAAACAGGGTCAACTCCTTGATCAGTTTGCGGTAGATGGCCAGCAGCCGGCGGTTGCCCGTGAGTTCAACCAGTCGGTCGTGAAATTGCAGGTTGAGCTGGTAATAGACGTCGATATTTTTTTGGGACACGGCGTGTGTCATGGCATCCAGCAGGGTGTTGACTTCTTGCAACTCAGCGGGCGTGATCTGGCGGGCCAGTTGCCGTCCGACCATTTCTTCCATGGCGGCACGCAAATCAAAAATCTCGGTCGCTTCGTCTAGCGAGATGTCGCGCACAAATACGCCGCGGTTTTTTTCGGTGCGCACCAGCCCCGCTTCGTCGAGCATGCGAAAGGCTTCGCGAATCGGGCCGCGCGACACCCCCAGTTTTTCGGCCAGTGCAGCCTCGATCAGTTTGACGCCGGGCGAATACTGACCCGAAAGGATCGCCTGCTCGATCGCCTGTTGCACCGCGCTGGCGAGCGAATTGGTCTGAAGTAGAGTAATGGTGGGATGAAGCGGTGCATTCATTGGCGACGATTCTGGGCAATAAACATCAAATTGTCAACAATTTACAAAAAACAATTGACAGAATTGATCAAGACGCGACGATATAAATCAAATCAGGGTTGGTGGTACAGGACTTGCTATTACACAAAAGGTCTTGCTTGTCATCATCTTGTCACAGTCGGGTCACAACATGGCAACCTTTCTCAAGGAGCTTTTGATGCGTTTGTCCAAAATTGCCCAGTTTCTCGCTCTGTCGGGCCTGGCGACCTTTGCCGGTATTGCCGCTGCCCAAAAAACCCAGTTGCTGGTTTATACCGCGTTAGAGACTGATCAACTCAAGGCCTATCAGGAAGGCTTTAACAAGACCAACCCCGACATCGAGATCAAATGGGTGCGTGACTCCACCGGTGTGATCACTGCCAAGCTGCTGGCCGAAAAAGCCAATCCGCAAGCCGACGCCGTGATGGGTGTGGCAGCCAGCAGCCTGGCGCTGATGGACAAACAGGGCATGCTGATTCCCTATGCGCCGCTGAATCTGGACGCCATCATGAGCCAGTACCGCGACAAAAAAGTGCCGCCGGCCTGGTTTGGCATGGATGTGTGGGGTGCCACGGTGTGCTTCAATACGGTTGAAGCGCAGAAAAAGAACATTCCAAAACCGACCAGCTGGCAAGACCTGACCAAGCCGGTGTACAAGGGCCAGGTGGTGATGCCCAACCCGGCATCGAGTGGCACCGGCTATTTTGACGTGGTGGCCTGGCTGACACTGTTTGGCGACCAGAACGGCAAGGGTGGCGGCTGGAAATACATGGACGGTTTGCACGCCAACATTGCGCAGTACACCCATTCAGGCTCCAAGCCCTGCAACATGGCCGCCAGTGGCGAGTTTGTCGTCGGTATCTCTTTTGAATACCGAGCCAATACCAACAAGGCCAAGGGCGCGCCGATTGACCTGGTGTTCCCCAAAGAAGGTCTGGGCTGGGATCTGGAAGCCTTTGCCATCCACAAAGGCACCAAGAAGCTTGACGCTGCCAAGAAGTTGGCCGACTGGGCTTCCAGCAAGGACGCCATGCTGCTGTACGGCAAAAACTTTGCCATCACCGCACAACCTGGCGTAGCAGCACCATTGGCCAATGTGCCCAAGGACTACGAACAGCGCCTGGTCAAGCTTGACTTCAACTACGCCGCCGAGCAACGCGAGCGCATATTGGGCGAATGGACGCGCCGTTACGACGGCAAGAGCGAAAAGCGCTGATCGAGTTGCCGACCGACGACGTGATGGGCAGCCCGTTTCTTCAGATTGCCCAGGTCCGCAAGGACTTTGGCAACTTTACCGCCCTTAAGGACATTGACCTGAGCATTCACAAGGGCGAGTTTGTCTGTTTTCTCGGGCCTTCGGGTTGCGGCAAGACCACGCTGCTGCGCATCATTGCCGGGCTCGAAGTTCAAACCGCCGGGCAAATTCTTCAGGCAGGGCGGGATATTTCTCGTTTGCCGCCAGCACTGCGCGACTATGGCATCGTGTTTCAGAGTTACGCCCTGTTTCCCAATCTGAGCGTCTTTGACAATGTGTCTTACGGTCTGGTGAACCGCAAGGCACCACGCGCCGAAATCCGCCAGCGCGTGACTGACCTGGTCAAGCTGGTTGGCCTACCGGGCAGCGAGGGCAAGTTTCCGGGCCAGCTGTCGGGTGGGCAACAACAGCGTATTGCACTGGCACGGGCGCTGGCCACGTCGCCTGGTTTGCTGCTACTTGACGAGCCGCTGTCGGCATTGGACGCGCTGGAGCGCCTGCGACTGCGCCAGGAAATTCGCAGCCTGCAGCAAACGCTGGGCGTGACGACCATCATGGTGACGCACGACCAGGAAGAAGCCTTGAGCGTGGCCGACCGCATTGTGGTGATGAACCACGGCGTCATCGAGCAGGTGGGTACACCGATTGATATCTACCGCGAACCGGCCTCGCCGTTTGTGGCAGATTTTGTCGGCAAGGTCAATGTGCTGGCCGTCAATCGCGTGAACGGCCGCCTGCAACTCGGTCGTTTCAGCCTGCCGGGCCACACCCACAACAACGGTCCGGTCAAGGCCTACCTGCGCCCGGAGGACGTTCTGGCACAACCCATTGCCCCGGGTGAGGCGCATGTGTTTGATGCGCGCATCGAGAAAATCGACTTCCTCGGTGCCTATTGCCACGTTGTAGTGAGTTCCCTCTCGCTTGACGAACACCGGCTCACGGTTTATTTGTCGCTCAATTTCCTTGCCGAGCAGGCCTTGCAGGTGGGCTCGCAGTTGCAGCTCAAACTCTTGCCCGAGCGGATCAAGGTGTTTTGATGGTGGCCCAGCTTGCGGCCATCGCGGTCAAACAAAACTTTCATTGGATTGACCGTCTAGCCCATGCTCTGCTTGGGATCGTAGCTATCATTTTAATGTATTTTGTAGCTTTGCCGCTGGGTGCCATCCTGATCCAGGCCTTGCAGTCCGGCAGTGGCGAATTTGTCTGGCTGGCCAACTTTATCGCTTACGCACAAACCCCGGCCTTGCTGGGCAGCTTGTGGAACAGCCTGTGGGTGTCGGGCCTGGTGACCCTGATTATGGTGCCGCTGGCTTTCACCTTTGCCTATGCCTTGACGCGCTCTTGCATGCCCTACAAGGCCTTGTTCCGTGGCATCACCCTGGTGCCGTTGCTGGCGCCATCGCTGCTGGCGGCGATTTCTTTGATTTACTGGTTTGGTAACCAGGGTGTACTCAAGGCCTGGATGCAAAGCGTCGGTTTTGACGAAATCTACGGTGCGCCCGGCGTCGTGCTGGCCGAATGCATTGCGGTGTTTCCGCACACCTTGATGATTCTGGTGACCGCCCTGTCAATGTCGGATGCGCGGCTATTTGAAGCGGCGGATGCCATGGGCACCACGGCCACACGCAAGTTTTTCACCATCACCTTGCCAGGTGCCAAATATGGTTTGATCTCGGCCGCCATGGTAACCTTTACGCTGGTGATCACCGACTTTGGTATCCCGAAGGTGATTGGTGGCAACTTCAATGTGCTGGCCACCGACGTGTTCAAACTGGTGATAGGTCAGCAGGACTTTGCCAAAGGTGCGGTGGTGGCAATCTTGCTGCTGACCCCGGCGGTGCTGAGTTTTGCGGTCGATAACTATGTAAGCCGCCGCCAGACCGCCATGCTGACAGCCCGCGCCATTCCTTATGTGGCCAAACCTTCGCCGCTGTTCGATCGAATCATGACGCTGTATTGCGCGGTGATTGCCCTGCTGGTGCTGGCCATGCTGGGCATGGCCGTGTTTGCCTCGTTTGCCACTTTCTGGCCCTATAACCTGACCCCCAGCCTGCGGCATTACACGCTGGGCCTGCTCGACGCCGAGGTGGGTGTGGCGTTTTTCAACAGCCTCAAGATGGCGAGCGGCACCGCCTTGTTTGGCACCGCATTGGTGTTTACCGGTGCCTATCTACTGGAAAAGACCAAGGGAATGGACAGTTTGCGCTCGGTGGTGCGCCTGCTGGCGGTGGTGCCGATGGCCGTGCCCGGCTTGGTGCTGGGCCTGGGCTACATCTTTTTCTTTAACGCTACGACCAATCCCCTCAATGGCCTGTACCACACCCTGACGCTGCTGACGTTGTGCACCATCGTTCACTTTTACACCACAGGCCATCTGACGGCCGTGACCGCGCTGAAGGCCCTCGACAGTGAGTTTGAAGCGGTGAGCGCCTCACTCAAGGTGCCGTTCTACAAAACCTTCTGGCGCGTGACCTTGCCGGTGTGCACCCCGGCGCTGGTGGACATGGCGCGCTACTTCTTCATCAATGCCATGACCACCATTTCGGCGGTGGTGTTTTTATACTCACCCGAAACCAAGGTCGCCTCGATTGCCATCCTGAACCTGGACGAAGCCGGCGAAATGGGTGCGGCGGCGGCCATGGCGGTGCTGATTGGCCTGGCCAGCACGGTCGCCACGCTGTTTTTTATGATGCTGGCCTGGTGGGTGCATCGGCGCACCCAGGCTTGGCGAATATGACCCCCACGCTTGCCACTTTGTGTGCTGCGCTGCCCCCCGAGGGGGTGCGTTTTGCCTTGGGGCGGCCCGGCGGCCAAACATGACCCCCACGCTTGGCCACTTTGTGTGCTGCGCTGCCCCCCGAGGGGGTGCGTTTTGCCTTGGGGCGGTCCCGGCGGCCAAACATGATCACGACCAACAACGGAGATAAAAAATGGACAGAGACAAAATCCTGCTGACCCCCGGCCCCTTGACCACCACGCTGCGTACCAAACTGGCCATGCTCAAAGACTGGGGCTCCTGGGACGCCGACTTTAACGCGGTGACTGCCAGCGTGCGCGCCAGCCTGCTCAAGATCATTCACGGCAGCGACAGCCATGTGGTGGTGCCGCTACAGGGCAGTGGCACCTTCAGCGTCGAAGCCGCCGTGGCCACCTTGGTGCCGCGCGATGGCCACGTGCTGGTGCTCGACAACGGCGCCTATTGCAAACGCGCCGCGCGCCTGACCAGCCTGATGGGCCGGCGCTGCACCGTGCTGGGGTTCGATGAGGCTGAGCAAATCTCGGCCGCCGTACTGCAAGAGAATCTAAAAGCTGATGCCTCCATCACCCACGTGGTGATGATCCACTGCGAAACCGGCGCTGGTGTGCTCAACCCCTTGCAGGCGGTGGCCGACGTGTGCGAAGCGCATGACAAGGGGCTGATCGTGGACGCCATGAGCTCCTTTGGCGCGCTGGAGATTGATGCCCGCAAAACCCGCTTTGATGCGCTGATTGCAGCCAGCGGCAAGTGCCTCGAAGGTGTACCGGGTATGGGGTTTGTGTTTATTCGAAAGGCCGTGCTCGATGGGTGCTTGGGCCAAAGCCAGTCGCTGGCCATGGATTTGCATGACCAGTATGTCTACATGGAAAAAACCGGCCAATGGCGCTTTACACCACCAACCCATGTGGTGGTGGCGCTGCATGAAGCCATTGCCCAGTTTGAGGCCGAAGGCGGCCAATCCGCTCGCCTGGCGCGTTACACCCAAAATTACCAGGCACTCATTTCAGGCATGGCCAAGCTGGGTTTCAAACCGTTTCTGGACCCGACCATTCAGGCGCCCATCATCGTCACCTTTCTGGCACCCGAGCACCCGGCCTATGACTTCAAGGCCTTTTATGCCGCTGTTCGCGCCCGTGGTTTTCTGCTGTATCCTGGCAAACTCACGCAGATTGAGACCTTCAGGGTTGGCTGCATCGGTGCCATTGGTCCGCAAGACATGGCGCAGGCGGTTCATGCGGTGGCGTTGGCGCTGAAGGATTTGGGGCTCTAGCCTTTATCAGCAAAGGGATAATAGCTTCACTATGCATAGCTAAATTGATCTTTGACCCGTTGGGTCGTAGCAAAACTACCAGTCGTATGTCACCGTGACTGGCGCGTGATCCGAAAATTTCTCATCCTTGTAAATGTCCACACTGCGTGCACCTTTTGCCAGCGCTTCGGTCGCCAGGTGGTAGTCCAGCCGCCAGCCCACGTTTTTGGCATAGGCCTGGCCGCGGTTGCTCCACCAGGTGTAGGCCTCGTCGGTGCTGTGAGGGTGCAACTGCCGGTAAACGTCGACCAGCCCGCCCTCGGTCAGCAACCGGGTCATCCAGGCGCGTTCTTCCGGCAAGAAGCCAGAGTTTTTCTGGTTGCTTTTCCAGTTTTTCAGGTCAATTTGCTGGTGCGCAATGTTGATATCGCCACACAGGACAAACTCGCGCTGCTGTTTCAGGGCTTGCAGATGCGGGTAAATCACTTCCAGAAATCGAAACTTGGCTTGCTGGCGCTCTTCGCCTGAAGAACCACTGGGGAAATAGCAACTGATGATGGAACGCTTGGCGCTCAAGGTGTCAAAGCGCAGTTCAAGGTAGCGGCCTTCAGCGTCAAATTCCGCCGCGCCAAATCCGGTGATGACTTCACTGGGCTCAAGGTGGGTGTAGATGCCCACGCCGGCGTAACCTTTTTTTTCTGCAAAGTGAAAATAGCCCGTCAGATTGGCCATCACATCGAATTTGCCAAGGACATCAGGCGCTTGCGCTTTGACCTCCTGTACGCAAATACAATCGGGCGACGATCTTCTAATCCACTCTTGCAGGCCTTTGCTGGTGGCTGAGCGAATACCGTTGAGGTTCAAGCTGGTTAATTTAATCAAGGAATGTCCCATGTCAGAGCAGGTCATTGTGCAAGCCGGCCCGGATCAGGTTCAGGACCAGTTGGCGCAGGATTTTGTGCAGTTTTCAGTGGATTGTGGCGTGCTCAGGTTTGGTGAATTCAAAACCAAAGCTGGCCGGCTTAGCCCCTACTTTTTCAACGCCGGCCTGTTTGACGATGGTGCCAAACTGGGCCGGTTAGCGCAATTTTATGCCCAGCGCCTGCTGGCCAGCGGCATTGAATTTGACATGATTTTTGGCCCCGCTTACAAGGGTATTCCGCTGGGCGCAGCGCTGGCCATTGAGCTGGCCAGATTGGGCCACAACGTCCCATTTGCCTATAACCGAAAAGAAGCCAAAGACCATGGTGAAGGCGGCACACTGGTGGGGGCACCTCTCCAAGGCCGGGTGCTGATTGTTGATGACGTGATGTCTGCCGGGACCGCCGTTCGTGAGTCGATTACACAGATCCAGAGTGCGGGGGCCCGCGCGTATGCTGTTGTGATTGCACTGGATCGCCAGGAAAAAGCCACCGAAGCCGGGCGGGACGTTGACCACAGCGCGGTTCAGTATGTCCAAGCGCACTTGGGTTTGCAGGTCTGCGCCATTGCGCGACTGCAGGACCTGATGCAGTACCTGCAAGATCACAGTGGCCCCCATCTTGCGCAGGCTCATCAGCGCGTCAAGGCCTACCGCGAACGTTATGGGGTTGACGCGGCATGAAGCGCGCTTATTTGGGTCTTGCGCCGCAGCGCCGCCGAGTGGCCACTATTGGTCTGCTGTCGCTGTGTTTTTTTGCTGAATTGACCTGTGGTGTTGCAACTGCTCAAACCACAGCGGGAACGCCACAAATTTACACCTGCATTGACGCCCGTGGGCGCAAGCTGACCTCTGACCGGCCGATCACCGAGTGCCTGGATCGCGAGCAAAAAATCCTGAACCCTAGCGGCACGGTCAAGGAAAAAATCGGACCGGTGCTGAGCGCACGTGAGCGCGCAGAGCTTGAGGTCAAAAACAAAGCTGACATGGAAGAGCGTTTGCGCCAAGAAGAAGAAAAACGGCGTGACCGTGCGCTACTGGTTCGATATCCCACGCCTGATTCGCACCAGGCCGAAAGAACTGAGGCGCTGACACACATTGCGCGCGTCAAGCAAAGTGCTGCGGCCAGGGACACGCAGTTGCAGGCTGATCATGCCAAGTTGATGACAGAGCTGGACTTTTACCAGAAAGACCCCAGCAAGGCACCCCTTAAATTGCGCCGCCAGATTGATGAGGTCAAGCAGGCGCAGGCCGCCCAAGAGCGTTTTATGGCAGAACAGGACGCTGAGTCAAAACGTGTCAATGATCGTTTTGACGAAGAGGTCAAACGGCTGACGCCGCTGTGGCGCATGGCATCTGGCAAAACTCCGTGACAGGTGTTGCCAAGCGGGTCAGGCGCCGAGTTTGGCGCGCAGTAGCTCATTGACTTGTTGCGGGTTGGCCTTGCCCTGGCTGCCCTTCATGATCTGACCGACCAGGGCATTGAGCGCCTTGGCATTGCCAGCGCGGAACTCTTCCACGTTTTTTGGGTTGGCCGCCAGCACGGAGTCGACAATTTTTTCAAGGGCACCGGCGTCCTTCATCTGCTTGAGGCCTTTGGCTTCAATGACCACATCCACAGACGAATCCGGTTCGGCCCAGAGCGCATCCATCACCTGCCTGGCAGCATTGTTGGAGATGGTGCCGTCCTGAATGCGGGTGACCAATTGAGCCAGTTGCAACGCTGACACCGGGCAGGTGGTGATGTCTGCTTCAGCCGCGTTAAGGCGGCGCGACAGCTCACCCATGATCCAGTTGCCGACCAGTTTTGGCTGATTGCAGGCTTTGGCAGATGCTTCAAAATAGCTAGCTACATCACGGCTCTGGGTAAGGGCTGTAGCATCATAATCCGACAAACCATAGGCGGCAGAAAAACGAGCAGCCATGACCCGTGGCAGCTCCGTCATGCCGGCTCGCACGCGCTCCACCCAAGCAGGGTCAATCACCAGCGGTGGTAGATCCGGGTCAGGAAAATAGCGGTAATCTGCGGCGTCTTCTTTGGTACGCATGGCGCGCGTCTCACCGGTGTCCGGGTTGAACAGCACGGTGGCTTGCTGGATGGCGCGGCCATCTTCAAGCTCTTCAATTTGCCAGCGAATCTCGTAGTCGATGGCCTGCTGCATGAACTTGAAACTGTTGAGGTTCTTGATTTCGCGCCGGGTGCCCAGCTCGGCACTGGGTTTGCGCACCGACACATTGGCATCGCACCTGAAGCTGCCTTCTTGCATGTTGCCGTCACAAATGCCGATCCAGGTGACGATCTTGTGCAGCTCTTTGGCATAGGCCACTGCCTCGGCGGTTGAGCGCATATCGGGCTCAGTCACGATCTCCAGCAGCGGCGTGCCGGCACGGTTCAGGTCAATGCCGGTCTGGCCAATAAAGTCTTCGTGCAGGGACTTGCCCGCATCTTCTTCAAGGTGGGCGCGCACCAGCCGCACCGACTTTTTCTCGTCGCCCAAATAAAACTCGACCGAGCCACCTTGCACCACCGGAATCTCGAACTGGCTGATCTGGTAGCCCTTTGGCAGATCAGGGTAAAAGTAATTCTTGCGGGCAAAAATGCTGCGCGGGGCAATGTGTGAACCCAGCGCCAGACCAAGTTCAATGGCCCGCTCAACCGCGCCCTTGTTCATGACCGGCAGCGTGCCTGGCAGGGCCAGGTCCACCGCGCACGCCTGGGTGTTGGGTTCGGCACCAAAAGCGGTGGCAGCTCGGCTGAAAATTTTGGACCGGGTGGACAACTGGGCATGGGTTTCGAAGCCAATCACGACTTCGTAGCCCTGCACCAGCAAGGACTTGTGGGGGACTGATTTTTCAACAACGGTGTTCATGGTCAGATTCCTCGCGCTCAAACTACGGGTTTGGCGTTGTGCCAGTCGGTGGCTTGCTGAAAACGATGCGCCACGTTGAGCAGGCGCGCTTCAGTCAAGTGGTTGCCGATCAACTGCAAACCCACCGGCATCTGGTCGGCACCGAACCCGACTGGCAAACTCATCCCCGGCAAACCCGCCAGGGACGCTGGCAAGGTAAAGATGTCAGCCAGGTAATCAGCCAAGGGGTCGTTGCCGTGACCGCCCAGTTTCCAGGCCACGGTGGGTGCCACCGGGCCGGCAATCACATCGCAGACCTTGAATGCCGCTTGAAAATCATCGGCAATCATGCGGCGGATCTTTTGCGCCTGCAAATAGTAGGCATCGTAATACCCGTGGCTCAGCACATAGGTGCCGATCATGATGCGGCGCTTGACCTCATCACCAAAACCCTCGGCGCGGGTTTGCAGGTACATGTCGGTCAGGTCGGTGTAGTTCGCGGCGCGGTGGCCAAACTTGACGCCGTCAAAACGGCTGAGGTTGCTGGAAGCCTCTGCGGGCGCAATGATGTAGTAAACCGGAATGGACAATTCGGTGCGCGGCAGCGAGATGGGGACCAGTTTGGCACCGAGCGCCATGTATTGTTTGAGCGCAGCGTCCACAGCAGCGCGCACATCGTCGGCCAGCCCTTCGCCAAAAAACTCGGCGGGCACGCCAATGCGCAGGCCGTCGATGGCGTCCCCCAACTGCAGGCTGAAATCTTCGGCCGGTACATCGAGCGAGGTTGAATCACGGTCGGGGTCTGGCCCACACATGGAAGACAACAACAAGGCGCAGTCTTGCGCCGTACGTGCCAGGGGGCCGGCCTGGTCCAGACTCGAGGCAAAGGCCACCATGCCGTAGCGCGACGCCCGGCCATAGGTTGGCTTGATGCCGGTCACCCCACAAAAAGATGCGGGTTGGCGAATCGAACCGCCAGTGTCGGTGCCGGTGGCCGCGGGAGTTAGACGCGCTGCCACTGCAGCCGCGCTGCCGCCTGATGAGCCGCCGGGCGTGCGCGCGGTGTCCCAGGGGTTTTTGACCGGGCCGTAAGCCGAATTTTCGTTGGCAGAGCCCATGGCGAACTCATCACAGTTGAGCTTGCCTAAAGTGACTGCGCCGGCGGCGGCCAGGCGAGATACCACGCTGGCATCAAACGGCGAGCGGTAACCCGCCAGCATTTTGGACCCGGCCGTGGAGACAAAGTCGCGCGTGACAAAAATGTCTTTGTGAGCGATGGGCACGCCCTCCAGAACGCCCGCGCTGCCGGCTGCCAGCCGAGCATCGGCAGCGCGAGCTTTTGCCAATGTGACTTCTTCGGACAAGTCCAGAAAAGCTCCCAGCGATGAATCTTTGGCGCGCGCCAAAAAATGTTGCGCGACTTCAACGGCAGAGACCTTGCGGCTGCGCAGTTGGGTCGCGAGTTGCGCCACGGTCAGATCATGCAAATCAGTTGAATATTGCGTCATGATGTTTCAGTCCACGCCAATGTGCCGCACGGATGGCATTTGGAAAAATAGCATTTTTGCTTTGAAAAATATAGCTGTTAGGGCTTATTCAATAAGGACTAAAGGCAAATTATGTATAGCGCAATTGAAGCAAAAACAATAGCGTTCAGTTTACTCAATCACCTTGGGCACCAAAAACAGGCCCGCTTCGACAGCCGGTGCGCTGCGCTGGTTGGCTTCGCGCTGGTTCGGTTCGTTAACAACATCATCACGCAGGCGCAGCGCCATGTTGCCAATCACGTCTACAGGATGCGCCAGCGGCACGATGCCAGACGTGTCCACAGCCCGCATTTTTTCAACAATACCAAAGAAATCATTGAGTTGCGTACACAGGCGCTCGCGCTCGTTGGGTTGCAGACCGAGTCGGGCTAGATGGGCCAGTCGGTCGATATCGATGGGGGTCAGGGACATGGTTGTTCAATCGAAACAAGGTGTAAAAACGGGCCAGCGCAGGGCTTGAAGGCGGCCAAAGCACAGGCATAGGGTATTATCCCGCCTTTGGGCAGCAGCCTGAATCGGCATGATATTTTGCCGAAAAATCAACTTTATTGAACACATTACAGGGTGACATGCGGGCCGAAGCGCCCCTTGTGCCCAAGAGGACCTATTCATGTTTGGAGCATTCCGTCAGTATTTTTCGACTGACCTGGCGATCGACCTGGGCACTGCCAACACCCTGATTTACGTGCGTGACAAGGGCATTGTGCTTGATGAGCCCTCGGTGGTGGCCATTCGTCACGAAGGCGGCCCGCAGGGCAAAAAGACCATTCAGGCCGTTGGCAAGGAAGCCAAGGCCATGCTGGGCAAGGTGCCAGGCAACATTGAGGCCATTCGCCCGATGAAAGACGGTGTGATTGCCGACTTTACTGTCACCGAGCAAATGCTCAAGCAGTTCATCAAGATGGTGCACCCGCGATCAATCTTTCGGCCCAGCCCTCGCATCATCATCTGCGTGCCCTGCGGTTCGACCCAGGTCGAGCGCCGCGCCATCCGTGAATCGGCGCTGGGCGCCGGTGCTTCCGAGGTCTACCTGATCGAAGAACCCATGGCCGCCGCCATCGGTGCCGGCCTGCCGGTGTCCGAGGCGTCCGGCTCCATGGTGGTGGACATTGGCGGCGGCACCACTGAAGTCGGTGTGATCTCGCTCGGCGGCATGGTCTACAAGGGCAGTGTGCGGGTTGGCGGCGACCGCTTTGACGATGCCATCGTCAACTACATCCGGCGCAATTACGGCATGCTGATTGGCGAGCCAACCGCCGAAAACATCAAAAAGAACATCGGATCGGCCTTTCCGGGCAGCGAAGTGCGCGAAATGGAAGTGCGTGGGCGCAATCTGTCTGAAGGCGTGCCGCGCAGCTTCACGATTTCCAGCAATGAAATCCTCGAAGCCCTGACCGACCCGATCAACAATATTGTGTCGGCCGTGAAAAACGCGCTGGAACAAACCCCGCCCGAACTCGGCGCCGACATTGCCGACCGCGGCATGATGCTAACCGGCGGCGGTGCCTTGTTACGTGATCTGGATCGTCTGCTGGCCGAAGAAACCGGCCTGCCAGTGCTGGTTGCCGAAGACCCGCTGACCTGCGTGGTGCGTGGCTGCGGCATTGCGCTGGAACAGATGGAAAAGCTGGGTTCCATTTTTACCAGCGAATAAGCAGGCGACACAGCGATGCCACTGGGTACGCTGGATGGCACACCACCGCCTTTTTTCAGGCAGGGCCCATCAGCACTGAGCAAGCTGGTGTTTTTCAGCCTGCTGGCGATCTTGCTGATGGTGGCAGATCAGCGCTTTCATGTGGCCAAACCGCTGCGAGCTGCGATTGCCACCATGCTCTACCCCTTGCAGTGGACCGTGCTGCAGCCCGTGATCTGGGTTCAAACCGGAAGTCATTACCTGGAGTCACTCACGGCATCGCAAGCCAGTGAAGCAGCAGCGCAATACCGCCTGGGGCTGCAGTCACAACGGGCCCAGCAGGTGGAACAACTGACGCTTGAAAATTCACGCCTGCGTGCTCTGCTGGACATGCGTCAGCGCCTGAATGCGCCGGCATTGGCAGCCCAGGTTTTGTACGATGCGGCTGACCCGTATACGCGCAAGGTCATTATCGACAAAGGTGCGCTGGCAGCAGTGCAGGCTGGCGCTCCGGTCATTGATGAGGCCGGCATTCTGGGGCAAATCACCCGTGTTTATCCGCTGGTCAGCGAGGTCACGCTGGTCACCGACAGGAATCAGGCGATTCCTGTGCTCAACACCCGTACCGGTGTTCGGGGGGTTGCCTTTGGGGATACCACCGCGCGCAGCAGTTTGCTGGAGCTCAGGTTCATGGATGCCAATGTTGACATGCAGGCGGGCGACCTGTTAACCACCAGTGGTGTGGATGGTGTTTACCCGCCCGGGCTTGCCGTGGCACATGTGACAAAAGTGGAGCGTCGTGCAGACTCCGCGTTTGCACGCATCAGTTGTGAGCCGGTGGCGCGTGTGAACAGCAGCCTGCATGTGCTGGTGCTGCAGACCCTGACGGGCCAGATTTTGGACCGGCCAGAGCCCGCGCCAGCCGCCTCTGCACCCAAAAAGGGAGGCAAACCATGATCATGCCGCGCGGTCAACAACTGCTGCTGCCGGCGCGCTTGCTGTTTATCTGGGCGAGTCTGCTGGCGGCCTTAGCGCTGAATATGCTGTTGAATATGGGGCCTGGTGGACGCGCGGCCTGGTTGCCTGACTTGTTGGCCTTGACCATGGTGTTCTGGACCATCCACCAGCCGCAACGCGTTGGCGTCACGGCCGCGTTTGTGCTGGGCTTGGTAATGGACGTGCACCAGGGGGCACTGTTGGGGCAGCACGCGATTGCGTACACCGTGTTGAGTTTTCTGGCGATCGGCATTCATCGACGTTTGTTGTGGTTCAGCGTGCCCAGTCAGGCAGCCCAGATGTTGCCGCTATTTGTAGTGGGGCATGGGCTGGCGCTGTGTGTGCGCTTGCTGGCCGGGGCTGATTTTCCGGGCTGGCCGATTGTGCTGGCACCTGTCATTGATGCGCTGCTGTGGCCCGTGATCAGTGTGCTGCTGCTGATGCCGCAGCGCCGTGCCCCAGACCCTGATGCCAATCGTCCGCTCTGACGCACCATGACTGTCATTCGCAATGTTCAGGTTGAACTGTCGCGTTTTCGCCTGCGCGTGCTGGTCGCCAGCCTGGTCGTGCTGGTATGTTTTGGGCTGGTGGTGGCGCGTCTTGTTTATCTGCAAGTGCTGCGCCACGACGATCTGCGTGCCCAGGCTGAAAACAACCGCACCGCGGTGGTGCCGGTGGTGCCCAACCGCGGCTTGATTCTGGACCGCAACGGCATTGTGTTGGCCACCAATTACTCGGCTTACACGCTGGAGGTCACGCCCTCCAAAGTGACGAATCTGGAGCAGACCATCGATGAGCTGGCCAAGGTACTGGACATCACCCCACGTGACCGCAGACACTTCAAGAAGCTGCGTGAAGAGGCCAAAAATTTTGAGTCACTGCCACTGCGCAGTCGCCTTAGTGATGCCGAGGTGGCCAAGTTTGCGGCCCAACGCTACCGTTTTCCGGGGGTGGACATCAAGGCCCGATTGTTTCGCAACTACCCCTACGGTGAACTGGCCGGCCACGTGACGGGGTACATCGGACGCATCAACGTTGCTGAAAAAGAGGCGCTCGAAGAGTCCGAGGACCCCGCCAACTACCGCGGCACCGAGTACATCGGCAAGCTGGGTATTGAGCAGAGTTTTGAGGCCCAGTTGCACGGCATCACTGGCGTCGATGCCATGGAGACCTCAGCGGGTGGCCGGGCGACGCGCCGCCTGGCCAGCCAGCCCTCAACGCCCGGTGATACGATCAAGCTGTCGATTGATATCCGCCTGCAAAAGCTGATTGAGGACCTGTATGGTGAGCGCCGTGGGGCCTTGGTGGCGCTGGACCCTAAAACGGGCGAGGTACTGGCTTTTGTCAGCAAGCCCACGTTCGATCCCAATCTGTTTGTCGACGGCATTGATCAGGAAAACTGGCAATTGCTGAATGGATCCATCGACAAACCACTGCTGAACCGCGCCTTGCGTGGCACCTATCCCCCAGGGTCCACTTTCAAACCCTTCATGGCCATGGCCGCCTTGCAAACCGGCACCCGTTCCACCAGTACGCTGATCAATGACCCGGGGTTTTACATGTTTGGCGGCCACCGGTTTGGCAGCCCGGAAAACGAGCGCGGCGGCATCATGGACATGCGTCGGGCGATCGTAGAGTCCAGCAACGCCTACTTTTACTCATTGGCCAACGAACTCGGCGTGGACACCATGCACGACTTCTTAAAGCCGCTGGGCTTTGGCCAGATCACCGGCATAGACATTCATGGCGAAGTGCGTGGTGTGTTGCCCAGTCAGGCCTGGAAGCGCAGCTATTTCAAACGACCTGAGCAGCAAAAGTGGTACGCCGGTGAAACCATTTCACTGGGCATTGGCCAAGGCTACAACAGTTTCACCATGTTGCAACTGGCCCAGGCCACGGCAACGCTGGCCAACAACGGCATCAAACACCCGCCCCATCTGGTGATTGCCACGCAAGACGCCAGCACCCGTGTCAGCGTGCCGGTGCCACCAAAAACCGCCGAAAACCTGGGTTACAAGCAAGAGCATGTGGACTTCATTCGCCGCGCCATGGTCGGTGTGACCCAGGAGGGCACCTCCACCCGGGTGTTTGCAGGTGCTGGCTACCTGAGTGGCGGCAAAACCGGCACGGCGCAGGCGGTGTCGCTGAACAAGAACGAAAAATACGTGGCCTCACGCATGGAAGAGCGCCAGCGCGACCACTCGCTTTACATTGCCTTTGCCCCAGCCGATGACCCCAAAATTGCGCTGGCGGTGATTGTTGAAAATGCCGGTTTTGGTTCTGCTTCAGCCGCACCCATTGCTCGCCGCACGTTTGACTATTGGTTATTGGGGCTGTACCCCAATGACGAAGACCTGGCCGCTGTCAGCAAAGGCCAGGCGGGCGCACCGATTGGCAAACCACGGCTGGCGGCCAGCGTGCCCTGGCCGCCCAATGCGCCGGGTTCCGCCGCCGTAGCAGCTGTATCAGCGGCGTCTGCCAGTCGCTGAAAAGCGCCTCAAAAAAAACTGCATGTAGTGCTGAGCAAGGTGGGCTGTGCCCTGCGCAACAGCCGGCAGGGGCGGGGGCCTCATGCTGGCGTACCTGAAATCGGCCCCCGCCCCTACCGACTGCTGCGCCGATGTCGTCGTCGAAAAGGATTTGATTCCTGAGGGCGTCAGTTTTTAATAGACGGGCATTAAAGTACTCATAAAATTAAGCAATGAGTCATTTAAAACCCAATTAAGCATATTTTTCAATTTCATGCGTAAAATCTGCTGAGCCGATCAGCTCTACGAAATCAATCATGCCCAACGTTGAACCAGTCCCCTTTGAGGTGACCGAGACACTGCAAGTCTTGGGTGAGCGCATCCGGGTTGCCCGTCTGCGTCGGCAGATGACCCAAGATGAGCTTGCAGCGGCTTGCCAGCTCAATCGTCGCACCCTCTACCGGATAGAACAGGGGGCTGCGGGTATCGCCATCGGAAACATTTGCACCGTTCTGTGGGTGCTTGGACTGCTGCCCACCGTTGATGCCGTGGCTCATCCTGATACCGATGACCACGGCAAGATCCTGGAAAACGCAAGCCGGGCAAAACGTGCCCGCAAGTCAGCGTCCCATTTGGATGACAACGATTTCTAAAAGGGCGTGCCGTGACTGCACCTGAACAATCATGTTACGTCTATATTCAGCTGCCCGGGACTTTTGAGTGGGTGCCTTGCGCCTCCCTCAAGATCAAGGAAGTGGGTTCCAGCGCGTTTGAGGGCACGTTCACTTACGGTAAAAAATACCTTGCGCGGCACAACGTAGTGGCACTGGATCAATACCGGCTGCCACTAACGCAAAGACCCCAGAAGTTCACCAAACTCAAGGGTATCCCAGGTGCCATCCGGGATGCCAGTCCCGATGCCTGGGGGCGCCGCGTCATTCAGGCCAAGCTCGACCGACCCGAGGCTGACATCCAGGAGATGGAATACCTGCTTAACGGACCCGGCGATGGGGCAGGCAATCTCAGGTTCGGTCTGTCGGTCGATCCGCCGGGGCCAAATCGACGGTTCAACCAGACCCATCAGTTGCAGTCACTCATTCTGGCTGCCCAGAAATTGGACGAAGATGGCCGTCTGCCTGATGAAGTCCTGGAAGAACTCGAGCCAGGAACCAGCATGGGCGGGGCTCGACCCAAGGTCACGGTCGAAGACGCGCAAAAAATCTGGCTGGCCAAGCTGCCCGAGAAGGGTGACCGGCACAACAACCAAGGCATTGAGTTCGCCACCCTGGCGCTCGCACGCGCAGCCGGGCTGCGGGTATGCGGTACGCGACTGGAAAAAGTCGGACTCAGCGATGTGTTGATGCTGCAACGTTTCGACCGTGAGTGGAACCCGGACGCCAAGGCCTATGCCCGGTACGGTTTGGTATCGGGCCTGACTGTGCTGGACGCTGAAGATGGCTATTTGGGTCGGGAGCGCTGGTCGTATCTGCTGCTGGCGGATGAACTGCGGCGCTGGTCCGTCAAGCCGGATGAGGATCGGCGTGAGCTATTTCGGCGCATGGTGTTCAATGCCATGGTCACCAACAATGACGACCATCCGCGCAACCATGCGCTGATTCAAACCAGCGCAGGCTGGCGACTTTCGCCAGCTTACGACATCGTTCCCGTTGCCCTTGTGTCCCAGGAGCGGCGAGACTTGGCGCTTAACGCAGGCAACTTTGGGCGATCGGCCAGTCTTTATAACCTGCTGTCCAGATGCGATGTGTTTGGCCTGTCGCGCGAGGATGCGCAGGCTCAGGTGAGCGCCATGCTGGAGGTGGTCAAGGGGTGGAAAGCGCTGTTTGCAGGTCTTGGCATTGAAAGTCGTACTTTGGAGATGTTGGACGGTGCCATGCTGCCCGGCTCATTTTTTCGGATGGACGCGCCTGACATCGTGTAGGGATACGGACCTGTATGAATAAAATGGCTCTAGCCCTTATGTCAATTGCGCTAGCCGCTATTTAATTTGAAGCATTGTGGTGCACTGGTTGTTGGCGCTTGCTTCAGGCTTGTGTGCTGCGCAACAGCCGGCAGGGGCGGGGCCTCATGCTGGAGTACCAGAAATCGGCCCCGCCCCTACCGGCTGCTGCGCCGATGCTGTTGCGGGTGCGCAAGGGCTGCTTCAATACCGCAAGCGATACGTCAACGGGTGCCTAGCGCCCAAAAGCATCAGCGCTGGTCTTCAGAATCAGCGCGCTAACCACCAGCAGAAACACCACGCGCACAAAACCGGTGCCATGTTTGAGCGCCAGCCGAGTCCCCAGCAAGCTACCCAGCACATTGGCGATGGCCATGACCAGCACAAAATGCCACCAGATGTGGCCTTTGGCAATAAACAGCATCAGCGCCGAGAAGTTGGTGGCGGTGTTCACCAGCTTGGCAGAGGCCGACGCATACAAAAAGTCATAACCCAGCAGCCGTACAAATAAAAACACCAGAAAGCTGCCCGCCCCCGGCCCAAAAAAGCCATCATAAAACCCGATGCTCAAACCAATGGCGGCGGCGATCAACTGCTCGTGCAAGCCTGAAAAAAGTGGCGTGTGCTTGCGCCCAAGCTCTTTTTTAAAAATGGTGTACACCAGCACCAGCACCAGCACCAGCGGCAACACCTTGCGCAAAAAATCGGGTGACACCACTGTCACCAGCCAGGCACCGGCCAGGGAGCCGATCAACCCCGCCGCGGCTGCTGGCCACAGCGCCACCCAGCGCAACTGAACCCGACGGCTGTATTGCCAGGTGGCAAACCCGGTGCCCCAGACCGACGCGCCTTTGTTGGTGCCAAACAGCGTGGCCGGGTGCGCGTTGGGGAATGTTGCAAACAGGGCGGGGATCAGAATCAAGCCGCCACCGCCAACAATCGAGTCTACAAACCCGGCAAACAGGCTGGCGACAGAAACGATCAGAAACTCCATCGTCCAATTGTCGCACCTACAAAAAGATCAAAACGCTATCATATAAATAGCTAACTACGTTTTATTCATAAGGGCTAGAGGTCAATTTATTCATTGAAGTTGCCGCCATTCCCTTTGGGCGTGCCCTCAAAAAATCGAACCTCCAGGATTCAAGTTTCTGAGGAAGGTATCGCACGGCAAGCACAACACGCCGTTGATCTTGATTGCCTCAAGCCCCATGTAGAGCAGGCACACCTGGGCTTCGGGATAGTCCACCTGAAAGGCTTTGAGGGCGCGCAGGTCAGTGGCGTACACAAAGGCCTTCGATGACCTCCGCGCTCAAGCACGAAAGATTGGCCAGAGTGCGTTTCTTGACTTTGCCATCTTCACGAAACGACTCTCGCAACAGGTCCGCAGGGGGCGAGTTGCGGTTGGGCACGGATTCGATGTACATGACTGCAAATATTACGTCAATAATTATAAAAAATCAAGAAAAGTAGTCATATTACATGGGTACATATTGAAGCGAAAAAATAGCTGAAACCCGCATAAACACTGGGTTTCAGCTAGATTGCGGGGTCAAAGTTCGGCCTAGGCGCCGCGCCGCCGTCGGTGCGCAAACACGGCACCGCCAGACTCACGGCCAGTTGCACCCCAGCGGCCACGTCGTACAACTGGTCTGACGGCACACCCAGCGGCGGCACCTGCGTTGCAGCGCATGCTGCCACCTGCGACGTCACACCTGCCACCACCACCATCTATACCGTGACGGGTGTCAATGTCAGCGGACCAGGGCCATCGGTGTCTGCCACCGTCAAGGTCAGCAGCGACCTGACCCCGATCCTGATGCTGTTGCTGGATTGATGGGGCTGACAAGGCACCGGGCAGCAGGTGGTCCGATGGCTTGAACACCGGGCTTCTCCTCGACGCTGACGGTGTAGATGTGGGCAACAGGCAGTCGAAACGGAGCCAATCGCCTCCAAAAAGGTGGTACAACATAGACATATTGGACAACTTGTTTAAAGTTGACTACAGTGACCACGACTTGGAGGGACCTATGCAACACTCGGTTCGAACGATCTCATCGTCAGATGCAAAAGCCAATTTGGGCGATGTTTTGTCGTCCCTCAATACACAAGGCCCTGTCGAAATCACCAGAAATGGCAAGTCGGTTGGACTGCTCACATTGCCTGCGGTGCAGACCGTAGACAGGAGCCGAATGTCGGCTTTGGCAATTGCCTATTCAAAGGGTCTTATATCCTGGCCACAAATTGCCGAGGAAACTGGCGCGAGTTATGGAGAATTGTTGGTCGCGCTAGGACTCAAAAATCTTCAAATCCCTCAAGTCACACCAACAAATAGACCCGAGCAAATTGCCTTTTTTAACCATATCCTGGATTTGGCGGCAGCAAAATCAAAGGGGAATCAATGAATTTCTCACTCGTTGTCACTGATTCCGGACCGTTAATCACGTTGGCCATTGCCAGATCGCTTGATGTGCTGTTTTTGCCAAATTTGCCGGTCATTGTTCCCGATATGGTCAGACATGAAGTGATTCAGGACCTGTCCAAGCCTGGCGCCGCCTTGGTTGCAGAATGGATTCGCCTCAATGATCCTCACAGACTCACTGTCCGACCCACGGAGGTTTTCGAAGAGTTCATGCTTTTGAAGTCGATGAATCCAGCGACAAAGACCAAGAATCGTGGTGAACAGGCAGCCGCTGAGGTTCTTGGCAGGGCGTTGGAAGGCAATGACTTTGGTGCAGTTCTTCTTTTCGAAGATAGCGCTGTTCGAAAGACAAATTTCCTGACTCGCTTACCGGATTGCGTCGTTGTGACATCCACTTCGGCGTTCCTTTTTGGACTGGAAAGTCGTGGCTTAATTCAAAACGCGCAGTCGATTCTCGATCAAGCTGTCGATGTGAGGGGGAGTGAAATTCTGGCCAGATACCTTGCAGGAACTTAGAACAGCGAGCCAGTGCAGGATTGGGCGGGTCCAAGGCCCTGAACGGTCGATTGGAGCCAAAAGGATACCCCGCATACTTCGACAGCGGCGTTGCCTACTACTACCGTAAGGGCATCACCAGTCAGGTTCGTCTCGTGCGGGCCGGACAGTCTCTTGGGTCTTTTGATGCGGCGGCCATCGCCTGTATCATACTGATCCACAACTCTTGGAGCAGCGAATGGCACTCATGGACTTTATCAAGAAGCAGTTTATTGACGTTATCCAGTGGACCGAAGACGCCGACGGCACGCTGGCCTGGCGCTTTCCGATGTCGGGCATGGAAATCCAGAACGGCGGGCAACTGGTGGTGCGCGAGTCCCAACTGGCGCTGTTTGTCAACGAAGGCAAGGTGGCCGACGTGTTTGGCCCCGGTACCCACACCCTGACCACGCAAACCTTGCCGGTACTAACGTATCTGAAGAATTGGGACAAGCTGTTTGAGTCGCCCTTCAAGAGCGATGTGTATTTTTTCAGCACACGCCAGCAGGTGGACCAAAAGTGGGGCACGCCGCAGCCCATCACCATCCGCGACGCCGACTTTGGCATGGTGCGTCTGCGCGCCTTTGGCAACTACAGCTTTCGCATTGCCGACCCCAAACTGTTTCATACCGAAATTTCGGGCACGCGCGAAAGTTATCAGGCACAGGACATTGACGGCCAACTGCGCGGCCTGGTGTTGCAAAACATCAGCAACGCGGTAGCCAGCAGCGGTATCGCCTTTTTGGACCTGGCAGCCAACCAGCTCAGTTTCGCTCAGGCTCTGACGCGCCAGCTAGCGCCCGAGTTCGAAAAAATCGGTCTCAAACTCGAAGGCATGACGGTGCAAAACGTCTCGTTGCCCGAGGAGTTGCAAAAAATACTCGACCAAAAAATTGGCATGGGCATGATTGGCAACGACATGGGCAAGTTCATGCAGTACCAGACTGCGCAATCCATTCCCAAATTTGCCGAGGGCGCTGGTGGTGGCGGTGGCGGTATTGCCGGTGATGCCATGGGGCTGGGTGCCGGTGTGGCGCTGGGGCAGGTGATGGCGCAGCAACTGGCAGCCGGTCTGCAGCCTCAGGCTGCTACACCTTCTGTAGCGGCTAACGCAGCAGTGGCGGGGGCTGTCGGCATGAAAGCCGAAGATGTGATGGCCACACTCGAAAAGCTCGGTGAGCTTAAAGCCAAAGGCATTCTGACCCAGGAGGAATTTGACGCCAAAAAGGCTGAGCTGCTGAAAAAGCTGATTTGACTTGGCATTGACCACCTGAAGGCTGTGCCGCTTGCCTAGCGACAGACCCATCACCATGGCTAATTCCCAAACCCAACGCGCGTACCGTGCGCCCTGCCCCGGCTGTGGAGCGCCGGTCGAATTTGTCAGTGCGCAGTCCACCCACGCCGTGTGTGGCTACTGTCAGAGCAGTGTGGTGCGCCAGGGCGACACACTCGCGCGCATCGGCAAGATGGCAGAGCTGTTTGACGATCACAGCCCGCTGCAATTGCAGGCCACGGGTGTCTGGCGCGGCCAGAGTTTCACTCTGGTAGGGCGCCTGCAGTACAAATATGGCGAAGGCACCTGGACCGAGTGGTATGCGTTGCTGGCCGACGGCAGCAGCGCCTGGCTCAGCGAAGACAACGGTGCCTACGTGCTGTCCCTGCCGCAGGCCATGTCGCGCGAACTGCCACCAGCAGAGCGGTTTCGTGTCGGTGCCAGGTCGGTCATTAACGGTGAGGCCTTCAGCGTGGCCTCCAACCAGCAAGTGCTGCTGCTGTCAGCCCAAGGCGAGCTGCCGCGCCTGCCGCCCTTGGGCCAGCCGTTTGCCATGGTGGAATTGCGCAGCCAGGGCGTGACGGGTCTGCGCGATGACACTGCGCCTGCGGCAGCACCGACTGGCACCAGCATCATTGGCAGCCGTCTGGGCCCGGGCATGGCTGTGCCGGCTGCGGGTGATGATCAGCCTGCGCCCGCAGCGTCAGATGGCACTGGCGCACCCCATGAGGCGGACACTGACGTCGGTGGCAAGGTGCTAAGCATTGACTACAGCTCCCAGCCGCCAACCGTCAGTCTGGGCCAACCGGTGGCGCTTGACTCGCTCAAACTCTCGGGTTTAAGGGTTGAATCGGCCAAGGATGAAAAAGGCCGCCAGTTCAGCTGCCCCAACTGCGGTGCCTCGGTGGCGGTGGCGCTGGCCAGCAGCCAGAGTGTGACCTGCAATTCCTGCAACAGTCTGATTGATGTGTCGCAGGGCATCGGTGGCGAACTCAAGCATGCGCTGCAGGATGAACCGGTGCAGCCCCTGATTCCTTTGGGTGCCGTCGGTCAGTTGCAAGGGGCGGTGTGGCAGGTGGTGGGTTTTCAGCACCGCATGGGCACCGACCCGAGCGACCCCGATGAGCAGTTTGGCTGGGAAGAGTATTTGCTCTACAACCAGAAACTTGGCTTTACTTTTCTGGTGGATTCAACCGATGGCTGGAGCCTGGTCAAACCCGCCACTGGTGCACCAGTCTTGCAAAAAGGCGGAAAAGCGGCCACCTACCTCGGCAAGTCCTATCAGCTCAAAGAAAGCTACAAGGCCGAAACCAGCTACACGCTGGGCGAGTTTTACTGGCAGGTCACGCGCGGCCAAAGCACCACCAACAGCGACTTTGCCAGCGGTGCGAACCTGCTGTCGATGGAGCAATCGGCCAGCGAGGTGGTCTGGTCGGTGGGCAAAAAAATTGACAGCGCTGCGGTTGTCAAGGCGTTCAAAATTGAAGACAAAAAAGACCTGCTCAAACGCAGCGACGTTGGCCCGGCCAGCGCGGCCAAGGGCTTCAGTGTCGGCTTCATTATTCTGATTCTGGTGCTGGTGGTTGTGCTGCCTATTTTGTTTAGCCAGTGTTCCAGCTGTGACCCCAAGGTGGAAAACTGCTCGTCATCGAGTTCGCGCAGCTCGGGCGGCTCTTTTGGTGGTTTTTCAAGTGGCGGTGGGCACAAGTGATGCCGGCCGGGGTGCCATCTTTTCGTCACGTCATCGACTGCCAAAGATTCAAAGCCTCGCATTGGTCAATTCCATGGAGCGAAGAGCCAATTCAAGCTTTCGAGCAGCGCGTATCTGTAGATTCCAGAAGGGCGACGACATCGGGCTTGGCGTGAAGGATGCCAAGTGCCTGCGCTGCCGCCCTGCTGAAATCAATAATCCGGTCCTTGACAAATGGACCGCGGTCGTTAATGCGAACGATGACTGATTTCCCGGTTGCAGGAGAATATGCACAGAGTCTGGTTCCAAAGGGCAGCGTTCGGTGGGCAGCGGTCAGGTCGTACATGTTGAACCGCTCACCGTTGGCGGTGCGCCTGTTGTGCAACTGCGCGCCATACCATGAGGCAACGCCACGCTGAATGACTCCCGCCACGTCAAGCACCGTATTGGAAGCCACAGATGCAACCGAGGCGACAACCGACGCAGCCGAATTCGCGGAAGCCACGGTGGCCGAAGTTACATACCTGATGGCCTCCAAGGGCATTCTGACGACATCCATAGGGTGCACCTCTGGGCCTGATAGCTGCATCATCCCAGAAGATTCATGAGCGTCGGAGGCTGGAACAGGAGGCGCGACCTCGGAAACATGCCCTGAAGCGGCGAATTCCTTGTTGGATTGCACTGCCACGGTTTTGTCTGAAGCTGGAGCCAGTGCGCTTGCCGTGTCATCGATGGCCCAAACCGGTAAGCTCACGCAAAAGCTGCACAACAATGCAGCAACGTGATTTCTAACTCTGGCAAGGCCTACTGGATGTTGTGTCGCTCGCACGCTTGATTGAACGGGAGCGGACTGTTGGATAACTTTGACGTACATGTATCGAGATTCATTGGGTTTTGCTGGTTGAAAGATCGAGGCACAAAAAACTCACTACATTTTTCGCAACAGGGATGCGGGTGAACAGGCCTCTGGCGCATTTTAGCCATACATATCAATACGATGCAGGATTACTGGCTGGCAGCTTAGGGGCCAAACCCGAACAATCGGGCCTGTCACGCCCGGTTTGTCGCAATCCCTTCAAATCAGCCAAATTTCTGGGCTAAGCCCACCAGCGACGCTCAATCGGGCTGCTTTTGGCGCATTTTGCCCTGGCACCCAAATTGCAATACGGAGACTACCTACCCTGTCAGGAGTCCTCCATGTCCGTGTTGCTCAAGGCCAAAATCGCCGAAGTGTTCGAGGAGCCTGGTTGCGACAAAAACCAGAGTAAAAGCGAAAAGGAACGCAAAAAGGGCTGCACCAAGCAGCTCTCGCCTGGGGCGGCCGCCGGTGGCTGCGCGTTTGACGGTGCCAAGATTGCCTTGCAGCCGATTGCCGACGTGGCGCATCTGGTCCATGGCCCAATCGCCTGCGAGGGCAACTCGTGGGACAACCGCCACAGCGGCTCATCGGGCCCACAAATTTACCGAACAGGTTTTACCACCGACATCAGCGAACTCGACGTGATTTACGGCGGCGAAAAGCGCCTGTTTAAATCCATCCGCGAGATTCTGGAAAAGTACAACCCGCCCGCTGTGTTTGTTTACCAGACTTGCGTGACTGCGCTGGTGGGTGACGACATCGAAGCCGTGTGCCAGCGCGCTACCGAGAAATTTGGCAAACCGATTATTCCGGTCAACGCACCCGGTTTTGCCGGTGTCAAAAACCTGGGTAACAAACTCGGTGCCGAGGCGCTGCTGGACTATGTGATCGGCACGGTAGAGCCCGAGTTCACCACGCCTTATGACATCAACATCATCGGTGAATACAACTTGGTGGGTGAGTTGTGGCAGGTCAAGCCATTGCTGGACGCCTTGGGCATCCGCGTGTTGTGTTGCATAGCCGGCGATGGCCGTTACAACGAAATCGCCAGCGCGCACCGGGCCAAAGTGAACATGATGGTGTGTTCCAAGTCGATGATCAACATTGCCACCAAGATGGAGCAGCGCTGGGGTATTCCGTACTTTGAAGGCTCGTTTTACGGCATTGGCGACATGAGCGACACGCTGCGCCAGATCGCCAAATTGCTGGTTCAGCAAGGTGCGCCCGTTGATTTGCTGGACCGTACCGAGCGGCTGATCGAAGTGGAAGAGGCCCGTGCCTGGCAGCGCATTGCGCAGTACAAACAGCGCCTGCAGGGCAAGCGGGTGCTGCTGATCACCGGTGGCGTCAAGTCCTGGTCGGTGGTGGCGGCGCTGCAGGAAGGCGGCATGGAAATTGTGGGCACCAGCGTGAAAAAGTCCACCAAGGAAGACAAGGAAAAGATCAAGGAGATCATGGGTGATGACGCCCACATGATTGACGACATGACTCCGCGCGAGATGTACAACATGCTGCGCGATGCCCGCGCCGACATCATGCTCTCCGGCGGGCGCAGCCAGTTTGTCGCGCTGAAGGCGCGCATGCCCTGGCTTGACATCAACCAGGAACGTTACCACCCCTACAGCGGTTATGAGGGAATGGTGGAGCTGGTGCGCGAGATTGACCGCGCCATTTACAACCCGGTTTGGCAGCAGGTGCGCATTCCAGCCCCCTGGGGCGACGATGGTGAAACCTTGGGTGCCGTGCTGCCTAGCGCCCGCCCGATGGACTTTTTAACCGAAGTGGCGGCCAAGTCTTTGGGGCTTGCCCTCGAAGAAGTGCCGAACTGACCTACCCCCCAACCCGAGCAATCCACCATGGCCAGCGTCGTTGAATCCAAAAAAGCCTGCGCGGTAAACCCGCTCAAAATGAGTCAGCCGCTTGGAGCCAGCCTTGCCTTTCTGGGGCTGGACGCCTGCATGCCGGTGATGCATGGCTCGCAAGGCTGTACCTCATTTGGCCTGGTGCTTCTGGTGCGCCACTTCAAAGAGGCGATCCCGCTGCAGACCACCGCCATGAACGAGGTGACCTCGATTTTGGGCGGTTATGACAACATTGAAGCGGCTTTGCTGAATATTCGCAAACGTGCTGCCCCCCGCGTAATTGCGATCTGCTCCACTGGCCTCACCGAAACCAAGGGCGACGATGTGGATGGTTACTTGGTCACATTGCGTAAACGCAAGCCGGAACTGGCTGACACCGAAATCATCTACGCCTCCACACCCGATTACGTGGGCGGTTTTGAAGACGGTTATAAACATGCGGTGACCGCCATCGTCAGGACACTTGTCAAGCCTTTGCCGGTAAATGCCCGCCAGGTCACCCTGCTGCCGGGCAGCTACCTGTCGCCTGCGGACATCGATGAACTGCGCGAGATCATCGAAGCGTTTGGCCTTTCAGTCATCGTGTTGCCGGATATTTCAGGCTCGCTGGATGGCCATATTCCACCGGATTGGCGCGGCACCACCCTGGGTGGCACCACGCTGGAGCAGATTCGCGCCGCCGGAGCGTCGGCACTGACGATTGGTGTGGGTGAACAAACCCGCGAAGCCGCCGAGGCACTGCAAACGATTGCCGGTACCCCGCTTGACATCTTTGACCGGTTGACTGGCTTGGAGGTGAACGACCGCCTGCTGCAGCGCCTGGCGCAAGTTTCCGGAAAACCCGTGCCAGCCAAGTACCGCCGTCAACGCAGCCAGTTGTTGGACGCTATGCTCGATGGCCACTTTTACACAGGCGGCATCAAGGTGGCGATTGCTGCCGAGCCTGACTTGTTGCTGGCCGTGGGCAGCTTGTTGCATGAGATGGGGGCGGAGCTAAGCTGCTGCGTCAGCACCACCAAGTCGGCCTCCCATGCGCTGTTGCCAGCGGCACAGGTAATTTTGGGTGACCTGGAAGACTTTGAGCGGGGCGCGACCGACTGCGACCTGCTGGTGACCCATTCGCACGGTCGCCAGGCCGCTGAGCGCTTGAACAAGCCCTTGCTGCGCATTGGTTTTCCGGTGTTTGACCGGGTTGGCAACGCCCACCGCTGCCAGGTCGGTTACCGCGGCACCATGGCGCTGATTTTTGAAGTTGCCAACCTGATGATTGAGCGGATTGGCCATCACGATGCCACCGACTGGCCTTTGACGCCAGAAGCTTTGCGCGCTGCCACCAGGGTGGTGCATGGTGAGCCAACCGGCGCGCTTGCGACCACCAGCCATCAGGAAACCGTGGCGGCAGCCAGCGCCTGACACCCAATATCTCAAACCCCCAACCCCAACCCCAAAACCAGGAGCATTTGATGAAAATTGCCTTCGCCACCCAGGACAAAGAAAGTGTGAATGCCCACTTTGGCTGGGCCAAAAGTATTGTTGTGTACAACGTTTCGCCGCAGGGACATCAGTTTGTAGAGAGCTTTGAGTTTGGTGACACGCTTGAAGAAGACGGCGACGAAGACAAACTCGCCCCCAAGCTCGAAGCCATCAAGGACTGCGCGATTGTGTATGTCGCAGCGATCGGTGGTTCTGGTGCTGCGCGTGTGGTGGCCATGAAAATTCACCCCATCAGGGTGCCCAAGCCTGAACCGATTGGCGAGATTCTGGCAAAGCTGCAGGCGGTGCTTCAAGGCACACCCCCGCCATGGCTGCGCAAGGCGCTCGCCAAAGATGGCGAGCGCTCGTTTGATTTTGAAGAAGAAGAGGTGGCACCATGATTGATAAAGCCGCCGTGGCAACCCCTGATGCACCGGTTTCGCTCGTTGACGATGCGTCTTACTTGACCTCACCTTTTGTACAGCAACTCATCAAGCAGCTGCGCGCCCAGGACATGAATGGCACCTGGGACAACAAAACTGACCTGCAATTGCTCAAACCCTACATTCACACCGCTGAAGAGCGCCGTGCTTTGCCGATCCTGGGCGACCCCGATCCCGAGACCTTGTGGCATCTGGAGATTTTCTATAACGCCATTGCAGTGGCTATTGAGCGGGAAACCGGTCAAATGGTGTCGCCCATGATGAAGATGAGCCACGAAGGCTTTGGCCGCATGGTGCTGCTGGCGGGCCGACTGGTGGTGGTCAACAAACAGTTGCGTGATGTGCACCGCTTTGGTTTTGCATCGCTGGCCAAGCTGTCGGAAGCCGGCACCAAGTTTCTAGACGAGGCGATCACCATGATTCGCACCTACCCGGCTGTGGCGCAATACGGAGCCTGATCATGAACACCAACGTAGATGACATCAAGACGCGATTGAAAAAACTCAATGCCCGCGCCACGCAAGCCAAGATGGACCTGCACGACTTGTCTGAAGAACTACCCACAAACTGGGAAAACATTTTGCCTGTCGCCCAGCGCTGCTTTGAGGCCCATGCCATGCTGATGGACGCGCGCAAAGCGGCCCTGGCAGCTGACATTTGACCCCACCCCACTGAGGTAAAAAAACCATGAGTGAAACTTTTAGTGTGACCTTACCCAGCGGCGCGATCTGGACACCCACCTTTGTGTCGGCGCTGGATGATCAAAAGTGCATTGGCTGCGGTCGCTGCTTCAAGGTTTGTCCGCGCGGTGTGCTTGAATTGGTCGGGTTGACCGAAGATGGCGAACGCATCGCTGTCAACGTCGACGACGATGATGACGAGGAATATGAAAAAAAGGTGATGACCATTGCCCATCAGGAGTTGTGCATTGGCTGCACCGCCTGCTCAAAAATCTGTCCCAAGAAGTGTTATTCACACACCGCAGCCGTGATGTGAACCCGGCTCCTCCCTATCAACGTCATTGAACTTTTCAATTAGCACTCACTCAAAGAGAGTGCTAACATCTGACTATCACGTTAAAGGAGTACTAGCATGACTGTACACACTGGCACCCCCACCACTGCGCTCTCGCTGGCCAACCCCTGGGCGTTGGTACCCGCGCTGGGCCATCTCGACGCTTATATCTCTGCGGTTAACCACATGCCGATGCTGACGCTTGAAGAAGAGCAGTCGTTTGCACGCAAGTTCCGCACCGATAACGACCTCGAAGCCGCCGGAAAGCTGGTGTTGTCGCACCTGCGCCTGGTGGTGTCCACCGCACGCCAATATCTGGGCTACGGCCTGCCGCATGGCGACCTGATTCAGGAAGGCAATGTGGGCCTGATGAAAGCCGTCAAACGCTTTGACCCCGACCAGGGCGTGCGACTGGTGAGCTACGCGCTGCACTGGATCAAGGCCGAAATTCATGAGTACATCCTGAAAAACTGGCGCATGGTCAAGGTGGCGACCACCAAGGCGCAGCGCAAGCTGTTTTTCAACCTGCGCTCGATGAAACAGCGTTTTCGCAGTGAAGACGCCATGGCTGACCTCGACAGCCACCGAGACACCCTGAGCGACAGCCAGATTGACGCCATGGCCAATGAGCTGAACGTCAAGCGCGAAGAAGTGATTGAAATGGAAGCGCGCATGTCCGGTGGCGACGTGTTGCTGGACCCCAGCCCGTCTGACGACGGTGAAGACGCTTACGGCCCCATTGCCTACCTGACCGATGCTTCGCACGAGCCCACCGCCATGATCGAGGCCCACCACCGCGATATGCTGGCCAGCGATGGCTTGACCCAGGCGCTTGACACGCTGGATGCGCGAAGCCGCCACATTGTGGAAGAGCGCTGGCTCAAGGTGAATGATGACAACTCGGGCGGCATGACGCTGCATGACCTGGCTGCGGTGTATGGCGTGAGTGCTGAGCGCATTCGCCAGATTGAGGTGGCCGCCATGAAAAAAATGAAGAAATCACTGATTGAATTTATCTGATCGATCCGGCGCGACAGCCTCGCAACCCCAAGTGCCGCGCATTGCGCCAGTCCTTGGGGTTTTTTTATAGTCAAATCCACCTCATCCATGACACTGTTCAAACCCTGTTGAACTATATTTTTTATAGCTTCTTGCGCTTTACGCACGTGGGCTAGCGGCCAAAATAGCTTGCAAACACTGGGTTGACCCAGCAAGCCCATTAAACTGGCGGTGGGTTGCCAGGCCGGTCGTCGCCTGCTTGACTGCGCGGATGCTGGGCCAAACGATCAATGTCAACCTGACACCACCAGCTGCTGAACCCGTCACTGAGCTACGACCCAATTAAAGACCTGGCGCCAGTACGCTAGATTGGTGTGTCGGCGCTGATGCTGAGGGTGCCCAAAAATGCGTCGGGATCCAGCGCGCCGGCTCCCGAGCTGCCCAGCATGGCCGAGGCCGGTCTGTCCAACTTCAATCTTGAAATCTGGAACCTGTTCGCACCCGTGGGGGATCACATAGCCAAGTTCAAGTCAGGCACCAACCGGATCATTGTTCAGGCTAGCCAGGCGTTGCGGTGTGCCGACATCGGTCCAGGCGCCGGTGTACAGTTCGGCAGAAACCTGACCCTGATCCATGGCAGCGCGCAGCAGCGGTGCCAGTGGAGCTTTCAGTCCAGCCGGGTTGCCGGCGGGAATGTCACACCAGGGCAAGCCAAACAGAGCATGGCGGTACAGGCCGATGGTCGAATAGGTATAACGCGGGCGCGGATCGTCTGGGGGCAGGTTCAGTGCCAGGCCGGTGTCGGCATCCAGCCCAAAATCGCCGTCCGGTTTGTGCTCGGGGTTGGGCACCAGCCACAGGTGGGCCAGCTTGCCGCTGACGCAAAAGAGCTCGATAGCGCGCCGGGTGAACTCAAAATCTGGCGCAAAAACGTCACCCGCCAGTACCCAAAACACGTCGCTGCCGCCGTCTGCAAGGTGCGGACAAAGCTGCGGGAGCGCCCGGCAAATGCCGCCAGCGGTCTCCAGAGCGGCGCCAAAGTCTTGTTCTTCGTGCGAATAACGTAGATGAAGAAGCTCCTGAGTTAATAGCTGCCTGCGCTTGTCCAATAAGGGCTGGAGGGCAAACATGCCGTGAAATTCTTGCTCAATTTGAGGACCCAACCAAGCGGTGTTGATGACGGCAAGGGTGAAGCCGCCACGCAGCAGCGCTTCCAGATGCCACTGTAGCAGCGGTTTGCCCTGCACCCGCAACAACGGTTTGGGGCAGGTGTCGGTCAGCGGGCGCATGCGCTCGCCGCGGCCAGCGGCAAGCAACATGGCTGTGGCCAAACGGCTTGTGCGCGGCGCAAGGGTTAAGGTAGGTATTGACAAGGCTGGACTCACAAAATCAAATCAGACCCAGAGCATAGCCCAATGTCAGGGGCCTGAACCGGAGTCAAAGCCTGCGCATTGAACCCCGGTAGGCGTGCCAACGTGCATGCCCCAGCAACGGCCCGGCCACCAACAAACTCAATGCCCACGACAGCGACAAGAAAAAAGCTGTCAGCACCATCAGCCCCGAAAGCAGTTATTCAAAATGGCCTACACAGCCCATTCCCAGCAGGCGCTACTAGAATGCAACCACAATAAGAATAAAAACGCCACACTCAGGAGGTCTCCGATGGAATCGAGCACGTCATCTCCACCTTCCCAAGCGTCGCTCGACGCAGCCGGGGTGCTGAGGGCACGCGCTGTAGCGCTTTTTCAACAGCGTGCCGACCCGGCTGTCAAATCTGGTTCTTTGTCACCCCAAGCCAGCGCGCAACTGCTACATGAATTTGCATTGCACCAGATCGAGCTGGAAATCCAAAACGAAGAGTTGCGAAACGCGCAACAGGCTCTCGACACCGCGCAAGCCGGTTATTTTGATTTTTACGACCTGGCACCGGTAGGTTTCTGTTCAGTTGACGAAAACGGCCTGGTCAGGCAGGTCAACCTGACTGCAGCCAGTTTGCTGGGTCTGCCCAGGCAACAATTGATTCATCAACCCATCAGCCATTTCATTTTCAAGGACGACCAGGACATCTATTACTTGCTTCGGCGCAAACTGCTCGATGCCGGACAAGCACCGCCGTGCGAATTGCGCTTGGAGAAACGTGGCAGCCCAGCGTTCTGGGTGCAACTGGCAGCGGTTCTGGCGCGAGATGACAAGGGCATGCCGGTGCTGCGCCTGGTAATCAGCGATATCACCGAGCGCAAGCACGCCGAAGATGCACTGAAACAAAGCGAAGAACGCTGGCAATTTGCCCTGGAGAGCGGCGGTGACGGCCTGTGGGACTGGAATCTTCAGACCGGCGCGGCGTTCTTTTCGCCCCGCTACAAGGAAATGTTTGGTTATGCCGAACATGAATTCGAAAACAGCGCCGAGTCCTGGTCCAAACGTGTTCATCCCGATGATGCACCTGCAGTAATGGCAGCTTTGCAACCCTACCTGAATGGCAAAGCCGGCACCGCCAGCGTTGAATTTCGCATGTTGTGCAAGGACGGCAGTTGGCTGTGGACGCTGGGTCGTGGCAAGGTGGTGAGCCGCGATGCTAGTGGCAAGGCCACGCGCATGATTGGCACCAACACCGACATCAGCGAGCGCAAACAAGCCGAAATAATCATTCGTGAGAGTGAAAGCCGCTTTCGGTCATTGATGGAGAACATTACTGGTGTGGCCGTGCAAGGTTATGCACTCGATGGCACCGTTCTTTTCTGGAACCTGGCCTCAGAGCGCCTCTATGGCTACAGTGCGACCGAAGCGCTGGGGGCCAATCTGCTCAATTTGACAATTCCGCACGACCAGCTCGAAGGCGCGAAAACAGCTTTGCAGCAGATGGCTGCCAGCGAACAGGCCATGCTATCTGGGGAACGGATGTGCAAGACCAAATCCGGTGCCCTGACACCGGTTTTTTCCAACTGCGCTTTGGTAAAGCCGATTGGGCGCGAGCCGGAGCTGTTTTGTCTGGACATTGATCTGCGGGAGCGAAATAAGGCAAGAGACGCACTGAAGCAAAGTGAAGCCTTCAAAGAGGCAATCCTCAATTCTGTGGCCGCTGAAATTGTGGTGATTGATGGCAACGGAGTGATTCTGGCGGTCAATCAGCAATGGCGAAAGTATGCGCTGGACAACGCACTGGAACCGGGCCAGGTCGCCCCCAACACCGATATTGGCAGCAATTACCTGTCAATCTGCACCATCGGTGCGCAAGCTGATGCCCGCGCCAGGCAAGCCTGCGACGGAATTTCGGCGGTGCTGCAAGGGAGACTGCCGAGTTTTAGCATGGAATATCCATGCCATTCACCCGGTCGGCAACGCTGGTTCAACATGGTCGTGATGCCGTTGGGCGACAGCGGCCAGGGCGCCAGCATCACCCACACCGATGTCACAGCCATCAAGCAAGCCGATGAGCGTGTTCTGTCAAGTGAAAGCCATCTGCGCGCCATTTTTGAGACCGCGCTCGACGCGATGATCAGCATGGATGACCGCGGCTGCATCACCGACTGGAATCATCAGGCACAGACCATTTTTGGCTGGTCCAAGGATGAAGTGCTGGGCTTGGATTTGCACGACACGATTGCCCCGGAGCACTACCGTGTCGCGCACCACCGGGGTCTGGCTAGGTTTTTGGCGACCGGGCAAAGTGACATTTTGAGCCGCCGCATGGAGTTGACAGGCCTGCGCCGCAATGGTGAGGAGTTTCCAATTGCGCTATCGATTTTGCCGTTCAAGACTGGCGACGGCTATCGGTTCACGGCCTTTGTCGATGACATCTCGGAGCGCAAGAGGGTGACAGCAGCGCTACAGGAAAGCGAGCAAAAATTCAGGTTGATTGCCGAGAACACCAGCGATGGCATTACCATTTTTGATAAAAATGGGCATGTCCAATACGTCTCGCCCGCCGTCATGCGACAGTTAGGCTCGACTGAGCAGGAAGAACTTGCCCGGACAAACGGTGAGGTGTATTCCATCATGCATCCCGATGACCGCGACGAGGTGTTCGCAAAAATAGATGAAGCGATAAAGGACACAAAGGACAACCTGACTTATTCTTACCGGGTCAAACACCAGTCCGGCCACTATTTCTGGCGCGAAGATAACGTCAGTCTCATCTTTGATTGCAACCAGGAGTATGGCGGCGCCTATGTGATTTCGCGGGACATCTCCGAGCGCAAACGCCTGGAAGAACAGGTGCGACAACTGGCCTTCTTTGACCCGCTGACGCAGCTGCCCAACCGGCGCATGCTGGGCGACCGACTCAGCCAAACCATGGCGCTGAGCAAACGTAGCGGGCGCTATGCCGCTGTGATGGTGCTGGACTTGGACAATTTCAAGCCGCTCAATGACAAGCACGGCCATTTGGTTGGCGACATGCTGCTGGTTGAAGTGGCCAGTCGCTTGCTCCATTGTGTTCGTGCGGTCGATACAGTGGCCCGCTTTGGCGGCGATGAATTTATTGTGGTGTTGGGTGAACTTGATGTGGCTAGGGCCGAATCAAGGGCGCAGGCCAAGGTGATTGCAGAAAAGATCCGGGCTTCGCTGTCTGCCCCGTATGTCCTGCCCCTCCGAAAAGAGGGCGGAACTGATATGACGATAGAGCACCATTGTTCGGCCAGCATTGGTGTGGTGGTGTTTGCCAACCATGAAACCCCGCATGCGGACATCCTGCGATGGGCCGATGCCGCGATGTACCAGGCCAAGGATGCTGGGCGCAATAGGATCCAGTTTTACGAGATCGACACGTACACCTGAAACAAAGTGTCATCCGCCCAGCCTGTTCCAATTTTCAATGGTGTACCGGATTCTTGCCGAGGCAATCATTATCAACGCCGTGGCTCCAGATACTCGCAAACCTGGCTACTGGGGAAGTCAAAAAGATGACCAACCTGTTGATTGGCTCAACTTTCGCCGATCATCGCCAACGTTTGCACTCATAAAAAAGGCCCTGGCGGGCCGAACCGGCCAGGGCCTTGAAATGGGCATCGCAGGGTCAGTGTTTGCTGGCACCCGACGAGCCAAAGCCAGTCTGACCACGCACATACTGGTCGTCAAAGGCATCAATTTCGAGCTTGGCCCGGGCGCTTGAATCGCTCTTCGAGAAGATGTAGGCCAGCAAGAAAGCAATCGGCATGGCAAACAGGGCCGGCTGCGAGTAGGGGAACACCGCCACCTTGTTGGCCAGCACGTCCACCCACACCGACTTGGACAGCACCACAAATGCCACCGCCGACAGAAGGCCGCCATAACCGCCCCACAGCGCACCACGGGTGGTCAGGCCTTTCCAGAACATCGACAGCACCAGCACGGGGAAGTTGGCTGCTGCAGCCACGCCAAAGGCCAGGCCGACCATGAAAGCGACGTTTTGCTTCTCGAAAGCGATGCCCAAGATGATGGCGACAAAGCCCAGGCCGATGGTGGCCATTCTGGAAACCCGGATTTCTGAAGCTTCAGTGGCCTTGCCCTTTTTGATCACACGCGCATAGATGTCGTGCGAAATTGCCGAGGCACCTGCCAGCGCCAGACCTGACACCACCGCCAGAATCGTCGCAAACGCCACCGCCGCCATAAAGCCCAGCAGCATGTTGCCGCCGACTGCCTGCGCCAGGTGCATGGCAACCATGTTGCCGCCACCGATCAGCTTGCCGCCAATCACGCCACCTTCAAAATAAGACGGATTCTGGCCGACGATGATGATGGCGCACAGACCCATCAAAAAGATCACATTGAAGAAATACGCCACGATGCCCGAGGCATACAGCACCGATTTGCGCGCTTCCTTGGCATCGGGCACCGTGAAAAAGCGCATCAGGATGTGCGGCAGTCCGGCGGTGCCGAACATCAGGCCCAGGCCGAGCGAAATGGCGTTGATCGGGTCAGCCAGCAAGCTGCCGGGGGTCATCAGTTTAAAGCCGAGCTTGTGCACGGCAGTGGCTTTTTCCATCAGGGTGGTGAAGGAAAAACCGAACTGACTAAACGCCAGCATCATGGCCAGTGTGCCACCGGCGAGCAACATGCAGGCCTTGATGATCTGCACCCAGGTGGTGGCTACCATACCGCCAAAGGTCACATAGACCATCATCAAAACGCCCACACCAAAAATGGCAATGTTGTAGTCCAGGCCAAACAGCAGCTTGATCAACTGACCGGCACCGACCATTTGGGCGATCAGGTAAAAGCAGACCACGGTCAGCGAAGAAACCGCTGCCATGGTGCGCACCTTGCCTTCATCCAGCCGGAAGGCGGTGATGTCAGAAAAAGTAAAGCGACCGAGGTTGCGCAACCGCTCGGCCATCAGGAACAAGATGATTGGCCAGCCAGCAAAGAAGGACAGCATGTAAAGATAACCGTCAAAGCCGCTGCCATAGACCAGCGCGGTCAAGCCCAGCAACGTGGCGGCCGACATGTAGTCGCCAGCAATCGCCAGACCATTTTGCCGACCGGTGATGCCGCCGCCAGCGGTATAAAAGTCGGAGGTGGACTTGGTTCGGCTGGAAGCCCAGTAGGTAATGCCCATGCTCAGCGCCACGAAGATGCAGAACATGATGATGGCGTGCCAGTTGGTCGCCTGTTTTTCCAGGGCACCTTCGACCGGCGGACCGGCGAAGGCCAAGGCACACAAGCAAAGCAGCCCCAGGGCGCTGATAAAGTGGATAACGCGTCGCATTATTTGTTGTCCTTTCTGGCTTGCTTGATGATCTCTTGGGTCAGGTTGTCGAACTCTCCATTGGCCCGCCTCACGTAAATGAATGAAAGCACCCAGAAGAAAATGAACAGGAAAAGCTCAAAAGCCACACCCACGGTCAACATCCCACCTTCACTCAGTGGCCGACCCAGAACGGCTGGGCCGTATGCGACCATCAGCACAAAACCGTAAAACAACACCAGCACAATGGCCGCCAGCGTCCAGGCAAAACGCCCGCGCTTTTCGACCAGCTCCTGGAACTTCGGGTTGACCCGCATCGACTCGTACATCGCACTACTCATGGCGTAAACCTTTTCCTTAAATTAGAAATGACGGTTGAAACAACCGAGAAAAACCGGTGGGAGTGTATTTTCGTTTTTGGCTAATTGAGTTACCTCCGAATCAAAGATCGATCATTTAAGCGGTTTAGTTGCAGCTTTGACACGGGTAGAAATCCCTATGGCTTTTTTGGTGATTCACAGATCAAACCGTCGACGGCCCGCGTCTCCAAGGCAAGAACATGCCAAAAAATCACGACTCATGCCACACCCTGCAATTGCCGCAGCTTGACAAATGCCAGCGCCGCCCGCACCGCATCGTTCAGGGGCTCGTGGGCCACGGCCTGGGGCAGGTCCAGGTCGTCCATGATGGTGGCAAAGTGAAGGTCGATGTAGGGCACGCCGTGTTGCCGGTGCGACGGTAGCAGCGACAACTTGTAGTCGTAGTAAAGGCCGGAGACCTCGATTCGGGGCTGTGGCAACCCAATGCCGAGCAACGGTCGGATGGTGCGCTCAACCATGGCAAGGTCAAATTCCAGGTAATAGCCGACCAGCGGACGGCTGCCAATGAAGTGCATCAAGCGCTTCATGGCTTCATCGGCTGGCAGCCCGTCAGCCAGATCCTGCTCGCGCAACTGGTGAAAGCGCACACTTTCGGCGGACACCCCACGCTCGGGGCGCACCAGCAGTTCAAGCCGTTCGCTGGTCATGATGCGGTTGCCGTTGATGCGCACTGCCTCGATTGAGATGATTTCGTCCTTTCTCAGGTCGAGTCCGGTGGTTTGACAGTCCAGCGCGACCCACTCGTCGGTCGGCGCTGGCTCAAACATGAAGCGAAAAGTCGGGTCCGCCAGGCGGTAGAGCTGCCACTTGCGCTTGAGTGCCTGCAGCCACGGTTTCGATGACAACAAACCGGACATCAGAGCATGTCCAGCCGGAAACGAAGGTGCAGCAAGATCCGCAGTTTTTTCACAATGCTCAAGGTGTCTTTGAGCAAGTCGCGGTCCAGACTGCTCAGCCGTGCCACATCAATCGCCCCTGATACAGCCCGACCAGTGTCGATCTCGGCCAATCCCACCTGAAGCTTCAATCCCATGAAAAAATGCAGGCTGTCTATCAGGTCGGCAGCCAGATCGGCTGGCAGCTTGTCGGTGGCTATCAGCGCTTCGATGCGCGCCACTGTGCTGGTGGCCATGATCTGGTGGGCCAGTGCCAGGCTGCGGATGCCGTGCACCAGTGGGAAGATGCCTTCCTTTTTTAAATTCAGCCGTTCGGCGCTGCTCTGCCCGAGCAGCCGGTTCCACCAGCCGCTGCTGCTGCCAAAGGTATCGATGGCACTGGCAAAACGTGCCAACATCGGGTCGTTGTCGGTGCCAACGCGCATCAGGCCACGCCGCAGGTCTTCGAGCAGACTGGCATCGCCACACACCGGATGGGCATCCATGAATATCGCCAGCTTCATCAGGCTGTCGGGTTCAGGTTGCAGCAACCACATGCGCGTCATCAGACCAAACTCGCTCAGGCGCTTGCGCCAGTCGGGGTTGCTGACCATGATGTCGCCGGGACAGTCGGGGTAGCCGAAGTCGCGCAGCGCCGCCGAAAAGCGCTGGCAGATCGCCTCCAGGTCAGCCGGTGGCTGGTAGTCGTCGCGCAGGATCAGGCCGTTGTCCTGGTCGGTCTTGAGCAACTGTTCGCCACGCCCTTCGCTGCCCATGACAAACAAACAACTGTTGGCCACCAGGTCGGCCGGCGCGATCAGCCGCCAGGCGCGCTCGAACAGCCGGGCATTGAGCTGCTGCACCAGTTTGGCGATCAGGCTGACCCGGGTGCCGCCGCGATACAGCAACGCGATCATGCGGGTGATTTGCGCGGCCGCCTGGCTCAAGCCCGCCAAATCGGGCGCATCTTCAATCTGCTCGGTGATCAGGTGCGAATGGTTGGCCAAAAAGCTGAACATGTCCAGCGCTTCCAGGATGCCAATGACTTCGCCCTTTTCAGTCACCACCACCCGGTGCACCCGGTGCCGCAGCATCACTGCCATGACATCGCCGAGCTGATCTGACGGGCGCACCTCGATCAAAGAAAAAGTGCTCAGCTCACCCACTGCCAGCTGATCGAGTGGCCGACCGTCCAGAATGGCCCGCTGCAAGGCGGTCGCGGTAAATATGCCCAGGCGGGGTATGGTTGAACCGTCGTCACGCACCAGCACGCTTGAAGTCCGGTGCTGCCGGAATATTCTGACCACACTCAGTACATCGGTGGCATAGTCAACAAAGTGCACCGGGCGCAAGAAGGCCTGATCCGCCCGGGCCATGGTCAGCGACTGCATCTGGTGCTGGTTTTGCCGATCCGACAGGGCGTGCAGCTTGTTGCCAAGCTCGGAAAACAGCAACGCGCCAAAGGTTGTGTTGGAGGCAATCAGGTCACTCACCGCCTGTTTGGCCAACTGGTAGGCCACCACCTCCTCAACCGCGACAAAACGGCTGCTGACCTTGCCGGCCACCAGAGCGCGCCCGTCGAAGCAGTCGTCGGGCACATAGGTGGTCAGGACTTCATTGCCGTCAAGCTGGGTGACATAACCTTTGATGATGACAAACAGATGGGTAGGCGTTGAGCCTAGGTCCAGAATTGTCGTCCCCTTGGGAAAATAGGCGACATCAATGCTGTCGCGCACCAATCGTTGTTCGGCCGAATTCAAACAATCAAAGGGGGAGGCCGAGAAGTTAAAGGCGTTTGGCATGAGGTGGCACTGAATCAGAATCGCCCGATTCAGCCCTAGTAGCCTTGCGCCATGCTTTCAACCGCTTGCAAACCCAAAGCCCGACTCTTTTGCTCAGTCTCCCGGCCTGCCGACACCCCTAAAAACACCGTGTTTTTTTGGACAATTCCAGGCCATGCGGCATCCTTCCCAGGTGAACATTCGATCTTGAAGAACAGCGAATTTCAGCCCGTGATCAAGCGAACAACGGTCAGTTCTGCCGTCAAAGCATTTGTTTGCACAAAATTTGTTGGTTTTTTGCGACAATCCCTCCAAATGGACAGGCAGACTATTGCCAGGCCATCGTTTGAACTCGCCAGCACCAAAAAAAAATGTGCCCAAATCTAGCGAGCCAAATTTGAGTGTTACTTGCGAACTAGCCCTTAGTAGTCGGGGTTGGGGTCGCGCGCCGACCCGGTGCGGGCCAGCGGACCCTGCCGTTGGGCCAGCTCACGCAGCACATCAGACACCATGCTCAGCCCCGGCGCATCACCGTACTGGTGTTTCAGGTCGGCTAGGTAGGTGGTGACGAAATTGAGCCGTTCGGCCAGACCCACCGCTACCAGCCGGCTGATGTCGGGGTCGGTTGACAAAAAAGCCTGGCCGTCGCTGGCATGGCGCAGCACGCTGGGCGCTGTGGCCACCACGGTGGCGCCATGCGCGGTGGCAAGCAGAGTTGAAACCTCACCCACCATGGCGCCGGGCTGGTTGATACCGTTGATGACAACACCGCCCTTGAGCACTTGCAAGGCACCACTGACCAGCACCCAGATGCCGCCGGTGGTGCCGCCTTCGTGGACAATGACATCGCCGCTGGCAAAACGGACCTCGGGCAGATGGGCGGAAAGTGTGAGCATGTCTTTCATGCAAGCATGGTAAACGCGAAACCATCGAAAAGTTGGGCATGCTGTTTGCTAGCCTTGGTGTTTGACCGGTGATCGTTGCGCATTCCCCTCAGGTTGGCAGGCAACGACACACCTTGGTACCTGGAACTTGCCCCATGATTCTTGAACTTACGGTTTTTTTGCTTTTCTGTGCCGCGGCCCTGGGCTGGGTGGCGCACCGTTTTCAGTTTCCGTACCCGATTGCGCTGGTGGCTGGGGGTGCCATGCTGGGGCTGATCCCGGGTCTGCCGCAGTTTCCATTTGATCCGCAGTTCATTTTGGTGCTGATCTTGCCGCCGGTGTTGTACCAGGCAGCGCTGATGACGTCGTGGTCAGACTTCAAGGCGCACGTGCGCCCGATTGGCTTGCTGTCGATCGGGCTGGTGATCGCCACCACGCTGGCGGTGGGTGCTGCCCTGAAGCTGCTGGTGCCCGAGGTGCCCTGGGCCGCAGCGTTTGTGCTGGGGGCGATTGTGTCGCCGCCCGACGCGGTGGCGGCCACGGCCATTTTGTCCAAGCTCAACATTCCCCGGCGCGTTGTCACAGTGTTGGAGGGCGAGAGCCTGGTCAACGATGCGTCCGGGTTGGTGATCTACAAATTTGCCGTGGCGGCGGTGCTGACCGGGGCTTTTTCGCTGCCCGGTGCGTTGGTGCAGTTTGGCGGCATTGCGGTTGGCGGCATTGTGCTGGGCATGGCCATGGCCCATGTCTTTATTGCCATCCACCGGCGCCTGGGTGACCCGTTTATAGAGATTTTGATTTCTTTGCTGGTGCCCTATGCCACCTACATCGTGGCCGAGTCGCTGCATGCCTCGGGCGTGCTGGCCCTGGTGGCAGCGGGTCTGGTGCGCGGTCGTTATGCGCCTGAGATCGTCTCAGCCTCCATGCGCATCCTGGGGCGGCCGGCCTGGCAACTGGTGGTGTTTTTGCTCAACAGCCTGACCTTCATGCTGATCGGACTGCAGATGTCGTCCATTCTGGACAAGTTGTCGCTTTATTCACCGCTGCAATTGCTGGCGCTAGGCAGCACCGTCAGCCTGGTGGCCATTGGTGTGCGGTTTGTTTGGGTCTATGCGGCCGGACTGCTGCCGGGTGCCTGGAACCACAAGGGCCGGCCACAGCAACCACCGCCCAATGCGCGAGAAAACTTCATCATCAGCTGGTGCGGTATGCGTGGCATTGTGTCGATTGCGGCCGCCCTGTCGCTGCCGCTGGTGTTGCCCAACGGCTCGGCCTTCCCGCATCGCGACCTGATTGTGTTTTTGACGTTTTTTGTGATTGCGGTGACGCTGGTGGTGCAGGGCCTGAGCCTGCCAATGCTGATTCGCAAGCTGCAGGTGGGGTCTACCTGGAACGAGCACGAAGAAAAACTGCGTGTGCGTGCCGCCATCAGCGCCGCAGCGCTACACGCGCTCGACCAGCATGTGCAGCAACATGCCTGCACCGGCGCCTGGGTCGCATCGCTGCGCGCCGAGATAACCAGCCGCATTGCCCTGGCTGTGCCCGACGGGCAGGACGATGGGGTGCACGAAGCCAGTAACCTGCGGCTGCGCCATGCGGTGATTCAGGCCGAGCGCAAAGAGCTGATCCGCTTGTGGCGCAACAACCAGGTCAGTGACGACGTGATGCACCGGATCGAAGAGACGCTGGACCACCAGGAAGCCAATCTTTAAGCGCCCTGCTTCATCCAATACGCGAGCCAGTCCGTACTAACCCTGCCAAAAATAGGTTGATTGCCAGGTGCCCGAGCCTCAGAGCTTGGCACATTACAATGCGCCTCTCACCGGGGGTGTCTGCTGCAAAGCGGGCTGAGAAATACCCCACTCACCTGATCTGGATCATGCCAGCGTAGGGAGCGTGAAGCTTTTGGGGTTTGCCGCTTGCCGGCCCGGTCCAAAGCCCAGCGCTTTTTTACTGGCGCATTAAAGGGCTTTTATGAACCGTCGTCTATTTGTTTTGACCACCGCCGCGTTGATGGCTGGGTCTGTGTCTGGCTTGGCACACGCAGCCACCGAGCTGCGTGTGATGGTACACAGTTCGTTTGATTTGCCCAAGCCACTGCTGGCCAAGTTTGAAGCCCAAAGCGGCATCAAACTGGTGCTCATCAAGGGTGGCGACGCCGGCGAAATGCTCAACAAACTGATCCTGACCCGCGCCAAACCAGTGGCGGATGTGGTGTACGGCATTGACAACACCCTGGTTAGCAAGGCACTGGGCGCCGGCGTGCTCGACACTACTGTCCTGGTGCAGCAGGATGCCGCAGAACTGCAACTGGGCACCGGCGTGGCGGCCGTCGACTACGGTTTTGTGACCCTCAACTACGACAAAGCGGCTGTGGCCAAAGCGGGCGTGCCGCTGCCGCAAACCTTGCAAGACCTGACCCAAAGCGCATACAAGGGCTGGCTGGTGCTGCCCAACCCCGCCACCAGCAGCCCCGGCTTCTCGTTTTTGCTGGCCACCATTGCCGGCATGGGCGAAGAAAAAGCGTTTGAATGGTGGGCCCAGATGCGCACCAACGGCGTCAAAGTGGTCAAGGGCTGGAGCGAGGCCTACTACACCGAGTTCACCCGCAACAAGGGCAGCCACCCGTTGGTGGTGAGTTATGCCACCAGCCCCGCCGCCGAGGTGTTTTACAGCAAAACCAAAATTTCAGAGTCACCCACTGCCAGCCTGAACCTCAGGGGTGGCGTGTTTCGCCAGGTGGAGGGCGTGGCATTGGTCAAGGGTGGCACGCAGCGTGAGGCGGCCCTGAAATTTGTTGATTTTTTACGTTCTGGACCAGTGCAGGAGGCGCTACAAACCAGCATGTGGATGTATCCGTTGCAAGCCAGCACACCGCGCGCTGAGGTGATGCGCCACGCCGCCGAGCCCACCAGCGTTGACAACCTGCCGGTGCAAACCATCGCCGACAAGGGTGCTGGCTGGGTGGCGCGCTGGACCCAGGTGGTGTTGAAGTGAGCCCCAGAGTGGACTGACGCGGCAACGCTGGCAACTTTTCGTCTGAACGGTTGGTGATGATGCAGGTATTGCGAAACCTCAAGCGGGCCGCGCGCTGGCGCAGCCTGCTGCTGGCGGCACTGCCGGCGCTGGCACTGGGCTTGCTGCTGCTGGCCCCGCTGGCCCGGCTGGCACTGGAGGGCTTGTCTGGTCAACTGTCTCCCACCGAAACGGTCGAATGGTTCAAACCCTGGCAGGACAGCTATTTGCGCTGGCGTGTGCTGTGGTCTCTGGCGCAGGCCGCTATCACCTGCGGGCTGGCGTTGTTGCTGGGTTTGCCGCTGGCCTGGGTGCTGGCTCGTTTTGAATTTGCTGGGCGCACACTGGTGCTGCGCTTGCTGATGCTGCCCTTTGTGGTGCCCACCCTGGCGGCCGCACTGGGCGTGCTGGCACTGTGGGGGCCGCATGGCTTGATCAGCGGCTGGCTCGGTATCAACCTGCAGGGCACGCCGTGGCTGTTGCTCTATGGCAACCTGTTTTTTAACCTGTGCCTGGTGGTGCGCGCCGGTGTGGACGCGCTGGGGCAGGTCAACGCCCGGCAGCTGGCCGCCGCACGCTCTCTGGGGGCCACACCCTGGCGCGCTTTCTGTCGTGTCGAGTGGCCGGCCATTGCACCCTGGCTGGTGGCCAGCCTGTGTCTGGTGTTTTTGTACTGCTTTGCCGGTTTTGGGCTGGCGCTGGTGCTGGGTGGCCAGCGTTATGCCACGGTCGAAGTCGAGATTTACACCCTGGTGGCGCACGAGCTGCAACTGGCCCACGCCAGCGTGCTGGCACTGTGGATGCTGCTGCTGACCGGCGTGGTGGCCGTGGCTTATGCGGCACTTGAAAAGCGCCTGGCAGCGCCTGTTCGCACGGCACCGGTGGCGCGCAAGCGTCCGCAAGGTGGGGCGCAGTGGTTGGCGTTGGGTGCGGCACTGTCAGTGCTGTTTGTGGTCTGCGCGCTGCCCATCGTTGCTATCTTTATCAAAGCTATCAGCGCTTTATGGACGGGGGCTACAGGCATATTTGATGCAGAAGCGTGGGCGGCCTTGCAGAACACGCTGCAGTTTTCGGTGATGGCGCTGGGCCTGGCAACCTTGCTGGGGGTGTTGCACGCCATGGCGGCGCAGGCGTCTGTCGCTTGGCGTGCTGCGGCGTTTTTGCCATTTGTTGTGTCGCCCGTGACGGTGGCCTTTGGGCTGCTGTTGCTGTACCCGAGCCTGACCGCCAGTTTGCCCCTGCTGCTGGCGGCCTATGCGCTGCTGGCGTATCCGTTTGTGGCCAAGTCGCTGTCGGCTGGGCTGGACGCTTTGCCAGCCCATCTGGGTCATGCCGCACGCACGCTGGGTGCCAGCCCGTGGCGCTGCTTTTGGCGGGTGAGCTTGCCGTTGCTGCTGCCAGCCTTGCGCCGGGGTATGGCGTTTGCGATGGCCACGGCACTGGGTGAATTTGCTGTGACACTGTTTTTGTCGCGCCCTGAATGGGCCACCCTGACCACGCTGATTTACCAGCGCCTGGGTCGCCCCGGGCAGGCCAACCTGGACGCCGCCATGGTGCTGGCGTGTGTGCTGATGGTGCTGGCGCTGATGGCTTTTCTGCTGATCGAGTGGCCGGTACACGAGCGCCATGCCCAGCGCCGTCGCCCGGCCTCAGGCCCCATCGCCAACAACCCGACCTTGCAACATGCTTGAGCTGCGCCACATCCACCAGCGTTACGCTGACCAGCCGCTGCTGCAAGACGTGAGCCTGCAGGTGGCAGCCAGCGAGGTGGTGGCGCTGTTGGGCCCCTCTGGCAGTGGCAAAAGCACCTTGCTCGGCATCACCGCCGGCTTGCAGGCACCGGACGCCGGCAGCGTCTGGTTTGACGATCAGGACATCACCGCGCTAGCGCCCGAGCGGCGCCGCTTTGCCCTGATGTTTCAGGACTTTGCCTTGTTCCCGCACCTGAATGTGCTGGATAACGTGGCCTTTGGCCTGGTTGAACAGCGCCACAGCCGGCGCCAGGCGCGTGCGTTGGCAACACAAATGCTGGAAGTGTTTGGTCTGGCGGCTTTGGCGCAGCGCCGCGTCTGGAACCTGTCTGGGGGCGAGCAACAGCGCGTGGCGCTGGCCCGCGCCCTGATCACCCAGCCGCGGGTGCTGCTGCTTGATGAACCGTTTTCGGCGCTTGATGCGGACCTGCGGGTGGCCTTGCGCGGCGAATTTCGAGCACGTATTCAGGCCGCCGGTATGGCGGCGCTGCTAGTGACCCACGATGAGCAGGAAGCGCGTGCCATGGCCGATCGGGCGGTGCGCCTGGTGGATGGGCGGCTGCTGGCTACCTGGTAGCGCTTAAAAATGGCCAGAACGCGCTGACTGCAAATGGCTCGAAGCGCTCAGGACAACAGCTGATCGACGCCCATGGTCAGCTCGTCCCAGGGCTTCAGATATTGCGCCAATTCATCGGCAGACAGTTCCATGCGGGCAATCAACGCTGGTTGGGTGGCCACCAGTGTGTCAATCTCAGGCAGTTGCAGGTCACCGGCGTCCGCCAATGTGCTGGCCAGGCGCAGCACAGCGCCCAGCGCAGAAAATGGCAGGGTACCCAGCGGATCACGGGCGGCCACCAGCGCATCCACGATGTCTCTGGGGAAGTTCCAGCGTTTGGCCAGTGCCGCGCTTACCTCCAGATGGCTACAACCCAGCCATTCAAACTCGTGGCCAATCAGGCTATCCGGGCTATCGTTGAGGTCGTCGCAGCGCGACACAATTTCGGGCTCCACCATCAGCATCAGCACCCGGCCAATGCGCATCACCAGGCCTGCCAGGTAGGCGGTGTCGGGGTCGATGTTGCACAGGCCAGCCAGCACCTTGGCATGACCGGCGGTCGCCAGCCCGTGGCGCCAGAATCGTGCGCGATCAAACGTGCCGTCTTTGGGGAAAATATTGGCCACACAGGCCGCCATCGACAAATCACGAAGGCGTCGCATGCCGATCAGGTTGGCGGCATCACGCAGGTTCGCCACCTCGCGCTGGGCCCCAAGCCCGGCTGAGTTGGCCACCCGCAGCACCTTGACGGCCAGGCTGGGGTCACGCTCAATCAGTGCCGCCACTTCGGCCATGGTCGTGTCGTCGCGTTCCAGGGTCCGCATCAGCTTGACAGCCGTTTCGGGCATCAGGGGCAGTGCGTCGGAGTTGTGCAGGTAGCGGTCGGATGCATTCATAGTGGTCAGTCGCGCTGTGGTTGTTACGGGTCAGTCACTGACCCGGCTTGGGGTTCACGTGAATTATGCGCCTGGGCCGTGACATAAACATCAAGTACCTGGTCGCAAAACCCGTTTGACCCGATGGTTGACCTGTCAGATTCTTCAGTGTGAAAACTCGTGGCGAAGGGTTGGCTGCCACTCAAGGGTTTCGCCTGTATGACTTTTGCGGTCGATTCATGCAGTGCCGACGGGGCCTGTGCTCCTGGCGCCTAGGTGGTGCAACGAGTCGGTGCTGCGTAGCAGCCAGACAGGGCGGCCCCTCATACTGGAGTACCAGAAATCGGGGCCGCCCTGTCCGGCTGCTACGCCGATGCCCTTGAGAGTGCGCAAGGGCAGTTTGAATACCGCAAGCTGTACATCAACGGGCGTTTGACGGATGGTGATGGCCGGAATCATGCTGAGTGCGTGGCATTTATATGTCAAATTGGTCTTTAGCCCCCGTTGTATAAGCGCTAATAGCTCTTTAATTGATAGCTATAGCGTTTTGTTTATTGCATGGGGGTTGACGGGTTTCTTGAGGCTGAAAGCCGACAGCCAAATTTCCAGACAGCAGTCATCCAAATCCTATGGCTTGGCGCTAACGTTTGAGTTAGGACGCACCGTCAGCTTTGCTTGATGTTCACAAAGTCGATGAACTTGGTAAGAAACTTCTCCAGGTCTTTGTCGACGACACATGCCCCATCTGCAGACATGGTTGCAATATTCAGTTCTCGAACGGTTCGGATCGAAAGCATGCTGCTGCGACTGCGAATCAAGTCTAAATCACTGACCTCGTCACCTGGGATCACTGGGTACATCGCTCCAATCCCGTCCTCTTTTACGAGCGGACCGTGAGAGTTAAACCTTTTCTCGTCTATGTACATAAGCACACGCTTCAACTTTACCTCGTCTCCGACGACCTCTCGAGTTCGTACCAGCGGGCTCAAGCCGTCCTTCTGATAGACGCCAAGAACCTTGGTTTCCGCTATAGCTATCTCACCCGAGTAGTGCCGTTTGAACTGTTTGACCGTCCTGCGTCTTGAGAACGCTTGAACCCTGTCTGATACGAATGCGATTGGAGCACCGATGAAGAACAGAAGGAGGAAGAACCCGAAGAAGTAGACAGGTGCCCTCGCCAGTTGAGTTGAGGGACTTCCGGAAACCACGCTTAGCCAGAATGACTCCTTCTTACCCTCCGTTTCAACCGCAACGACTGGGATTTCTTTCGTTCCGGCAACTTTTCCGGTTGCCTTAAAGGGCAGTCCACTGCGAGGACCATGCAGAAGCAGGGCCTTAAGAGTGTAGCTCTCACCGGGCTCCAGGATTACTTTTGGCAACTGAAGGTTGCTCTGGCCGACTAGAACCGGTTGCGCGGAAGTTGTGAGGTAGTCGTTCGTCGCCCCAACTTGTTCAACCTTGATGAACTTACCACTTGTTAGGTTTAAGGTTGGTACCGCTTTCTCTTCATAGTAGGAGTTGAGGATGGGGGCACCACCGAGGTTTTGCACCTTAAAAACCACCACTGAAAGTGTTTGGTTCAGGCTCTTTATGTCTACATCGCCATACACGATCTTCAGTTCCGGGACATTCTCCCGAACGTCTAGGACGTTCGTGTCGCTGAGAATCTGTACTGATAGCGATGGGTTCGGGTTTTTGATGAATTCGTTATAGACAGTTATGCCGCCGAAAAACACGGCAAGCACGAACCCGAAGAATGACCAAGCAAACTTGCGATCTAATTCGGCGATGTTGGAGATGATGCTCATTGAGCCCGCTTTCGCGATGTTGGTTTGATCCGTGATATAGCCGAGCGCCTATCCTGGCCATCCCCAGCTAGACGACAAAATATACCGGGATTCGACCCGCAGCCGGTGGAGCCCATCAAGCGGCTAGTCCCGTGCCACCAAGGTTTGCAGTCAATTTCGCAAGAAGTTGAAGTCATTTCCGTCCCTTTGAACCTTGTCGCCTATCCTGTCGAAATTTAGCAAGTGCCTGGTTTACCCCCCCCGACACTTTGTAAGGTCAACTATAGCCCACTGGACAACACGCATAAATGACTGCTCCCGCTGCACAGCAGGTCCTCGTTTTCTCCACTGCAGCCCTTCGATTTTGACGGACAGGTGCGCACTTTTCGCAAGAATGCTGTGGTCATCCACGAGGGCGAGACGGGTGATTCGCTTTACGTCATCCTGTCTGGGCGCATGAAGATATTCGTGGCCGACGGGCGAAGGCCGGGGAATGATTCTGGACACCCTGGGCCCCGGTGATGTGGTGGGCGAGATGACCCTGGACGGCGGCTCGCGGTCCGCGTCGGTGATCTGCGCCGAAGCCGTCACGTTTTCGATGCTGACCCGGGTGGTGCTGCGCCAGGCCATTGTCGCCAGCCCGGACTTTGCGCTGCAGCTGATTTCGACCTTGATGTGCCGCATGCGCCAGACCACCGACCTGGTCAAGGGCTTGGCCCTGCTCGACGTGTATGGCCGCGTGGCCGGCTTGCTGCTGAAGCTGGCGGTGAAGCAGGAGGACGGTCGCCTGGTGATTGCCGAGAAGCTGACCCAGCAGGACATTGCCGACCGCGTGGGTGCCTCGCGCGACATGGTGAACCGAATATTCAAGGAACTCACAGCGGGTGGTTATCTGAGCATTGAGAGTCGCCAGATCGTCCTTAACCGCCGCCCGCCTGCCCGCTGGTAGGCGACATGGCGGCGGCACGTCACTTGCAGTGGACGCCGCACCCACACGGGGTCGGTGAGCGCAGGCTAATCCAGCAGCAACATCAAAATGGGCGTCAGGTCCACCGCTTTCACCGTCACCGTGGCAGACGCCGTGCTGGTGAGCAGGCCCTTGGTACCGGTCACGCTGTAGGTGGTGGTCTTGACTGGTTTGACGGTGCAGCTTGCGGTGGTGTTGGTCGCGCAGCCTGTACCGGTCCAGCTGTAGCTGGTGGCTGCCGGGTTGCAGGTAACAGTTAAGGTATTGGATTGCCTGGGTCGAACGGGATTTGGGCGACTGGCCGCCAGGGTGCATATCGGTCCACTTGAGGCTGCAAAGCTGGCTGCTACCGAGCAGTTGGCGGTGACGATGCTGGTGGTGTAAGTGTTGCCCGCCAGAGCGCCGCCACAGGTTCCAGCCACGCTGGCGGTATAGCCCGCCGATGCAGTCACAGTGAATAGCTGGGTACTGTTGTAAGTCACAAGCTGTGCCACTGTGGGGCTGATGCTGCCGTTACTGCCAGCACTGGGGGTGACAAAGTAGCCTCGGGCCGCGCTGCAGGTGCCTGATGCGATGCCACCGTTTTGCCCCTGGCAGGTCCAGGTGTATGCGCTGACGCTGGCGACCACAGCGCTGGGCGAACCAGCAGTGCACATGCCCGAGGGGGGTGCACTGGGGTAAGTCGTTGTCACGGTGGCACAAACACCGGGGGTGGGAACGCTACCGGGGAGATACGCGTAACTGAGAACCGTGCCACTGCCTGTGCCAGCATAAACGGTCAGGCCATCGGGGCTGACTGCCAGGGCGTTGATGAGCTGGTTGCCCAGCCCGGTAGCCGGTAGCCCGGTACCTGCAGTCCAGGTGCCTACACCGCTCAGGGCCGACAAAGGCAGCAGCATGGTCAGCAGACCCGAGAACAGAAGATGACGTAATTTTTTTACGCCATTTAACCCTGTAGCCCATGTTTGACCTGCGCGAAAAGCTATCTTTTTCATAGTTATCTCCCTGATTGGATGGGCATCAATTAGGCAAGCCGGCGTTCATCGCCACCCAGGTACCACAGGCGCTGCTGCCCTTGAAGACGCCAGTTTCGCTGCCTGCGTACAGGTTGCCGCTGGCATCCAGCGTGAGCGAACGCAACCGCGCCGCGCCCAGACCGGTGCTGCAGGCGGCCCAGGTCCAGGTGCTGCCACTCAACGTGCCCTTGAACACACCACCGTCATAGGTGGCAGCAAAATAGCGTGCTGCTGTTCTGAATGGCCAGCGCACGCACATTCAGGTTGGTCAGGCCCGCGGTGGTAATCGTGGCCCAGTTTGTGCCGCTGTTGGCGCTGGCATACACCCCGCTGCCGTCCAGCGCGGCATAGAGTTTTGCGGGGGTGCTGGGGTCGATGACGATGCTGCTGGTGGAAATGGGCACCGTGCTGAATGGAATCGGCCCGACCACGTTGGAGGTGGTTTGGTAATCGCTTTCTTTGGCCACCACATACAGGTCATATGCCGTGCCAACCGCCAAGCCGTTGATGGCGAAGCTGGCGGGGGTTTTGGCGGCCATGGCACCCAAACCATTGGCGGCCTTGGTGACACCGCTGTAGCTGGTACCGGCAATGATTTGCGCGGCACTGGGCGGTTTGGCATTGCGCGGCACCACCAGCCAACTGCCAGTGGCTGCGACCGAGCTGGTGGCGCTTAGCGTCACGGAGCTTGCCGTGGCACCCGAAACGCCGACAGGGAATAACCTAAAAGAGCCAAAGAACTGCCCGGCCCGCACGAGACGGACCGGACTTTCGCTGACCTTAAAGTAGCCGATGGCACTGCCATCGCTGAAATCGACATACCAGGCGGCAGTCGAAAAGCTAGCATCAGTCGTAGTCGACCAAAAGAATGTGGAAGGCGTGTTGGGAAAGGCTGTCGCATCGATGGTCGGAGTGCTGTCCAGCTTGACCAAGGACAACAGTTCAACGACGCTCGGCAGGCGCCAGTCAGAGTAACCTTTCCAGGTCAGGCCATTGGCCGTTGCGGCAACGCCAAAGGCCGCCGGCCAGTCGTGGGGGCTGGCGCTGCCGCTGCAGGTGCTGTCGTTGGCTTGCCCCCAACTGCACTTGTCCCACATCAGCCCGGTGCTGGTATCGGTCACCGTGCCATTGCCGTTGACGACAAAAGCTGCCAGCGCTTGCCCGGCGCCCAGCAGCGCCAGTGTGGCTGTGATCATCGTTATCAGTCTTTTTGCCATGTAGCCCCCGTTGAATATGCGTGAACAGCTACTGATTCCATAGTATTTTTAGCCTTGGTTGCCGGGTTCATTGCGGCAAACCGGTATTTATCGCCGTCCAGCCGGGGGTGCAGGCGCTGCTGCCCTTGAACACACTGGTTTCGCCGCCCGCATACAGGTTGCCGCTGGCATCCAGCGTCAGCGTGCGCAGCCGGGCCGCGCCCAGGCCGGTGCCGCAGGCGGCCCAGGTCCAGTTGCCGGTGCTCAAGGTGCCCTTGAACACGCCGCCGTCATAGGTGGCGGCAAACAGCGTGTTGCTGTTCTGAATGACCAGTGCGCGCACGTTCAGGTTGGTCAGGCCAGCGGTGGTGATCGTGGTCCAGCTTGCGCCGCTGTCGGGGCTGGCATACACCCCGCTGCGATCCAGCGCGGCGTAAAGTTTGGTGGGGGTGCTAGGGTCAATGACGATGCTGCTGGTGGAAATGGCTAAGGTGCTGAACTGAATCGGCCCGACCACATTGGAAGTGGTTTGGAAGTTGAAATCTTGGGCCACCACATACAGGTCATAAGCAGTGCCCGCAATCAGGCCATTCATCGTAAAAGTGACGGGGGTTTTGGCCGTCATGCCACCCGTGCCTGCGGCTGCGATGCTGACTGTTCCCGTTGTCGCTGCATAGCTGGCACCACTGGCGATGACTTGCGCGGCGCTGGGCGGCGTGGCGTTGCGTGGCACTACCAGCCATCTGCCGGTGGCGGCGACCGCGCTGGTGGCACTTAGCGTCGCGGAGTTTGCCGTGGCACCCGAAACACCGGCGGGGAATAACCCAAAAGCGCCAAAGTACTGCCCCTCGCGCACAAGACGGATCTGACCGGCTATTAGCTTAGAGTCGAAGCCGAAATTGCCAAAGTTGAAATTGACAAGCCACGCGTCACTCGAGTTAAGGGCATAGGCCGAAGCCGACCAAAAGACCAAGGAAGGCGTATTGGGAAATGCCGTCGTGTCGATGGTCGGAACGCCGCCCGGTTTGACCAAAGAGAAGAGTTCAACGATGCTCGGTAGGCGCCAGTCAGAGTAACCTTTCCAGTTCAGGCCACTGGCCGTTGCGGCCACGCCAAAAGCCGCCGGCCAGTCATGGGGGCTGGCGGTGCCGCTACATGTGCTGTCGTTGGCTTGCCCCCAACTGCACTTGTCCCACATCAGCCCGGTGCTGGTATCGGTCACCGTGCCGTTGCTGTTGACGAGCAAAGCTGCCAGTGCTTGCCCGGTGCTCAGCAGCGCCAGTGTGGCTGTGATGATCGTTATCAGTCTTTTTGCCATGTAGCCCCCGTTGAATGTGCGTCAATAGCTATGTATTTGATAGTGCTTTGAACCCTGAGTGTCGCAGTCATTGCGGCAAGCCGTTGTTCATCGCCGTCCAGTCGCGGCAGTCGGTGTGGCCCTTGAAGATGCCGGTTTCGCTGCCCACGTACAGGTTGCCGCCGGCATCCAGCGTGAGCGAGCGCAGGCGGGCTGCGCCAAGACCACTGCCACAAGCGGTCCAAGGTCCAACATTGCCCGGAACTCAGGTGCCCTTGAACACACTTCCGCCGTCAGTAGGTCGCAGGCAGCAGCGTGTTGCTGTTTTGGATGGCCAGCGCGCGCACATTCAGGTTAGTCAGGTCTACGGTGTTGATCGTGGCCCAGTTTGTGCCGCTGTCTGCGCTGGCATACACCCCGGTGCCATCCAAACCGGCGTAGAGTTTGGTAGGCGTGCTGGGGTCGATGACGATGGCGCTGGTGGAAACAACCGAAGTGCTAAATGGAATCGGCCCGACTACGTTGGAGGTGGTTTGGTAAGTGCTTTCTTTGGCCACAACATACAAGTCATAAGCGATGCCCCGGGACAGCTGACTGACTGGGAAGGTGGCGGGGTGTTTGGCGACCATGGTACCCGGAGCCAGTGGCGTCCGTGACCGTAACGCTAACCATACTGACATAATTCGACAACACCAGCGATGACTTTCCTTC
>JADKAW010000012.1 GCA_016719055.1 Candidatus Rhodoferax mariagerensis | reverse complement strand
AGCGGTGCCGTGGCGCCTGAGGTGCTGGCGCTGGTGATCAAGGCGGCGTATGACCTCTAGCCCGGCGCTGCAGCTGTACCCCTACCAGCGCCGCTGGGTGCAGGACGAGGCACGCTTCAAGATTGCGATGTTTGCGCGCCAGTGCGGCAAGACCTTTACCAGCACGCTTGAGATTGCCCTGGATGTGGTGCGCGCCGAGGCGGCTGGCAGGCGCAGCCGCTGGGTGATACTGAGCCGGGGTGAGCGCCAGGCGCGCGAGGCGATGAATGAGGGGGTGAAGCTGCACCTGCGCGCCATGGCCGCAGGTTTCAAGGAATACGAGTTGCCGTTTGACACCAACATCAAGGCGCTGGAGGTGGAGCTACCCGGGGGCAGCCGCATTACCGCGCTGCCGGCCAACGCCGACACGGCGCGCGGTTTTAGTGCCAATGTGTTGCTGGATGAGTTTGCCTTTCATAAGGATAGCCGGGCGATCTGGAAAGCCCTTTTCCCGGTGATCAGCAAGCCGGGCCTGAAGCTGCGGGTGATCAGCACGCCCAATGGCAAGGGCAACAAGTTTTATGACTTGATGACGGGCAAGGACGATGCCTGGAGCCGCCACACCACCACGATTTACCAGGCAGTGGCCGACGGTCTGCCGCGCGATATTGAGGAGCTCAAGCGCGGTGCCGGTGATGCGGACTTGTGGCAGCAGGAGTTTGAGCTGCAGTGGCTCGATGAGGCCAGCGCGTGGCTGAGCTTTGAGCTGATCAATGCCTGCGAGCATGAGCTGGCGGGGCTGTCAGAGCACTATGGCGGCGGGCCAGTGTATGTGGGCGTGGACATTGGCGCGCGCAATGACTTGTTTGTGATTTATGTGATTGAGCAAGTGGGCGATGTGCACTGGACGCGCGAGATCATTGCCAGGAAGCGCATTAGCTTTGCCGAGCAGGACGCGCTGCTGGACGAGGTGTTTGCCCGCTACCGGGTGCTGCGCTGCTGCATGGACCAGACCGGCATGGGCGAGAAGCCAGTGGAGGATGCCAAGCGGCGCCACGGCAGCAGCCGGGTGGAGGGGGTGCTGTTTAGCGCAGCGACCAAGCTGGTGATGGCGACGGCGGGCAAGGAGGCGTTCGAGGACCGCAAGCTACGCATTCCCGCCGGTGACAACGCGCTGCGCGCGGACTTGCACAAGCTGCAAAAAATAACCGGCCCCACGGGCGCGCCGCGCTTTGTGGCTGAGAGCGATAGCGCTGGCCACGCAGACCGGACCTGGGCCTGCTTTATGGCGATCAACGCCGCCAGTGGTGTGAATGGCCCGACGTTTGCCGCCAGCCGGCCACGGCGCAGTGATTTGCGCAGCGCCTTGAGTGGCTACTGATTTGAACTGCATTGCGGGACAGACCAATATTTACACGCAGTGAAATTTGCTCTGTCCCCAACCATTTAAGACCACCATGAAACCCCAAGGCCTCTATATTTCCCCTACCGAGTTTGTGCGGTTTGCCGAGCCGCGCCAGCGCTTGAGCGACCACATTGCAACGCGCGAGCGCAGCCCCGACTTTTTTGCGCTGGGGATGTACCTGCCCAACCCGGACCCGATCCTGAAAAAGCAGGGGCGTGACATGAGCATGTACAGCGATTTGCGCAGTGATGCGCATGTGGGGGGGTGCATCAGGCGGCGCAAGGCGGCGGTGCTGGGGCTGGAGTGGCGGGTGGAGCGCGACAAGGCGAGCGCGCGAATGGCGCGGCTGTGCCAGGATGTGCTGGGGCAGATGGACATGCGCCGGCTGCTGCATGAGCTGCTGGAGGCCACGCTGTATGGCTGGCAGCCGCTGGAGGTGCTGTGGAGCGCGCCGGGCGCGGGGCCGAATGTGCCGCTGCAGGTGCTGGCCAAGCCGGTGCATTGGTTCCAGTTTGACGGGGATGGGGCGCTGCGCTTTAAGAGCCGCGAGCAGCCGCTGTATGGCGAGCCGGTGATGGCACGCAAGTTTTTGCTGCCAGCACAAGAGGCCAGTTATGCCAACCCGTATGGGTTTGCCGACCTGAGCATGTGCTTTTGGCCGACCGTGTTCAAGCGCGGGGGGCTGAAGTTTTGGGTGACGTTTACCGAGAAGTTTGGCACGCCGTGGGTGGTGGCCAAGACGCCGCGCGGCACGCCGGGGCCGGAGCAGGACAAGCTGCTGGATCAGCTGGAGGCGATGGTGCAGGACGCAGTGGCGGTGATACCGGACGATGCGAGCGTGGAGATTGCGGGGGCTGCCGACAAGGGGGCAGTAGCGCAGAGCTGTACGAGCGGCTGCTGATGTTTTGCCGCAGCGAGGTGGCCATAGCGTTGCTGGGACAAAACCAGAGCACCGAGGCCAGCGCCAACCGGGCAAGTGCGACGGCCGGGCTGGAGGTGGCCAAAGATATTCGTGATGGTGATGCGCGGCTGTGCGAGGCGGCCATCAATGAGCTGCTGCGCTGGGTGGTGCAGGCCAATGAGGGCGATGGAGCACCAGCACCGAAGTTTGAGCTGTTTGAGCAGGAGGAGGTGGATGAGGTGCAGGCCAAGCGCGACAAGCTGCTGTTTGACGCGGGCTTGCGCTTTACGCCGGCGTATTGGCAGCGGGTGTATGACCTGGAGGATGGGGATATTGCGCCGCCTGAGGTGGTGCCCACGGGTGCCGTGGTGCCGGGCAAGGCTGGCGCAGGCGCAGCAGCTGGGGTTAGCTCGCAGGGCGTTGCCAGTCAAGCCGACAGGGCGGCTGGTTTTGATGCTGGCGCGCAGCAGGCGACGGTTGATGCAGCTGCGTTTGCTGATGCGAGCGCCGATACGCCTGCCCGGCCCAGCCCCACGGCGGCGCTGGATGCAGCGCTGGCTACGGCGGGCGATGGGGTGCTGCAGCAGTGGATGGCGCAGGTGGCCGGGCGGGTGCAGGCGGCTGACTCGCCCGAGGCACTGCGCGACGATTTGCTGCAGGCGTATGGCGACCTGCCGACCGAGCAGTTGACGCAGGTGATGGCGCTGGCGTTTGCGGTGGCTGAGCTGGCGGGTATGGCCGATGTGGCCGATGAGGCTGCTGCAGACGATGCGGGCAGCGGGTTTGCCGAGCCTGTGCCAGCCATGCCAGACCCGCGCATCGACTTGCTGAGCGCCAGCATGGCAGCGCTGCAGACCAGCGTTGATTTGCTTGGCAGCAAAGAGCCCTGGGTGATCCACAACACCATCCAGTTGCCCGAGCAGGCCGCGCCAGTGGTGAACTTTGCCGCAGCGCCAGAGGCGGTGCAGGCGCCCCCGAATAGCTGGTAGGGCGCGACGATGATCAGTAGCCTGTCAGACGTTTACGCCGCCTATGACGCCGGGCGCAGCCACACCCAGCGCTTTATCAAGACCGGCGCCGGCCAGGTGGCTGACGGCAAGTGGCAAGACTGGGCCTTTCAGGCCGGGCAGCCGGGTTATGACGCGCGCATTGGCCGGGTGGCTGCGCTCACCCCGGTGGTGGCCCAAGGCAATGACGCCATCTACCTGCCGCCCATTGCCGCAGGCCAGCAGCGCATGTTGCACCGCTTGACCCTGCGCCCGCAGGCCAGCCAGGCCAGCCAGGCCAGCATTAATTTTGTGCTGTATGACCTGGTGGCCTATTACCCGCTGATTGACGGCGACAGCGCCGACCCGCAGGACATGGACAACGCCCTGACGCTGCCGCGCTACGCTGACGGCGCAGGCCTGCGCCTGGTCATGGTGAACCATGTGGCCCCCGCCGTGGCCAACGGCATCATGACGCTGGACTACACCGACAGCACCGGCGTTGACCACAGCATCACCCTGGGGGTGCCGCTTAACGGCATCAACGTGGTGTGCAGCCCGGTGCGCAATGCCGCCGTGGCAGACACCGGGCCACTGACCATCAGTCTGGACGCAGGCGTAACCGGGGTACGCCGGGTCAACCGGGTTACTTACCTGACGCCACCTGGTGGCCTGCACTGCCTGTATCTGGTCATGCCGCTGGCGCAGTTTGCGCACTACCACGATGCACTGTTGCAGGCCGACACCAGCGGGGTCAAGTCGGCCGTCGAGGTGGACTTTGCCGTGAAAAATGCCGGGCGCATGCCCATCGTGAAAGACGGCGCGCATCTGGCCTTCTTTTACCGGCCCAACGGCGGCGGCAGAACCGCCACCTTCTTTGGCGACGCTACTTTTATCTGGTCTTAGCCAGGAGTACCAACATGATTCAATCCGTAGACCAACTGTATGCCGCGCTGTCGGCGGGCCAGACCGACCGGCAAGACTGGAACAAGATCACCGGTGCCGCTGCTTACACCGCCGGGCGCTGGTACGACACCATGGCTCTCGGCGGCTACCCACCAGCCACCACCTACCCCGGCACGGCGCTAACCTGGGTCACCTGCAATGATGCAGCAGGGGACGGCACCACCCGCTTTGGCATACCGCACGGTGGCAATGTGTCGGCGCTGATCAAGCACCTGTCCACGCTGGCGGCCTGGGCAACGGCGGCCACCGGTGTGCCTTCCGTGCTGAAGCTGGTGGACCTGCAGGGCTACTGGCCGGGCATCAACATGAACACGCTGTCAGCGCAAACCCTGCTGGGCACGCCTGCGCACCGCTACACCGACGGTGCCGGTTGCCGCCTGGCACTGGTGGCACGCGCCACCACCGGGGCCACGGCGCATAACCTGGCCATCAGCTACACCAACTCGGGCTCAACCGCGGGCAAAACCCTGCCGGTGACCGTGGCCTGCACCGCCAGTGCCATCGTGCCGCACATCGTGCATTCAGGGGTGGCGGCCAACAACTATGGGCCAGAGTTGCCGCTGGCCAGTGGCGACACCGGGGTTAAGTCGGTGCAAACCGTCACCCTGTCAGCCGCCTCAGGCACGGCCAGCACGGCAGCACTGCTGCTGTACCGGCCACTGGCGCAAATTCCCCTGTCGATTGCCAGCCTGATGACCGAAAAAGACTTCTGGAACCAGTTGCCCAGCGCGCCACAGATCAAAGACGGGGCCTGCCTGGGCTTTTTGCTGGGCGCTGGTGCGGCGGTGGCAGCCGCCACCACGTTTGCGGGTGCGTCTGAAGTGGTCTGGGGCTAAGCCAAAATGCTCTACCCCAACGGCCAGCGCGTGCTTACCGCCATGTCCAGGCCCATAGCGGGCGCGCTGGCGCAGTGTGGCGCGCTGGCCTATGGCGGCATCAAGGGGGCGCGGCTGAACCGCTTTGTCAGCGCCACCCAGCTCAGATCAGCCAGCACGCCTGATGGTTACGGGGTGCGCGGCACCTTGCCAGCGCTCAAGGCGGGCAGCATGTCAAGCAGCCGGGCCATTGTGTCGCTGGCTGGTGCGGGCAGCCTGTTGCAGGCCGCGCCCATGGTGGGCAGTGGCAGCCTGAGCTGGGCCACGGCAGATGCCAGCCTGAGCCTGGTGGTGTCGCTGTCGGGCAGTGCGGCCATCACCTGGTCAACGCCAGCGGGTGTACTCAAGATGGTGATTGGCCTGGCAGGCGCGGGCAGCTTTACCCTGACGGGTGCTGCGGGCTTGAGCCTGATCGTGCCGTTTCAGGGCAACGGGGCGTTTGGCCTGAGCGGTGCGGGCGACTTGCGCGGCATTTTGCGCATGGCCGGGGGCTGGACACCGTATACCGAATTGAGCCCGCAAAATCTGGCGCGCGAGGTCTGGCAGGCAGTGGCGGCGCAGTATGTTGACGGCTCCACCATGGGTGGCAAGCTCAATACAGCAAGCAGCGGCGGGGTGGACCTGAGCGCATTGGCGCAAGCGGTGTGGCTGTATGCACAGCGCGAGTTGACGGCGGGCGCTGCCCCAGGTGCGCCTGACATTGCGGCAGAGCTGCTGGTGGCGCTGCAGGGCAGTACCTTGCCGGTGAATGCCGTGCAAATGGCTGGTGCCCCCATTGTGGGCGATGGCTCTGAGGCCGATCCTTGGCGGGGTGTCGGTGTTTCACCCTAAGTCGTTTTCGCGCCGCTCGTTTGCCCGCCAGGCTTGGTCACCCCGTGGTGCTGCGCCTTTGCCGCCCGCGATAGGTGCCAGCGCTGGCCGGCTGCAGGGCTTGTATTTCAATCAGCCACGCCCGGTGTTGCCCGCACAGTTGGCGCGCCAGCGCCACCGGCGCGATGAGCTGCTGTGGCTCAAGCCCTGATCAACCGGACCCTGTTTTATGGCCACTTCCAGTAGCGTTGCTTTGCGCCTTGCAGCAGATCACTCGGCATCGGCCATGGACGGCGCGCGCCAGCAGTTTCAGGAGCAGATTGATTTTTTCCGCAAGAAGCTCAATTTGCCTACTGAACGCTGGAACGACATCGAGTCCGCCGCGCATGACCGGGCGTTTATCGTCGCCGGGGCGCAAAAGGCTGACCTGTTGGCCGACTTGCGCGCGGCGGTTGACAAGAGTATTGCCGGGCAAAGTATTGGGGATTTTCGCAAGCAGTTTGCCGCTGCTGTAGCCAAGAGCGGCTGGACCGGTGAGGGCACTACCGCAGGAAGGGCCTGGCGCACGCGGGTGATTTACCAGACCAATATCGCCACCAGCTATGCCGCCGGTCGCTGGGCGCAACTGCACGACCCCGAGCTGCTGGCGGTGCGCCCGTTTTGGCGCTACATCCACAGCGACAGCGTGCTGCATCCGCGTGCGCAGCACAAGGCCTGGGGCGATGCGGGTTTGACGCTGCGCCATGATCATCCGTTTTGGCTGACGCACTTTCCGCCCAATGGCTGGGGTTGCCATTGTTATGTGCAGGCGGTGCGCGGACCCAAGGCAGGCGACCGCACCGAGCCTCCCGATGGCTGGGATACGGTGGATGCCAAGACCGGTGCACCACCCGGTATTGATAAGGGTTGGGCGTATGCGCCTGGGGCGAATGCCCGGGCTTCGCTGCAGTCGCTGGTGGATGCCAAGCTGGCGAAGCTGTCGCCGGAGCTGGCGCATGCGCTGAGTCAGGAAGCGGCGGTTGTATTGGGCACACAGAAACCTATTCAGGCAGTAATCAAGGAAGCATTGGGGGCGGATCAGCCGCAAGCGGTCATTTCTCCCAATAGACTTGACACCATGAATAACATGACGGCGGCTGACTTCAAAAAGTTCTTTGATGATGAGCCCAATATGCCCGCACGTGTCGCAGTTGCCTCACTGACGGATGCAGACCGCCAGTTGTACGGCACCACGGCCACTGACCTATGGCTGTCAAGAGTCAGCCTTGATGAGCACAAGGACAGGCACCCGGAAATCACTTTTGAGGACTACCTGCGCATTCCAGAAATCATGCGCATGGCTCAAGTGTGGGCAGGCCATAAGGACAAGCGTTATTTGCTTTTGATGCTGGCAGACAAGGCGTATCGCGCGGCCATAAAAATCGATGCCTCCGGGGACGAGGCATGGTTTTTGTCGCTGGTGGTCAGTCCCAAACAAAAACCGCCCAAAGGGGCGGTTCGTATCAGATGAGGGCACTGGCTGGGCCGGGTTGGCGACCCCGGTCGGCTCATCTGCATCTTGCGATGCAGGCCGAGTCAGCCTAAGGACCTCAGCCAGTGCGTGAATTATAGATAACCCAACCAAATATGCAAACCCTACCAAATCCAAGCCCGGTTTTCGAGCAACGCATCATCGGCGACTGCACGCTGTACCGGGGCGATTGCCTGGAGTTGCTGCGCGCTGGGCCGGGTAAGACTGGCCCCGGCTACGCGGGCCTGTTGGGAGGAATGAAAACAGGGGTTGAGGGGCACCTGGAACCCCTCGCGTCTTCTGCGCGACTGACTCGCCACTCAGTCGTTTTCACTCAGACCTGTCCGGGTACAGGTCACCCCACCGTATTGACCGTCGGGGCGGCAGTTCGCTACGAGACTTGTGCCGCAGAAGCTTGAGTCCTCATCTTACCAACTTTCCCACCATGAAACAAACTTTTCAGAAACGCATCATCGGCGACTGCACCGCCCACGAGTCAACCTCATGATCACCATTCAAGTCAATGACCGCCAGGTGCTGGACATGCTCGGCGAGCTGGCGCGCAAGTGCAGCAACTTTAAACCCGTAATGAAGGAGATCGGCCAAGACCTGGTGGTCAGCACCAAAGCACGCTTTGCCAGCGCCACTGGCCCGGACGGTGTCAAGTGGGAGGCCAACAGTCAGGTCACCATCGACCGCTTTTTGGGCCTGCACATTACCAATTACCGCAAAGACGGCAGCATCATCCCCAATCGCAACCTCAAGAAAGACGGTAGCCTGAGTAAACAGGGAGCTGCCCGCGCTGGTGCCAAAAACCCACTGACCGGCGAAACTAAAACCCTGCAATCCACCATCAATTACCAGCTCGACGGCAACAGCAGCGTGCGCATCGGCAGCCCCAAGGTGTACGCCGCCATGCAGCAATTTGGCGGTACCAAGGCCCAGTGGCCTCATTTGTGGGGTGACATCCCGGCCCGCCCGTTCCTGGGTGTTTCAGCCGCAGACAAAGCCAGCATCCTCGACATCATTGGCAACTATCTGGTCGGAGAGTAGCCGTCAAGCTGCCTAAGATTCAAAGCATTTTGGTACTTTCGTGTCAGGAAAGTAATTTTCGCGTCGCGTCCCCCTAAGTTGTTATTTTTCCCCTTAAATATCGGAAATATCGCGTTTTCCCCTTTGAATATCTCACCTCCCTTCAGTCTCCGACCTTAATTCCCAGATTGTCCCGCTTGCGCAACGAATCAATTCAGAAAACCGAAGTCAGGGGGGCCACAACCAGCAATTCAGTACGCTTATGCAAAGTTGCCAATTCAGAAAGCAACTACTCGCCCTGGATCAATATTTGATCGGCGCCAACAAGCACTGCCTGTTGGCCGCGTATAAATCGCTCCGCGACCGTCATATAGGTACGACATTTGTATTTTATAGTTTGGTCGTTTTGGCCAAGTTTGAAAGAAGTTTGGATCTGCATTAACCTATTCAATCATCCAATCGAAAGAGCCTCCCACATCATGAACGTCAATACCGAATCAAAGCGCCTGCAAGCAGCAAAGTCGGCGCAAACACCCTGGAAAAAAATGGGGACCTTACCTCAGCGAGCGCCAGTGGGGCACGGTGCGCGAGGATTACAGCCCCAATGGTGATGCCTGGAACCATTTCCCTCATGATCAAGCGCGTTCCCGAGCTTACCGCTGGGGCGAGGATGGATTGGGTGGAATTTCAGACGATCACCAGATCCTGTGCTTCTCGCTGGCACTCTGGAACGGCAATGACCCAATTCTCAAAGAGCGGCTGTTTGGGCTGACCAACAGCGAGGGCAACCACGGCGAGGATGTCAAGGAGTACTACTTCTACCTTGACAGCACGCCAACCCACTCTTACATGAAGTACCTGTACAAATACCCTGGGCTGCCTATCCCTATGTTGATCTGGTCACCACCAATCACCAGCGCAACCGTACCGAACCAGAGTACGAACTGCTTGATACCGGGGTGTTTGACGAAGACCGCTACTTCGATGTGTTTGTCGAATATGCCAAGGCCGATGCCGAAGATGTGCTGATCCGCATCACTGTCTGCAACCGGGGGCCGCAGGCGGCACCGCTGCACCTGCTGCCCACGCTGCTGTTTCGCAACACCTGGTCGTGGCCTGATGGCGGCTCCAAGCCGGTGCTTTCACGTGCCGATGCAGGCGGGCACGCGGTCATACACGCCCACCACACCGATGCGCTGTTCCAGCGAATGCTCAGTGACTACTACCTGTGTTGCGAGGGTGATGTGCCGCTGCTGTTCACCGAAAACGAAACCAACCTGGCGCGGCTCTACGGCCATCCCATGCCAGTCCGTATGTCAAGGATGGCATGGGCAATTACCTCATCGGTGGCCAGCAAGATGCCGTCAACCCCCAGCAAACCGGCACCAAAGCTGCTGCCCATTACGCCTTGATGGTTGAGGCTGGCTCACAGCAAACGATTCGCCTTCGGTTGTCCCGCACCGCCCCGGTCGGCGCTGACAAGACCTTTGCCGATTTTGACCAGGTGTTTGGCCAGCGCATTGCCGAAGGGGACGAGGTTTATGCAGCATTGACCCCGCCTGCGACCCGGTTGGATAAGGACCGCACCAACATCATGCGCCAGGCCCTGGCCGGCATGTTATGGACCAAACAGTATTTTTATTACGACGTTGACAAGTGGCTGGCCGAGCACACCAACTCGCCAGAAGAGCGCAAGAAGATGCGCAACAGCGACTGGTTCCACATGCTCAATGACGACATCATCTCGATGCCTGACAAGTGGGAATACCCGTGGTACGCCGCCTGGGACTTGGCCTTTCACATGTTGCCACTAGCCATTGTCGATCAGGAATTTGCCAAGGAACAGCTCGATCTGGTGCTGCGCAACGACTACCTGCACCCGAACGGCCAGCTCCCGGCCTATGAATGGAATTTTGGCGATGTCAACCCACCGGTGCATGCCTGCGCGACGATGCAGATTTACATCATGGACAAGGAGCGAAACCAGGGCAAGGGCGACATCGAGTTCCTCAAGTACGCTTTCTCCAAGCTGCTGGTCAACTTCACTTGGTGGGTCAACCGCAAGGACCGCAGTGGTAATAACGTATTCGAGGGCGGTTTTCTAGGTCTCGACAATATTGGTGTGTTTGACCGCAACTCGCCGTTGCCGACCGGTGGCTTTCTGAGCAGGCTGACGGCACGGCCTGGATGGTTTTTACAGCCAGCAGATGCTGCGCATCGCGGTTGAACTGGCTTTGCAAGAGCCGCTGTACGAAGAGTTTGTATCCAAATTCTTTCAGCACACGGTCTGGATCTCTGCTGCCATGGACCGCATGGGCGAACACGAAGACGAGATGTGGGACGAGAGAGATGGCTTCTTTTACGACGTGCTGCGCCTGCCCGATGGCCGTTCCATGCGCCTGAAGGTGCGGTCGCTGGTTGGTCTTCTGCCACTGGCAGCCGTGGCTGTTTTTGAGGAAGACATTCTGGAGCGGTTGCCAAAGTTTCGAGCCTTTGCGCGGGACTTTCTGGCCCGACATCCGGACATGGCGGTCAACATCCACCTGCCTAACGGGCCGGGTGTGCATGGACGGAGGCTCTTGTCGATCGTCAACGAAGACAAGCTGCGCCGAATCTTGAGCAGAATGCTAGACGAGAACGAATTTTCAGCCCCTATGGGATTCGCTCCCTGTCGCGTTTTCATCGCGACCATCCCTTTGTATTCCACCACGACGGACAGGAATCGCGGGTCGACTATGTGCCAGGAGACTCAAATTCTGGCATGTTCGGCGGAAATTCCAACTGGCGTGGCCCGGTATGGATGCCGGTCAACTTCCTGCTTTACGTTTCGTTGCTGCGCCTGTACGGCTACTATGGAGATGGCTTCACCATTGAATGTCCAACCGGATCCGGGCAGATGTGTACCTTGTTCGACGTCGCCGGGCAACTCGGCGAGCGCCTCACTCGCCTGTTCCTGCAAGAGCCTACAGACGATGCCGCACAACCAGGGCGGCGCGCTGCACATGGTGCAACGCAGAAGTTCCAGGCAGACCGACACTGGCGAGACTTGATCCTGTTTTACGAGTATTTCAACGGCGACACAGGTGCCGGCATTGGTGCCAGCCACCAGACTGGCTGGACTGGCTGTGTGCGCGCATCATTCAAACCATGGGACTTCTGACTCCAAGGAAGTGCTGCTCAGTCCAGGTGCAGAGCAGGCTATTCTGAAAGCCTCGGCAGGAAGGGTATAACCGAACTTGGCAGCAAGCGTTGCCAAATGCTTCATGTTGACGCCGCCGTCTTGCTCTTTGGAAACCAAACCAATGAAAAATGCCAATTTGTTCTTCACCCTGGTTGCCAACGTCTTGGCTGCAGTTGCCGGTGTAGCCTTTTCAAGATCGTCTGGATGCTCCACTGAAGTCGATGGAAATCGTCGGTTTCCAAGGATCTACCAACGAGAATAGCCCCGGCTGCAAGCGCAGTATGCAAGGTAATGCTGCACCCATTGACTTGAGTCAGCAGCACAGTAGACAGGTGCGGCGTGAGATATGCGAGCGAGCCTATAAAGCGGGGATCACTACTGTCCGGTGATCGCGGTTTTGATTTCACGCAAACCCAATAGTCATCCGAGGTTGCGGGCGAAATAGTTTTAGTGTCGATTTGAATTTCATGGTGCCTTTTACTGGCAGTTTCCTAAGTTAACAACTCCGGGAGTATCTACTCAGGCCAATTTAGGCAGGTAGATCGGATTCAGGCGAAGCTTGGCTGAGGGGTGCACCCTTGAAGGCAGCGACGAGGGACTCAAAAGATGTTGGCCCTTGCTTGTGCATGGTGGCGCAATAGGAGCGGATGACGTAGTCCTTGGCACCTTGCGGTGTTCGGAAAGCAGCCGGACCTTTTGCTTGACCTTAGGCATACGCACGGTCTGTTCAGCAAGGTTGTTGGTGAACGGTACGTTGAGCTGCGTCGTGAAGCGCCAAACATCATCGCTGTAATTACGCAGTCGGCCGATCAAATTGGTGGCCTTGCTTTGCTTGGGTCTGCCGCGTTTGCCAGTGGCGGGCTCAATGGGGTTTTCTGTCTGAGCTTGCGCCAGAATTGCGTCATACAAGTCGCGCAGATCAGCTACTTGGCTTTGATACTTCACGCTGGCGTAGCGGGGCGTTTTGTCATCAACACAATTGCGATTGTCAAGTGATTGGCGTGCGAGAGCAACTCAATCATGTCGCCTGCCCAAAGCTTGTCCTTGCTCTTCATGGAGGTAAGTCAACTCGCGCAAGTGGTGTTGGTTGCACAGGGCGTGCTGGCACTCCAGGCCTTGTAGGGTATCCAGCCGTCGTGCACCAACACGCCTTTGAAAAGCTGTGGCAGGGCCAGAGATTCAAACGCTTCACCGCCACGCAGGGGTGGCAACCCCATCCAGGTCAGTGTCTCGGTGGCCAATACATGCAGCCAGTGCGGCGTCTTGGCAACCCGCAGGCTGCTCTCATCGGCATGTGCCACCTCTGCTTTGACCACAGCTTGGCCGATGTCTTCAACGCTGGGCTTCAAGAGGTTTGCGCCCATCTGGCCTGCCTTGATAACCGTTGCTTGCTCACGGGTAAGTCAAAGAGGTCTTTCATCAGCGCAGCCGTGCGCTCTACGGAGACAGCGTGATTAAGGTTAAGGTGCACCATGGCCGCCTGTGCCCGTGGGCCGTATTGCACGCGCGCGGCTACATCGGCTGGAAATTCTGCGGTGTGCACATGCCCACAAGCGCAGATGGCTTGCATGACGCGGTGCTCGTCACCTCACACTGCAGAACAGGCCAAATCAAAGACTTGACGTGTTTCTGCGACGTACGCAAAAGCGAGCTTGCCGTGACACGCTGGGCAGTTGTCGGGTACGTTGTGGGTAATGATTTTGTCGGGGCTCAGTGACCTGCCTCAAGGTACGCCCTGGATGACCATCCTGCCCACCTGTTGGGTTGCGACCCGCAACACGCAAGGACTTTGGTGCGGGTTTGTTCAGTCCGTCGCTTGATGGCGGCTTGCTGGAGTTTTGCTGTTGAGCGCAAGACGGCCTTCGAGCTGATTGATGCGCTCCTGCAGCACAGCCATCTGCGTCACGAGTTCTCGTACTTGGCTCTGCAATGAAAACAGCGCACGGATCAAATCGTCCTTTTGCACATGGCTGAGCTTTGCGAGATCGGGTAAGTTTTGCATCAGGTCTGATTATCGCTCTCACTCATAGCATTGACGACTGGACTTCATTGGGGGCTGAGAAGTTACCTCCGGGAAATGATTGCGTTCTGGAATGACGCTTTTCGCTCAGGTAATGGACTTCGCCCGTTGGACCAGCTTCTCGCATCGTGGTTCGCTGCTCGGGTGATGCTCGGGTTTCGACTTTGCCCCAGCACCGAACATTTCCACGTCATGGCCTCACGCGCAAGCTGACCTGGAGCGAATCTCTGCGCGATATCGAGGGTCCACGTTGAGCGCCAATGCCACCAGGTCTACGGCAGCACCTTTTACGAGGTGCACGGACTGGTAGGTTGGCGCGCAGGGGTGTTATCGAGCCAACGCGTATGGCCTATGACCGGATGATTCAAAATGTGCACATCACGTCCAAATTTGTCAGTATCGCGCTGAGCTATCACAACTAGCCATTTACAATTAACGCTTCGGACGGGCCGTTAGCTCAGTTGGTTGGAGCAGAGGACTCATAATCCTTTGGTCGTAGGTTTCAAGTCCTGGTACACGGCCTACCAAGCTAGAAAAAGTAAAATTTGCTACATAAAACATAGAAAAATTGTATCTACTCAGGCCAATTTAGGCAGGTA
>JADKAW010000011.1 GCA_016719055.1 Candidatus Rhodoferax mariagerensis | reverse complement strand
GCATCCGCACTCGAGTCGCAGCACAGTGTGAACACCAACGCGATTCAGCCTGTTCGAGATATCCAGCCTCAACGGCATGAATACGTCGAGCATACATACGATCTATGTGACCCAAGGTCGAAACCAATGCCACAGGTGGGTTTGTGTGGGTGCTGGTGTGCCGCACTTTGCGGTTGGTGGGGCAGTGGCATCACCAGTTGCGCAGGTATTTACCCGCATGACCGGTGGTTCGGTGCCGGCTCCGGTGATCAGGACACAGTACCGCGCACGCTAGACGCTGGCGCGTATGTGCTGCGCAAAGCAGCGGTGCAAGTATGGAAGCAATGCCCTGTCAAAGATTGCCAACGGTGTGGCCTGGTTTGCCACGGGCGGTTCGGTGGTTTCTCCTGGTTCGAACGTCATTAAACGCAACAAAGATGCAGCCGAAGCCCAGCAAATGATCGAATTGGGCATGAATGGTCTTCGCCAGTACGTGCAGTGGATGCGTATGCAGTACGGTGCTTCCTTGAGCATTGGATTTGAGTACGACACCCTACAGGGCTACGGCCAACTGGCCAACACCGACCGCAGAACCCTTGAGAGCCTAGTCAATCGCAAACAACTCACAGGCAATGAAAAACAAAAAACTCGATGCCATCAAGGCCAACTGGCGGCAAGCCATGGCGCAGCCTCTGCTGTATGGCAAAGACCTGGAACGTGACCTCATGGAGTACATGGAGCAGCACCAGGGTGAGTTTTACCGGGGTGGTGGTGTGGCCAAGTCCGATACGGATCCTGCGATACTCACTCCCGGCGAATATGTGGTCAACCGGTTCAGGTATCTCGGTTTGGCACCGGGTTTTGAGTCGCTCAACAACCTGAGCCTGCCAGCACAAGCCCTGGCCGCTCGTGTGCAGGGCTTTGCCAGTGGTGGACTTGTTCAGTCACTGGCTTCACCGATGACTGTGCCAAGACCTGCATTTGCAGGAGAAACCGCACCGGTGCGCACGGTACGGGTTGAACTGGCGGCGGGAAACCGCAGTGTGTCAGCCACGGTCGATGCCAGGGATGAAACCCGACTGCTGGACATCTTGAAACAAGCCAAAGCCCGGGCTTTTTAAGGGCGAATCCTCATGGAACTTAAAAACCTCTTCAGTGGGGCCACGTTGGCCCTGCCTGACGATTTGATGTGGAGCGACGAACACGGCTGGAGTCCAGTGGTCTCCAGTGTGTCTTACCTGATCACTGGTTCTCTTCTGGTGCAGTCGGCCACACGGCAGGCGGGGCGGGCCATCACCCTTGTGGGCGCTGCCGACATGGCATGGGTCAAGAGATCGGTTGTCAATGTTCTGCGCGACTGGGCAGCACTGCCACTGGACGCGGTCAGTGGCCGCTTTGAGTTGACGCTCACTGATGCCCGTGTGTTCACGGTGGCATTTCGCCATGCCGACGGTGCCCTTGAAGCCGAGCCCGTCACCGGGTTTCCTGCGCGCTCCGACATGGACTATTACCGCATCACCTTGAAGCTGATGCAAATCTGAATCTTCATTTTTGGAACTCTATGCCCATTCTCACTGGCGATATCAAACTGGTCGCATCCCAAGTCATGGACGACGTGCCCGAGGGCGGAGGTGCGCCCACGGCAACAGTCATTACGGACGGGACCAGCAATGCCATCTTTCCGGACATCTCCGAACTCGACAGGGCTGGTGGCCGGGTGAACCTGCGAAAACTCCACGTCTCGGTGCAGACGATGGACACCGACACCTACATGGGTTTCGAACATCATCGTCTCCGAGCCTCCTGCGGATCCGAATGTCAGTGTCACGCTGTTCAGCACCCGCGATACCTTTGATCGGCGTGACGCCGCATCGGCCCGGGTGGAGAGCTATTTGACCAAAGGCCCGATGTGGGGCGGCATGCTGCTGGAAAACCATATTGCTGGTCAGCGTGCCGTGCAAATCTTGCAGGGTGTGGATGCGGAACTGCCTCGAATCGGCCAGACCATGGTGCTGGTCCAAAACGAGGGTGCAACCAACGAGAGAAACCAGTACATCCGAACCACCGAGGTCAGCGCCGTCAAACGCAAGTTCGAGGACAGCCAGGGAAAGATGGTCGACATGAATGTGGTGACCTGCTCCATCAGTGATGCCCTGCGCACCGACTTTCAAGGCTCAGAAGGCAATGCCAAGGCTGCTCCGGCAGCGGGTGCGACCCGGATTCGTGACACCACGGTGGCAGATGCTGGCTCCTATGTGGGCGTGGTGCCGCTGGCCGCCGCCGCCAATCTCGGGACGTTCAGCATTCGGGCAAGCAGTGTCTACACCCAACTGGTGCCCAGTGCCCAGACTGAAACGCCACTGGTCGATCTGAAACCCAATGGTGAGCAGGTGGTTTTATCTGCTGCGGGTGGGCCGGTGACGATCACCACATCGGTGGCACTCAACACCTCTCACACCATCAGCGTGCTCGCGTCGCAAGGACGTCAGGACAAAACAGCAAGACCACTACACCGCCACCGTCACTAACCTCAGTCTCAGGACCGGAGCCTCGTTGCCCAAGGTGTGGCGGCTCCATGGTAAAGCGAATTGCTAAACAAGGCTCCAATGCTGGCGGTGCCTTTGGGGATGCACAGCCTTTCCGAAATGCCGAGGTGTCATCGCCATAGACAACTTGGCTAATGAGCACTCTTGCAAAGGAAAAGTAACTCGGCACAATGTTTTTATGTCGCAGGCAGCGAAATCTGCGAAATGTGTTTGCTGACAAGTAGTTGCGCGCAGGTTTGGTCTGCGAAATTTGCGAAATGAGGTTCCCTCAGTGAGCGACGCGGATCACACCAAACGGTAGATCCGAGTTTGAGAGCCTGGTGCATCCACCGAACGTTGGATAACTTGCACGCAAATTTTGGGTGGTGTTGCCGTCAGCAAGTGGTCAAGACAAGCATCGATCTGCGCTTTGGTAATGCGCCCTTTGAAACAGTCTGTGCTGATTTCACTGCGTGTGGCCCACCTTGTTCCCTGCAAAAGCCAGAACCCGGTTGGCCAGATCGAGCGACTGTGCCATCTTGGCTTATCGGCCGCACTTACAAAAACGTACCGCACTGATGCTGTGGCGTACCGTATCCAGGCCATGGCGGCCTCAATGTGCGCAATGTCTACTTTCAACCGCAAATCGGTCAAAGCACACATCATCGCCAAACGCAAAAGCATGGGTGCCCGTCGTTCCAGCATGGCATTCACCAAATCACTGCCGACATCACCATTGAGTTCAGACCGGTAGAGTTGGGAGTAGCGCCACTGCGCTTGGGCAGACAGCTCCATTCGCACGCGATCTCGGCCAGCATGCTGATCAGCGCCGACAAATTCGAGGACTTTGAGGATGCGCCGGGCCAGACTGTCTACAGTAGCCTCTGGTGTCGGTTTTGGGAACGGCAATACGTTAACTCAGACCAGGTCAAAACTGCATGCGTACTCTCTTTGCAAGATTGCCAGCGTTGCCTATCACGGCTCCACCGGGGTGATTTCAACGACCCATACGTCTTTCTTTGCAAGACCAGGAATTCTCACTGGCCGCAGAAAATAGAGACCTGCTTTTCAGCGTGTGGGGCTGAATTGACACGTCACTCTTTGCAAGATTTTCAAATTTGGCTTTCGAGTCTCTGTTACGTTGCTTTTTGCGGTTTTGCTCGACATACTCGGGGTGCTCGCTGCGGTATTTTTTCCAATAGCCGGGGTTTCGATCAAGCCAGTCCTGTTGAGCGTCGGCTTGGTTTTCTTGGTGGAATTGGTTGTCTTGCAACCTTTCCTTTTGCCAGACTTGGCGGCGTTTACTTTGGCAGTTGGGTGCCGAGCAGTATTTTTGCCGTGGTTTTTGATGGCGTGGCGTAAATGCTATACCGCAAGCCGCGCAGATCTTTGTTTCCATGAGGTTTCTCCAAAAAAAGGAGCTCTGGAATCTGCGTGAAAATAATTTGCCGAAATGACCGTGATGCTTGGGAATTGAGCCTTGTCACCATCGGCGCAAAAGTGGGGGTGAGTGGGCTGGCTTTTGCGAATGCGAGTGGGCTTTTGATAAATGCCCATGAATCGCAACATGCTTGCGTCACGGGTGCCAGTTCTATTCAAGACACAGACAGGATGGACAATGAGCCGTAGTCGTCGCAAGACACCGATTTTTGGTCACACAACCGCACGCTCGGAAGCCGACGACAAGCGGTTGTGGCACAAACGCTGGCGAGCAAGTGAACGAGATCAGCTCGCTACGGCCGGGGTTGATACTGATCATGTGGCGGTCCACCGAAATGCCGTATCGAGCACCTGGGACATGGCCAAGGATGGAAAGGCGTGGTTTGACCCGAGTCGCCAACGCGAGATTTCCGAGCGCATCGCTGCCCGGCGCGCAAGACTAAAGCCTGAGCGCAAGGCCCTTCAGGCGCGGTTGCTGGCCGTGGCGCTCAAAATAGGGGTGAACTTGAGCGAAATGCGCTTAATGTGGCTCAATTTGCTGGAGGTGCAACAATGAAATATCAAAATATCGGTAGCGATTTCGATGACTTCCTTGCGGATGAGGGCATGCTTGAAGGTGTGACTACGGTGGCGCTGAAAAGGGTAATTGCCTGGCCGATTGAGCGTGAGATGTTGGCGCAGGAGAAAACCAGGACAACGATGGTGAAGATAGATGCGGACCAGCAGCGCATCGCTCGACCGATTGCTGGACGAAAACGGTAAGATACAAGACTTTACGCGGCATTCTGGAAGAGGACGCGAGTCAAACGAATTTTATGAACACTGTCGCACTGCCTTCTTGGAACGCACTCGGTCTGATCCCGCCGATTGATGAGCAGCAGCCGACATCCGCTGAGCGTTCACCTTACGCAGTATCGCTGACTGACTTCGTACTCCGCTTTGGGCAAACCCAACCAAGACGAGTTGTACTTGAGGGTTTTTTGAGATATCGAGCAGGACTCCATGCTGCTGGCTTGGTCAATGGATTTCAGTGGCTAGATGGGAGTTTCTTGGAGAACGTTGAACTCCTTGAGGGACGCGCCCCAAACGATATTGATGTTGTTACGTTTTTCGACCTGCCTGCAGGCAAGAGTCAAGTTGATCTTCTGCAGCAATTTCCTGAAATGTTTCCTACAAGCCGCGATGCACATCAAAAAACTAAAGGCTGTCTACTGCGTTGATGCTTACGTCGAGCACCTCGGCAAGGTTCGAGTCGTTTAGTGAGGCAAGCAAGTTACTGGTACAGCATGTGGAGTCACAGACGTAATCAGCTTGGAAGGGCTATGTTCAAATTGATCTCGCCTCGAACGATGATGAGTCAGCAATAGCTCAACTAGAAAATCTTGCTCGCCAAGGAGTTTCGGCATGAATCGGCAAGATTTTGTACAACTCTTGGGCGAGCGAAGTGCATTGCAGCGAATGATCGAGAGCACACCTATTGAAGACGTCCTTGATCGTGGCAGTCTGACTGCAAGAGTAGAGGAAATTGAGCATCGAATTTCTGAAGCGAAAGTCGATGAACGCGAACCTGCTCGCGCACGTATAACTTTTAGCGGCCGGCCAGTTGTTGGCAGCTATGGAATTTTTGCGGATTTTGGTACAAAGATTATCGGAGCCTTTAACGAAGCTGTGACATCAGTAGCGGCGTCGCTGTCTGGCGGGCTAGCTGCGAAAGGCCCTATTCCAAACAGAGAACAGCATCAGTTGCTTATTACGAACACGGCGCTGGGTTCGTTTGGTTTTGAGCTTGAGGAATATCGCACTGGCCAGATGCCGATTGAGGAAAAAACGACTTTAGATCTGGCGATTGAGAGAACTCAAAGTTTGCTTCAGGGGTCTATCGATCCTGACGATGAATTACTTGCTGACACCGCTTCTGAATTGGATCAGCGAGCGCTGGACAAGGTTAGAGCCTTCATAAGTACCTTGGCAGAAAACGAGGCCGTCTGCGCTTTGCAATATCGTACTCAAGTGTTTCGCTTTTCTGATGTGGGGCAGGTTCGCCGTAGCCTTGAGCGTATTAGCAAGGACAACCTCCACGAAGATGAGAAAGTTCTTAAGGGAGAATTTCAGGGCATTCTTCCGAAGCGACGGACGTATGAGTTCAAGATTAGTGGTACGGACCAAGTAATCGTTGGGAAGGTCACGCCAGCCATTGAGGATGTTGACTCAATCAATAAGCATCTTCATCAGCCTGTCGAAATTCGAACCATGGTTACCCGAGTTGGTGATGGCCGCCCTAGGTACCTCCTGCTCGAGTTGCCGCAGTGGAATGATGAGGCAGTGGCCGATCACACTAATCTACCGTAACTCGTCGTTGGTCGCCGCAGGAGGAATTTTCATCGCCGTTTCATTGGGTGAAACGGACAATCTCCAAATGCGGGGACTAGTGCCGTAAACTTGCCTCAAGGCTTTGGAGATCGGAATTGAACCCGCGTCCGTACTCCACCACCATATATAGGCGCAAAGCCGTTCGCTAACATCCGGCGAACGGCTTTTTTCTTTGGTAAATCAACCATTTAACAAGGTTTTCATTCCGACAACGTTCGTTAGCGTTTTTTTACATCCGGGCAGAATGTGGGGAACAAACGGGGGAACAAACCCGACTAGACTGACTTTTTTAGGATTGTTCCCCCGTTTCCCTATAGAAGGTGTTCCCCATGTTGACTGATCTTGAATGCAAAAATGCATCATGCCCGCCTGATAAAAAGCGCATTCGTAAGGCGTGCTCTGGTGGCTTGTATCTTGAAATAAGCCCCAACGGTTCTAAACGCTGGTTTTGGAAATACAGAAAAGACGGCAAAGAGGGCCGCTTAGCGCTTGGCAGTTACCCACCACCAATTCAACACAGCGCAACATCACAGAAGGACTGAAATCGCGTTTGACACCCTACCGTAAAAAAACCTTTGCTGCGATTGTTGATCCAGTTCGTTTCGGGGACCAATCCGGACGCACCAGCATGCTCTTTGATGCCGCGCATGGGCAAGTAATAGCGATACCGCTTTCCGGTGGTCTTCTTGGTGCTGTGCCAAGGTGTCAATGCCCGACCGTCATGGCCAAAAACGATATGAGCAGACGCGGCACGATGTCGTCCTCTATGACCTTGATCAGGCCCGGGTCGACCGCTTTGTTGATGGCAAAGAAGGGTTGTCCGTCCATGGCGTTGACCCAGAAATCCACGGTGTCACGTAAGCACAGCTTCTGGCGTGCAACGTAGTGGCGTGGGAGTTGGCTTTGCGAGCCGTTGTACACACGGGTGTGGCCATCGACGTAGAGCACACCGGCTTGCTCTGGGTTGCCCTGCATCCAGCCTTCGGACAAGTCGGCACTCCATTGGGCGGCTTTGCCGTTGGCGCACAGTACCTCCATCTTCGCGCGCAGCCGGTCAGCATCAAACGACTCGACAAGCAGTGGGCGGAGTTGAATCAGTGACGAGTGGCACGTCTGGTGGTGGTCGGCGATTGGCACAACCGCCCGATTCTGATCTATCCGGAAAAAATTCTGAATAAGCGTTGAATCTGATCGAACTCGTGCAGATACGCTTGCGCCAGGTCGCGGTTGGTCGCTACAACGATGATGTCGTGCGAAAACACCGACGTGTTGTACCAGTTGAAACTTCCCTCGATAACCGTCGCGTCGTCAATGACGCAGTACTTGGAATGCACTGGCGAATACGGTACCGGATGATCTTGCTGGCCATAGATCAGACCGACGACAATGCCAGCCGATTTGAGTCGCTGCACCGCCGGCAATAATGGGCGCGCCAATTCATCGGCCATGCTTCTTTCCTTACCGACCTGACCCTCTCGCGCCAAATGGCCGTTCAGGAGCAGATGCACATAAACGCCCCGGTTGCGGGCGTTGATCAGCGCATCCACCACGCTGTCACCGTGCTCGCCCAATAGATCTCCAATCAAAAACAGAGTGACCTTGATCGAATGTCGCGCGCGGTGGATTTCGGACAAGATGGCATGGTGCGGAAGATAATATTTGCCGTTGGCTAGGCGCTGCCGGCCAAAGGTGTAGAGCAGGTTGAAATGACTGCGTGGATCGACCCGGTATTCGCGGATAACACCCCCGCGCTGACTCTGAAAGACGTTGTCAAACAAACGGCAGACACCTTTTGAATGAAAACTCATGCCCGATTCCCAGTTTGCCCACCAGCGATCAAAAGTGATATTAAACGAGCCCAAAATGCAGTCTTCATCGTTGAAGATGATGAACTTGGTGTGCATATCGGGATCAACTTCGATCAGGTGATGCTGCGGTGTGCAAAACACCCCGACCAATTCCAAGTTGGCGCGTTTGAGCCGGGCATAGTTGGGGCTGTTGGTCAGCGTCATCTTTCTCCAGTCCACGATGCACTGAACCCAGACGCCGTTTTTGCTGGCATGCACTAGCAGCCTGTCGGACTTAGCGATTCAAAATTTGAAATTTCCAATCTGCTCAAAATATAGGCAGTTTGGTATTGATTTTGCGAATTTTTGAGCCTTCTCAAAGCATTTTCTCCCCTTATCCAACTTTTGGACGCAATACTGCCATGCGCTTGACATTCCAGGCCAGGCAAACCAGATTCCATTCACCAGTGACTTTTGCTCAATCCGCGCAAGGAGAACTGCCTGAACCTCATCACCGACTTGATGATGCCAAACACCGGCTCCACCGTTTGCTTGCGAACAGCGTAAGCAGCTCTGCCTGCCAACGTTGCCAAACGATGTGTCATCGCCTCTATCGGTGTGGCATCTGCCTTCAGGGGCGCGGGCTCTGTAAAACGTTCGCTCCAGTGCGGGTGATGGTCTTGGCGGGCCACGGCAATCAAAGGCACGATCTTGGCCGCCTCACAGGCGTTGACGTTGTTTTCACTGCAATAGCCGGTGTCAGCAACCAGGGTGGTGGCGTGCCGAGCTTGGCTTGCTGCTCTTGCAGAACTTTGAGCATCGGCTGGACTTCTCTCTTGTCATTGGGCGCTTGTGTCAAGGTGGTGGCCACCACCAGCATCGTGTCGGCATCCACCCCGGCCTGTGCGTTGTAGCACTGCTCAAAACCGCCACCGGCCACCGGCATGATGCGCGACTCTTCGTCAGTCAGGTTGATCTGATCACTGTCACGCACACCCGGCTGAGGGCTGTGGGTGTCTTGCCGCGTGGCTTTTTGCCCGTCTCATCAGCTTTGGCTTGGCGCTTGCTCATCTTATCGTCAAACTCAGCCTTCTCGCGGGCGTAGCGCTCAGCTGCACGCGCTGCAATCTTGGCTTTGGCAGTCGCCATGGCGGCGAGTCGGTCTTTACGCAGTTTAAGTTCTTTGGGCAGGCTCATGCCGTCTGGGACATTGGCTGTGTCGGCCGCCTCAGCCAGGGCCAGCAGTTCCTGGACTTCTGCCTTGAGCTGCTCTTCAAGCTTGACGATGTGGCCCATGCGAGAGGGCGCTGTGGCGCGAGGCGTTGGCGTGGATCTTGGTGCCATCCAGACAGACCGTACCCATCTTGAGCAGTTTCATCTCGCGGGCCATTTCCAGCACTTGCACAAACAGGCCAGCGAGTTCATCGATAAAGCGACGACGAAAGGTGGCTAAGGTGTCATGGTCGGGGTGGCTGCCTGCGCCAATGTAGCGAAAGGCCACAGAGTCGTAGGTGGCCATTTCCAGCTTGCGGCTGGAGAACACCCCGGTTGAATAACCGTAAACCAAAATGGCCAGCAAGGTCGCTGGATGGTGTGCCTTTGAGCCGCGACCGGCATATTGGCGAGTCAGATTGAGAGATCGAGGCTATCGATGACTTCTACGACAAAGCGTGCCAGATGGTCCTGGGTGAGCCAATCGTCTACTGATGGGGCAGCAGGTAGTCGGTCTTGCGGTCAGTCAGAATGAAGTTCGACATGCTGGTATAAATCCTTCTTAAGCCAGGTTCATTATAACTTTATTACTACACTATCAATAGCAAAAGAAGAATTTTTCAGTGGCGTTTATAGTCCGACAGGCTGCTAGGCGGCACTCTTCGCTGCCTTGTTGTGTTTGACATGGTACGTGAGCGAGGCCGTGACACAGAGAGCCACTGAGTCCTTTGGCAGACTTTCGTCCAGTTGGAAGACAAGCGCTCGATTGCCTTCAAACTGGAAGTCGTGGTGGAATATCCTGCGAAAGCTCTCGACCAGGCTTGTCTGGCAGTTGAAGTACAGGGCGTAGGTGTTCGGACTCTTTGCCTTCCAGTCCATTCGAATAGTGCTACCGGTCTTGTTCTTGGTGACATAGGCCGGCTCTCCCCATTTCAGGGTTTCCTCGACTTCGCCGGCACCCGGCGTTTCCGCTGCGGTTTTGAGCACCAACTCCCGTAAGGCCAGCATCTTGGACTTTACGTGGGGCAGATAGGACGCGAACCGATCTGCTACGGCCTTGTGTTGGAACGGCGTCATGGTCTTGGCATACTTCGGGCTTTGCTTGTGCCGCCTAACGTTGGAGGTAAGGGGCTGCGGCGTTAAAGCGATCGACCGGAGAAACCACGCCGGTTCCGCAGTCCCGCTTGACCGTCGGGTTAGCCACGGGCCTAAAGGAGCGACTTGAAGTGGCCACCATTTTTGTTGAGGAGGTCGTTTGCAAAAGCCCGAATCATAAATGACTCAAGATTCTTAATCGCGGCTGGAATGGTTACTTCATACGCAGATAAGAAACGGGCCAACTGCCCCATCTGTGATGCCTTTGCTTTAGTTGGAACAAAAATAGAACGGTTGGGCACAGCCTTTAGCCTCTGCTTGGCTTCGGCGTAAAGAGATGCTTCGGTTTTCCCCAAATAGATGGCATGGCCGGCACTGTCGTAATAAAGATAAAGCCCAGGTACGTTTTCGAGACTTGCCTTTAGCGCGGTTACAACGTTCGTGTCGCTACTAAACTTCCAGGAATCGCCGGAGGGCACAGGGTCGATGGCCTGGAACTCAAAAATAGGTTTAACCAACGTTGCTGCATGGTGCTGGCGGAAGAAGTCGATGAGTTTCTTTAGATTGGCCTTGCTCGGCTGACCGCCAGTAGCCCAGTTACTGATGGTGCCTTGGGTAACCTCCAACGCTTTAGCAATCTGCTGTTGGGTCACCGCCCCATATTCTTCTTGGAGTGCATCGAGCAGGGCGTTGAAAATGTGATTGGCCATAATGAGTCGATGTAATTGGCTAACGAATAGCGTTTATCTTGCGCGCTGGGATGCTGATGAAGACAAGCAACGCCAAACGCGCAAGATAAACCTTGTTGGACTGAACCGCCGCTGACAGGCCGTAGCGATAAGGGGATTGAAAGAAATCCTGGCGTTTGGTAGGCGGGTCATTTCCCGAACTTTACCCCAGATTGATGCGAGCGCAACGCCACCCCCACCTCGGGTGAAGTGTCCCAAAAATGCCCGTTCTCAAGCCCAAGCTTGTGTTTCACGGCGGTCCTCGTTCGTTGGGTGTCAAAACATGCCCAAGGGCGGGCAAGTGCCCAGAGCCCGCCATGACGGCTGCGACCCTCAACCGCCCCACCTGGCACGCAGGCCCCCTGTGTCAGACTAGTTGCCTCCTCACCAAAAAACGCGGATGCTCCGTATCGGAGCGCTACTTATGACAAGAAATCGACATTCCATTGAATTCCGGGAACAAGCCCTGAGCAAAGTCAGACAGCGAGGCGCACGCAGCGTCCAAGACATCGCAGGCGATCTGAACATGTCTGCTGGCACCCTGCGCAAGTGGGCAGCGAAATCCAACCAAAATGAAAGTGGTTCGCTTCTCCCTGCCCAGTTACCGACTGATTTGCCAGCTCAATCGTGGAGCCCATCCGCACGGTGCAAGAGTTGCTGGGTCATTCAGATGTCAGCACCACGATGATTTACACCCATGTATTGAAAGTCGCAGCAGGCGGCACTGCCAGCCCGCTGGATACGCTCAATGGCCTGTTGCCGTGATTGGCGACTCACACCGCGTTACAGGCCTACACTGCAACACCTGAATCCAAACCCGCACCAATATTTATATGATTTATGCCTCTAGCCCTTGCCAGTCCTGTGCTATAAGCTATCAATAACGCAGCAAAAAGGCTGACAGGCTGACAGGCTCACAAGCTCACATATTGCGCCGATACTGCCCGCCGACCTCAAACAGCGCATTGGTGATCTGCCCGAGCGAGCAGACCCGCACCGCATCCATCAGCACCTCAAACACATTCAGGTTGTCCATCACCGCCTGCTGCAGCCGTTTGAGCATGGCCGGGGCGGCCTTGGCGTGCTGCGCGTGGAACAGCGCCAGCCGGTCAAGCTGGCTTTGCTTTTCTGCTTCGGTCGAGCGCGCCAGTTCCAGCTTGTCATTGACCGGGTCGCCGTGCGGGTTGCGGAAGGTGTTGACGCCGATGATCGGCAGTTCGCCGGTGTGCTTGCGCATTTCGTAGTGCATCGATTCGTCCTGAATCTTGCCGCGCTGGTAGCCGGTTTCCATGGCACCGAGCACGCCGCCGCGTTCGGTGATGCGCTCAAACTCTTGCAGCACCGCTTCTTCGACCAGTTGCGTCAGTTCCTCGATGATGAAGGCGCCTTGCGACGGGTTTTCGTTTTTCGCCAGGCCCCATTCGCGGTTGATGATGAGCTGGATCGCCATGGCGCGGCGCACTGAGTCTTCGGTCGGGGTCGTGATGGCTTCGTCAAAGGCGTTGGTGTGCAGGCTGTTGCAGTTGTCGTAAATGGCAATCAGCGCCTGCAAGGTGGTGCGGATGTCGTTGAACTGGATTTCCTGCGCGTGCAGGCTGCGGCCACTGGTCTGGATATGGTATTTGAGCTTCTGGCTGCGCTCGTTGGCGCCGTATTTGTCGCGCATCGCCACCGCCCAGATGCGCCTGGCGACCCGGCCCATCACGGTGTATTCGGGGTCCATGCCGTTGCTGAAGAAGAAGCTCAAATTGGGCGCAAAGTCGTCAATGTGCATGCCGCGTGCCAGATAGGCTTCGACGTAGGTAAAGCCATTGCTCAGGGTAAAGGCCAGTTGGCTGATCGGGTTGGCACCGGCTTCGGCAATGTGGTAGCCGCTGATCGACACGCTGTAGAAGTTGCGCACGTTGTGGTGCACAAAGTAGCTGGCGATGTCGCCCATGACTTTCAGGCTGAATTCGGTGCTGAAGATGCAGGTGTTTTGCCCCTGGTCTTCTTTCAGGATGTCGGCCTGCACCGTGCCGCGCACATTGCTCAGCACCCATTCGCGGATTTTTTCGGTTTCGGTGTCGGTCGGTTCCCGGCCATTGTCTGCGGCAAACTTGCCCAGGTTCTGGTCGATGGCGGCATTCATGAACATCGCCAGAATGCTCGGGGCCGGGCCGTTGATGGTCATGCTGACGCTGGTGGTGGGGCTGCACAAGTCAAAGCCGCCGTAGAGCACTTTCAGGTCGTCGATGGTGGCGATGGACACGCCGCTGTTGCCGACCTTGCCGTAGATGTCCGGGCGCGGGTCGGGGTCGTTGCCGTACAGGGTGACCGAGTCAAAGGCGGTGGACAGGCGCTTGGCATCCATGCCGGAGCTAAGCAGCTTGAAGCGCCGGTTGGTGCGAAACGGGTCGCCTTCGCCGGCAAACATGCGGGTCGGGTCTTCGTTTTCGCGCTTGAAGGCGAAGGTGCCGGCGGTGTAGGGGTAGCTGCCGGGCACGTTGTCAAGCATCAGCCATTTGAGGATTTCGCCATGGTCTTCATACCTTGGCAGGCAGACTTTGGGGATGGTGGTGCCGCTAAGCGATTTGCTGGTGATGGCGGTGCGGATTTCCTTGTCGCGCATTTTGACGACGTATTCATCGCCGGCGTAGGCTTTTTGCATGGTCGGCCACTGGGCCAGCAGCTTGGCGGCTGCCGGGTCCTGGGTTTCGCGGCGCTCGGCGGCCAGGCGCAACACGGTGTTTTTGGCGCCATCGCGGGCGGCATCGTCGTCTTGCAACATGCGCGCGGTTTCGGTGAGCTGCTGGATTTCGCGCGCCAGGCGGGCCTGGGTGATGGTTTTTTTCTTGTAGCCGCGCACCGTGTCGCTGATTTCGGCCAGATAGCGGGTGCGCGCTGCGGGCACCACCGGGGTCTGGTTGGTGCTGTGGCGCACCGAGACCTGCTGCAAAGTGCCTTCAGTGACCGGCAAGCCCAGCTCGGCCAGGCGCACTTTCAGGGCCTGGTACAGCGCGGTGACACCATCGTCATTGAAGCGCGCGGCCATGGTGCCAAATACCGGCATCTGATCCATCGGTGTGGTCCAGGCTTCCTTGTTGCGCTGCACCTGTTTTGACACATCGCGCAGGGCATCGAGCGCGCCCTTGCGGTCGAATTTGTTGATCGCGACAAATTCGGCAAAGTCGAGCATGTCGATTTTTTCCAGTTGGCTAGCTGCGCCAAACTCGGGGGTCATGACGTACATCGGCACATCGACCAGCGGCACGATGGCCGCATCGCCCTGGCCGATGCCGGAGGTTTCGACAATGATCAAGTCAAAACCGGCCACCTTGCAGGCGGCAATCACATCGGGCAGGGCGGCGCTGATCTCGGAGCCAAAGTCGCGCGTGGCCAGGCTGCGCATAAACACGCGCTGGCCTGAATCCGCTGGGCTTGAGCCTGTTGAAGCTGGTGCAAGTCCTTCGACAGGCGCAGATTGAGCGGTTGTGGCCCACGGGTTGATGGCGTTCATGCGGATGCGGTCGCCCAGCAGCGCGCCGCCGCTCTTGCGCCGGCTCGGGTCAATGCTGATGACGGCTACCCGCAGGCGGTCGCCTTGATCGAGCCGCAGGCGGCGGATCAGCTCGTCGGTGAGCGATGACTTGCCCGCGCCACCGGTGCCGGTAATGCCCAGCACTGGTATCTTTTTTGTAGCTGCCTGCGCTTGTATAGCAAGGGCTAGAGCCTTAAAAGGCTTGGAAAGTTCGCCTTTGGCGGTGCCTGCGGCTTCTTCGTTCTCAAGCGCCGTGATGAGTTGCGCCAGGGCGCGCCAGCTCATTTCAGTGTGGCCCTGAATCGCCTCGATGCTGGCGGGTGCGTATTGCGTCAAATCCTTGTCGCAGCGCTGCACCATCTCGCCAATCATGCCGGCTAAGCCCATGCGCTGGCCGTCTTCGGGGCTGTAAATGCGCGTCACGCCATAGGCCTGCAGCTCGGCAATTTCGCTTGGCACAATGACCCCGCCGCCGCCGCCAAAGACCTGGATGTGGGCGCCGCCCCGGCTTTTCAGCAAATCGACCATGTATTTGAAATACTCGACATGGCCGCCCTGGTAGGAGCTGATGGCGATGCCCTGCGCGTCTTCTTGCAAGGCGGCTGTGACGACTTCTTCGACACTGCGGTTGTGGCCGAGGTGAATCACCTCGGTGCCCATGCCCTGCAAAATGCGGCGCATGATGTTGATGGCTGCATCGTGGCCGTCAAACAGGCTGGCGGCGGTGACAAAGCGCACCTTGTGGGTCGGGCGGTATTGGGCCAGCGCTTTGAAATCCGCAGAAAGGTCGCTCATGAGATGTCTCCGTGTTTTTTGGGGAATTGATTTTTGCCTAACCCGCAATCAAACCGGGTCGAGCTGACTTGACGTTGACGTAAACGTCAATTAAATCGGTATGTTAGCGGAATTCTGTGGGCGGACTTTCGCGGTACATTTCAACTTTTGACCTACCCGCCCTCGCAATCATGAAACCTATCCAGCTTTTTGACACCGCTTCAAGCACCTACACCTACGTGTTGTTTGACCCAGTCAGCCTGGACGCCGTGATCATCGACCCGGTTGACACGCAAATCATGCGCGACCTGACCGTGCTGCGCGAACGCGGTCTGCGGCTGGTCTGGGCACTTGAAACCCATGCCCACGCTGATCACATCACCAGCGCCGGGCAACTCGCCGAGCTGGCCGGGGCCAAAACCACCGCACCTGAGGGCTGTGGTATCAGCAGCGCGTCGGTGTTGCTCAAAGAGGGCGACACGCTGACCTTTGGCACCGAGCAGGTGCGCGCCCTGCTGACGCCTGGCCACACCGCCGGCAGCATGTGTTTTGTCTGGCGCGACCACGTGTTTACCGGTGACACGCTGTTGATCAACGGCTGTGGCCGCACCGACTTTCAGTCTGGCAGTGCCGCAGACCTTTACCACAGCATCACCCAGGTGCTGTTCAAGCTGTCTGATGCCACCACCGTCTGGCCCGGGCACGACTACCAGGGCCGCAGCAGCTCCAGTATTGGCCAGGAAAAAATCAGCAACGCGCGGGTAGCTGGCAAAACCGAGGCTGAGTTCACTGCCATCATGGCCGCGCTGCACCTGCCACCCCCCAAACGCATCAAAGAAGCTGTGCCAGCCAATCTGCACCTGGGCCTGCGCCACGACGCCCCGGTGCCGCACGCTCTGGTGCAGCGCGATGCTGAAGGCTACGCCGGCGACATTTCAGTCACGCTGGCGCATCAGTGGTGGCAGGCCGGCGACGCGGTGCTGGTGGACGTGCGCACCGATGCCGAGCGCGCCTGGGTCGGGTTTGTGCCTGAGGCCATTGGCATCGCCTGGAAACAGTGGCCCGGCATGGTGTCGAACCCGGATTTTGACCAGGCCCTGCTGGCCGCCGTGCCAGCCGGCAAAAAGGCACTGCTGCTGTGCCGCAGCGGTGTGCGATCGATTGCCGCTGCCAAGCGCGCCACCGAGCTGGGCCTGCAGGCCTACAACATCCTCGAAGGTTTTGAAGGCGACCCCAATGACCACGCCCAGCGTGGGCAGCGCGGCGGCTGGCGCTTCAATGGGTTGCCTTGGCGACAGGGCTAAATGAGCCACTGCTTTACCGACATAATGCCGCCATGAATTTTTTGGCAATTGACATTGGTAACACGCGTCTGAAATGGGCGCTACACACGGCACCGCGGCGCGACGCACCGGTGATCGGGCAAGGTGCCGAGTTCCTGGAAAACATCGACAAGCTGGCTGAGGGTGAATGGGCCAAACTGCCCGCCCCCAACCGTATGCTCGGGTGCGTGGTGGCTGGCGACGCCATCAAGCGGCGGGTTGAAGACCAAATGGAACTGTGGGATGTGTCAGCCAATTGGGTGGTGGCCAGCGCCGCCGAGGCGGGTTTGAGCAACGGCTACGACCATCCGGCGCGCCTGGGTGCCGACCGCTGGGTGGCCATGATCGGGGCCTGGCACCGCGGCCTGGCCCAAGGCCCGGCGCGCCCAATGGTGGTGGTGATGGTGGGCACCGCCGTGACGGTGGACGCCATTGATACGCACGGGCGATTTTTGGGCGGCCTGATTTTGCCCGGGCACGGCATCATGTTGCGCGCACTTGAGTCGGGCACTGCAGGCTTGCGCGTGCCCACTGGCAATGTCTGCCCGTTTCCCACCAACACCAGCGATGCACTCACCAGCGGCGGCACCTATGCCATTGCCGGGGCAGTGGAGCGCATGGTTCAGCATGTGCGCGAGCATTGCAGTGCTGAGCCACGCTGCCTGATGACCGGTGGTGCCGGCTGGAAGATGGCCCCCAGCATGGCGCTGAGCTTTGAGCTGGTGGACAACCTGGTTTTTGACGGCCTGCTGGAGATGGCAGCGCGTCGATTCGTCTAAAACTTCCTGACCTCAATGCCATTTTTTTGCAGCGCGTAACCCATCTGCCGAGGTGAAATTTTCAGCAGCCGCGCCGCCTTGGCCTGCACCCAGCCGCAGCGCTCCATGGCCCAGATCAGGCGTTCGCGTTCACCTTCTGGTTTGCCATCGCTTTCTGGACTTGGCGTGTCGGTGCCGCTTTGCGCCACATCAGCCTCAGTATCGCCAGCAAGATCTGCAGGTGCCGCAGGTGGCAGGGCAGGGAGCGGCATCAAGGGCACCTCCACCACTGGAATACCCGCCAATTGCCCCTGGCCAACCGCACTCACCCGGTCCATGTGGTGCAGCACCTGGGTCAGGCAGCGGTTGCCCTGGCACGGAAAAGCCAGCTCGGTGATGACATCACCGGGGGCCATGGTGGCAGTGCGCTCTACGCAGTTTTCCAGCTCGCGCACATTGCCCGGCCAGTAGCAGCTGCTCAACACCCGCAAGGCTGCCGGGCTGAACTGCGCGTTGCGCCCGTTCTCGGCATTGAAGCGCTCCAGAAAATGTTGGGCCATGGCCGGAATGTCGTCACGCCGCTCGCGCAACGGCGGCAGCTGGATGCTGACCACGTTGATGCGGTAATACAGATCCGCGCGAAACTCCCCGGCCTGCACCATGCGCTCCAGATTGCGGTTGGTGGCCAGGATCAGGCGCACGTCCACCTTCACCACGGTGGAGCCACCGACCCGCTCAAATTCGCGCTCTTGCAGCACGCGCAACAACTTGGCCTGGAACGCGGCCGAAATATCGCCAATCTCGTCCAGAAACAAGGTGCCGCCATGTGACAGCTCAAAACGCCCTTTGCGCTGCCCCTGCGCACCGGTGAACGCGCCTTTTTCGTGGCCAAACAACTCACTTTCAAGCAGCGACTCGGTGAGTGCGGCGCAATTGACGCGCACAAACGCCGCATTTTTGCGCGGCGACAGGTTGTGGACTGCGCGGGCAATCACCTCTTTGCCGGTGCCGCTTTCGCCACGCAGCAGCACGGTGGTGCGCGCCGGGGCCACCTTGTGCACCTGGTCAAACACCTCCTGCATCGGTTGCGAAACGCCCACCACATGGTCAAGCTGCTTGTGAGGCTTGAGCACCTTGCGCATGCGCCGTACCTCGTCTTGCAGGTTGTCGTGCACGTCGCTGACGTGGCGGTGCAACAGCAGGGCCTGCCCCATCAGCGTGGCGACCATCTTGAGCAGCTGCAGCTCGTTGGAAAACTGGCGCCCTTCGCCCGGATTGAGGCAGTCAAAGACCAGCAGGCCCACAATGCGCCGCTCGGCACTGATGGGTGTGAACAGCATCGATACCGGCACATCCTGGTCCAGATCAGCGCCGCCGGTGCGATTCAGAAACAGTGGCTCGCGGCGGACATCGGGCACCACCAACTGAATGCCGTTGGCAAACACCCGGCCCACAATGCCTTCTCCTGACCGGTAGTGCAGTCGCTGCTGCTCTTCACGATTCAGGCCGATTGCACACAGCCCGCGCAGCGACGCGCCAGGCTCGGCCAACAGCACAAAGGCACGCCGCCACTCAAAAGCGTGCACCAGATAGTTCATTGCTTCGCGGAAAGTCTTGGCAATGTCCAGCGAACTTGCCAGCGTCTTGCTGACTTCGTAAATTGCCACCAGCTCGCGCCGGGCTTCAATCACTTGTGTATTGACCATGGGGAGCTCCTGTTAGCAGGACGCCGCACCGATGCAACGTTCAGCCATTGGCTCCAAGCAAGAATCGAACCAAAACCCTGGTTTTGTTGCATTGCAACATTTTTCACGAAGTCTGCGACATACTGGACAAGCCACACGCTGCGGACCGGCTGTGGTCCAGACAAAAGTAACAAACCGATCTGACATTCGGTCAAACTGGCGCTGTTGGTCATGGCATTGAAATTGCTGAACTGGTGTGACGGTGTCTGCGCCTCTGCGCTGCACCACTTCTGACAACCAATGACCGGAGAAACCCCATGGCATACAGCGACAAGGTTGTTGACCACTATGAAAACCCGCGCAACGTCGGTGCCTTTGAGGCTGGCGACGACAGTGTTGGCACCGGCATGGTGGGCGCACCTGCCTGTGGCGATGTGATGCGTTTGCAGATTCGCGTCAATGCAGCTGGGGTGATTGAAGATGCCAAGTTCAAAACCTATGGCTGCGGCTCGGCGATTGCGTCAAGCTCTTTGGTCACCGAATGGGTGCGCGGACGCACGCTGGACGAAGCGCTGGCCATCAAAAACTCCGACATTTCCGAAGAGCTGGCGCTGCCACCGGTCAAGATCCATTGTTCCATTCTGGCCGAAGATGCCATCAAGGCTGCGGTGGCGGACTTTCGCTCGCGCCACCCGGCAGGCGGTGGCACGCTGGTGTCCGAACAAATGGCCTGCGCTTCCAGCACCCGCTGAGCCTGTCGTCTTTTTCCATTCAAGGAGTCCACCGATGCAAGCCGCTCTGAACACTGACACTCCAAGTTTGCCGGGCCTGATGCCCAGCCCGCTCGAATTCACCGCCACTGCAGCCGCCAAGGTGGCTGAGCTGATTGTTGAAGAAGGTAACCCCGACCTCAAACTGCGCTTGTATGTGTCAGGGGGTGGCTGCTCCGGCTTTAGTTATGGTTTTGCGTTTGATGACCAGATGGCCGAGGACGATACGCAAACCATCACAGAAGGGGTCGCCCTGGTGGTTGATGCCATGAGCCTGCAGTATGTGCTGGGGGCCAGGGTTGACTTTGAAGACGGCCTGGAGGGCTCGCGTTTTGTCATTCACAACCCCAATGCCCAGACCACTTGCGGCTGCGGCAGTTCGTTTTCTGTTTGAAAGGTGATGCCATGTCTGTGACTCTCACCCCGGCAGCCGCCCGCCACGTCGAGAAATCCCTATTTAAGCGCGGCAGCGGTATTGGTCTGCGGCTGGCCGTCAAAACCAGCGGCTGCAATGGCTTTGCCTACGCGCTTGAATTTGTCGATGCCACCAACGCCGACGACGAATGTTTTGAAACCCATGGCGTCAAGGTCATCGTTGATCCGCGCAGCCTGGGCATGCTGGCCGGCACGGAGCTGGATTTTGTGCGCGAAGGCCTCAACGAAGGCTTCAAATTTACCAACCCCAACGCCAAAGCCAACTGCGGCTGCGGCGAGAGCTTTGCCGTTTAGGACTGGCATGGCCCTGCTGCAAATTGCCGAGCCCGGCCAGAGTGCCGCACCGCACCAGCACCGGCTGGCTGCGGGTATTGACCTGGGCACCACCAACTCGCTGATTGCCACCGTGCAAAGTGCCGTGGCACGGGCCTTGCCGGATGACGAGGGCGCATTACTGCTGCCGTCTGTGGTGCGTTATTTGCCGGGAAACAGCATTGTGGTGGGGCGTGAGGCGCAACTTGCGCAGGCCGTCGATCCTGAAAACACCATTGTGTCGGTCAAACGCTTCATGGGGCGCAGCCTGACCGATGTGAAAGAGGCCGCAGGGCTGCCCTATCGCTTTGTCGATGCACCGGGCATGGTGGGCATCAGCACGGTGTTGGGAGAGCGCTCGCCAGTGCAGGTGTCGGCTGAAATTTTGACTGCCCTGCGTGCACGCGCTGAAGCCTCCTTGGGCGGACCCTTAACCGGCGTTGTGATTACCGTACCGGCGTATTTTGACGATGCGCAGCGCCAGGCCACCAAAGACGCGGCGCGTCTGGCCGGTCTGACCGTGTTGCGCCTGCTGAACGAACCTACCGCTGCCGCCATTGCCTATGGCCTGGACAAAGCCGCCGAAGGCACCTTTGCCATTTACGATTTGGGTGGCGGCACTTTTGACATCTCCATCCTGCGCCTGACCAAAGGGGTGTTTGAGGTACTGGCCACTGGGGGTGATTCTGCCTTGGGGGGTGATGATTTTGACCATGCGATTGCTGAATGGTTTTGTTCGCGGCATCGCCTACAGGGTCTGGCGCAATTGCCACCGGGTGCGCAGCGCAGCCTGCTAGCGGCGGCACGCAAAGCCAAAGAGACACTTTCTGGCCACGAATTGGCGGCACTGTCCATCATGAATGCAGCAGCAGGATGTACGCAGCAAGCCATCCTGTCGCGCTCGCAATTTGCCGAACTCAGCGCAGGCCTGATCGCCCGTACCATGCTGGCCACCAAGCGGGCGATGCGTGACGCGCAACTGACCATTGGCGACATCACCGGTGTGGTGCTGGTGGGTGGCTCGACCCGCATGCCGATTGCACGCGCAGCAGTGCGGGCATTTTTTGACCGCGACCCGCTGGTTGACATCGACCCCGATCAGGTGGTGGCCATCGGTGCGGCGCTGCAAGCCAATGTGCTGGCGGGCAACAGCGCGGCTGACGACTGGTTGCTGCTGGATGTGTGCCCGCTGTCATTGGGCATTGAGACCATGGGCGGCCTGGTTGAGAAAATTATTCCACGCAATTCCACCCTGCCGATCGCCCGCGCCCAGGAGTTCACCACCTTCAAAGACGGTCAAACTGCCATGTCACTGCATGTGGTGCAGGGTGAGCGTGAATCCGTGGCGCACTGCCGCTCATTGGCACGATTCGAGTTGCGGGGCATCCCGGCGGCAGTGGCGGGTGCTGTCCACATCAGGGTCAGTTTTCAGATTGATGCCGATGGTTTGCTGTCCGTTACAGCGCGCGAGCAGGGCACGGGCATCGAAGCCCACATCGAGGTCAAGCCCACCTATGGGCTGGCAGATGCGCAAATTTCGGCGATGTTGCAGGACGCCATGGGTGCGTCCAAGGAAGACATGTTGTTGCGTTCGCTGCGCGAGGCCCAGGTCGATGCCCGGCGCATGCTCGACGCCACTGAAGCCGCCCTGAGTGTTGACTCAGCCTTGTTGTCGGCGCAAGAGGTTCATACCATCCACCAGGCCATGTTCAAGGTGGGCGATATGCTGGAAACCGATGCCCCGCTGGCTGAGCTGCGCGTGGCAACTTCTGCGTTGGGGCTCAGCACCGATGAATTTGCCGCGCGGCGCATGAATGCCTCGATCAGCAAGGCACTTGCCGGGCAGAGCATGGACAGTCTGGCCTGAGCTTTTGCCGTCCAGTAGGCAAAGTCGAGACCTTCCAATGGCAAATCAAATAACACATCCGACAAGTGTGCTGGCGGCAGCACGCAGGTATTCGCCGTCCCGATGGGCATGCTGTAGCAGATATGGGCTCTGACCCCCATTCCACTGACCATTGGATGCGCCGCTTGAGTTCTGGATATTGGCGGTGCGGCGGGCTGGCGCAGCGCAGCAGCCGGACAGGACGTCCCCTCATACTGGAGTACCAGAAATCGGGGTCGCCCTGTCCGGCTGCTGCGCCAATGCCGTGGTGGGTGCGCAAATGCTTTTTGAAACCCGCAAGACAATCGGCAAGGATTGGAAAGGCGAAATCGGCTTCGAGGCTGCAGATGCAATCTCAGACCGTTGCCCCCAAATCCACCGCCTTGCAAGCCAGCTTGACTACTTTGGGGATCGGTCTGCTGGCGGTGCGGTAGCTGATGATGTTGCGCCGCGACATGCCTAATGTTTCGGCGGCACGGCTGGCTGACAGACCGTGCTGCATCATCCAGGCGTCAAAGCTGCGGGCTGCATCGCCAGACTGCTCGGCGGCCAGACGGTAAACCGTGGTGGCGGCAATCGACAGGGGGCCTTCGTCGTCCCAGGTCAGGCCGCTGCCCCATTCTTCCGGCAAAACACGTGCAAACAGCGCAGCATCTTTAAGTGGTTGGAACTTTTGAAGTCGGCAATAAAGCCACTCAAATCGACCTCGCAAGTCCAACCATCTTCAAAATTGACATGGACACGCAGCTTGTCCAGCGCTGTGGCGCTGGTGATTCTGGGGAGTTTTTCACGCATTGTTTGCGCCATTAAGTTGGTCCCATTCGGCTTGGGAATCAGTGGCTTGTTGGCCCACGCCCACAATCGCCTTGGCCAGCAACTTGCGTTTTGACATGGCCCGCCAGTTCGGTCATCGAAGCCAGCTCAACGGCTGAATCACCATCGGGCTCACCGGGTGGAAAAATGCGTGATGAAAAAGGGGGCTCATGTGTCTTTGGGTAAATTTTGCGCTTGTTCGCGCAGCGCATTTTTCAGTCGCTCAAGTTTCAAACGGTCCGCAATGTCCGACGCGCGCGTGGTGCGTTTGGTGTGCAACATGCCAGCCACGTCCAGCGTCACCACCGGGATGCCGTTCAACACCACCGTCTGGATGTGTTGCCGTAGTTCCTCAAATGATTTGGAGGCGGCAGCAAGTCGATGTCTTTGGTCATCCGTGCAAAACCATGCAGTGCCATCGCGGCACCACCAATCACCACGTACTCCACTTCAAAAGCTGCCAATGCTTGCGCCAGCCGGAGCAAGTCTGAATGATTCGGTTGCCGCCCTGCAGTCATGGTTGGTGTCCCATGTGAATGGGCATGTGCATCGCTTGCCGGATTTCACGATCTTCATCAAAATGATTTTTTTCATCCAGCGTGGCATAACTCCTGGCTGCACCGGGCATGCTCGGGTCATTGGGCAACAGAAAAGCTGCGCTGTCTTGCAGAGGCCCCCACGCCTCCTGTAGCCACAACCATCGCGCCGCCGGTGTCATGCTCTGCACGCGCAACGCCTGTTGCAGCTCGCGCTCGGCCTGATGGTCAGACATGGCCTGAGCAGACTCGAAACTCTGTGCACTCACGGTTAACTCCTGTCATGGTAGCGCTAGGTTAGCACGCCACCCGTTCTCATCGCCCCAAGGAGTCTTTAATGCAGGGAGATTTCAATCAGCTGGGTTTGGGCGATGTCCTGTTCGTTGGCCAAAAAGCTCCAAACAAAACGCCCACCTGATTGGAACTCCACATCCATCGTCGATCTTCACCCAAAACGCCGTATCGAGATAGTTCAAATCAAAATATTGCCCTTGCGCCCAACCTCGATCTAAACATAAAGGCGCGAAGTCAGGCAACGGTTTGCAGCGGTTTTACTGCCGGTCCACTTCCGCGCCGACACAACGCGTCAATTTTGTACGGATTCCGCCACTGAAGGCAATTTTCCAAGTCGTGCCACCAGTTCGTCCCGATGGCCAGCTCTATCACGCCTGACTACTTGCAGTTGTTTGCGTGGGTTACCAGAAAGAATCTCACCATCACCGATCTCGATGGATGCCTCGAACTCAGCGTGTTTCGCGTGAATGTGCGGCAGATTGTGATGCTGATGTCGATAAGGTTACAAGCGGATGATGCATGCCGTAAACGGGTCGAAAGCTGATTGGCAGTGTGGCGTTTTGCGTCGTGTTTTCGCTTGGGCCGTAGTTTAGCCGCAAAAGGGCGACCCATGGACCACCAGCCGGGTCACGCCGATGTTCCATGTCGGGTACCCCTTCTGAGCTAACCCGCACCTACGGATCCTCGACGATATATCTGTACATAGCTACTTGCGCTTATTCCACGGGGGCTACAGGCTGATTTGGCTTAAGCTTTTGGCGTGGTGGCTTCCAGCAGGCTGATCTCTTCGGCGCTCAGGTCATAGAGCTGATAAACCAGCCGGTCAATGGCGCGGTCGGTGGCGGCGATGTCTTGCTCGATGCTGCGCCGCTCGCTGCTGTCCAGGCCCGGGGTTTGCAGTTCCTGGGTGAGGGCCAGCAGGGTGCTGACCTTTTGCACGATGGCATCGTGCTGCTGTTGCTGCGCGGGCACGCCGGCATCAATGCGGCGGATGGGGACTTTTTCCATGTACTGGTAGATCAGCCGATAGCGGTACTCACCGGCCCGCATGCCAAACGGGATGCTGATGTGACCAATGGCAAACCAGAACAGACGGCTGTTGAGAATGCCCAGCAGGTACCGGCTGTCGGTGCCCAGGCAGTACGCCGTGTTGGCCAGGTAGTGGCCGCTGGTGTCGAGCACAAAGCGGGGGAATTTGGCAATGTCGGGGTAGATGATTTTGGGTCGCTCAAACTCTTGGTAATAAACGCAAGGGCGAAGCTCCCACCAATAGTCACCTTGATCTTGCCGCTTTTGCGCAGCGACAGTAAATCGGCTAAGGTGGTTGGCCAGCGCAGGATATTCGCCAGCAAACCATTCCCAGGCCCCGCTTTCTGTCAATCCAATACTTGCTCCCGCTTTTTCACGCGTCCAGCCAGTGGGAATGACGATGATGTATTTGAATTTTTCCTGCACGGTATAGCGCCGAATATCTTCACCCCCCAGCAAGGGCTTGATCAGCGCGGTGCTTTTCGGGTCTTGCGCAATCAAGTCGGCACGGGTTGTTGCGTCGATCACAAACGCCTCATTCAGACCGGTCTTGACTCCGTAAAAAATCTTTTTATCAAGGTAGTCGCCCAGCGGCTGACTGATGCCAACGATCTTGGCAAACAGCGCCGTTTCGCCCGCCCCTTTCAGCGACCAGGCGTTGGTCGTGAGCTGGCTGCGCGGTATGGGGGTTGCATGGGCATCAACATAGCCGGGCAGATTGACCAGCCCCGCCGCCGTGACTTCACACACCAAGCTATTCGCCAGCGGCGCGGCTTTGCGCAAGATCGGAATGCAAACGTAGGTGTCTTTGGCCCCCGAAAAAATCGCCAGCCCGCCAAAGTCAACGATGCGCTCGACAGCCGTGTGCGCCAGCAGCCAGCCGCGCAAGGGTTCGGCAAAGGTTGTGCGCAAAAAGCTGCTGGACACGATCACGCCCCAATAGCCGTCGGGCTTGAGCAACTGGATGCCTTTCTCGATGAAATAGACATACAAATCCGCCACACCGTGAAACGATGCGTAGTGGGTTTTGAAATACTCTTTGCTGTCAGACAAAGACTCTTGCCGCACATACGGCGGGTTGCCCACCACCACATCAAAGCCGCCTGCGGCCATGATGTCGGCAAATTCGACCGCCCAGTCAAAGGCGTTGATGCGCAGTTTGGCTTCGCGGTCAAACAGGCTGGTCTGCTGGGGGTCGTAAAAGTCGCGCCCAATCAGGCTGTTGCCGCATTTGATGTTGCGGTCCAGGTCGGGCAGGATGCGCTCGCCCTTGTCAAACAGGCCGAGCTGCAGGCTGCGCTGGGTTTCGCCTTCCAGGCATTTCAGCAGCAGCGACAGGCGCGTGACCTCCACCGCTGCGGTGTCGATGTCCACCCCATGCACATGCGCCAGCAGGATACGTTTGCGCTCGTGCAAGGTGAGCTGCCAGGTGCCGGGCAGCCCCAGATCCGGGCCGTGACCGGCGCGCACCAGGCGTTGCTCTTTGGCCCATTTTTCGGGTTTGTTGGCCACGTACCAGGCCAGATGCCAGTCCAGCAAATACTGATAGACGTTGATCAAAAACGCCCCCGACCCGCAGGCCGGGTCCAGCGCCTTGAGCCTGGTAATGTCAGCCGGTGTTTTACCTGCCAGCAGTTGGCCCAGGGTGTTTTCAACAATGTAGCTGACGATGTATTCCGGGGTGTAAAACACGCCACCGGCTTTTTTGACCTCGGGCTTGTCTTGCACGGCCACGCCGCCGTCGGGCGTGATTTCGATCACCTTGCCCAAAAACCGCTCATAGACCTGGCCCAGAATGTCCGCTGGCATCACGGCAAAGGCGTAGGGGCCACCGGGGAAATACAGCCGGTTGATCAGTGCTTGCAGCGGCACATCGGCAATCTGCAGCGTCAGGTGCTGCTGGTCAGCGCCATCCTTGAAGTGGAACAGGCCGGAGTTGTAGCGCGCATCGGCCTCGGTGAACATTTTGCACAGGTTGTTGTAGATGCCGGGCTGGCTGCCGATTTTGAGCAGGCGGCCATAGTCTTCAATCTCGCGGTCTTCGCAGATGCGCAAAAAGATGATGCGGTCGATGGTTTTTTGCGTTGCTTCGTTGAGGGCGCGGCGGCTGATGTCGGGGTGCGCCCGGTGCAAGTCGGTAGCTATCGCCTGTCGCCACTGTTCAATGTCGGCCAAAAACAGGTCATCGACGGTTTTGCTGCCCTTGCTGGCTTTTTGCACGCCGGGCAGGTTTTCAAGTGAACCGGCCATGACCCGCTCGCGCGAGAAGGCATCCCAAATCACCTCCCATTTGTCAGCGTAGTCGGTGAATTTGCAAGTGAGCGTGGTCACCAGTGCGGTGTTGACCAAGTCGCTGGCGCGCGGCTCGCATCCGCGCCCCAGATAGACCGAAAACTCTTCAAAGTCGGTCAGGATGACCACCGGGTGATCGGCGTTGTAGCCATACAGCCGTGCTTGCAGGGCGTGGCGCACGCAGGTGTCCAGCGGCTCGTAAGGCTTTTTGGCTTCGACAAAAAAACTCTTGCCGGCGCTGCGGCCAAAGGCGTAATCAGCCCGGCCCTTGCTGTCGTCATCGCGCTTTTGGGCGTATTCAAGCTGCACGTCATCGTCCGTAATGGCCCAGCCCAATGCGGCAAAAAAGTGGTCAATGAACTTTTGCCGCACCGTGGTTTCGTTGTAGCTTTGGCGGTCTTTGGCGCTGAGTGCCACATAAGCGCGCTTGAACTCCTCGACCAGCGTGGCAACGATGGCGCGGCCCTGGTCTTTGGTGATGGCTTGTTTTTTGTACATGAGTGGATATCCCTTGGGGTGATGGTGATGCGTGACGGTCTGGATTTTGCCCGGTTTGAAGGTGATGTCTGGTTTGAGGCTTGCCCAGGCTGGCTTGCTGGTGGCGACTGAATATTTAAATTTAATAGCTAGCTACGCAATGGATATAAGCGCTAGAGGGTGATTTCTTATAAATTTTGCTTATTAATTTTTAGAGGCCCCGGGGGGGGGGGGGGGGGGGGGGGGGGGGGCGGGGGCGCCCCGCGGGGGCCCGCGGGGCGCCCCGGCGCCCCCGGGGGGGGGGCCTGGGGGGGAAGTAACAAATGGTGATCAATAGTCGCCATGCCACGAATCAATCCAGGTGCAGCTTGTTACTGCATCAACACGCCAATCCGCTGCCAGCCACGCCATGACCGACTCAGCTTGCGCCTGCGTCATGGAGCCACGCCCTGGCTTGGCCAGCACGCCATCCAAATTGGCAACAGCAGGCGTGCCAAAGCCGCCGCCAAACATCAGCTTGTGCGATTCCACCTCAGCAAGAAAGTCGTCAATGAAAGCATCCATCGTTGCTTTGGTGTCGCAGCCAACAAGCGGTGCAGCAATCGACAGCCCCCATTCCTGAAATTCACCAAGATGATTTTTCTTGCGCTGACGGCGGTTGAGGTGGCGCTGCTTCTGCGTTAGCGGGGTGGCTTGGGGCTGAGTTGGCAAGGTGAGGATGGGCATGGTGTGGTGTTCGCCAAGTGCGGGGATTTCGGGCATTATCCGAACGGTGTGGCTCAAATACTGCGCCTGCCTGCAAATCGGCTGCCAAAGAATCCCTCAAACTCATGAACTGAAGCTGCTTCACTACAATGATTAGCATGGACAGCACGGTACACCGCTTCAAAAACGCCAGAATTGCGATGTATCTGGGCGACCACCCGCCACCTCATGTGCATCTGACCGGCCCTGGCTTCAAAGCATTGATCGAAATCGACGGACTCAAAGTGCTCGGCAGTGCTGATGCCAAAACCCTGGCAGAAGCCAAAGCATGGATCGCCGACCACCGTGCAACCCTCATGGAAATCTGGAAATTGCGAGGAACTAAGCGATGAAACAACCCAATATCACAGCAGTGACCGCCACCGAAGACAAAACCGTAGCTATCACCTGGGCGAGCGGCAAAACCGACCGGGTTGCTTTGGGCGACCTGATAGCCGACTTGGCTGGACTGGAACCATTGGACAACCCCGCAACCTTTGCTGCAGTCAAAGTTGGCGAAGATGGATGGTCATTGCTTTGGCCCACCGGCGCCGAAATTGGCACCGACACGCTGTGGCGCATGGCGCGTGAGCAGGCCCTTGAAGCCACACCGATTGCTGAATTTTCAACCTGGCGCAAGCGCAATCAGCTCTCGCTGTCGGACGCCGCCATGGCGCTTGGCATTACCCGGCGCATGGTGTCCTACTACGAAGCGGGTCGCTATTTAATCCCCCGTATGGTGGGCCTGGCCTGCAAAGGCTGGGAGGCCGAGCGCGCAAACCGAACCAGCTAGCGCGCTACGCTCGCCAGTACGAACTGGCCCCTCCCGATTGTTTTTTTTTTTTTCCCCCCCCGGGGGGGGCCAAAATTTCAGGGGTAAAAGTACGTCACTGCAATGGTCATTGGCTCAAGCAGGCTGCTTGAATACAGCGTCAAGGCTTCATCCAATAGATGTCAATCAGATTACCTTTGACATCAAACAGCCACCATTCGATGACGATTTTTCTCTCTGTTGAAAACCAGGACTTGCGCCCGCCGAGGCGGGGACAGCGCCACAGACTGTCGCCGGGTTGCCAGTGTTGCAGCACTGTAGCGCGAACGTTTGCCGGAACTTCCGGGTCATCTGGGTCAACGCGACGGTCTTCTTCCATGCCTAACCCCCGGTTGTTTGGTCTTGATCGCAACCATTGGCCTGCGGCGGCAAGCCACCGCCTGACCGGTAATTCAGCAGCCCCTGCAACATCACCCAGCCAACCCAAATTAGCAGCAGACCAAAGTCCAGCGCAAACAAAACCATGCCGGTTTTGAACCAGCCACCGGCGGCAAACAAAAAGGCGATGCAAAAAACGTGGATGACAACACCCGTGGCTGCACTCAGCTTGCCCCCAAATGGCGTAGTGTGGAAACGTGAAGCGAAAAACTATAATTGACTGTAATTTACTGTAAATAACACACCATGTCGCTCCCCATCTTCCATCGCACCGAGCTTGCCAGCAGGCTGGCTGATCGCATCGTGTCAGACAAGGGGGCTTCCGGGATTTTTCTTGCGGCACTGCGTCGAACTGGCAAAAGCACTTTTATCCGCGAAGACCTGGCACCTGTGCTGCGCCAGCGTGACGCAGATGTCATCTATGTCGATTTGTGGGCAGACCGCGCCCAAGACCCAGGCACCTTGATTGCGCGGGCCATTGCAGAGCATCTTCGTGGCTATGAAGGCATCATCACTCAAATGGCGCGCAAAGGTGGTTTTGAGTCGGTGACGCTGGGGGGTGTCAAACTTGCGCTTGACAAAATTGGCATTGGACAGGGCGAGACCCTCAGTCGTGCGTTGCAGGCCTTGTCCCTTGAAACCCGGCGGCTGATTGTCATGGTGGTGGACGAAGCCCAGCACGCACAAACCACAGGGGCCGGCAACGCTGCCATGTATGCGCTAAAGGCCGCGCGCGACGAACTCAACAGCTCCGCTTTTTCGGGCTTCAGGCTGGTAGCCACCGGCTCCAACCGCGACAAGCTGGCTATTTTGGTGACAGGCAAAGACCAAGCCTTTTTAAATGCCAAACTGATTGACTTGCCCCACCTGGGGCAGGACTACTTGATGTGGGTACATGATCGATTCAACCACGCGGTAAAACCAAGCCTGGATACATTGAATGACGTTTTTGCCCAATGCTCTTACCGCCCGGAGATCCTCACCGACGTGCTTGACGATCTTGAGCTGGAACTTGACCTTGCCAGCCACAACATAGACGATCATGTACACAGCCGTGTCAAGCAAAAGCTGGGGATGTATCGGCAAGCGTTCATGCAAATTTTTGACAACCTGCCCACCTTGCAAGCCGCAGTGATGCAGACCATGGCTGAAATGGGCCAAGATTTTGCAGCTTTCAAACGACCCAGCATGGCCCGTTACGCTGCCATTTGTAGTCAGCGCACTTGCGAGTCTGTCAACGTTGAAAGCACCTCGGTTCAATACGCATTGGATGCACTGCGCGACAAGCAATTGGTCTGGAAAAGCGCCCGCGGTGTGTATGCCATAGAAGACAGCCAGCATGCCGCGTGGCTGTCCGGCTTGCCTGAGGATGGGGTGGCAGTGGTAGCGGGGTGACACGATTGCCGCAACTTTGGGCTCAAAGATGAAAAGCACTTCCGCCAGCATTACCAGCAAATCGGCATTGAACTTGGCATGATCGAGATGACCCTGCCAACCACGCCGCGTTCCAGTCGGCAGCGCTACCGCCTCACCGCACTGGGCAAGGCCTTGCTGGCGCAGCAATAAAGACTCAAACTCATGAACCGCATCGAACGTTTTTACAAAATCGACCAGTTGCTGCACGCTCGCGGCGTGGTGAAGCTGGACGCATTTTTGACCGAGCTGGAGGTGTCGCGCGCCACTTTCAAGCGAGACATGGAATACCTGCGCGAGCGGCTGCACGCACCCATCGTCTGGGACCGTGGCGCGCGTGGCTACCGCCTGGACGGCGGCCATGCGCTGGGGCCGGTGTATGAACTGCCGGGGCTGTGGTTTTCGGCCAGCGAGTTGTATGCACTGCTGACGGCGCACAAACTGCTGGCCGACATCGAGCCTGGCGTGCTGGCGCTGCATCTGGCCCCGTTGCAAAACCGCTTGCTGACGCTGCTTGCCGCCACCGGACACCCGGCTGAAGAGGTCAGCCAGCGCGTGCGCCTGCTGTCGATGAGCAAACGCACGCTGGAGCCGCGCCATTTTGCGGACGTGGCCCGCGCGCTGCTGGAGCGCAAGCGCCTTGAGGTGGTGGCCTGGAGCCGGGGCCGTGATGAGGTCAACACCCGCATCATCTCGCCGCAGCGCCTGGTGCATTACCGCGACAACTGGTATCTGGATGCCTGGTGCCACTGGCGCAAAGGCCTGCGCAGCTTTGCGGTGGATGCCTTGCAGCAGGTGCAGGTGCTCGATGCCAAGGCGCGCGACGTGGCCGATGCCACGCTGGACGCGCACCATGCAGGTGCCTACGGTATTTTCAGCGGCTCAGTCATTGCCTGGGCGGTGTTGCTGTTCTCTAAAGAGAGTGCGCGCTGGGTCAAATCAGAAAGCTGGCACCCCGATCAAACCGCCGAGACGCTGCCCGATGGCCGTTACCGACTGCGCGTGCCGTACTCTGACGAGCGCGAATTACTGATGGACATCCTGCGTCATGGCAGCCAGGTGGAAGTAGAGCAGCCGCCAGAGTTGCGCCAGCGAGTGGCTGACGAAGCGGCGGCGTTGGTAAAAATTTACAGCGCAGCAACACCAGCCGCTGACTAAAGCTCACTTTTTGAGCCACTAGCGGCTTATGCTGGCAGATCGTCATATTGAGGGTTCGCCATGATTCTTGATTTCATCATTGCCGCTTTTTTCGGTTTCAAACTGGGGAGCTTTTGGGTCTTCAGTGTTCTTGTCCTGCTCGCCAGCGTGTTTGCGCGGCGCGAGCGGCCGTGGTGCAGTGGCCTACTGCGACTTTGCTTGATGCTGCTGGGTGTGTCTGCCGTGTTGTCCTTGTTTGGCGACAGTGGACACAACTGCGACTGCGATGGATGAGCCGACGATACGGCATCCTACGCCCACAAGCATGAAGCCGGGAGAGGGCTGCGCTCGACAAACATTGCGGCTGGAACTTGCTCCCACCGATTGGCGCTGATGGCGTGAAGCGCCGCAAATGAAAACTCAATAACCACCGCCAACTTCTGAGCGCATCACAGACCTATGCCAGCATTTCCCACACTGATCGACCACTTGGTTTTCAGCAACACAGACTGCGGGCCGCAGGATCGCCCCCTGACCGCTGACCTGGTCTGGTTGCGCTTCAGCGATGCCCGGGTGCTGGTGCTGCGCTTGCCATTGGCGCGGCCGCGCTTGACGCTGGGTGATGTGCAGCGCCTGGCCGCAGCGCTGGCCGATGACGCGCGCGGGATGGAGGTGCATCTCCACCTGCCTGGGCCGCCGCCAATAACGGCTGAGGCGGCTTACCGGCTTGGCCCGGACCCACGGCTGGAACTGAACGTGCCGCCCAGCATGACGCAACGCACAGCGGACTTCTGTGCCGCACTTGACCCTGAGGTAATGGCGCTGCTGCGCGGCTTGGCTACGCAGGGCGGGGTGACCTGGGCTTCGGTGCGCAACTACAACCGCCTGGTATTGCTCGATGCGTCGCTGCGCCAGCGCCGCTTGCAGGCCTTGCAGCGTTTTGGCGCATTGGTGGCACCGGTGTTGCTTACCGCCCACGGCACCGTGCGCCGGGGCGAGCGCGATGCCTGGCGCGAACACGACGACGATGTGCTGGCTGCCATCGACCTGGGGCGTGACTTGACTGGCACGCTGGCTGCCCACTATGGCATTGGACGTGCCTTGGTACGTGCGCCGCTGTGCCGACAGCCTTTGCCAACAGGTCAACTGGCGCTGCCCAGGATGCTGACCTTGCTCGACGGCATCCCGCCATCAAAATACCCGGCGGCCCCGGCAGACCTGACCAGGGTTCTTCCCTACCTCGATGCCTTGGCTGAACTGGCGGGCGGCAACGCGCTGGCGCTGCGCGCGCTCGGGGCTGCGGTGTTTGGCACCGGCTGGGTTGCTGGCTGGACATCGCTGCTGCGCCAGCATCACACGCCAAACGCGGCATTGGGACAGCAGCTGCACAACCTGCGCGATTTTTTGGCCGCTGCACAGCGTGCATTGCAAGACAGCGGACAACTGGGTGCGCCGCCCCCACCCCCGGCAGCAGACCCAGCCGAAGATGACTTGTGGGCCAGCACCCAGACCCGGCTGGCGCTGCTGTGGCTCAGCCAGCGCGGGCTGGGCTCGCTGCTGCGCGCCAGCCAGCGCTGGCACGATTGGACGCAACAAGCCCACGACCCAGAAGTCATGCCAACCATGGCCTGGCCTGCTTTGCTTGGCCAGTGGTCGCATGGGAGCGCCAGCGCCCGTGAATGCCTGAGCGCCGCCGAGTTGGGCGTTGAGGGTCAGACCATGGGCCACTGTGTTGGCAGCTACGACGCGCGCTGCGCCCAGTACGGCCACCGCATCGTGCACCTGGCGCTGGCAGATGTTGGTGCCACATTGCAAGTGGCACCACGTTTGCACGACCCGCTGCAACGCTTTGATCAGGCTGAACTATTGGGGCCTGACAACCAGCCGGTCAGCCGCGCCATGCAGGCTTGGGCGCTGTGGGTTCTGCGGCGTATCAACCAATCCAGCAGCCTGACCCAGCGCCAGGCGGTGCTGGCGGCCGCTGATTTAGAACGGCAACGCACGGCACACCACCTGGCCGGGCAACCCACCGCTGCTCGGATCGACCCCGCAAGTGCAACGGCCTGGCAAGCGCTACTGCGCCACGGCTTGCCGACGCTTGTCCCACGCTGGCGTGCGGGGCAGGCGCTGCTGGACTGCGAGCTGGCAGGTGCTGACCATCACGATGCCGGTGACTGCTGGGAGCAACTGGCAGCCGGACAAATCCTCAGGCTGGTGCGCGAGCCGGCCAATCCACACGATGCACTGGCGGTGCGGGTGGATTCTGCCTGCGGCGTATTGGGTTATGTGCCACGCCCAAGCAACCGGCGCGTTGCGCAAGCACTGGACGAAGGCATCGCGCTGCAGGGACGCCTGACCGGCCTGTCGGACCGCTTTGAGTGGGGGCTTCGGCTGTGGGTGCGCATCAAATGTTGCCACCTGTCGGCACCGGTTTGATGCAGATTTGATAGCGGCTCACACAAATTTCACGGGGGTTAAAGGTTGATTTTGTCTAAATTTGCGCGGATCCCCTGGGGATAGCGGCAACAATAGGTTGAACGAACATGGGCGGGCTCGATAAGACATCATGATTCTTCCCAAAACGCCTCGATCAGTTCACCGTTTGCATCAAGCAGCCACCATTCGATCGCTACTTTTTTCGTGACAACTGGTATCTGGATGCCTGGTGCCATTGGCGCAAAGGCCTGCGCAGCTTTGCGGTGGATGCCTTGCAGCCGGTGCAAGTGGCAGACCTCACCCGGCACATGATGCACGCGCTGTAACCTTTCGCCAGTTCGTTGGTATAAAACACAGACACTCCCGTCTGTCACCACGAAGGCCTAAAAACCATGACGATCCGCTGTTGGAGTTGCCCTTGAGCGTTGAGACCATTTTGCAGCGCCTGGCCCAGGGCGAGAAGCGGGCTTTTGCCGAGCTGGTTGACCTGTACCAACGACCGCTGTTTGGTTTTTTGGGGCGTTTGGGGCTCGGCCAGGCGCAAGCCGAAGACATTGCCCAAGACACTTTTTTGCGTGCCTGGACGCACCTGCCAGACTACTCGCCCGAGCGCTCGCAGTTTGCCACCTGGCTGTTCACCATTGCTCGCAACCTGGCGTACAACGTGATGCAAAGCGCGCCCCAGCAGTGCGAGATCACGGGTCAGGAACTGCCTGATCTGGCGAGCCCCCAAGCCGGCCCAGCGCAGCTGCTGGACCGCGCGCAGCGGCAGGCACGCTTGCAAGACGCGCTGCGCAAGTTGCCCATGAAAGAGCGCAGCGCGCTGGCGCTGGTGTATGTGCACGAACTGGCGCTGGCCGATGTGGCGCGTATTGAGGGCGATAACCTGCCCGCCATCAAGACCCGTCTGCACCGGGCCAAACAACGCCTGCGCAAGCTGCTGGAAAACAGCGATACCGGAGCTGCCTCATGAATGACGAACTCGACACCCTGCTGCAAGACGGTTTGTTGCAGCCGCCGCCAGACTTTACCCAGCGGGTGATGTGTGCCATCGACCAGCGCGCAGCAGCAGCCACGCCCGCCCGGCCAGCGCGCAAGCCCTGGCAACGGTTGCGCTGGCTGGCTGCGGCAAGCGGCCTGCTGGGCACCGGCTTGCTGGGCTTGAGTCAGCTCGCCAGTTTTGTCTTTGGCCTGTGGATCGCGTCCGCCGCACTGTGACACCGACCCTGAATTTTGAACAAAGGACTTCACCATGATGACCCCCACCATGACCCCTCGCCGGCCGATCATTGCGGCCCTTGCCTCACTGGTTCTGCCAGGTTTTGGCCAGCTTTATAACGGCGACATCAACCGTGCCATTTGGCTGTTTTTGACCTTTGCCTTGCTGTGTATTCCCGGTGTGGCGCTGGTGGCGCTGTACCTGCCCGATCAGTGGATGCTGCCGACGCTGCTGTTGGGCCTGGTGGCGACCCTGGGGCTGTGGGCCTATGCGGTGGGAGATGCCTGGCGCACGGCACGCCGTCAAATGGCGGGTCTGGCTAAACCTTGGCAACTCAGCGGCGTGTATGCACTGGTGTTTGTGTTGTGCGACCTGCTGGCCCTGCCGCTGCTGACCCTGTATGTGCGCCAGCATCAGGTGGAGCCTTACCGGATACCGTCCAACAGCATGGCACCCAGCGTGCGCGCCGGTGACATGATCTGGGCCGACAAACGCTACAACTGCCCTGGCTGCAAGAGCGGCGTGCACCGCGGCGACATCGCCATCTTTGCCTACCCCAACGACCGCAGTGTGAGTTACATCAAACGGGTGATTGGCCTGCCGGGTGATCAGATTGTGCTCAAGAACGCCCAGGTCTGGGTCAATGGCCAGGCACTGCACAGCGCTGGCACCAAGCCTGTCAATGGCGTGATCACCGAGGCGCTGGATGGCCGCCAATGGCAGGTGCAGTGGTCAGAGTCGCAGTCCGGTGCCACACCTGCCGTCGTGTTGCCACCGCTGAACCGGGCCACCAGCACGCCGGCTCAATCAATGCAACTTACGGTGCCCGATGGCCAGGTGTTTGTGCTGGGTGACAACCGCAACAGCAGTGTTGATTCGCGCAGTTTTGGCACCGTGCCTCTGCAGGACATTTTGGGCCGCGCCCGCCAGGTCTGGTTTTCGTCGGACGCACAAGGTGTGAATTGGTCGCGGTTGGGGCTGGTGTTGCAGTGAATACACGCGATGAACACCAAGCTCGCCTGGTTGGCGGCAGCGAGTTGTCAGGTTTACGCACAAAAACGACTGCTATCTCACACCAGATAAGCGCTAGCAGCTATCAATGTTGAAGAAAATCTGTGCTTGTGAAGAAAGAACCTGGGAGTCCATCCATTTTCAAAATGGGCGACCGTTGGCAAGCCAGGTCTCGGCGATGTGAATGCAGAGCTTGTACCAGCGTTAGCCGACTTGACGGTCAGCTATTACTTTTGGAGTGAAGAACCTGTCAGTGGGAGCGCTTGCGCAGACCCAGTAGACCACTGAATGCATTGTTGCGGTTCAGGTAGTCTTGCGCAATCGGCTGCAAGGCCGATGCCATCAGGCCCAAAGACGCTAGCCCCGGCTGCTGGCCGGTCGCCACGTTGTCGACTTTCATCGAATCAAGATTGTCCGGGCTCATCATGGGCGCACCGGGTGCCAGCCCCATCAGGGTGGCCTGCAGGCGCCCAGCCCATTGCGGCAATGCCAGCACCGGTCGGGCAAAACCACCGGCTACGCCGCTGAGCTGTGCTGACAACTGCACCAGTTGCTTGAGCGTGAACACCTCGGGGCCTGCCACCTCAATGATGCGTGGCGAGGCGGCCGCACTGGCACCCGCCAGGCTGCGCACCACGGCGCTGGCCACGTCCTCGACCCAGACCGGCTGGAACTTGGCCGACGCGCCAGCCAGCGGCATCAGCGGAAGAACTTGCTGCAATTTGGCAAACAGGTTGATGAACTTGTCTTCAGCACCAAAAATCACGCTGGGCCGCAAAATTGTCAGATCAAAGCCCACTTTAGCGGCTATGCCAGCGCCGGCACCACTGGCCGCCTGCATCAGCACCGCTTCACCCTCACCTTTGGAGCGCAAATACATTGACGGTGACTTTTCGGGTTGCAAGGCGTCTGCCCCCAGGGCGCTGATGTGCACCACCTGCTTGACTCCTGCCAGGGCACAAGCGTGGGCAATTTTGCGTGGCAAGGCCACATGTACCTGTTCAAACGCGGCCTGCGTACCATGCAAAATGGCCACCAGATTGACCAGTGCATCTTGCCCGGCCACAGCTGCGTTTAAGGCTGCATCGTCATGGACGTCAATTTCCAGCACCGTCAGGTTGGGCAAATGTTTGACGTGGTCTGCGTTGGCAAGACGCCGTGTGGGCAAGGTCACCTCCCAGCCCTCACGCACCAGTTTTTCACACACATGGGCACCTACAAAGCCGGTACCCCCAAGCACAATGATATTTTTCATGGGCGTGATCATGCGCGAAAAATGGGCCAAAACGGGCCACACACCCAAAATAGTCCGGCATGGCTCAGGTGCTTTGGCCGTTTCAGTCGCCGACCTGGCCCGACCTGCCCAGCCTACAGCTTGAGATTCAGGCGAACGTAAAAAAACGCCCCGTTGTAGCCATACGGGCTGATGGGTGCGTACTGGATGATGCCGTTGCCACTGACAAACAGGTTGCTGGTGGTTGGAAACTTGTCGGGCAATACGTTGAAGATGTTGTTCGCACCCACCGCAACTTCCAGATTCTTGCTCAACTGCCACGCCAGATCGAGGTCGGTGGTCAGCTTGGCACCAAACCGGCTGCCGTTGACGTAGTAATAGCTGCCCACGCGGTTCAGATTGAGCGTGCTGCGCCAGACACCTGACTCGTACTGGGTCCACAGCTTGTAGCCGTCGGCGGGTTGGGCGGTTTCAATGAATGACTGGGTGGTGTCGTTCAGCACGGCGGTGGTGGTCTGATTGCCGAGGATCGAGGCCAGTGGGTGTACGTCGGTAATCCGGGTACGGTCGCGGTGGTAGGACGCGACCATTTTGAGTTTGCTGTGGTCTTTGAAGCTGTGTTTGTAGTTCAGGCGGATGTCGAGCCCCTGCGTTTCGGTGCCAATCGCATTGGTGAAATAACGCGCGCTTTGCACGCCGTATTGCTTCAGAATCGCCTTGACCTGGGGCGACACCGTGTCGACGATGTTGCCGGTCAGCATGATCCGATCAGCAATGTCGGCGGTAAAAAAATCAAAACTTACAGAAAAATCGCTGCTTGGCTGGTACACCACGCCCACCGTCTGATGCTTCGATTTTTCGGGCCGAAGTTGTTGTGACCCAAGTGCCACCGACACCGGATGGTTGACCGCAAAGGTGCCCGCTTGCCTGAAGATGGCGTCACTGCTGCTCAGCGTGGACACGGTCGAGGTGTAGTTGGCCTGGGACAGCGAGGGAGCCCGAAAACCCGTGCTGGCGCTGGCGCGCAGCAACACATCGTCATGAGGGCGGTAGGCCAATGCCAGTTTTTTGTCGAGCGTGGCACCAAAATCGCTGTAGTTTTCATACCGGGCGGCGGCCTCCAGGGCCAGCGCACGCGACACATCAAAGCGCGCATCCAGGTACAGCGCACGGTTGCTGCGCGTGGCGTCGACCTCGTTGTCGGGCATAAAGCCGGGGAAACCCTGGGCACCTGGAATGTTGCTGAAACTGCCCGTCATGTACGACGCTGGCTCACCACGACGGATCTGGTAGTTTTCCTGGCGCAGTTCGGCCCCGCCGGCCAGGTTCAGTGCGCCGAACTTCTTCACCAGATCCAGGTTGAGGATGTTTTGGGTGTAGCGGGTGGCACCGCTGTCAAACGACGTGGGCGAGCTGTTGCCCAACGAGTCATTGTGGGTGTTGGCCACATAAAAATGGTAGTCATTGCTGCCGTGGGTCAGGCTCAGGTCCCAGCGCACATCGTCACCACTCACCCCCCGCAGTCCGGCGCTGAGCGAGTAGTCGCTGATTTTGGGCTCAATCATGGGCAAAAAACCATCCGGGTAAAGCGCCGGGTTGTTGCGCGCATCAGTCGGCAGCCGGTACAGGGCACCGGCACTGCTGCTACGCCGGTCTAGCAAGCCGTGCGCATAAAAGGTCAGGGCATCGACCGGCACCTCGGCGTTCAGAGCCAGTTGCCCGTCCTGGGCGTCGGTCTCGCCAATCAAATGGTTGATACGGTTGCCCAAGCGCGGGTCGGGCCCGGCCCGGTTGGTGCGGCCGCGGTCACGGGCCTCAGCGGTCAGATTGACAAAACCGTCGTTTTGCAGCGGCAAAGAATAAAACACATCAGCCTGGCGAACGGCACCATCGCCTTGTGTGGTGCGCCCATAACTGACTGAGGCGCGGCTGTCATGGCCATAACCCTTGAGGATGATGTTGATGATGCCGGCAATCGCGTCAGAGCCATACTGGGCCGCCGCACCATCGCGCAGCACCTCGATGCGCTCAATGGAACGCAGCGGGATGGTGTTGATGTCCACACCCGAGGTACCCCGGCCCACCGATATGTTCACATTGAGCAAAGAGCTTTGATGCAACCGCTTGCCGTTGACCAGCACCAGCACCTGGTCGGGGTTGAGCCCACGCAAGGTGAAGGGCGGCACATGGTCGGTGCCGTCATGACCGGTGGGGCGTGGCGAGTTGAAGCCCGGCACAAGCTTCATCAGCGCCTTGGAAAGTTCGGTGTAGCCGCTGCCCTCAAGCTGCGCGGCGGTGATCACATCAATTGGCACATCGGCTTCCAGCGCGTCACGCGCACCGGTTCTTGAGCCTACCTCGGCCTTGGCCGGCGTCTCGATGTGCAGCAACTCGTCGAGCGACTTTTGGTAGTAGTCATTGGCCTGCAGCAGGGTTTTGTCCTGCGCCAGCAGCGCCGTACTTGCTAGCAGACAAGTGGTGGCCAGGGTCAGGCTTTTCATCGCGTTTCTCCCCGTATCACGGTCGCCAGCGACAGCAAGGGCGCACCAATGCGGATGTTGGACTTGACCGCCGCAGCGTGGTTGATTTTGATGCGCGTGTGCTGTTGCAAAAAGTCGAGCTGAATGATGCCGCCACGTTCGGCAAACCCCATGGCGGTGCTGATCGTCAAAATCGAATTTTTGGTGGCGTAGTCAATCGCTTCCTGCCGGCTGCGCGGATTGACCAGCGTGATGAACAGCATGTCGCTTTGGCCAATCTCGTCCACCCGGGTGGCATACCGGATCGCCACCGGCCTGCCGCTGATCACTTTGCCCCGGTACAAATCCTCCAGCAGGCTGCCAAACGGATTTTCATCCACCAGCGTGATGACAAATTGGGTGGCCGCCCGGTCAGGCAATTCGATGTAGTTGGCAAAACGACCAAAAAACACCGCCAGCAGCTTGTTTTCTTCCTGGCTGGCCACGCTGGGGGCCGCCAACATCAGCCCGGCCAGCGCCAGCGCACTGGCCCGAAGTACCGAAAGACTATTTTTCATGGTTTTCCCACATCGACACCTGGTTTCTCCCCGATTCTTTGGCATGGTACAGCGCTGCGTCCACACACCTGAGCGGCGCGTCCAGATCATCTGACACAGGCACCACTGCATAAACACCGGCACTGGCGGTGATGCGCAATGTTTTGCCAGTATCAAGCGTGATCACTTTGGCTTCGATCGCCAGACGCATGCGCTCGGCAATCAAATGAGTGGTTTCAACGTCGCTATGGTCGCACATCACCAAAAATTCTTCGCCACCCATGCGTGCCACCAAATCATACTCACGCGCTGCATGCATCAGGATGGCGGCCACTTCTTTCAGCACCACATCGCCCACCGGGTGGCCAAATTGGTCGTTGATGCGTTTGAAATAGTCGATGTCGAACATGATCAGCCCAAAAAACTCCTGTTTACGCAGCGCCCGCGTCACCAGGGTTTGCAGCACCTCCATGGCGTGGCGCCGGTTGGCCAGCACAGTCAGCGGATCGGTGGTGGCCAGGCGGCTTAGCAAGGCGTCGCGCTCGCGAATCTCGGCGATCATGTCGTTGAAATGCCGGTACAGCACCTTGAATTCGTCGTTTTGAATGGTCTCCACGCTGACCGTGTAATTTTTGGTCTGGGCAATGTTGCGCATCACATCGATGATGTGAAAGATGGGCGCCGTAAAAATCTTTTGCTGCCGAATGGAAATCAGCACAATGATGAACAGTGTCAGCAGCGATATCAATACCTGCATAACAACAAAGTAGCTGACCCGCTCCTTCAACGCCTGGTTGTCAGACAACAGCGTCAGGGTACCCAGGGTTTTGCCTTCAAAAACAATCGGGCTGACAGCGTACATGTAATCAAATTCGATCGACTCCAGCCCAAGGCGCTGCTCGAACAGTTGCTGGTGTTGCTGTTTGGCCAGTTGCGACACCTCGGCCAATTGCAGCGCCAGCGCCTTCTGGTTTGCCTTCGGCGCGACATAGGCACTGAACTGCTGGGCCTCGTCGTCGTGAATGATGGCGGCCAGGATGCGTGGATTGGTGCTCAGGGAGCCCAGCATGCGCGCTGCGCTGGCACCGTCGCGAAACGCCAGTGCAGCCGTCAGGTTTTCGCGGGCAATGTCCGAGATTTGCTGCAAATGCCGCATTGACTCGTTGCGCTGGGTGACAAACGTGAGTGACAGCGACATCACCGCAGAGATCAGCAACGCCATGGCCGAAGTTGCCCCCAGCAGGACGATCAGCTTGGTGCGTATGGAAAAGTTACTGAATTTCATGCCAAAACCTACACCACGACAGGCTCGGGGTCGAGCCAAATGCCAAAGCGCTCATAGACACTGGTCTGGATGGCCTTGGCCAGCGTCATCACCTCGCCGCCGGTGGCGCTCTCAACGGGGCTGCGGCCACCCCGGTTCACCAGAACCAGTGCCTGTTTTTCGTAAACGCCCGCCAAACCGACCGACTTGCCGCGCCAGCCACAGGCATCAATCAACCAGCCTGCCGCCAGCTTGAGGCTGCCATCGGCCAGCACATAGTGCACCACTTTGGGGTCACGGGCAATGATATCTGCGCATTGCTCAAGGCTGACCGTGGGGTTTTTAAAAAAGCTGCCCACATTGCCAATCACGGTGGGGTCGGGCAACTTGGCGCGCCGGATGTCACACACCCAGTCAAATATCTGCTGGGGCGATGGCTGACTGCAGTGCTGCTCCAGCATCTTGCGCTCCAGGTCTGCGTAGTTCAGTACCGGCTTCCAGGGTTTGGGCAGGCTCAGGCGCACGCGCAGGATCAGCGCCCGATTTTTAAGGCCAATGGCCTGCTGGCCCGCACTGGCATTGCCTGAGCTGCTATGTTTAAAGACAGAATCGCGGTAACCAAATGCGCATTGGGCGGCGTTCAGCGTGAACACCTGGCCGGTCTGCAGGTCGATGGCATCGAGGGATTCAAACCGGTCTTGCAACTCCACCCCATAAGCGCCGATGTTCTGCACCGGCGCGGCACCCACCGTGCCCGGAATCAGCGCCATGTTTTCCAGGCCTGGGTAGCCCTGTGCCAGCGTCCAGGCCACCAGGTCGTGCCAGTCTTCGCCAGCACCAGCCTCCACCACAAAGGCGCGGGGGTTTCCTGCACCAGTCGCCGCCCGGCAAGCTCGACTTTGAGCATCAGCGCTTTGACGTCACCGGTCAGCACCACGTTGCTGCCGCCACCCAGGACAAATTTGGGCGTTTGCGCCCATTCGGGGTCTGCCAGCAGGCCCAGCAGATCCGACTCGCAGGCAATTCGCGCCAGCGCCTGGGCTTTGGCCACAATATGAAAGGTGTTGAAAGCCTGCAAGGGCACGTTTTTCTGAACTAACATGGCGGCATTGTCGCCTGACCGGTACAGGCCTATGGTCCACCCCGCAGACCCGCGCGACCGGCGCAACCTGCACCCCAATGAACTGAAAAAATGCCATCTTTTGATACCGTTTGTGAAGCCAGCATCGTTGATGTGAAGCACGCCGTGGAAAACACCGCCAAAGAAATCGGCACGCGATTTGATTTCAAGGGCACGCCCGCTGCGATCGAGCTCAAAGACAAGGAAATCACCCTGATTGGCGACGCCGATTTTCAGCTGACGCAAATTGAGGATATCCTGCGCAACAAACTCACCAAACGCAATGTCGATGTGCGTTTTCTTGACAAGGGTGATGTGCAGAAGATGGGCGGCGACAAGGTCAAGCAGGTCATCAAAGTGCGCGACGGCATTGAAACCGAGCTGGGTAAAAAGATTCAGCGCATCATCAAGGACAGCAAGATGAAGGTGCAGGCCGCCATTCAGGACGGCAAATTACGCGTGAGCGGTGCCAAGCGCGACGACCTGCAAGCCGCCATGGCCCTGATCAAAAAAGAAGTTGCCGACATGCCCCTGAGCTTTGACAACTTCCGCGACTAATTTCTACCGCCAAAACTTGCCAAGACAACGCAACCCCGTCATGAACCTGGTCGTTACCACCGAAGACGAGTACGAAGACCTGCTGGGTCTGTGGTCGGATCTGGAGTCCGGGCTGGGCCTGCTATTGGCCCATCCTGACAGCGTGCAGGAATTCAAACAGCGCATCTACCAATATGACCGCTGGATGCAGGACCTGCTCAAGCACGATGCCGACGTCGGCTTGTACCTGTTGTTTCAGCTGGCCATCAACTCGCCGGTGGGCTACAGCGCCTCACACGCGCTGGTGTGTGCCGTGTTGTGCCACCTGTTGTCGGACGATTTCAATTTGCCCGGCACAGAGCGCAACAGCCTGGTGTGCGCGGCACTGACCATGAACATTGCCATGACCTCGCTGCAAGACGAACTGGCCACGCAACGCGCGCGGCCCAGCCCCGAGCAGCAGATTGCCATTCGGGCCCATGCCAGCAAGGGCGCCATGATGCTCAACAACCTGGGCATCACCGATGAGTTGTGGCTTGAAACCATCCAGCTGCACCACAAGGAAGACTTTCCCGGTGAAAACCTGGCCGCACTGATTTCGCCACACCGGCTGGCGCATATCCTGCATGTGGTGGACCGTTACGCAGCCATGATCAGCCCGCGCCAGTCGCGTGAAGGGCGCAGCGCTACCGAATCAGCCCAAAATGTGATTCATGGCACCGCCGAACAAGAAAGCGCCGTAGGCCACGCACTGGTGCGCATTGTGGGACTGTGCCCACCCGGCACCTACGTGCAGCTCGACGACGAAGAGGTGGCGGTGGTCAGACGGCGCAGCCAGGAACCCAACCTACCCGACGTGGCCATCGTGATTGACCAGAAGGGCGATCTGTTGCGCCCGCCCAGCCTGCACCGCACCGTGGATGGCAGCCCGGTCATCAATTCAGCGCTGGCCGCTGCCGCCGTGCAAGAACGCATCAACCACCACATTATTTTGCAGCTTGGGTCGTAACCCCTTCAATGCTTCAATTAGCTAGTTTTTTCATAGCTACTTGCGCATATTCAACAAGGGCTGGAGGCCAATTTTCTCAATGATTGATGCCACCACCCCTCACGAACCACGGCTGAACCGCGAACTGCGCAAGCTGCTCAACACCCAACGTGTGGCCGCCTTGGGCACGCTCAACGCCCAAGGCAAGCCTTTTGTGTCGATGGTGCCATTTGCCATTCACGCCCATGCGGCTTGCCTGGTAATTCACGTCAGCTTGCTGGCGCCCCACACGCGCCATCTGCTGGACGCGCCTGAGGTGTCGATGATGGTCATGCAAAGTGAGCCCTTGGGTGAGCCGGTGCACGCCTTGGCACGGGTGTCGCTCGATGGCCTGGCCACCCGACTGCTGCCCGATAGCCCCGACTGGCAGGCAGCGCGTAGCGCCTACCTGGCACGTTTTCCAGAGGCCGCGCCCATGACGACGCTTGGCGATTTCAGCTTTGTCAGCATCCAGCCCACCGGCGCCCGGCATGTTGCCGGATTTGGTGCTGCGCGACCGCTGGATGGCGACGAAATCGCCGCAGTGCTGCGGCCGCTAACTACCTGAACGTTGAAGATTTCAGCGGGGAGCAGAGTCAGTCAGCGTTGATGAACGCCACCATCATGCGCGCCACCGCCAGCCCCTCGTGGCCCTGCGCCAGCCCTTGCATACAGGCGCTGTATTTTTCTTCGCCCAGCAAGGCACGGCGCTTGTTGAGCAGGAAGCTGCTGTAGTCCTCGACAAACTCGGGATGCGCCTGCACACAAAACACATGGTCTTGCACGGCAAACGCCGCCACCGGACAAAACTCACTGCTGGCCAGCAGCCTGGCACCGGCGGGCAAGTCAAACACCTGGTCCTGGTGACTGGCCAGTAACGCGATGTCGCTGCGGCCCTGTGCCTGCGGCAAATCGGGTGCCAGCCACTGGTACTGCATGCGCCCGGCACCCCAGCCCTGCGGCGCCCGCCCCACCTGCGCACCCAGGCACAGTGCAATGAGCTGGTGGCCAAAACACACGCCAATCAGCTTCTTTTTGGCATCCAGCAGCGCTTGCACCTTTTGCCGCAACGCCAGCACCCAGGGCTCTTGCGAGAAACAGTCGGCCCGGCTGCCGGTCAGCAAGACGGCGTCGTAGGCGTCAAAAGTTTCGGGGTATTGGCCCTTGACCGTGTTGAAAATATCAAAATCACCGGTGGCGCCGGCATCACGCAGCAGGCGCTCAAACATGGCGCCGTAGCCCTGGTAGGTTGCCTCAACGGCCGGGTCAAGGTAGTCGTTTTCGAGAATGCAGAGTTTCATACCTTGTGATCACCTTTGTGTTCATGGCCGCGTTGCGTCTTGCGGCCAGCTTGATGGCCATGGTGGGCGTGATGCACCGGCGCCACGGGCGCGGCGGGTGGTGCTGCACTGGCTTTTTTACCCAGCTTGGACTCGGTGCCTTTAATCAGACGGTTGATGTTTTCCGCGTGGCGGTACAACAGCAGCAGCGACATCACCACCACCCCCAGGGCAATGCTCTTGCTGACAAACCAGACCTCACCGCCACCCAGCGCGTAAACCATGGGGGCCAGCAAGGCGGCCACGATGGAGGCCAGCGAAGAATACCGAAACAGCGCCGCCGTGGCCAGCCAGATCAGCAATGTGGCCAGGCCCAGCCAGGCATTCAGGCCAAGCAGCACGCCCAGCGCTGTGGCCACACCCTTGCCTCCGAAAAAATTAAAAAAGACCGGGTACAGATGCCCTAGAAAGGCCGCCAATCCGACCATGGCCACGGTGCCGTCGTCCAGCCCATGGGGTTTGCCATACCAGCGCACCAGCATCACCGGCAGCCAGCCTTTGGCCGCGTCCAGCAGCAAGGTGATGATGGCCGCCGCCTTGCTACCGGAGCGCAGCACATTGGTGGCCCCCGGGTTTTTGCTGCCAAAGGTGCGCGGGTCGTTCAAGCCCATGACGCGGCTGACAATCACCGCAAACGACAGCGACCCGACAAGATAAGCTGCCAAGGCCGCCAAAACCGGAAAGAAACTCTGAATCGATTCCAAATGAACTCCTGTGAACCCGCCTGACCACTCAGCCCCTGACTGCACCAGCGCAGCCAGCCATACAAACAATAAATAGGGCTCTAGCCCTTTTACAGATTGCGCTGACTGCTATCTATAGCGTAGCAGCATAAAACCTGCAATTCTGGTCAGGCCGCCATTTTGCCAGCTTGCGCCGCATCCTCTGACATCTTAATCAGAGAGAGGCAAGGCACACTGCACTGGTTTGGCACCCAACAGGCGCAGGCAGACCTGCGGATCAATGCCCACCAGATACCCACGACGCCCGCCATTGATCAAGATTTTGGGCAACGCAAGAATGCTTGATTCAACAAACACCGGCATGGTCCGGCGTGTGCCAAAAGGCGAGGTGCCGCCCACCAGATAGCCACTGTGCCGGTTGGCCACCTCGGGGGCGCATGGCTCCACGGATTTGACCCCGATCTGACGCGCCAGATTTTTGGTCGAGACCTTGCAGTTGCCGTGCATCAACACCACCAGGGGTCGGGCATCCTGGTCTTGCATGATCAGGGTTTTGACCACCGCGAAAGGGTCCCAGCCCAACATCGCGGCGCTGTGCTGCGCACCCCCGTGCTCCAGGTAGTTGTAAGGGTGTTCGGTAAATGCCACTTTGTTGGCCTTGAGGCATTGGGTGGCTGGGGTTTCAGAAACATGCTTGGCCATGGGCTTTAACAAGACGATCGCGGGTTCAAGGTTCAGGCTGAGCCAGCAAGGCCGTGACCCGCGCCACCGCCGCGTCAAACTCCTGCGCCGGCACCGGTCGCGAGAAATAGTAGCCTTGTGCGTAGTGGCAGCCCATGCGCTGCAGCGCCCGCAGGTGGGTGCTGAGTTCCACTCCCTCGGCCACCACCTCCAGGCCCAGACTGCGGCCCATCGCAATGATGGCCCCCACCAGCGTATGGGCGTTGCTGCTGTCTTGCATGTCCCGCACAAATGATTGATCGACTTTCAGGGTGTCCACCGGAAACAGCTTGAGGTACGACAAGGACGAATAACCAGTGCCAAAGTCATCGAGGTACACCCGAAAACCTAGCGCATGCACAGCGCTGAGCCATTGCAGCGACTTCTCAATGTCGTGCAGCATGACACCTTCGGTGATCTCCAGCGCCAGCTTGGCCGGTGTGATGCCGTAGTGCTGAACCACTTCCTGCAACTTGGCTGGCGGCAAGCCGTCCGGAATCTGCCGCCCCGAAACATTCAGCGACAAAGTGTAGTCAAGCCCCTGGTTTTGCCAGGCCTGCAGCTGCTGGCAGGCAGCGTCCAGCACAAACAGGCCTATATCAACAATCAGGCCCGTTTTCTCAGCCAGTGGAATAAAGCTGTCGGGCGGCACCAGCCCACGCGTCGGATGGCGCCAGCGCACCAGGGCCTCGGCACCCGACAGGCGTTGCTGGTGCAAATCGATGATGGGCTGGAAAAAAAGCACAAGCTCCTGGTTGCGAAGGGCGTTGCGCAAGTCGCCCTCCAGATGCCGGCGTTGCTCGGCTGCATCGGTCAGCACTGGATCGAAGAAAACATGGCAGTCGCCGCCAGCAGATTTGGCGCTCTCCATGGCCAGTTCCGCCTGGCGCAACAGCGATGGCACATCAAATCCGTCATGGGGAAACAGCGTGATGCCCACGCTGGCGTGCAGATGAATCGGCGAGCCATCGACAAAATAGGCTTGCCGCAGCGCTTGCAAGATGGCGCTGGCGATCTGGTCAACCGCTTCACCCTGGATGACGTGACTCAGAATGATGCCAAAGTTGTCAGCGGCCAACCGAGCCAGGGTGTCTTCACTTTTGAGGCAGGCCGCCATACGCAGGGTGGTGGTCTGCAAAATGCTGTCGCCAGCTGGAAAACCCATGCCTTCATTGATGTGGCGAAACTCGTCAAGGTTGACCAGAAGCAGGGCAAAACCACCGGTTTTCGTGGCTGCGTAGGTCTGAACATGGGTGTGTAAATGCTCTTGCAGCCCCAGACGGTTGGCCAGACCAGTCAGCGTGTCGGTGATGGTGAGCTGCCTGGCTTGCGCCTCTGATTCCTTGAGGTGGGTGACGTCATGCACCACGCCTTGCAACAGGTTGCCACCGACCGAGCGCAACACCATGTTGATCCAGCTTCGCTCGCAGGCAGACATGACCACCTTCAGGTCTTTCGTGACAGCATTGTTTTGGCTCAAGGCGCATTCAACCAGTTCGGTCACCTGGTTCAGGTCGTGCCACGGGAGCTGTCCAATATGGAGTTCTGGCAGATCAGCCAGCCGTGGCTGCGGGTTGATCTCAAACAGGCTGGCAAAGGCCGGGTTCCAGGAGGACAACACACCCTGGCCATCCATCAGGAACAGCCCGGACTCGGCATTGTCAAAAATGGTGTGGTATTTTTTTTCGTCAACCTCTCCTTGCAAGCGCAATCTGCGCTCGGTTGCCAGTGCACTGACAAGCCGGTCTGACAGGGCATTGATGTCCATCACCAACTGGCCGATTTCGGTACTGACATGTTTTTTGGGAATGGCCAGCCGCTCACCGGTGGTTGGATCCATCAGGTGCAGGCGGTCAGACATGGCTTTGATCGGGCGCACGATCAAAAGCAGCATGATCAACACGACGGCAACGGCAACCATGCCCAGCTGCCAACTGACTTGAATGGCAGCCAGCCATACTTCTTCTTTGATGCGGGCTTCAATCACCTGCGGGTCGGGCGTCAAAAAAATGTAGCCCACCTGCTGCTGCTGGTTGAAGGGCGAGTAAATCACACGCATGAGCAACAAGCCGGCTTGCGGGGCGACAGACTGGCTGCGACGCTTTTCGGCCAGCACTTCCTGCTCGGTGGAGATACTCACGGCCAGCACATCAGAATTGCTCAGCAAACCCTGCGCCAGTTCACCCGCTAAGGTTTGGTCCTTGGCAAAGCAGGCCACCGCCAGCGTGCTTTGCACGGTGTCAAGCAGTTCATTCAGGCGCGTCTGCGACGCCAGTTGGGCCCTCTGGCGGGTGGCATGGGTGGTGTAGGAGATGGCCACCACGGCTGCCAGCAACGAGGCGACAACAACAACCAGCGTGGAGCGCGCCAGAAGTCCGCGCAAACGCAGCTGATCTGGCAACACCCTCCACAGGTGTTTCACCGTTGAAATTCCATGACGATGCGAAACCGCTTGTCAACCAGGCCGCGCTCCATATAGGCAATGGCACCAGGGTTGTTGATCAGCAAGGCCACAACGTCTGAGGAACTGGTGGTTTGCAAGGGTGGCAAGGTCTTGCCGGAGAAGATCAGGCGTGACCAGTACGCGTTGAGTTCATTGGGTTCTTTGTTGACAAGCTTGCGGTAAAACTCTGTTTTGAGGGCACTGCTCTCGGGTTGGTCAATCGGCACAGCGACGCCACCTGACGGCAGGCTGCGATAACGACCCAGAAAAATATTAATCACTTGGTCATGGCTGAGCTGCTGCGTGACATTGGAGGCATTGACCACCACAACGGGCTCGGCACCGGCATGGCCGGCCAGGACCAACAGCAGCAGCAACAGGGTCAGTCGCAGTGTTGCCATGTTGGACTAGAACACAAAGTCCAGTGCCAGGCTAAACACCGTCATGGTACCGTCCCAGCCAGGCTGCACGCCCTTGAACATGAAGACTGACGATGGTTTGCCGCGCACCCAGTCCATCTGTGCTTTAAGTGCCAGATTCTTTTGGATGTCCCAGCGCCCACCCAGCGTGTAGCTGACCTGATCCGTATAGCTCTGGGATACCAGCGAATGGGTCAATTCATCGACACCCGGCACAGGACTGGTAGGCAGTGGTACCACCTTGGAAAAGCTGCGGGAAAGACCCAGATACGGGGTCACAGTACCCAGGCGATAGGCGGCAAGCAAATACCCTGCCGTGGAGTCCGCATAGGCCGGGCTGTCATGCCGGATCTGGTTCAACATGCCCTGCACATTGAGGGGACCTTGGTCATACACCAGCCCGACTGAACTGAAATGCGCTTTTTGCCGTGCCATGGCCATTTCTGGTACCAGCAGCAAATAAGGCAGGCCCGCCAGCGGATTACCATTCACCTGCAGCAACGCATCGGTAGGGGCTTCATTCTCAAAACGGGCCTGGGCATGGCTGAGGCGAACCTGCCAGGGCCCGCTTTGATAGTCGAGGTAAGCGCCCACCAGGCTGGAACCCTGCAAATCCCAAAGGATGCCCGGAAAGAACGGCGATTTTTCGGGTGAGCGGCCGGCAAACAGCTTGGCCTTCAGCAAACCACCTGCCATTGGCTTAGTCGCGCTGATGTCCAAACCATCGATGTAGGAGAACACCAAAGATCCATAAAAATCAGAGGGCGGACGAACGCTGATGTTGGAGTACCCGACCAGCCTTGAGTCACCCAGCATGTAAAACTCGGTGCCCAGGCGGCCAACCCGCAAGGAAAAATCAGGCGAAAAGTCGTGCCGAAGAAACGCCCAGGTCAGCTCCGGGCGGTAGCTAGCATCAGCGTGATAATGCGTCACCGCCTGAAAGACGGCCTCTGTGCTGGCACTGACATGCAGGTTGGCCTGAATTCCCAGCAAACTGTCGACCTTGGCGGTCCATTGGGTGCCAGCACCCTGTGGTTGCGACAGGTCACGCACAAACTGGGCGTTTTCATTGTCCGTGCGCGTCATGCCCAGCGTGCCAAAACCATGCAGACTGAGACTGGGCTTGTCCGCCGACGCGCGCTCACTCTGCGCCCAAGCGGGCACCAGGCTACCCAGTGTCAAGCAGAGCAACACGCCGGCCGCTAGCTGCCGCGCGTCATGCGTCCATTTGACGTGGCAATTTGTGCGAGTGATGAACATACCAATGACGAAACCCCAAAAACTGGAGTTTGATACAAAAAAAGCTGCAGCGGGAAAAATCAGCACATTTTTTTAGACACCGGCTCACTGTGCCGGGTCACGCATTTCCCACCGTATGGCGTCGATCTGTTTGAGCAGCTCTGGCGGCAGCGTGGTGCCCCACGCATCCAGACATTCGTCGAGCTGTGCCACCGATGTCACGCCAATAATGGTACTGGCCACCTGCCATTGGTTGTAGCAAAACGCCAAGGCCATTTGCAGCGGGGTCAAGCCATGTGCCCGGGCCAGGGCGCTGTAGCGTTTGGCAGCGGCCAATGCCTCAGGGCGGCCCCAGCGCTGCTTGCGGGTGGACTCAAATTTGGTCAGGCGCGCCTGAGCAGGCGCACCCGGGCCGGTCAGGCCGGTGGCATCAAACTTGCCAGTCAACAGCCCAAAAGACAGCGGCGAATAAGCCAGCAACGACACACTCAGCTGGTGCAAGGTTTCATCCAGCGCATTTTCGACACTGCGATTGAGCAGGCTGTAGCCGTTTTGCAACGTCGCCACGCGCGGCAAGCCGTGCTGCTCGGCCAGACGCACAAACTCATGCACCCCAAATGGGGTTTCGTTGGACAACCCGACCGCACGCACTTTGCCGGCTTTCACCAGCGCGCCCAATGCTTGCAGTTGTGCGTGAATGGATGTCGCCTGCGCCTGGTTTGGCTGGTAATACAGGCTGCCAAACATGGGCACACTGCGCACTGGCCAGTGAATCTGGTACAGGTCAATCACCTCGGTTTTGAGGCGTTGCAGGCTGCCATCACAGGCAGCCACGATGTCAGCACCGGTCAAATCCGGGCTACCCCCGCGAATCCAGGGCATGGAACGGCTGGGGCCGGCAACTTTGGTGGCAATCACCAGCTTTTGTCGCGCGCCGGGGCGCAGAGTCAACCAGTTGCCAATGATTTTTTCAGTGGCGTTATAAGTCTCGGCTCTCGGCGGCACCGCATACATTTCAGCCGTGTCGATGAAATTGACGCCATGCTCAAGCGAGCGGTCCAGAATGTCAAACGCCGTGGCTTCATCAACCTGCTCACCAAAAGTCATGGTACCCAGGCAAATGGGGGTCACAAACAGGTCACTTTGGCCGAGTTGAATGGTTTTCATGGGTCACGATCAGGCAGCAAATCAAACAGGGACCAAAGTGTACGTCCCGCAGGCCGTCGCTCAGTGCAGCGCCACGCCAGTGACAGCCTGCAGATCCTGCATGGTCACACCGGGCGCCAGCTGCACCACTTTGATGCCGTGTGGGGTGATGTCCATCACCGCCAGGTCGGTGATGATGCGATCCACCACACTCACACCGGTCAGCGGCAGGGTGCAATGGGGCAAGATTTTCAGGTCGATGCTGCCGTCTTTCTTTTTTGCCACATGCTCCATCATGACCACCACGCTGCGCACGCCGCCCACCAGGTCCATGGCACCGCCCATGCCCTTGACCATCTTGCCCGGAATCATCCAGTTGGCCAGATCACCACGTTCGCTGACCTGCATGGCACCCAGGATGCTCAGGTTGATCTTGCCACCGCGAATCATGGCAAAGCTGTCGTGGCTGCCAAAAATGCTGGAGCCTGCAATGGTCGTCACCGTTTGTTTACCGGCGTTGATCAGGTCAGCATCGACTTCATCGTCGGTGGGAAAGGGCCCAATGCCCAGCATGCCGTTTTCACTTTGCAGCCAGACCTCGATGTCATCGGGTACAAAATTCGCAACCAGGGTCGGCAGACCAATACCCAAATTGACATAAAAGCCGTCCTGCAATTCCTTGGCTGCAATGGCCGCCATTTGGTCGTGAGTCCAAGCCATGATCAAACTCCTGCTTTCTTGGTGATGGTTCGTTTTTCAATGCGCTTTTCAGGGGTGGCGTTGAGCACGATGCGGCTGACGTAAATGCCCGGCAAGTGAACCGAGTCAGGGTCGAAGGTGCCGGTTTCGACAATCTCTTCCACCTCAACCACCGTGATCTTGCCCGCCATGGCGACAGCCGGGTTGAAGTTGCGGGCCGTGCGGCGAAACAGCAGGTTGCCGCTTTTGTCGGCCTTCCAGGCCTTGACCAGCGACACATCGGGCACCAGCGCGTGTTCCAGAATGTAGGCGTAACCGCCAAACACCCGGTTTTCCTTGCCTTCAGCCACCTGCGTACCCACCCCGGTCTTGACATAAAACGCCGGAATGCCGGCACCGCCCGCGCGTAGTTTTTCAGCCAGCGTGCCTTGCGGCGTAAATTCAAGCTCAAGTTCACCGGCCAGGTATTGGCGCTCAAATTCCTTGTTTTCACCGACGTAGCTGGAGATCATCTTTTTGATCTGACGCGTCTCCAGCAGCTTGCCCAAACCAAAACCATCCACGCCGGCGTTGTTGGAAACCACGGTCAGGTTCTTGACGCTTGTGTCGCGCAGTGCGTCAATCAGGGCCTCAGGAATGCCGCACAGGCCGAATCCACCAACAGCCAGTAACTGACCGTCCCTCACAATACCTTGCAGTGCTGCAGCCGCAGTGGGATAAATCTTGTTCACGCCAGGTTCTCCAAGTAATGAATCTTCCAATAGGATACTGCCTAGTCTGCTACGTGGTTTTTCTTGGGGTGGAAACCCTGGTCACGGCCTCTCATGGTGGAAATTGATGACCGATTGGCGCTTGACATGACCCCGGTTGGCTTGCGCTGTCACGCAACCGCACCATGAAAGACGGCAGCCGCCATCTGTGAGGACCTCAGCGCCAACCGCGCGGTCAAGGCCGAACTGCGCGCGCGAGCGCGAGGTGGCTGCCGATCTGATGGTCGGACTGACCTCCAAGGAAATTGGCCGCGCTTTGTCAATTAACCGCACCAAAGAAATCTACCGCGCACGACTAATGCGCATATACAAGGCGGCTAACACCGGTGAATTGGTGCATAAACTGATGTCCGGATGAGGGATAATACGGAACGTCTGGCACGCGTTTTGCGTAGCCGATTCACTCATCAATTTGTTTTAACCTCCCTAGGAGACGCAATGGTCACAACCACCAAGGCCCCAAGTTCAGCAACAGCACCTGTCAAGGCAGCGCCAAAAAAAGCCGCCACTGCCACACCTGTTGTTGCCAAAAAAGTTGCTGCCCCAGTTGCTAAAGCACCAGCGGCCGTCAAAACGACATTTGCACCCATGGCCCCGGTTGCCGCACCAGCGGCTGCACCCTTGGCCGCCGATGCGCCCGCCAAGAAACCAGCGGCCAAAAAACCATCAGTTACCAAGACGGTGCTCAAACCGTCGACGGCACCCAAACCTGTGTTCAGCACCGAGCAACGCAACCACTATGTTGCGGTAGCCGCTTTTTACATTGCCGAGCGGCGCGGTTTCACCCTCGGAAACCCAATGGAAGACTGGATTGCCGCCGAGGCAGAAGTTGACCGGTTGATCGCCAGCGGCCATTTCTTCAGCTAAATAGGTTCGCTCACAATGCTGCGCATCCATTGCGGCAGCTCAACCGACTTTTGCTTTGGAAAGTCCACCCAGATGGTGGTTGCACCACCGGCTGCGTAAATCAGGCCGGGCTGGTCGGCGATCTCCAGGGTGGCCCAGGTTTCAAAGGTGGTTCGACCCGGATCGCTGGCGTACATCTTGACGAGCACATCGCCCGGGTATTCGAGTTGCTTGTAGAAATTGCAAAACGCATTGACGATCACGGGGCCCTCGCCCAGGGGGTTGGGCATGCCGCCAATGGCGCGCAACCAGTCGATCCGCACGGTCTCCAGATACCTGAAATAAGTGGTGTTGTTGACGTGCCCCATCGCGTCCATGTCGCCCCAGCGAATCGGAATGACGGTCTCAAACACCAGCTTTTTTGTCTCGGGCAGATCAAATTTCATGTTTTCTCCTCAACGATGCGCCCGTATGGACGCCAAGATACCCACGATGAACAGCACCGCCGCCAGCCATTGCGCTGTGCCAGGCCAGGCACCATCCCACAAAAACGAATAAAACAGGCCAAAAAGGGTCTCGCTCACGATCAGCTGCCCACACAGACTGACGCTCAAGCGCTGGCTTGCCAAGTTCCATAAAATGCTGGCAGCCCATGCTGAGCCTACGCCGGTAGCTATACAAATTATAGCTATCAGCGCTTTGTTATCAAGGGCTAGAAGTGTTTTTGCATCAGAACCCACGGCCAGCCACAAGATCACCGCGCCGACGCCAGTGGCGATGCCCAGCCAGTTGGCCCACTCGGTCGCACTGACCTCCGGGTGACGTTTGAGCCAGGCGGCATTGAGCAAGGCAAAAACTGTCCAGCTCACCATCGCCGCCACGGCCAGCAGCACGCCCCACCAAAAATCGCTCCCGTGGTGTGGAAGCGTCGCTACCTCTGACAGAGAGGCATGCACCATCAGCGCCAGCCCGATAGCAGTCAAAACCAGCCCGGGCAACAGACCCGACCATTTCAGGCCCAAGGGCTTTCCCAGCAGCATGACCCAGATTGGAATGGTGCCAATGATGAGCGTGGGAACTTCGGATCCGGCTGCATTGATGGCCTGCGCCAGCAGCAAATAGTAGCCGGTAGCACCCAGCATACTCATGCCCAAAGCAGCCCCCGTTTGCCGCCAAGTTGGCCAGTTGTGCCTGCGCCAGGTCAGCGCCATCACCAGCACCGCCATAACACCGTAACTGAAGAAGCGGCCCGCCGTCAGATCAACCGAAGACAAGCCCGGAGTCATGCGCGGCACCACAAACACCATGCCCCACAGGGCACCTGCTGCCAGACCCGCCGCAATGCCTGTCCCGAGACTTGTGGCCGTTGGTGCTGCCGCGTCAGACACCAAAGCCATCATCGGCAGAGATCACCGCACCGTTGATGAAATGGCTTTGGTCCGAGCACAGCATAACCAGCAGCGCGTCCAGATCCTGCGGCTGGCCCACCCGCTTGCGCGGCAACATTTGCATTAGCTTTTGACCCTGCCCGGTTTGCCAATGCGCATGGTTGATCTCGGTATCGATATAGCCCGGGCAGATGGCGTTGACATTGATGCCAAATTTACCCCACTCCAGTGCCATGGCTTTGGTCATCTGGATCATGGCTGCCTTGCTCATGGCATAGACGCCGATCTTGGGCAGCACCCGCAAACCGGCCATGGACGCCACGTTCACAATGCGCCCGCCCGTAAAACTGCCCGGTGCCGACCCCTGGGAACGTGCCAGCATGCGTTTGCCCACCTCTTGCGCCACAAAAAATGCACCTTTCACGTTGGTGTCAAACATGAAATCAAAATCGTGGTCACTCACATCCTGAATCCGCTGGGTGGTGCTAACACCAGAGTTGTTGACCAGAATATCGATCGACCCCACCTTGGTTTCGGCATGTGCCACGGCCGATTTGATCGATGCATGATCCGTCACATCCAGCTCAATCACATGGGCATCACCGCCTTCGCCGTCAATCTGGGCACGCAAGTCCTTCAGTTTTTCGATGCGTCGGCTTGCCAGCACCACAGCCGCACCGGCACTGGCCAGGGTACGGGCAAATTGGGCACCCAGTCCGCTAGAAGCACCCGTGATGAAGGCCACGCGCCCCGACAAGTCAATGCTGTAAGCCATATCAAATCTCCGTTATGAATAGAACGACTTTTCTATTATGAGCACTTCCACACCTCTAAAATGGTTTATCTAACCGACAATCGTTGCTCAAGAGCCGCAACAGTTCGCCGCTCCCATTATGAAGCGAGATGCACCATGACAAACGAGGAAATCCTGGCCCAACACGGCCCCCGCGAATCGATGGACTACGACGTGGTCGTGGTCGGTGGTGGCCCCGCCGGCCTGTCCACCGCCATCCGCCTGAAACAACTCGCGGCAGCAAATGGCAAAGAGGTGTCGGTCGTGGTGCTGGAAAAAGGCTCCGAGCCCGGTGCCCACATCCTGTCGGGTGCCGTGCTTGACCCACAATCGCTGACCGAACTGCTGCCCAACTGGAAAGCAGATGGTGCGCCGCTGAATCAGCCCGTCACCGCTGAAGCCATGCTGTTCCTCAGTGAATCCACCGGCTACCGCACCCCCAACATGTTTCTGCCAAAGTGCAGCCAGAACCACGGAAACTACATCATCAGCCTGGGCGCACTCACCCGCTGGCTGGCGCAGCAAGCTGAAGGCCTGGGTGTGGAAATTTTCCCTGGCTTTACTGCTGCTGAAGTGCTGTACAACGAAGCCGGTCACGTCAGGGGTGTGGCCACCGGCAACATGGGTGTTGAAAAGAATGGCGAACCCGGTGGCAACTTCCAGCTCGGCATGGAGTTGCTGGGCAAATACACCATCTTTGCCGAGGGTGCGCGCGGCCATTTGGGCAAACAGCTCATTGCCAAATACAAACTCGACGAGGGCTGCGACCCACAAAGCTACGCCATTGGTATTAAGGAACTGTGGGAAGTGGAGCCTAAGCGCCATGAGCCCGGCCTGGTGCTGCACACGGCCGGCTGGCCCATGGACGACAAAACCTATGGCGGCTCTTTCATGTACCACATGGCCGACTACAAGATTGCCATGGGTTTTATCACCGGGCTGAACTATCAAAATCCCTATCTGAGCCCGTTTGAAGAATTTCAGCGCTGGAAGACACACCCCAACATCCGCTGGTACCTGGAAAACTCAAAAGGCGAAGTCACTGCAAAAAGAATAGCGTATGGTGCACGCGCCATAACGGCTGGTGGCCTGTTGTCCTTGCCAAAGACAGTGTTCCCAGGCGGTGCGCTGGTGGGCTGCAATGCAGGGTTCCTGAATGTCAGCCGCATCAAGGGCAGCCATGCCGCCATCAAGTCAGGCATGCTGGCAGCTGAGGCTGCCTATGAAGCGGTAAGCGCTGGCCGGGCCCAGGATGAGCTTGGTGCCTACCCTGAGGCGTTCGAGAAGAGTTGGCTTTACACCGAGCTCAACAAGTCACGCAACTTCAAGGCCTGGTTCAAGTATGGTCTGCGTGTGGGTACGCTGATGAACGGGCTGGAGCAGTTTAGTCTGGGTGGCAATATGCCCTGGACCATCCGGCGCGACAAGCCTGACCATGAATACCTCAAACCTGCCGCTGAATGCCAGCCCATTGAATATCCAAAACCCGATGGCATGCTGACCTTTGACCGCCTGTCCAGTGTGTTCATCAGCAGCGCAGCACATGAGGAGAACCAGCCGGCGCATTTGACGCTCAAGGACGCATCGGTGCCGGTCAACATCAATTTGGCCAAATACGCCGGGCCTGAGGCGCGTTACTGCCCGGCGGGGGTGTATGAGTTTGTCAAGAACGCCGACAACACCGACCGGCTGCAGATCAACGCGGCCAACTGTGTGCATTGCAAGACCTGCGACATCAAGGACCCGACGCAGAACATTGTCTGGGTCACGCCGGAAGGCGGCGGCGGGCCGAATTATTCAGAGATGTGATTGCTTGAGTGCTGGTGAGCGGCCTGCGAGATCACGGTTTTTTCAATCAGCCGGTCGTCGCCCAGCACGATCATCGCCAAAAGCAATTCATCCAGACTTTCAGCCCGCCCAGTCTTGCGCGCCAGCAGCGGCGTGGCTTGCGGGTTTAGCACCACTAAATCAGCTTCACAGCCGGGCAGCAAGTTACCCACAATGCCTTGCAGCCCCAGCGCGCGGGCGGCACCGGCCGTGTGCTGCCACCATAAATGCTGCGGACTCAAGGTCAGGCCGGTTTTGGTTTGCCCCTCGCGTGCCACGAAATACGCACCCAGCATGGTGTGAAACGGGCTGAAACTGGTGCCGCCCCCAACGTCATTGGCAAGCCCGTAATTGAATCCAACCCGATCGGCCCCGGCGTAATCAAAAAAACCACTGCCTAGAAACAGATTGCTGGTCGGGCTGATGGCAGCAGCAGCACCCGTGTCGCGCATTAGTGCGCGGTCATCGTCGTCAAAGTGTATGCAATGCGCATAGACGGCACGCTGGCGCATCAGGCCAAAGTCGGCATAGGTGGACAAGTAGCTGCGCGAGGCAGGAAACAGTTCGCGCGCCCACTGAACTTCCAGTTTGTTTTCTGCCACATGCGACTGAATCCACACATCGGGGTACTTGGCGGCCAGTTCGCCGGCGCCACGCAACTGCGCGTCGGTGCTGGTCGGGGCAAAGCGGGGGGTGATGGCGTAGCCCAGACGGTCTACGCCATGCCATTGGCGGATCAGTGCCTCGGAGTCGAGCAGGCTTTGTTCGGTGGCATCGCAGCGCCCGCCTGCCGCGCGCTGGTTTAACAAGTCGGCCGGCGCGTGGCGGTCCATCAAACACAGGCCGGTGATGAGTCGCACGCGCTGCTGCTGCGCCGCAGCAAACAGGGCCTGTACCGATGCCGGGTGCGAGGTGGCAAACGTCAGTGCCGTGGTGATGCCGTTGCGCAAGTTTTCCGCTACATAAAAAGTAGCGGCTTGCGCACAGTAGCCGGGGACTACAAAGCGTTTTTCTTCAGGAAAAGTGTAGTTTTCAAGCCACGGCAACAGGCCGTCGGCTGGGGAACCGATCACGTCGATTTGCGGGTAATGGCTATGCAGATCGACAAAACCGGGCGCAATGATGCGGTCTTTGAGGTGCAACACGGGCACATCAGGAAAACTCGGGCGAACATCGTGGTACGAACCTATGGCCAGTACCACCTGGGTACCGGCGGCATTCGGCCCGACCACCAGCATGCCGTCCGTCTCAAAAACGGCGCTCTGGCGCGGGTCACCGGAAGATCTGAAATATAGAAGTTTGGCGCGGTAAGCTTGCATGGGGCCAGAGCTTACCCAATTTGGCACTGCTTGGCAGGCAGTGTCGGACACCTCTGCGCAACGCCACATCGCAAATTCAAGGCGCCCAGCGATAATCGCGCCATGAAAAATGCGTTTCAAACTCCTCTGATGACCCTTTGGCGGCCAATTTTGGCCATGATGCTGGTCATTGTGTCGTCCAACTACCTGGTGCAATTTCCGATCAACGATTGGCTGACCTGGGGCGCATTTACCTTTCCGGTGGCATTTTTGGTCACCGACCTGACCAACCGTGCCGTGGGTGCACAAGCTGCGCGCCGTGTGGCCTGGATTGGTTTTGCCGCAGCCGTGGTGGTGTCGCTGGCGTTGGCACCGTGGCGCATTGCTTTGGCTTCGGGTGTGGCCTTTATCGTTGGCCAACTGCTTGACATTGTGGCGTTTAACCGTCTGCGGACGCTGTCGTGGTGGAAGGCGCCGCTGATTGGCTCAGTTGTGGCGTCGGTGCTGGACACCGGTATTTTCTTTTTCCTGGCCTTTGCAGGGTCCGACTTGGATTGGCTGATGCTGGCCGCAGGTGACTTGGGCATCAAGTGGCTGATGGCGGCGTTGCTGCTGGCACCCTACCGGGCCATGCTGCCGCGCCTGCAGCTTTGGGTGCCCGCAAATTAGGCATCCAAAGGCTGGCAGCCATCACTCAGAAGTTTCGAAAAATTCCAAGAGTTTGTCCTGCATCGCCTGTTTGGCCCGTGCCTCCAGAAAACTTGCTTCAAAACTATTGAATGCCAACTGGTAAGCATGGCTGGCTGTTAGCCCCAATGCTGCAAAGGTCTGGGTAAAGTTCTCGTTGATATACCCGCCAAAATAAGCCGGGTCATCCGAATTGATGGTTGCCACGATGCCTGCATCGAGCAGTTGGCCTAAGTTGTGATGGTTCAGGTCTTGAAACACCCGCAGTTTCAGGTTGGACAAAGGGCACACTGTAAGCGGGATGCGCTCGCGGGACAGTCGGGCCATCAAAGCAGGGTCTTGTACAGCCTGCACGCCGTGGTCAATGCGCTCAACTTTTAACGCATCAAGCGCGCTCCAGATATAGGCCGGCGGACCTTCTTCACCAGCGTGCGCGACCAACCGCAGGCCCAACCCACGCGCCTTGGCAAACACGCGGGCAAATTTTTCAGGTGGATGACCCAGTTCGCTGGAAGCCAATCCGATGCCAACCAGCTTGGACAGATGAGGACTGGCCTGTTCCAAAGCTTCGAAAGCCTCAGTCTCGCTTAAGTTGCGCAAAAAACACAGAATCAGGCTGGCACTCAGACCCAACTGGGCTTGAGCGTCCAGGCAGGCTCGGTGCAAGCCGTTGATCACCACGTCAGTGGTCACGCCATGACCCGTGTGCGTCTGGGTATCGACGAAAATTTCGGCATGCAATACATGGTCGCTTGCTGCTCGCCGCAGGTAGGCCCAGGTCATGTCGTAAAAGTCCTGCTCAGTGCGCAGTACCTTGGTGCCTGCATGGTAAATGTTTAAGAAGTCTTGCAGGTCGTTAAACACATAGGCCTGTCGCAATGTGCTCACATCGGCATAAGTCAGGTTCAGGCCATTGCGCTGGGCCAATGCAAACATCAGCTCGGGCTCAAGCGACCCTTCGATGTGGATGTGCAGTTCAGCCTTGGGCATTTGGCGCAACAGATGTGGCAGGCGATCAGCACCTATGAGCCGATTTGGGATGGGAGTCATGTTTAAGGGCAACTATAAAATAGATAGCTTCAAAAGCAATAAAAAAGTGGGCTGGAGCCTGATCTTTTAAGAAACTTGGAGGCATCAAGCAGCGTTTCGATGCGACCAATTCAGATTTTAGTTTTTTGCCAACAAGGGACCATAGATGAGAACAGTAAACAAACGACTTTTGGCTGCTACCGCTGTCACTGCCCTGGCTTCTGGGTGTGCATATTACCGAACTGAGTCAAACATCACGCCTCCTCAAACGCCACCAGCCGCTGTTGCGCCAGCGACCAAGGTAGTGATCTCTCAAGATGCACTTCCACAACGCAAATATCAGGTGCTGGGTCCCATCGAAGTCAGCATAAAAAAACTGACGATTTTTCACAATGACCCCACAAAAGAGATGGCGGACGAAGCACTGTCAGAGAAGGCCAAAGTGATCGGTGCCGATGGTGTCATCAACGTGACCTACAAAAGCGGCGTGGGCTTGACCACCTGGGGGGTATCTTGAGGCCAGTGGAACCGGCATTAAATTTACCAAGTAGCCTCTAGACTTGCCCGATTAAACCAGCCTGCCCGCTGCGGCTTTGCAGCTATAATTTTCGGATGGACGGGCGGTCAATAGTGCCGCATAAGGGAATTTAGCTCAGTTGGTAGAGCAGCGGACTCTTAATCCGTAGGTCGAGAGTTCGAGCCTCTCAGTTCCCACCAGTACAAGCCTTATAGGCAGTGAAAAGCCTGCTATCTTATCGGTAGCAGGCTTTTTTCTTTGGCGTGCGTTTGTGTAATTCCTGTGTAATTGCGCCAGACCTATGCACAGCGCCGTCCAATTGGCAGCCCTCATGCAGGCAACGTTGAAGTCAGACGATGGCTCAGGCGTTTATGGATCGCAATTGGATACCTCCCGGACTTGAGATAGCCAACCGAAAGTCAGACATTCATCGTGTCAGCGCTTGGATCAGTCAATTCACCCCTTGCTCCCTGCCGGGCTTGCCTTGAGTAAGGCTAATCGCCCCTATATTTAGACTGTGGTATCGTGACATCACACAGGTCAAAACCGGAAAACAAGTTGAAATCGTGAACAAGACTCGCATCCAGCCCGCAAGCGGCACCCACGCCATTGAGATCATGGCGATTGGGATCGAATGGGCTTTTCCGCTCAATGAAGCCCAACTTGCGACTCTTCAAAAGGTCTACGACGAGACGTCACAGATTAAGGAATTTCTCCCGCAGCACTCTACGGTCCAAGCCTTCACGATTCAGCATGCGGTGCCGCTCGGGCCGGATGTCGGTCCCCAAGCGCACCCGCTAGTTGTACAGTCACCTCAGTTCGTGTCGCAAACCGCGGGCTTTGATCTCCGTCGCTTTGAACAGAGCGGCACGATTTCTTGGGTGGCCTCGATCCGTCCTGAGGTTTTATCGTGCAACTGTAGTGTCTATGATCGCTGGAAAAATGTAAGCTCGAAGGCGCTTTCGATTCTGCTACCTTTCGTGAACACTGCGTTGAGCTCAGGTGCACAAATTAGCGCGATTGGCCTCCAATATCAGGATGCTTTCCGGTTGCTGGATGGTGTCTCTCCGGCGGTCACTAAGGAACTTTTCCGGCAGGACTGCACGTGGCTTCCCGGCCATGTATTCAATGAACCATCGTTTTGGCACTGCCACCAAGGGTGGTTCTCGAAAGGGCCTGACGGGCGTCGTTTGCTTAATAACGTTACCACCGACATCTCGAATATCAATGACAATTGTTTCGCGCGCATTGGCGGCCAGCACCGAATTTTCTCGACTTCCTTCGACGCTACGACGGTGCTAAAGATCGATGCATCCGACATAAATCGAATTCTTGAGTGCTTGCACGATGAAAACAAGAAGGTAATCAATGGAATGCTTAGTGATGGTGCTCTAGAAGCTATAGGCTGTTCTGCGGGGGTCGCATGATCATTAATTCTGCTCTGTCCAGTGCCAATAGCTACTCCTACGGAATTCCGTCTACGGGACTGCTGCATAGTGAACACTCGTCAACAGGTCAGACGACGGTGTTGGTCGTGGGTGAGTATTTTGTGTCTGCTTCTAAGCCCACTGCAAAGTCGAACATCGACTACTTGCAGTCGCCAATTCAGCAGATTCAAAGCCGCCTGAATGAATGGCTTGCTTCCCTCGGGAGCGACACCCGGTTGCAGTGCGAGGATTCCGCATTGGTCATGGCACCTGCATCGAAAATTTCTCCGGAGTTTTTTGAAGGGTACGAGCCTTTCTTCAAGACCATATTTCTCTATCAAGCCCGTTTAGGTGCGCCAGATATGGAAGACTTAACTCCACCCTCTGAAGCCCAAATGAACGTAGCCTTCCTGGGCTTGGCGAACCTTATGGCGGCATTCGTACCCGCGCCAGCTCCGATGCTGCTCGAAGACGGAACTATCGGAGGCTATTGGCGCCACGGACGATGCTATGCAAGCATTGATTTTGAGGTGGACGGGGAACACACGTGGGTGGAAACTGACGGTGAAGAATTTAAATCTGGGACGTGGAAGTTACCTGGTCAACCGGTGCCACCTGCGTTGGTTCAAGAGCTGTTTGCGCTTGCTTCTTGAGTAGGTCGATGAGCTTCTACGATCTAGATGCGTCATCGAAGAAGACGCGCACAGAACAGTTAGTGGAAAAGGATGCGGACGGGACTAAGCAATTTGAGAAAGTGTCGAAGCACTCTCCAGGCCCCGTCAAGGACGAGGAACTTCTTGCCCGAAGTTTGGAGTACCCGTCTAAGTTCCATGCACAAGGTGGGTTGAACGACTCGCTTTTTCAAGATGCTTTCAGCCACGGCGCTTCGGCTCAACGATTGGTGAAGGGCTGGGAAAGCCATAAGTCCGATGTGCATTTTCGGTTTGAAGCGCGAGCGAAAGCACGGCGCGAAGGCTCATGCGGAAAGTCTGCATCTCCAGATTTCACTTATGTGGGAGCGCTGCACATGACCGCAGGCGAGCTACGGAGCTTCCGACTCAATGGAGGTATCAAGGCGCTTGTCCGTGTTTATGACGCGGGCAATGATGAGTCAGATCCGCTTCACGCTGAAATCATCGCTGACTCCTCCGGTTTGCAAAAACAGCAGCGACACGAACTGAGAGTGCGCTTGATGACGCTGGCGGAGCAGCGGGGGTTGCATGTATCCCCACATCTCGATCAAGAAGGGCTGCACAGAGCCGAAAGCAGCAAATGCCTTTTGGTTCGACCGTCAGCGACCTTGTGGATGAAATCTCAGGAAGATGCACCGACAAGTTCGTGAAGTCGATTCGCCTCAGTGCCTGCCGTAAAGGGCTCGCTCTACTTATACCGCGCCAAGCGCGATTCTAGGGATGCCTCGTATTTCGTTACACGAGTCATTCGAGGTCAAAAATCTTATGACTGGTTACGCTGGCTTGCGGGTGCAGCATTTCTTCCGAAGCTGACCGTCAAATGAGTTCAAAAAAAACCAAGTTTTATTGATAAATCAACTCGCTTTTGCTTTGTACCGCTCTGACAGCTTGTCCATCGCCGTTTGAATGTGCGCGCCGTTCTGGTGGCTGTAGCGTTCGACCATGCTCAGGTTCTTGTGGCCGCTGATTCTTTTGACCGTGGGCAGATCGACACCGGCCTGCACCAGATGCGTGATGGCGGTATGGCGCAGCGTGTGGCGCACCACTTGTTTGACATCCAGCCCGGCAGCCAGCACGCAGCGGCGAAACGGCTTGTCCAGATTGACGGTGCGCCCGTCTTTGGCCGCTGGTGATGGAAACAGCCACTGGTCACCGGGCCGCAAGGTGGCGACGTAGCCAGCCAGGTATTCACCAAGGTCGGCGGTAATGGGTTGTTCACGCGCCCCGGCTTTGGCTTTGGGGATGTAGATGACGAGCTGTTGCAGGTTGACGTGTTCCCGGCGGATGCTCAGGATTTCGGTCTTGCGCATTGAGGTGTCCAGCCCGATCTTGATGAACGGGTGAATCTGGCGGTTTTGGTCGCCTTCGGCAACTTTCAGCAGGCGCTCGATTTGTTCGACCGTCAAATAGGTGATCCGACCCGAATGTTCTTTCAGGCGTTTGATGGTGGCGGGCCGGTGATCTACCCAGCCCCATTCGACGGCTTTGCTGAACAAGTGGGACAGTGCAGCCAGTTCGCGGTTAATGGTGGCTGGTTTGGTGTCACCACCATAGGACGGTTTGCCCCCTGGGCCATTGGGCCGCATGACCGCTTCACCGGCACGCTGCTTTTTGTAGCGCTCCACGTCAAAGGTGGCAATCTTGGAAAGCTGCATTTCGCCAAAAAAGGGCGACAGGTGCATCTTCAGGCGGTAGCCTTTCATTTGCAGGTCTTTGCCGTCTTCAAGCGCCAACTTGACGAGGTATTTTTCAGCGGCATCGCTGAACGTCAGGGCCAGCTTGCGACCCGTGGGCAGATTGAGCCGACCTGTCTTTGCGTCTTGGCGTGCTTTTTCGATGAATTCCTCGGCCTGGGTGCGTGTGGTGCCGTCAGATTCACGCCCGATGACCCGGTGAATGCGCTGACCATCGACCATGACATTGACGGTAAACACGCCGTCGCTGTTGGCTTGACGCTCGAAAGTGATGCCGTGCTCATTGAGCTTTTCGCCAGCAGCGAGCTTGCGCATGGCCGGGCGGGTTAGTTTGGTGAAGGTTTTTGCCATGATGTTTCCGATCAAAACGGAATGTCATCGTCCATATCGTCGAAGCTAGGCGACGCGGCAGGCTTTGCAGGCACGGATGTGGCTGGCTTGGCCGGCACACTTGCCACAGGCTTTGCAGGCACAGCGACTGGCACGGACACTGGTTTAGGTGCAGTTATTGACGACGCTGATGCAGGTGCAGGGCTTTTGTAAATCGTGCCGATGTTGGCTTGCGTAGCGCTCACCCATTTACGAGAAGCTTCCGGGCCTGCCTCATGGGCAACCAATAACGAGTTCCACGCCCGACGCAGCACGGGAAAAACGACATCCTCCAGCTTTGCCCAGTTCCAGACTCGGTCGCCATTGTTGCGGGTCATAGCTGGTGACAAAAGCTGACTGTCGGTAAGGAGTTTCCAGCGCTCTTGCTCTTCGTGGGTCAAAAGTTCGGCGCAATGGATGGCCAGCCTGACAAAGCGTTCTGAGTCATCAACGTCCCATAGGCTTTTTTCCATGTCCTTGAGCGTGATCGTTTCGTCACCTTGATATCCAGTGCCGTGATGTAACTCGACATCACTAAAACTCTGCTGCACTGCCCATTCAATAAAGCTTGAGAGCGTGCGCCGATGTTTGCGCGCGGCCAAGTCGGCAAGGTAGTTGAGTTGAGGGTCCATCCGCACTGTAACGATTACAGAGCGGGCTAATTTGCCCCCGCCACCTTTGCGCTTGCTTTCCGGATTTTCAGTAGCCATGTTGTATCCTTTGGTTCAAAAGTTCTATTAGCTTCTGTGTAAGTCTATCACGACTAGAATGCTTTTAAATCTTCTTTTTTATGAATTATTCTATGTACGTCTTAACTTAGCTTACATATCGAGAAAACATGACGCAACAACAAATCAGCCCCATCCAAGTCGTGACCTACCCTGACGGGAGGATGAACACCAAAAACGCTTCGACCTACACCGGCTTGTCTGAAAAGACTCTTGCCATGATGCGCTGCAACGGCAACGGGCCAAAGTTCATCAAGCGTGGCCGGGTGTTCTATTTCATGGCGGACGTGGACGCATGGATGAACGCCAACGGTCGCATGACCAGCACCGCCCAGGCCAAACACGCGGCTGCCTGATCGACGGCTTCACCGGCGATTTAGCAGGGGGACACCATGAATGACCTGATCGAACAATTCAGGCTGGCCATTGCGGCGGCGGGACTGACCCCACCGACCGAGATCATTGACGACGGCGTGATTCACCGGTTCAGCACCAACGGCAAGCCCAATCACAAAAACGGCTGGTACATGCTGCACAGTGACGGCATCGCCGCTGGTGCGTTTGGCGACTGGCGCGAGGGCTTTACGCAGAACTGGTGCAGCAAGGCCGACACCGCCATGACCGAGGCTGAACGGCAGGCGCATCGTGAGCGCGTCAAGGCCATGCAACGCCAGCGTGAAGAAGACCTGGCACAGCGTCAGCAGTTGGCAGCGACAACCGCGCTCAAGCACTGGACGGCAGCCACACCCTGCACCCAGCATGACTACCTGACCCGCAAGGGCATCAAGCCCAATGGCGCAAAGATCGAGGGCGACAAGCTGTTGATCCCGATGCGCGACACGGCGGGCACCATCCACAGCTTGCAGACCATCACCCCGGACGGCACCAAGATGTTTATGTCGGGGGGCCGGGTCAAGGGCTGTTACTTCGGTATCGGCAAACCCAAGGGCGCGCTGATCGTGTGTGAGGGTTTCGCCACGGGCGCGAGCATTCATGAATGCACCGGCCATGCCGTCGCGGTCGCCTTCACTGCGGGCAATCTGGAGGCGGTCGCCGTGGCGCTGCGCACCAAGTACCCGGCGCTCAAGATCATCATTGCCGCTGACGACGACCACCAGACCCCCGGTAACCCCGGTTTGACCAAGGCCACGGCAGCAGCGCAGGCAGCAGGCGGCGTTTTGGCCGTGCCGGTCGTCAAGGAGCTGGCAGCATGACCGACTTCAACGATTTGCACCTGTCAGCCGGGGCTGATGCCGTCAAGGCGTGTATTGATGAAGCTATTGAATCAGTAGCTGCCAGCGCAGGTAGAACGGGGGCTACAGGCATAAATGACGTATGGCCTGACCCCACACCATTGCCCAATGCGCTACCGCCCGTCGAACCCTTTGATGCCGAACTGTTGCCCGTGGCATTGCGCGCCTGGGTGATGGACATTGCGCACTTGATGCAGTGTCCCCCAGACTTTCCAGCCGTGGGCGCAATTGCGGCGCTGTCGAGCCTGATCGGCGCACGCGCCGTCATCCAGCCAAAAGCCCGGGTTGACTGGCATGTGGTGCCCAATTTGTGGGCGCTGATCGTGGGCAGGCCGGGCGTGATGAAGTCCCCGGCGCTGGGTGAAGTGATGAAGCCTTTGAACCGGCTGGAGGCCAAAGAGCGCGAGCTGTGGCAGGCCGCGCATGACTCATGGGAACTTGACTGCAAGGTGGCAGCCATGCAGGACGATGCCAATGAGAAAAAAGCCAAGGGCCATGCAGCCAAGGGTGACACGGCGGCAGCCAGGCAGTTGCTTGAACCCGGTGACACCCCGCCAGAACCCATTGCGCGCAGTTACATCGAAAACGATGCCACGGTCGAAAAGCTGGGTGAAGTCTTGCAAGAAAACCCGTGGGGCTTGATGGCGTACCGCGATGAGCTTTACAGCTTGTTGACCTCGCTGGACAAGCCCGGCCAGGAAGGCTCGCGCGGCTTTTACCTGCAAGGCTATGACGGCAATCAGGGCTACAAGTTTTCCCGAATCATCCGTGGCACCACTTACATTCCGCGCGTCTGTCTGGCCATGCTGGGCGGCACCCAGCCGGGCAAGATTCAGCAGTATGTGCGTGATGCAGTGGCTGGTGGCAGTGGTGACGACGGCTTGTTGCAGCGCTTTGGCCTGACCGTGTGGCCGGACATTGCAGGCGAATTCAAATACGTTGACCAGTGGCCTGACACACCCGCCAAACAGACCGCCTGGGCGGTATTTGAGCGGTTGGCACTTTTGCAGCCCGCCACCGATACCGAGGCTGTTATCTGGCGTTTCAGCCCCGAGGCGCAAGCCTTGTTCATTGAATGGATTGTGCCGTTCGAGAACGAGATTCGCGGCGATGAGCTGCACCCGGCCATGGTGTCGCACCTGGCCAAGTACCGCAAACTGATCCCGGCGCTGGCGCTGATCTTTGCCTTGATTGACACCCCGGACAGCGGTGGCATCGTTCACGAAACCGAATTGATTCGGTCGCTGGCCATGGGTGACTATTTGCGCAGCCACGCCAACCGCTTGTATGCAGCGGCGGTGATCCCCGAGACCACCAACGCCGCCACGCTGTTGGCCAAGATCAAAAACGGCAAACTGGCTGACCGTGACGGTGTGCTGCCAGACAGCTTCACACCCCGGCAGGTGTATCTGAAACATTGGGCTGGACTCGACACGCCAGGTGCAGTGCGCAAGGCCGCCGACGTGCTGGTGGATTTTGACTATCTGCGCCGGGACGTGGTGCAGAGCAGTGACGCATTGGGCAGGGGCAGACCCAGTGACCGCTATTTGATCAACCCGGCAGTATTCAAAGGCGGTGCAGCATGAGCTGGCTGGCACGGCTGAAAACCGGCAAAACGCCCGAGAAGGACGCTTCAAAAACTACAGAAACCGTTTTTGTAGTTTCTGAAGCCCCCACTTTGGCACCTTTTCAGAAAATCGAGGGGCCTGCGGCTGCGGCCAATGACCCGGCACCGGCACCCACCACCACGGTGCAGGCGGTTATTGCCGAAACGGTAAACAAGCTGATCGACATCGGCACAGTTCGACCGCCGGGCCTGTCACCCTTGCTGCTGGCTGCATCACTGGCGCTGGATGCGTCCATCAGCGCGGCGGGGACATTACCCGGTAATGATCCTGATGCCGACTGCTGGCCGGATTCCACGGCCATGACGGGCACAGAGATTGACCTGTTCACGGCGCGCCTGCACCGGTTCACCGACAAGGGTTTGACCCGTACCGACGGCGAAGTGCTGGCCGACAGGCTGGTGATTCGGGACCGGGAAACCGACGACCGGCGGTCTTGCCTGGAGTGCAGGCACTTGTCTGGCTTCGGTCACACAAGCTGGCGCTGTGGCAACTGGCAGGCCGCTGGTATCGCCATTCGCCCGCGTGACACGCAGTTGCCTGCTGATCTGGTTTTGCAGTTGCAGCGCTGTGACGGCTTCGCCACCGCCACGCCGAATGCCAAAGCCAATGCAGCCCCCAACTCAACACCGAAAACACCTTTTTGAAAGCATCGCCATGACCACATCACAACCACTGTCAGCACCAGCTTACGGCAACACTGGTATGCTCAACTTCACGTCAAAATTTTCATTTTCAACCGTTAAATTCAAATCGTAGATCACCGTGGCAACATCAACTCAGAAAACCGTTTACTACCGCAGGGCTCGGTTTTCTGAAAACATGCCCCGGACAATCCAGCAGATGCTTTCGGAGTCGCTATCGAAATTGGATCGTGTCAAAGATCGGCTGGAGGCTGTTGACACTAGTGCAACTGAATTTCGTGTAGTCAGCTCAAGCAATTTGGTGGGCTCATTTCTATGCGGTCGTCTGACGACTTTCGAGCGCGGCGGTTTTCAGGTTGTGATTGCAGATGACCCTGATGCCAAAAACCTATCCCTTTCAGCCATTGAGCCACCAGAAAAAGGTGGGGTTCCCCATCAATTTGCCACGGGCATGCTCTATTTCTGTATTTTTCAGAACCATGTAGCGATCGTCCAAAGTGCATCCCTGAAGGCTGGAAGTTTTGAACAGCATTTGGCTTGGTTGCTACGCGACAAGACTTCCATTTTGAATGTTCTCCAAGGTGTTGCCCTCAGTGACGAGCCTCAACCTGCTACGCGCGAACGAATCAAAAAATCGCATGTGAAAAGTGTGATGGTCGGGCGACCACTGATGAATGAGTCAGTAATTGTTCCAGCAAATGAAACTCAGGCAAAGGCGCAAACGAAATTCAAGGGTGACGCACGTCCACGAGATTGATTGACATCATGGCAACTAAAAAACCCACCACCGGACTGATACCGGGCCACGCCACGCACACACGCACTCAGGAAAGCTACATGGGGGCGCTGCTGGACGCGGTGAGCCTGGACGACTGGCGCGAAGTTGTCACCGGGGCAGTGCAGGCGGCGAAGGGCGGAGACGCGCAGGCGCGCGCCTGGCTGGGGCAACACCTGGTCGGAAAGCCAGAAAGCAAAGCGCCCACGGCTGTGAATGTGATCGTTCACCAGTTGCAGGGCAAAGACAAGGTGCTGGATACGCTGGTTCACGACAACTACATGAAAGCGGCTTTTCCTGATGACAACGCCGCATACAAGACGAATATCAGGGCGCAACTGGCCATTGAATTGAACGAAAAAATGCAACAGGTGGAAAATACAAAAACAATAGCTGGCAACGCATAGCAGACAAGCGCTACAGCCTGTTTTGTCATTCAAAAAGTACGCAAAAGTAAACAGGTAAGCAGCAATCTTGCCAAATGATTTCGGTAAATATTTTCAGAAGAGGTAAACCATGGGCGGATACAACAGCGGCAGGCGCGACGGCAAACGCACCACCGACGACATGCACATTTTGGACATTCGCAAGATTCAGCGGGCCGGGCTTTTGAAACCGGGGTGTTCATTCAGTTGGCAGTGGACGCGCGGCGGCAACAAGATAGCAGCCATTGACATGCGCACCGAGTCTGACCGCGTGCAACTGATCTACCGCAGCCGGGTCAATGGCGATGAATGGCAGGACATGAATTACCCGGTGTTTCTGGACTGGACCGGATGCCACTACGGCGGCCAGCGTGCCTGGTGGCGCTGCCCTGCTGTGGGCTGTGGGCGGCGTGTGGCGGTGTTGTACGGGGGCAAGGTGTATGCGTGCAGGCATTGCCACAAACTGGCCTACAGCACCCAGCGCAAACTTGCTGACGACCGGGCCACAGCCAAGGCCGACAGAATCCGCAAGCGCCTGGGCTGGGACGCTGGCATTTTGAACCTGCCCGGCGGCAAACCCAAGGGGATGCACTGGCGCACGTTCGCGCGCTTGCAGGCGGCGCATAACGCCCACGTCGATCAGGCCATGGCGGGGATGACGGCCAAACTGGGGATAGCGATGGCGCGGCTGGAGGGGGTCAGGCTCAGGGCTGCACGGTTCTGAATTGGGCAAGCCGGGGGTTATAGTTCGACCCTACGATGGCGAACTATTGAATTGTCACGATTCCCGATTGATGCAAAACCTCTTATCAGAATTAACCGCACTTTTATCCACCGATGACCGTTTGGTGGCCGATGGCAAGCTCATGAAAAATAAGGTGGTTGAGCTCGCCCTGAATTTGGATCCGTTGCTGTTGCGGCTGCTGTTGAAGCAGCCCACCTTGCGCCGTCACTTCTTTGTGGAAGTGGATCAGGTTCAGGTGTTTGACAAAGTGAAGTTCCAGCGCTTCGTCAGCAACAAATCGTTCCTGCCTGATAGCTTCACTGCCTTCAAAAACAAAATTGGACTGACGGTGGGGGACGAATACCTAACCGACAGTAAGGAAGTCGTGCTGGCCTGGCCTTACAAGGACTGCGTGCTGGAAGGCGGCCAGGACCGGGCGGAAGCAAGACGCAAAGAAATCTTTTGGAATGAAACCCTGGCACCAGACCAGATAGACCGCCTTTTGGCTCCCAAGGCCTTCGTAAATGTTCGACGCTACTCCATGATGGGCGAAGTACCCGTGGGCACCTTCACCACAGCGGACAACATTCTTATCAAGGGCAACAACCTGCTGGCCCTGCACACGGTCAAGCGTATGTTTGCCGGTCAGGTACGGCTGATTTTCATTGACCCGCCTTTCAATACCGACAACGACAGCTTTCAGTACAACGACACGTTTTCACAGTCCACTTGGTTTACCTTTTTGCGCAATCGCCTAGAGGTGGCGAAGCAGCTTTTGGCACCTAACGGGTCCATATTCGTGCATATTGACCACGACAACAACCATCCCGTGAAAATGCTCCTGGATGAAATCTTTGGGCGAGCTAACTTCCGCAATGAAATCATCCTGCCGGGTCGGGCGGTCAAGGGTCTGCAAAAGCAGTTTGCCACCATCAAGAAATTGCAGGTTCGTCACGACACCTTGTTTTGGTTCACAAAAAACGAGGAAACCAGCTTCAAGACCCACTGGGTGGATAAGCACGACGTGGGCAACACAGAAGGCCACTGGCACCACGCATGGAGCACGGAAGAACGTAAGACCATGCAATACGAGTTGCTGGACACCAAAATAACCAAAGGGCAGTGGGTATGGGGTGAACCCCGCGCCTTGCAAGCGGTAGCGAATTTCGACCGCTTTTTGGCAGAAGGTGGTGGCCGTACTCTGGCCGAATACTGGCGCGACACCGGCCAGGCCCTATCCTTCATTCGACGTTCGCCAGACGACGGCAAACCCCAATACTGGCGTGCACCTGCTGATATTCGCTTGGCTGACACCGTGTGGAACGGTGTACCCATTGCCAACAGCGACCACGGTTTCAAGACTGCCAAGAACGAAAAATATCTGGCTGAAGTCCTGCGATTAGCCTCCGAAGAAGGCGACTTGGTAATGGATTTTTTTGGTGGCTCCGGCTCCACCATGGCAACCGCACACAAAATGGGGCGTCGCTGGATTGGTGTGGAGCAACTGGACTACGCCGAAACAACAACAGCGGGACGCTTGGCATCAGTGTTGGCGGGGGATGCAGTGGGCATAAGTGCCCAAGTCAACTGGCAAGGTGGCGGCGAATTTGTGTACTGCGAATTGGCCAAAGCCAACCAAACCTTTGTTGACAGCATCACGGCGGCCACCACCAAAAAACAACTGGCGGCAATTTGGCTCACGATGCAGGAAAAGGCCTTCCTTTCCTATCAGGTTGACGTGGCCAGCATCAACGCCTGCGTGCATGACTTCAATGCTCTGCCCATAGAGGACCAAAAGCGGTTCCTGATTGAGGTGCTGGACAAAAACCTCCTGTACGTCCCCCTGTCAGAAATGGATGACAAGACCTACGGCATCAGTGAATCCGACAAAGCTTTGAACCGTGCTTTTTTCCGCCTGGGTGCGGCATGAGTGCGGTCAGGGACTTGCATGAAATCCTAAGCTTAGAGCTGGGAAAGCGCCACATTGAAGGAACCCGCCTGCCCGCTTGCATCACTGCGAATTTGAACCCACGCTTTCCGCTGCGACCGTACCAGGAACGGACCTTCAAGTTCTTCGTGAACTACTGGGAGGAGGCCTTTGACGGCAAGCCACGCCAGAATCATCAACTGTTGATGCATATGGCCACGGGCAGTGGCAAAACGATGATGATGGCGGGCCTTATTGCTTACCTGTATGCAAAGGGCTACCGAAAGTTTCTGTTTTTCGTGAACAGCACCAACATCATCAACAAGACGCGGGACAATTTTCTTAACCCCCAGTCAAGCAAATACCTGTTTGCCCCAACCATCGCCGTGGGCGACCGGCGCGTGGATGTGCGGGAAGTGGAGAGCTTCCAGTCGGTAAACCCAGACGACATAAACATCTTGTTCACAACAATCCAAGGTCTGCACATGGCCTTGAACACGCCACGGGAAAACAGCATCACCTTTGAAGATTTTGAAGGCGACAAAGTGGTATTGCTTTCCGATGAAGCGCACCACATCAATGCCGACACAAAAAAGGGTATGGCGGTGAACCAGGATGAACTTCTGGAAATAGTGTCCTGGGAGGGTACAGTCGAACGTATCTTTAAAGCCCACCCAAGCAATGTGCTGCTGGAGTTCACGGCCACGGTGGATTTGTCGGACGACAATCTGGCTAAAAAATATCGACCCCGCTTGCTGTACGACTACCCTTTGCGCGAGTTTCGGCGTGATGGATACTCCAAGGAGGTCAAGGTTTTGCAAGCTGATCTGGAGCCGTTCCAGCGTGCCTTGCAAGCCGTTTTATTGAGTCAATACCGGCGCAAGGTGTTCGAGAAAAATCGTCACCACATTAAGCCGGTGATTTTGTTCAAGTCCAAAACCATCAAAGACAGCCTGGCGTTTTTCGATGAATTCAAGGATGGCATCAAGGCCTTGCAACCCGCTGCATTGGACAGTCTGCACACCCGATCCAAGGACCCGGCCATTCAGCGCGTGTTTGACTACTTGGCGACCAACAGCATCACCTTGACAAACCTCATCGCCGAGTTGCAGGAAGACTTCTCGGACGACAAGTTGATTTCGGTCAACAGCAAGGAAGAGAGTGAACAAAAACAGATTGCCGTTAACAACCTGGAAAGCAACAGCTACCGCGCCGTGTTTGCGGTGGACAAGCTGAACGAAGGCTGGGATGTATTGAACTTGTTTGACATTGTGCGGCTGTACGATACACGGGACAGTAAGGCCGGGAAGATTGGCAAAACCACCATGTCCGAAGCCCAGTTGATTGGTCGTGGCGCGCGGTATTGCCCATTTCAGCTAGCCCCGGACCAGCCCTTATATGGGCGGAAATTTGACGCTGACCTGGGCCATGAAGTGCGCGTATGCGAAGAGCTTTACTACCATAGCGCCTACAACCCTAAATACATTCAGGAGCTCAACACAGCCCTGCAAGAAATTGGCATGAAGGCCAAGGACACCCGTGAACAGCGGGTACGCCTGAAAGATGACTTTAAGAAAACCGCCCTGTACAAAGGTGGTTTCATTTTTTTGAACGAACGGGTCAAGTACAACCGGGAAGACATTGACGGACTGGATAGCAGCGTTGTCAATCAGGTGCACCAGGTTGCCTTACGCACCGGCTACTCCAAAACGGTGACGGTATTCGATGATGCAGGGCCGGACCGTGGCGTGGAGCGCACCCGCCAGGATTACATGCTCGCAAGCTTTGGCGTTGCAGTGCTTCGTAAAGCTGTACAGCGTATCGAGTTCTACGAGTTCGCCAACCTGCGCAAATTCTTGCCGCACCTGGACTCTATCCATGAATTTCTGACTTCGGATAAGTACCTGGGCCGCGTCAAGGTGGAGGTCAGTGGTCTGCCCAACGAAGTCGCTAGCCTCACGCCAGACCAAAAATTGGACGTGGCCATTCAGGTTTTGGAAGCGGTGGCTGAATTCGTAGCTAGCGGCAACGTGGAATTTAAGGGCTCCGTGCAGTTCAAGCCTGCCATGGTCAAGGCGGTGTTCACCGACAAGACGCTAAATTTCATGTTGGACGGAGGGGAAGATAAGGAGTTTGGCCGGTCCATGCTGGATGCTTCGCAAACGGCGTACCACCTTGACTTGTCCACCAGAGCCTGGTTTGCATTCGATGACTGTTTTGGCACATCTGAAGAAAAGCTGCTTATCCAGTACATCGACAAGCGGTACAACGACCTGAAAAAGGTATATGCCGAAGCCTATCTGGTGCGCAATGAAAAGCACTTCAAGCTTTTTGCGTTTGCCGATGGCAGACCGTTAGAACCGGATTTCGTGCTGTTCCTAGTTGGCAAGACCAAAACGGACACGATGCACTACCAAGTATTCATCGAGCCGAAAGGGCAGCACCTGTTACGTGCAGATGCTTGGAAAGAGGAATTCCTAGCGAGCATCAAAGGCCAGGGGCAAGTCGAGCAGCTCATTGAAAACCGGCAATACGTGGTGTGGGGCTTGCCATTCTTCAACTTTGGGGAGCGCATGCCAGAATTTGAAGCGGGACTAAATGAGTTGCTGTCGTAGCTCAGAGTGAGCACATCATTTTGCAAAGGAATTGACGATGGACAATGTGACACATAAAGAAAAAATTGAGAAAGAAATTATTCGACTATGCGACAAGAACTTCAAAGCGCTGGGTGAAATCGCTGCGGCTTTGGATATGAATAAGAACACTGTTCGATCTGTATACCTCTACCCAATGACAAAGGCCGGAACACTAAAGCGGTCTACTCAGTTTCCGTTCAAGAGCGGAACAAAATACACGTCAGCCTGACGAACAATTGGAATTTTGGCTTCGACAATGCGATTGTTTTTAATCTAAATTCCAGCGAGTTTGAAATCAAATTGATAGTGACCTACGCTCTGTTTATAAGGGCGAGAGGCTGAAAAAGCTTATAAACAGGCAGGCTTTTATGTGGATTCGTACCCACTGCCAACGTCCATTGAAATCAACTACTTTGACGGCGCTTGCGCCTGTATTGCGCCACATTCGACTAGCTTACGTTCATAGTTGTCACGGTCCAGAGGGCATTCAATCAGCAGGTCAAAGTTCTGGCGGCTCAACTTGCACTGTTTGGCCATCATGCCAAGCAAGCTGTCATCAAGTTCTTTGGCTCCGTGGCTGGTCTTGGTGAAGACGCTGGTTTTCTTGCCAGCCTTGGTGAAGTAGTTGAAATAGCTGTGGTCGCCTTCTTTGCGTTGAAAGCCTTTTTTCATCAGACTTTTTTCCACGTCACCGGGTTTACGCACCATGGGCAACCTCACTGAACGCGGCCAACAGGGCTTGTTTCATTTTGATGGCCACGCCGTCAAGATCGTCATCAGCAGCGAGGGCATATTCTTGCCAAAGCATTCCGATTTGTTCGTTCAATTCACTGACCAACGCATCGCGCGTGCGGGCGAATGCGTCAATGCCTAAATCGGCGTGTGTGACGCAAATGAGTTGCTTTGTCTCGTCGGTGGTGGGCTCCAAGGTGATACCTTGTTTGGCCTTCAGTACCAATTTGCCCACCTTGATCGTGTCGACGACCAAGGGCGATAGGTCAAGTTCCCTGATGTCATTGACGTTGGTGATCTTCTTTGGCGCGCCTGCATCATCCAGAACGATCAAACCGGTGACTTGGATCAAGTCGCGCCGGTTTTCAATCAGCAGGTCCTCAATGGTTTCGTCATAGACACATTCCATCTCGCGCTTGGTCGGCGGGTAAATGATGGTGACGACACGGTTGGTAAAGTTGATATTGGTGAGGTAGCCGGTCACAACCTGGGATTCAGCCTGTTCATCAGCGGGAACAATAGCTGCCCTGATAGTTGCCTCACTTTCGGTGTTGAGTTCACCAAATTCGATGTTGCCAGCGTCCCACAATTTCAACGACCACTTAGCATCTGCACGCGGTGCCATTCCCCGAATAGCTTCCAACAACCGATGGCGCAGGCCTGCATCAGGCATGGCCTTGTTGATGGCTTCGGAGTCATGGGCGGTGATGCCGCTGATGGTCTTTTTGAACACATCCATGGCCGCTGTGATGTGTTCTGCCAGCAGGTCATTGCCACCCAGCACAATGGGAACCGCATAGCAGCCAGGCACCGGCAGGCGACACACCAATTGAAAACGGCTTCGAGTTGCAGCGGAAATGCGTGCGCGCTGCTGAACCGTGCGCCCCTCGATGTGAACCCCAATCAACTCGAAGCTGCGCTGTGCGCTGGTCAGAATCTGCGCGAGCACCGCGGCTGGAACAGCGTCACCCTTTTCGGTGCCGGTTTCAATATGCAGGCTAAATGCAGTTTTCCCGTCGGGGTTGGTCATGAATGGCTTGATCAGTAAGGCGGCAAAGTAAAAAGTGAAGCACGAAGCCGGAAATTATAGGGACGCTGGAGCGCTGGCGGTCTTTGTTGGATAGTGTGGGTGCTTTCAAGCCAAATAAATGAGAAAGATCGTCCGATGGTGCCCGGAATGCAACGCCAGTGCTTCGCAAGTGTCAGTCAGTGCGCTGGAGCGCAGACATGGCTTGACACGGCTCGCTTGCGCATCGTGGCTGGCGGCACGGTGGACACAGCGCAGTCGTGCCAGTTCCCCTGCCAGCAGAAGGGCGCTTTGCGCCAGTGGCAGGGCAACCGACACCACTGCTTATCAGTGTGCGACGGTCTGGGTTGTCAGTCAGTTGGCAAGGCGGAGTACCGCCATGCCAAGGCCATTGGCTTCGGCTCGCTGTCGCATCGTGCTGGCGGCGCGGTAGCCAGCAGCGTGACCATGTGCCCCCGTGAGTCGCTTCGCTTTGTCACAGAGGTACATCGTCACTTGTCGCCAGTTTGTGAGGCCGGTTGTGCCAGTCAGCCGCAAAGGCGGAGTACCGCCCTTCCATCAAGCTGATCAACCAGGGCCGTTGTGCACACGGGTTTTGGTCTTCGGTTTTGGACTTTCTTTGAATTTATCGATGATCAGCGCGCCGCCGCTGGCACTGGCATACCGAATCAGGCGTGTTGTAGTCGAGTGACTGATGCGGACGTTCGGTGTTGTAGAGCACAAAATACTTGCTCAGTCAACCATCAATTCGCCCATCGTGGCATAACCGTTGAGGTAGACATCCTCATTATCTGACGTTGCGCCACAGACGTTCTCAAAAATGTTGTCAAAGGCCCGACCCCGTCCATCCATGCTGATTTTGATCTCCTCGCGTTGGAGTACCCCGGTAAAGTCGGCGCTGGTGAACTGTGCGCCTTGGTCGCTATTGAAGATGTCGGGCGTGCCAAAGTTGCGCAGCGCCTCCTCCAGACAGGCCAGGCAAAAGCTGGCATCCATGCTGTTGCTGATTCGCCAGCTCAGCACCTTGCGGCTGTACCAGTCCATCACCGCCACCAGATAGACAAACCCGTTGGCCAGACGGATGTAGGTGATGTCAGTGCTCCAGACCTGGTTGGGCCGGGTGATCTCAAGGCCACGCAGCAGGTATGGGTAAATCGGGTGCTGTGGGTGTGCCCGGCTGGTGTTGGGGCCGGGTGCCATGCCTTGCAAGCCCATCTGGCGCATCAGGCGTTGGATGCGCTTACGATTGACCCGGTAGCCTACTGCCTTGCTGATAACAACTACCATGCGCCGGGTGCCGTAAAACGGATGCCGAGTGTATTCTTCGTCGATCAGGTGGCTTAGCAGTTGATCGTCTTGGTCGGCTAACTGGGCCTTTGACGAGAATACATCGTGGCTCGTGAGACACCCGCGAGTTCGCTGGCGCGTGGTGGGCACCAAGTCGTCTTTCGTGTCGATCCAGTCCTGGCGCATCATGATGGGCTCATCCCGGACTTTTTGGGCCGGTCGAGTTCCATTTTGGGCGGCCAATCTCGCCATACAAGCGCTCCGGCTCACTTTGAGCATCCACCGACTTAGGGCCACGCTTGCACTCAAACAAAGTCTTTGCCTGCTCTTGGATAGCCTTCTTCCACAGCCCGACTTGCACCGGATGAACATCAAAATCCTGGCCAATTTGGTTGATGGTCTTGTCGCTACGCAAAGCCTCCAACCCCACCTTGGCTTTGTACTCTGGTGTGTGGACTTTGCGTTTCTTGGTTTCACTCATGGTCTTGGATTTCCCGGATTTGAGGTCATCTTAAATTCTTGTCTTAAATCCGGGATCCACTTTAGGTCTCGGCTCGCTGGCGCATCGTGGCTGGTTGCCCAGTTCGACCACCGTCAGTGAACTGCAGCTACGGCAAATTTACATAACGCCCCATTTTGCAAAGTGTCCGCCAGTCAGTCGCTAAAGCTCCTTTTGTGGCAGCCACCGCTTCGCGCCCTGCGGGTTTACAAAAAAGGCGTTATGCAAAATTGCCTACGCTGAAGCGGGCGCGTCAGCCGCCTGCACTCCCCAGCCGCTTCGCGTCTTACGTGCAGTCGGCTGTCGCCCTAGTGGTGTGCTGGCACCTGGGCATCAGTCAGGCGCTGCGCGCATGGTTGTGGTCAGCGGCTTCGCCGTGCATCTGGTGTTTGCCCCCGCCCACCCCTGGGGCTCGCTTGCTTCGCAGCTTCGCCCGCGCGGTCTGCCCGTCCGCCCCCCGTGGGGGCTCCCTCAGAACCGCGCGAAGACACGCCGCCTTCGGCGGCGGCTTGCTGGTGTCTTTGTTGGGCCTGTTTTTGACGGATACTGTGCTATACAGGTTGTAGCTGCTTGCGCACTTTCTGTAAGGGCTGGAGGCATAAAAGGCATGTAATTTGGCGTGACCGTCGGATTACATAATCTAGGCAGAATGATTCGTTGTAGCAGGTAGCAGTTTTATGTAACGGCGGCGGCACACGCCATGCTACAGTTCAGCCGGGCATCAAGCCCCTGCGCTTCACCTCCCTGAGCGCGGCTCGGAAGAATTACCACCGACTTTGGTCGGGGCCTTTTCGGCGTTAGCACTCCCAGCGGTTCGCTCACGGCAATCCGGTTTCACTGCACTTTTCTGCTACAGTCCCCTGCATAGCGCTTGCGGCCCGCGCCAAGGTGTCCGGTGCAATTTGCAATATGTAAACCAATGACCACACGCCAACTGCCTTCTAAATTAGCCAAGGAACCGCTGATCGATGTGATTTTTGAAATCCGGTTTAGCAGTAGCTTCCCCGGGTCTGCCGTATTGCCTGGGTTGCTGTTATCAAAGTTGAAAGAGGTGTCAAACTTTGAAGCTATGCCGATAGCCCAGTTGCCACAGCAGATGAGGGAGATGGACCCAAATCTGCAGTTTTCACCACTCAGCCGATTGACTTGGGGTCGGTTCGCAATACTGGTCGGAGATAGGTCAGTTGGGGTTGGCTGTGTGATGCCCTACCCAGGATGGGCTGATTTCAAGGGGGCTATTGAACAGGTTATGAACGTGGTGCTCAGCGACGCGCTCATTAAGTCAATCGAGCGCTACTCCATCAAATATGTGGACTTTTTTGAAACAAACGAGGACGCAGCCAGCGCTTTGAGTCAGTTCAATATTGATCTTCGTGTTGGCATGCATGCTGTCAAGGCGGAAAATTCCGTTATCCGAGTGGAAATACCCCGTGCGCCATTTCTGCACGCCGTGCAGATGATGACGCATGCCAACCTGCAGCTGGCTTCAGGCGCTATGAGATCCGGCGCTATTTTGGATGTCGATACTCTGACTTCCGCAAGCATTCCAGAAGTCCAATCGTTCATCACTGATTTGCCACGGTTGCTTGACGAGATTCATTTAGCAAATAAGCAGATGTTTTTTGAATGTCTGAGTGAAAGCGGTCTCAGTAATTTGGAGCCCCAATATGAATAATTTCAGTATTAGTGCCAGAACGAAAGCCACCGCAAGCGCGGCATTTATCGCAACGATGACCGGCTATGTCAATATTGATGCGATCATTGCAATCGAGCAGGCTAAGGCTGAAAGACTCGCTTTCACAACAACCAGCGCGATTGTCAAGCTGCAGAGCACGGCTGGCAGACTGAATCTATTTAGCCCACTTCGAAAACGTAATTATCTTGTATCTGAGGCTCTCCCCTTCTCGAAAATTAGAAATGTTTCACGAACGGAAGACTTGATATTGCGCCGGGCAACGTTGCGGGCTGGTCGCTTTATTGCCAAAGGGCGATTTGTTGGCAAATGACAGAAGCTGAAGCGCACAAGATACTGAGTGCGAGCTCGCCCTTATCTCCTGGCAAATTTTACGGATCGACTGAGCAGTTGGCGCTGGGCACTGGGTTAATTTACGCGGCAATACGTTGTCCTGTTTATAACCCTGAAGACCGCCTTTTCTCAACCATGGAGCTTCCAGTTTACGTTCTAACTCACGAATGTGACGTTGATCAGGACAACGACAGGTCGTTCAATGAATACTTAACAGTTTGCCCGCTAATCCTTCTCAGTGAATTCTTGATCGTGTATGAAGAGTGGATGCAAGGAGCTGATAATTTGGGTAACTTCCTGAGCGCGATCGCAAACAGGAGCGTCAACCGCCTTATGTATTTGCCACCTGGTCCAGGTCAATTGCAATATGGGGCATTGCTGTATTTAAATAATATTGTCAGCACGCATATTTGCGAGTTCGAGTCCGTCAAGCCATTCGCCTCAGTGTCAGCATATGGTCTTGAAGCGATAGACAAAACGTTTTTAACCACTTTTTGCGTCCGAAAGCAGATCGTCTGTCGCTTGGGCCTAAAACCCCCTGAACCTCTTGTAACTTTTCGCAGCAGCACATTAGCCACAGCACGGGCCACGCTCCCAAACAGATGGCTCAGTTACATGCCTTGGTGCGTCCGAGTTGCGATTTATCACCTTGATCAGCGGGAACAATTGACTTTCCTTGCCCCCTGATTTTCATTGACACCTATCGCAATCGCATCTGACTGGAAGTCGGTTAATACTGGCCGTTCACACAGTCGCATGTTGAGTGCAGTGCTAGCCCGGTGCTAGCCCAAAAAAAAATCCGCTACGGTTTAAATAGCGGACTTTCCTTACATATATTGGTGCCGGAGAGATGAATCGAACACCCGACCTTCTCATTACGAAGATGGCGGTCAACATCCGTACGGCGGTGATTGACTCAAGGCTATCGAGCATGTCCGACGAAGCATTATCGTTTTACACTGTCAAATCAACAAGTTAGGCGTACGGGTTTGTGTAATTCCTGTGTAATAGGGCATAGAAAATTACACAAAACGTGGGAAGTAGAAAGAACGTTTGAAAAATTGTGACTCTGGAAATATCAATAAAATCAGTTACTTAGGAAGTTTTTGGAAGTCGCTAGAATCCTTGGGAATGCTTGAGTCGAAGACTCTTAATCCGTAGGTCGAGAGTTCGAGCCTCTCAGTTCCCACCAAAAACACCAATAAAAACAAGCACTTACAGGAAACTGTGTAGTGCTTCTTTTTTGCTAGCAGTGCGCCGTTGCCAGAATATTGCCAGAATTTCCGCCGATGGCCCTTGTCGTTGCCATTCAACCAGCGCCAGCCCAACACCAGCGCATTGATGCCCGGCATGATCTTGCCGAGTCTGTCGGCGTCGCCATCCTTACCCTGTAATGTCAGGTATCAGGGTTTCGTCACACTCATGAAAACTGCCATGATGCCCATTGCTGCACAATCAATAGCACGTCCAGCACCGTCCGGGGTGCCCGTTGCAGTGCTAAAACAGGTGGGCTATCGGTAACTGGCCTAAATTTTCAGGTGATGTATTTCGTTACTGTTGCGAAACTGAGCCATCAATCCGCGCCAGCCGGATCAATCCGGGTATGCCCGGCATATATGCGCTTACCCGGTAATTGTTGCCGCCGACCGAAAACTGAGCCACAAATAGAGGGTATGCCGACCCAAAACTGAGCCAGGTGTTTTACTAGCGCTGCCTACTTTTTAGGCAGGAGCAAACAAGGTGATCACCATGGAATTTTTAGGCAAGATAAGGCGCATGCAAGTGCGCGACAAACTCTCAGAGCGAGCAATAGCAAAACGCACGGGCTTATCGCGCAACACCGTGCACAAATGGCTTCAAACCCCAGAAGAAGTTCAAGCACCCAAGTACGTCCGGGCTAAGGGTTTCAACAAACTTGGTGACTTTACTGACGAACTGGAGCAATCCCTCAAAGCCGACGCGCTGCGCCCCAAAAAAGGACAGACGCACAGCACGCGCCCTGTTTGCGCAAATCCAGGCCAGTATGGCTACGCAGGGCTACTCAACTGTGTCTCCAGCCACGGCCTCGAAGCGGTGTTGGTGGCGGTGGAATTGGTCATTGAATCGGGGGCGCTCAGTACCGAACACGTCCTCAACGTATTGGCTCGCCTGAACGCCGCACCTGTGCCTGAATCGGTTCAAAGTAGCTTGCCCCTGGGCGAACTGCCAGTGGCCAATACAGGGCGCTATGACAGCTTGCGTCACGGTAACACAGCTGATGTCAACCATGAAGCCGCCAGCCTGCTGGAGCTCAATCATGCGTCGTGAGATCAGCACCGAACTCAAGGAGCTGCGTCGCACAGGCATGGCGCAGGCTTGGGACGAATTGACAACGCACGAGGGCAAACCCAACGATGTGGGTATACAAACATCGCGCTGGTTGATCGAGCATTTGTTGCAAGCCGAACACGAGCAACGGGCGTTTGCCTCGGTGCGCCACCAGATGAAAGCGGCCAAGTTCCCGCTGCACCGTGACCTGGCAGGCTTTGACTTTGAGGGCACCAGGGTTGACAAGAAGTTGGTCAACCAACTCAGTACATTGGACTTCACTGACAGGGCACAAAACGTTGTTCTCATTGGTGGGCCAGGCACCGGTAAGACGCACCTGGCCACAGCCATTGGGGTAGCTGGCATTACTGCAAAGGCAAGCGAGTGCGCTTTTATTCCACGGTCGATTTGGTCAATGAGTTGGAGAAGGAAAAGCGCCAGGACAAGGCCGGGCGCATCGCGCTGGCACTGATGCGCATGGACTTGGTCATCCTCGATGAGCTGGGGTACTTGCCGTTCAGCCAAGCCGGTGGTGCCTTGTTGTTTCACCTGCTCTCCAAGCTGTACGAGCACACCAGCGTGGTGATCACTACCAATTTGAGCTTCTCGGAGTGGTCCAGCGTGTTCATTGATGCCAAGATGACCACGGCACTATTGGACCGGCTCACTCACCACTGCCACATCGTGGAGACGGGCAATGAGTCCTACCGGTTCAGGCACAGCACGATGGCCGCGAAGACGCGTATCAAGGCCACCACCGCCGCACTCTCGGCTTTACGCCAGTTGCCACGCTTTAGCGCCTGCTCACCCGCCAGCACCGCCCGGTGCGCCTTCATGGCGTTACGGTCCACGCTAACCGGCACACAGCGGGCACGCAGCGCACTGGCCATGTCGGCGGCAGATTGAAAACGCAGCGCAGGCTCAGGGTGAATCGCCCGCAGCGCAATTTCAATCAACCATGTTGGCTCGTCCAGCCCCGCTGGCAATGTGCGTTGGCGCTTCGCAGCTTCCAGAACGTCACCGGTCAGTTTGACCCAAGGGTGTCCACGGTTCAGCAGTTCCAGTAGCGTCACGCCCAGGGCATAGATGTCCTCCCGTGCATCGTCACGGCGGGCCAGCCCCAAGCCTTTGCCGGGCGAGCTGTAGATCACGGTGCCGCCGGTGGTGTTCACAATGCCAAAGTCTGCAATCACGGCCATGTCATCGCGCAGCAAGATGTTGGGCGGCTTGATGTCGTGGTGTACCAAGCCCCGCGCATGCACCGCTGCCAGCGTGTCGCAGAGCTGTAGCATCCACTGCACCACCTGGTTGACCCACACCTGCGCGTCAACCGGTTGCTTGTCCCGCAACCGCTGTGCCAGGCTGCCACCTGCGCAGTGCTCCATGACCAAAGCCAGTTGCTTTTGATGCCTGAAGTGGTGATGAAAGGTGACAATGCCCGGCAGATTCAACCCGGCCAGAGCCCGCATCTCGACCAGAAATTCCTTGTCTTTGTCCGGGTTGGCAGCGGTCAGAAATTTGATGGCCACATGGTGATTGCCCAGCACCGTGTCCCGCGCCAGCCACACCTCACCAAAGGCACCTTGGCCCAGGGTGTGCAGCAGCCAATACTTGTGATCGAGGTGTTGACCAGCAGCAAGTGTCATGATCCATCGGCTTTGGGTTTCTTCACCCGCGCACGCGATTTGGGCTTGCCGGACTGTGCAGGCGTGGCATCGCCAAGCAAATCTGGTGTGGCAGGTGCCGCAAGGTAATTGGCCCCGCTCACCACCTTGTTGCCCGTCTTGGCCTCCAGAGCTTTGCGAGCGTTACCGGCGATGGTGCCGCCCTGTCTGGCGGACGTGCGGTTTTCAACAAAACCCAGGGCATCGCTGCGCCTGGCAATCTCGGTGGTGCTGGCTTCGCCCAGCATGGTGAAGATCAGCTCCAGGTCGGTCATGTGGTCGCGCAGGTTGTTGCCGGTCTTGACCTGATCCAGTTTTTTGAGTTGGCTGTGTTCGCTGGGCGTCACGCCAAAGGTTGCCCGGGCGATTTCGGCGGTCAGGATGGAATACTCTTTGCCCTCAGCCACGCCGCGCGCCTTCCACTCGTCCGTCAGCTCCCCGCGCACGGAGATGGAGCGCAGCCGCTTCTCGATCCACGCCTGTGGGTAGCCCTTGGCCTGGTACAGCTCGCGGGCGCGGGCGCTGGCCAGTTCGGGGTTTTCGATTTCCTTCACCCGTTCGTAACCCACCTGCGCCAGCCAGCGTTTGAAGGGCTCGGCCTTGGGTGATGGTATGGACTGGATGATGCGGAATAGCCCCTCGGTATTGGCGCAATTGGTTTCACGCATCTTGCCGTCGGGGGCCAGCAGCACAAGGGGGGTACAGGTTGTACCCCAGTTGGCGTCCAGGGCCGGGTCACGGCTGCGCATTTTCTTGATGTATTGCTTCACGTCCACCGAGTCGGTCAACACAGCCACCACGTCGCTGAGGGCAAACCACCATTCCTCGTTGTGCCAGACCCGGCGGATGCTTGACTCCTGGAACACGGCAATGTGGTTAGCGGGTTCGGTGGCGTTGGTTGCTTTCTTCATGGCGGCGTTACCTTACATTCACTATGGTTTTAGTAGCTGATTGCGCAGTATCTACGGGGGCTACAGGCTGATTTGGCATAAACATTTCACCGCATTGGAGCTACGAAAGGCATTTCTCCAGCTTCTTGACAAGTTCAAGCGCCTGGCGCACTTCCTCTTTGTAGAGCGGAGCTTCTCCACCGTGCGAGCCCGGATTGAGGACGCGCTCAGTTGTCGCGAGCACGTCGTCAATCACTTTGGCGTTTTCAATCATTCCCCAGTGCTCACTGGTGACCAGTGTGCGCAATTGCTTTCGCAATCGGCTGAGAACAGCAAGTTCGTCAGGAGTGATCGCAGGTATGGCCGAAAGGTCAACATCCGAATCAGGTACCAAGTACCGTCGGTGTTTTTCAGGCAACCCCTTCAATACTTTCTCGTAGAGCTTTGTAGGCAGCTTCTCCAACAGCTTGTTGCGTGCCCAACGCAACTGGTCGGTCAAAGTCAAAAAGTCCTTGGTGGGTACAACTGTGAGCTCTCGAAAACGTTTGGCGGTATCTTCTGCCGCCTTGCGAATGCAATTGGCTGCTTCGTCCAAACTCTCGCCGTGCAGGTATTCCTCTGCTTTTTGAAGTTGGCTCTTGTCTTCTTGCAACCGGATTTCGGTATCGGCGCTGCCAACGAAGCGCTGAAATGACCACTCTGCGTGTCTGCCACCAATGCGCCGCCGGAACTCATTGAAGAACCCCAGGTCGTGTGTCAGGATAATTTTCTGGTGCTCGGCAAACGTTTCGCTCAAGATGATGTCCACCACCTTCATGCGATTGTTCATGTCCAGGCTGATCAATAAATCGTCCAGCACCAGCAGCTTCATGGGCGAGTCATGCAGGTGGGCCAGCGTTGCACCAAAGCGGACAGACAGGGCTAGTTGGGTCAGCTTGGCTTCATTCAAAAATGACTGCGGCTTGCGCACCACATTGCCGTTGAGCGCTATCTCAAAACCAATGCTCGGCACGGTAAATCTGTGCGCGTACCGGTCATATCTGGATGCCTTCACCGTTGCGCCAACCTTCAATACGACCGTAGTGCCTGGCTCAGAAAAATGCGCGTTATAAAAAAGCTGGGCTTGTGCAGAAATGCTGGCCAATACCTCGTCCAACGCCTGATTGAATCGGGCAATGTCCGCATCAAAGCGCTCATAGCGCCCCTTTCTATACCAGGCGGCTTCTCCGCTGGCCTTCGACTGGATAAATGGATCAGCGGTCTTCAGTTTGTGCCAGAGGGTGGCAATGTCCTTGGTGGACGTGCCCTGCGCAAAAGGCAAAATTTCCTGCTCAAACACCGGCCAGAGGTCAATGGCCTGTGAGTTGCGAAACTGGTAGAAGCTGGACAACACCCGGTAGGTAATGAAGTCGCTGGCCAGGTTGGCTTTCAGTACATCGGGGTTCGCCTTGGTGTCATGCTGTTCGTTTGACAGCGAGTACACGGCGGCGGATGTGCGAGTGTCGTCTTTGATCGACACGACCACGGCTGCGGTTGCGCGCTCCGCCGGTGTGGCGTGGACGTTCAGCAGGCTTTGCGGCCCGGAATCATCAAAATACTTGGCAACGTTGGGCGTGTCTTTCGCGGCACTTTGCAGAAACGTGTACAGCGTCCAATACAGCGAAGACTTGCCAGCCCCATTGCCACCATGGGCCAGCAAGTGGCGACCATCCAGCTTGAAATCGAGGTGTTTGAACGCCTTGAAGGCGCGAACCTCAATGCGTTCAACGCGCTGCGTGCTCATACCGCGCCTTCACGCTGAATCACGGCCAACAAGTCTGGGCTGTCAACGGGTATGCGGATGAGGATGTTGCGAATGGGGTGCTTGCTGTCGTTGGCCTGGGCGTAGAACTGCTGGGCTGCTGCCACCTGTTCTGCTGGCGATGCAGCGGCATCGAAGTCTTGCAACAGCGGCGTGACGTGGGCCATGATGCCAAGACGGTGTTCGGCCATGTGATCCGCAAAATAGACTTCCATCACGAAGGCATCAATCACTTCCTCCAGAAACACCGCAACGCTTTTAAGTTCGGAATTGCCTGACTTCTGCGATTCGGCCTTGGTGGCTTGCACCATGGGAACCAGCGCCTCGAACAAGGCAGCTTGCTGCGCAGTGGGCTTCTTGATGGGGATGTTGTCCATGAAGATTTTGCGGACTTCATAGGTGTTGCCCATCAATTCAGGGAAGTTGTCGCGGAAGCAGCAACGAAACAAGGATGAGTTCAAGGCAGCGGCTAAGTAGGGCAAAGATTCGGCTTCACTCGTCAGGATGAATGCCTTGTCGTTAATGAAAAAGTGATTCACCGTGTCCAAGTAGAACGGCAGGTACTTCGTCATGTTCGGGTAGATGACTTTCGGCTTGAGGAAATCCGCGTGGTAGGAAATTGGGTCTTGCGTCTCGAACCATTGATATGTCCCCGTTTTTCGCCCTCGCCAATTTTCACCACTCCAGTCGCGAGGCTTCGGTTCCAGCGCTTCACGGAACTCTTGCAGGTGTCGAGAAATCGGCAATGGAATTGTTTCAAGCTTCAAATCACGCGACGGAAAAGTAGCAATCATCCATTTTTTCTCGTCCACAGAATCCCACTCAGTAGCGTACCGACCCACGTTGCGGCCTCGAAGCAACGGGACGATCAAGTCAGCGCAACGCGAGTCTTCAGAAATGAATGCGTCGCGCTGCGCCGTCTTGATGTAAAACGCATCGTTGTTACCCGTCTTGATGCCATAGTTGATTTGAATTTGCCATTTCTCAAGCGGCACGCCCTGTTCCTCGACGGCAAGCTTGATACGTTGTCGCGCAGCGGGCAGTACGACCCAAGGCGTTTCATCCAGCCCCTTCATCGGCAGTGCGTTTTGCTCGAAATAATCACTTGGGTCCGCCACCGCTGCTTTGTCATCGGCCACATAACAACCACGTGTCGAGCCCCTGGCGGAGCGCTTGGCAAGTTGCACGATGCAGGTGTAGGTGGTCGCAGCACCAAAGTTCTGCGCCATGCCAAAGTCCATCACGCTTTGGGTCTCTACGTCCTTAGCCAAATACTGACGAAGCGCTTCCCCATAGCCCGCACGCATCCACTTGTTGGATGTGATGTAGCTCAGGTGTCCACCGTCCTTCAGGAGGCGAACACCGCGCTCATAGAACAGGCAATAAATGTCGGCTGATGCGGTATAGGTTTTGAACTTTTGCTCGACCCACGCGGCTTTATCCGAAGCCTTGAATTTTTGAATCTGCACATAGGGTGGGTTGCCAATGACGACATCAAAACCATCGTCCAATGCGGGGCCAAACATCTTGCCGGGATCAAAGAAGTCCGCCACGCTGTGGTGGTCGTACGGGTTCCAGGCGATGCGGCGGTACACGTCTTCATTGCCAAAGGAGTCGTGCTTGAGTTCGTCGATGATCTTCTTTGTGAGTTCCCGGTCCTTCTTTTGCAGCGCCAGCTTGGCTTTGCGGGTCTGGGCTGAAAAGTAAGTGTGACGCACTTTTTCCAGTTCTTTTTCCAGTCGGATGGCCGTTTCATTTTCAAACAGGCTACGGTTTTTGGGTAGGTTCAGGCCCAACAGCGTATTGGCAGCAACAAACTTGGTTTCCAGATTGGGCAGCGGCCGCACACCCAGATTACGCGCCTTGTCGCTGTGGGTGCGCTGGTCGCAAATCAACGAGATAAAGAAGCGCAGCTTTGAAATCTGGATGGCAATGGGCTGTATGTCAGCACCGTAGATGCATTTTTCAATCAGGTACAGCTTGCGGCCATAGTCCAGCGCGTTGTTGGCAAAGTCGTTGTTGATGGCTTGCACCGACGATTCACGCGCCTGCACATCTTCAATTTCCTCAGCCTTGGCCACCTGGCGCTGCCGCCATTTTTCATTGTGCGGGTCCAGCTTGCCCAGAATGAACACCAGCTTGTGCAAGATGCCCATAGGGTAGGCTCCCGACCCGCACGCCGGGTCGAGTATGTTGCATGCGTTGATGGCGGTTATGAGCGCGTCAATCTCTGCTTCTGAAAAAGCGTGTTCTTTCTCGGTGTAAGCAAACAGAATGTCCAGCCCTGTCATGGCATCAGCCGCCGTGGTGGTGGGCAAGGCTTTGACCATGGCATCTGCAAGATAGGCTTTGAGGGATTCGTCCACCATGTAATCCACGATGGGGCGCGGGGTGTAAAACGAGCCGGTCTGGCGGCGGGCGTTGGTGCCGGTTTCGGGGTTATAGCTGGCCAGCAGGTTTTCAAACACATTGCCCAGCAGTTCGGGGTCGAGGGCGATTTCTTGCTCTACCGGCGTACTTTCGGCAATGGTGAATTTGTAGCCGTGCAGTATGTGCAGCAGACCGCGCACGCTGGCCTTTTTCTTCTTGGCATCGCCAAAGTCATCGCTCAGGTCAACGATCTGCGGCGCTGCAAAAAACAGTCGGTTGGGGACGATGGGCTGCTTTTTTGCGTTGCGCGAAAAGCCGTCGGCATATTGCACCTTGCCGGTGTCGTCCTCTGTGTCAAGGCAGGCGAACAAGCCACCGTTTAGAAACGGAATGTCCTCGAATAGCCCTAGCGCCCGATCCGGCTGACGGAAACATTTTTTGTAGCGATAAAGCGTTTTAATGCCGTGCTGGTTCATGTTTTCATGAAAAGCACCGTCCGCAGCAAACTGCCTGGCGGCCTCGCCATCGACATTCATGGGTTGGTTGAGTGTTGCAAAAAACAGGTTTTGCAGAATGGCGTGGTAGTAGGTACTTTCCTCTTCACCGACAGAATTCAAGGCGTTGGCGACGGCATCCTGGTCAAACAAATGATCGGGGATGAGGTCTTTTTCTTTCAGGAACCAGCAGAAGATCAGCCGGGTCAATAGGCGGATGACGCTGGTGGCATTGCGAGTGACTTCGTCAGGCTCCAAGTCCGCCGGGAAACTGACCTGCTTGCGTGCCCAAAAATACCAGTTGGACAGTTCTTCATAAAAACGCTTGTTGAGTAGTTCAACGTTGAATACGTCTTCCCACGCGGCGTGGAGTTGGTCGAAGTTGCCGATGGGCTTCTTGCGGGCAAGCAGTTCCGTGGTCGAGAACGAAGCCAGAATGTCCAGGTGACCCGGATGCGGTTTGACTGTTGAGATGTTTTGGATCAGCGTGACCTTGCCCAAGACATCTTTGCTTTCATCGCGCTTGTTTTGCCTGCGGTTGATGACGGCAATGGACAAATTACCCGCCACCTTGAACAGCACCATGACAGGCATGGGAAAGACGCGGTTGATCTGGCGGATGATGCCGGCCAGCTTGCCCCGTGCGTAGTCACCCGGCTGGAGCTCCACCGCAAAGAACACATAGGACTGAAGCAGGGATGCTCTGACAGCGGTGTCTTTGAACAGGGTGGCGTTGCGCGACAGCTCTTCGTCGGTGAGCTGGAACAGCAGTTCGATAGCTTTCCAGTTCGACTTTTGGACGCGGGGATGAGCGAGCAGTCCGCTGGGGTCGAACTGGGTGCAAAAATCCTCCACGGAATCTATTGCAATAGTCCGGTCTGACTGGTATCCCAGAGACGCGAACAGACCGAGCGATGCCGACCGAAGTGGCTGCGAAGTGAAACGAGTAATAGCCTCCCGGATAGAGAGCTTTGTTTGTAAGTCTGTCATTGCGTTTTGATCACCAGCCAGGTGATGAGCTCAAAGTCGTTGTTGCCTTTCACCGCCTTGGTTGCATCCATGAGTTTGCCGCCCCGGCCCGTGAACAGGTTGGCGGCGTTTTTCCGGGTGAACTGGGCCACGATGGCCGCTACGGTTTTGTCCAGCATTGCGGAATACGCGCTCATGTCTTGCCCATGGCGGGTTTGCTCGTCAAACAGCTTGCACAGGTGTGTATAGGGTTCGGTCTTGCCCTGGCACAGGGCGCGGAAGATTTCCAGCACTTGCTTGGGCGCGGCAAAGTTGTAGCGCACTGCGCCGTCGGCCAGTATGTAGACCAAGAAATACGGGCTCAATGGGTTGACAGCTTGGCTATTCGCTTCGGTGCCCTGCGCCGCCTTGTGCTGTTGCTGGCGTAGGCAGTAAATGACACCTGGCTTGACCGTGGCGTGCTCGGTGCTGGCGGGCACCACGCCATACAGACCAAAGGGCGCGTCCTGCAGTTTCGTGCGGTTGGCTTCCACGTAGTTACTAAGGTCCATGCGGAAGTCGTCCAGGCTGAACTCGTTTAGCGCCACGGATTCGTTGAAGTCTTCCAGGTCCAGCACCTCGTCTTTCAGGCGCATGAGTTGCTTGTCGCGGTACTTCAGGTCTTGGTGAATAAGCTCTTCCAGTTCTGCATTGGTCAGCACGTTGTCTTCGTTGGTGGCAGAAATATCCACCAGTGCCATGCGCGCCTCTACCCGATTTTTGAGGTTGATGTATTTGTTCAGGTCTGGCGTGGGCCAGAAGTTGACGAGCTGGATGGTGTCGTTCGGGCTGCCGATGCGGTCAATACGGCCAAAGCGCTGGATGATGCGGACCGGATTCCAGTGGATGTCGTAGTTGACCAGGTAGTCACAATCCTGGAGGTTCTGGCCCTCAGAAATGCAATCGGTGGCGATCAATATGTCAATTTCACCGTCTTGCGGCATCTTGGACATCTTGGCGCGCTGCTTGGCGCGGGGTGCAAAGTTAGTCAGAATTTGGTTGAACTCTGCCGTGCCAAACGTGGAGCGATTGGGACGGGCACCGCCAGACACCAGCGCAATATGGCTGCGCAGGGTGGTGCTGGACCACGGCTCCAGTTGTTCGTACAAATATGAGGCCGTATCTGCAAACGCGCAGAACACGATGATCTTTCGGTTGGCTTCGCCCCGGCTGTTCGTGCTGGGGCTTGTGACCTTGGCTTTGATGATGGCTTTGAGCTCCGCCAGCTTGGCATCACGCTCAGGTGTAACGCCACCAGCACTTTCGGCCAGCATGGATAGCTGGCGTTTGTCGGTGGCCAAATCCGCCAGCCAACGGTCTACATCCATATGCTCCATGCGGTATTTGAGAGTACCCACCTCAAATGCTTCACGCAGTTCTTCGTCCTCTTCCGCTTCCATCAAGAACAAGGTGGCTTGCAAGTCCTGCGCTTTGCCGTCTCGCAGCTTTTGGTAGGCGCTAAGGCGCTCTTCCAAGTCTTCAATCTTGGTGACGGTGCGCTCCATGGTGATGGCGAACGATTTGACCGAACTTTCCAGCCGCTTCAAGAAGTTCACCTTCATCATGCCGATCAAAAACTTCTCACGGTTCTCCTGGCTGAAATTGCGCACATTGGTTTCGCCCTGGTACTGATCCTTGTATTGGGGCAGCACATAGATAGACGGTTTGAACAGAGCGAGCTGGTACTTCTCAATCTCTTCGTTCAGTTTGTCGTAGGTGGGGAAGCGGCCCTTGCTATCAATCTCCGAGTACTTGGAAATCGGTTTGGCCCGCTTGGGAAATTTGCCAATTTGCGCCATGGAGGCGCGGTAGTACTTTTGAATATGTTTGCGGGACCGGGCAATGGTCAATTCGTCCAGCAAAGTGAAGAAGCCTGCGGGCAGCCCGTCCATCAGGTCTTTAGGGTCGCGGTCGCCAGTGCCTGTTACAGGCTTCTTTGCCCATGCGGTAAAGGTCTTTTGGGCTGCGTCCAGCGTTTGCTTGATGCTTGCAATGCCGGTGGTGGGCATCAGTGCGTGGTCGCGCCCCTCGGAAACTAAATAGAGCTGGTTACGCAGGTCTTTCAAGTCGTTGTTGACTGGCGTGGCGGACAGCAACATCACCTTGGTTTTGACCCCGGCCTGAATGATGTCTTGCATTAAGCGCTCGTAACGGCTTTGCTTAATGACGTTGCCTTCCTCGTCGCGTTTGCCTTTGACGTTGTTACGGAAGTTGTGGGATTCATCAATTACCACCAAATCGAAGTTGCCCCAGTTGATAGTCCCCAGGTCAACGTCACCAGCCCTGCCAGACTCTCGGGATAGATCGGTGTGGGAAAGGACCATGTAGCTAAAGCGGTCCCGCACGAAGGGGTTTAGTTCGGTCATGTTGCTACCGAGATAAACCGTCCAGTTCTCCCGTAGCTTTTTGGGACACAGCACCAGAACGCGGTGGTTACGCAGTTCAAAGTATTTGATGACGGCTAGCGCCGAATAGGTTTTACCCAAACCCACGCTGTCGGCCAAGATGCAGCCGTTGTGGGTGTTGATTTTTTGAACGGCACCCTTGACGCCATCCTTCTGGAATTCAAAAAGGGTTTTCCAGATTTCCGTATCCGTGATGGCGGTGTTGTCAAAGAACTGGGCTTGTTCTTCTTGGCCAGAAAGAAACTTTTCAAAGACGTGGAACAGGGTCTTGAAGTAGATGAACTCCGGGGAATGGTCCACATAGAGCTGGGCCAAATACTCCAGCACCTTGGCTTTGACATCTTCAACCAGCGCTGTGTCTGACCACAATTCATCAAACCATGCTTTCAAGTCGGTACGGTCGCGGTCGCTATCGACCACCATGTTCAACTCGATATTGGGCGCTGCAGCCAGGCCTAAACCGCGTTGCGTGAAGTTGGAGCTGCCCATCAGGGCGTGTTCGCGTCGGCCATCGTCAATGTGGTACAGCTTGCCGTGCAGCAGGTTGGCTTCGCGGATGGAGCGGATTTCGACCTTGCTGGTGATCCATTCGGCGCAACGGCGGGCGACTTCCTTTTGCTGAAGTCGGTTGGCAAGCTCCAACCCTTCGTCTTCAATCTTAAAGGCTTTTTTGTCGGTCTTCTCGGGGTCTAGCGTTTGAACGAATTTGGGCTCACCGAACAGGAACTGGAGGGATTCGATTCCGTCAAGCTGATCGCTGAGGGCTTCGTAGGCATAAATGGTGAAGTAAGCAGACACGACTGAAAGGCGGCTGCCGCTGGTGGCCTTCTCCTTCAGGAATTCTGCGACTTTGCCCCTAGTCCTGTTGTCTCTGATACCTGATTTCACGAGAATCCCTTTCTATGCCCTGTCAATGGCGTGACCCGTCAAACGGGGTTCGGACGGATTTGACCGCGGCCCTCGATTTGAAACCTATTTTTTTTGTGCCGGGAGAGTCTACAGCCAGTCTCTTCGCATGACGTACCGCTCCAGCCACGTTTCGTCTTGAAAACCGCCATTTTGCGAAACAGATTTACGCCTCCAGCAACTTGTGCAGGCAACCAAGCTTGCGGCCAATGTCATGCAAGCTGATCTGCACCAGTGCATCGTGGTGGCTTTTGAGCCGCTGGTAGGTCCCCCAATGCATACCTTTGGGCTTGCTGCCATCACCATTCAAGATTCCAGCCTGCCAGTCCCGTTGCATCGGCGGTATATTCCTCGTCGTCCACATATTCCTGCCACCATTCACGGGTGTCGGGCAACAAGGTGCGCAGGGCCTTGTCATAGGCGCGGTCGCCGCCTTTGCGTAGGATGGCGCTGGCCTTGTTGGTTGCTTCGAGGTCATGGCGGGCAGACTGCTGGCTTTCTGCCACGTCCGCCGGTTTCAAGTCCATCAGGTCGCGGATGTCGGTGTTGTCGCCAGACAAACCCATCTCAAACGGTGCTGCTGCCGGTATCACCGTCTTGGCACTGCGTGCGGATTCCTTCAGCCCCTTGTTGATGGTGGCCCCCTCTGCTTGCAGCACCCGGCGCTTGCGCCAGATGACGCTGGCCAGTTCCTCAATCAAATGCTGCTCGGTTGCACCCGCTGGTAGTTTCCGATATGAACAACACGAATTTGGCAGCGCAATACATCCCAACTCAAGAGGTGATACACATCGGACAACCCGACTCCCCACCTCCGACAGGAACGTACACGCAACTGACCCAATACAAGGAACACCAGCAGCCAAACAAGGAAGCAATCGAACTGGCAGCGCGGATACTGGCGAAACGGGCTATGCGGCTGCAAACAGCACTCAAACAGGCTCCGCAGCATGAGCAGGTAACAAAACGACACTCATAGAAAAACTATCGGTCAATATAAGTCAATTGCTTATTGCTATTGACCCTTGACATAACCTTGCTACGACCTTGATGCAATCTTGGGGTGCAACCTTTGCACAAACTTAGCACCAGCCCCCCGCTAACCTGTTCAGAAATAGCAGCATTTCAGGTTCCGAAATTCTTACGGAAACCATACTATTTTTAAGTCTGAGTGCAATGCCTGAAGCCTTCGCTTGGTTTTCCCATGGTTATTTAAACCGAATTACCGACGTTTGTAAGTTCCCGGCTCACGTCCAAGCAGTCATGCGCCACAAAGGACACACCACCAGCGCCAGCGATGCGAGACAACATCACGGCCTGTTCAGGTCTTAACTTGCCCTTGGGTGCTTTGACTTCAACCCCCAGCAAGCGTCCATCACGCAACTGACCTAAAACATCCGGGCAGCCAGTGAAGCCAAACCGTATAAACCGATTTCCGACTTTGGCGGCACCTGAGTTCATCCGTTCGCACCAGACAACGGCAGGGTGTGCCTTGAGTGCCTTCAACACCTCGCACAGTGCGGCGGCCTCGGGTCTGTCGTTTGTTCGCTTGGGTGTCGATATGGTGTCCCCCAGCAAGTCCAGTGCAGGCGGCTCCGTCCGATAGGCTTTATTCATTGGACGACCAAGCACTTTCTATGCAACCCGCGTGCGTTGCATTTTTGGTGTCATCCGTCCAATTGTTTGAAACTATCGGCAAAGCCACAAAAACGGCCCCTGTTGCGTTATCGGCTCTGGCAGTGCTAACCGTACCGGCAGCGCCAGCAAGCGGCTCATGCGTCGATTTAGGGCCATCACGCAGGCCATGCGGTAGGGCGTCCCAGACGCTGGCAAACCTTTGGCCTGTAGGCTTACCCATGCTTCCCACCTTTCAGCGCCAGCAGGTAGCGAGTGGCCGTGTTGCTGGCCTCGCTGCATTGGTGCTTGTCTGGGTGGCATAGCTGAATCAGGCGGCGCAACATGCCGGGTTCTATCGGGTCAATCATTACCGGGTAATGGGCAGTCGGTGCGGTCTTACCCTTTCGCGCCAGATAGCAAGTCACGCATTGCAGTTTCCACGGCGCATCTTGAATGAACGTTCGTGTCTTGCAGGTTGGGCAAATCACCCTTGCACCAGAATGAAAGTCAGTCATTGCCTGCCCCTAACATTCCATCCATTCCCATCCATTCCCAATCGTTCCCAGCATTCCGGGAATGATTGGAAAGGGAGGGATTGGACATGAATATTTCATTCATTCCATCCATTCCCATGTTATTTTCCTTAGGAATGATTGGATTTTGGGAATGATTGAAACAGTCCTTGTTCATGCTACAACCTCCATAGCATCATCCTCTGGTGCGGGAATGATTGAAACAGGCGCTTTTTTCCAGCTTTCGGGTATCACCAGCTTGCCAGCAGGCAGGCCACCACCAGACAAAATCGACTCCATGTTCCTCGGTTGACAGGTTCACAAAAAACGCAGACTTGCGCGGGTGCAGCCGTTCTTTGGCTGGCACAAACACCTCATGTAACCAACGTTCATGCAGCAGGTTTTCAACGGTAGCCAGCACTGTTTGTGCCTTGCGGTTCAGCTTGGATTTGATGCCCTCACGATTCAGCGGATTACCAGCCACCCATGCCACCTGTACCGCATCACGTATGTCTTGGCGCAAGGTAGCCTCATCGTCTTTACGTTGTTGCTCTGCGGCCTGTTCTGATGCATCTTTGCGGCTCTGCTTTGCTGGCGCTGCAATGCCCCAACGCATGACGATAGTTTCCACGTTTCCGAATTCGTCCAGTGCGGGTGTCTGTGCTGTGTTGCTGACAATCTCCAACTCAGGCCACCATGCCTCGAATCGGGTTTTGCCCAGCACCAGATAACGGCTTTCACCTTCACGAATCAGAAACATGGTCTGATTGGCATCAGCCTCGATAGCTGATGCGCCCCGGCTCGTCAGTGCGTCAGTGCGGGTCAGATTGGCTTTTGCAACGTGGCCGATAAGCCAGACGGGTAAACCGTCAAACCCTTGCTTCAACGCGGCCATCATGCGCGAGGCTTCAGCGTTATCGTTCTCGTTGTCAAGCGCCAGCACGGCGGATTTAGTGTCCAACACCACCAAGGGCAGCACCTCCACGCTATCCACAATCCGCGTGAACTGTTCGCGGTAGGTCTTACCCACGGACGCGACAAACTCAGCCCCAAGGCGAACGGCCTCAACAATGTGCAGGCGCTCACGAACCAGGTCGAGACTGATGCCCAGGTTTGAATGCCCAACGATGCCCGACACGATGCGCCGGGCTTGTTCAACATCCTCAGTGACATAAACCACATGTCGCCACTGGCGCGGCATCAGGTCATCACCATGCAGCCCGGCAGCGGTCAATGCCAACGGTAGCAAGGCGGTCGTCTTGCCGACACCATGTGCACCAGCGATAACGACAACGCCATGCCCGATAAACCCCGGTATCACCCAGCGCGGCGGCTTGGCTGTACCGTCAATGTCCACGTATCGCGCCAGCGGGTGAACCTTGGGTTCGGGCTTGGGCGGCTCTGTTGCCGATTCCAGCAAGGCAGCCACCACGTCAAAGCCATCACGAATGAACAGGTCATTCACGTCAAAGTTATCAGGCTCGCACTCAGGCAGGCAGGCCACAGCGCATCCAAGCTCGGCGGCTATCTTGTGGGCATCCTGCTCTTTGCCACGGTCAGGGCAGATAACCAGCCGGGCGGTGTCATCACTCTGGCGCAAAGCGGTTGCCACCTTGCCCATGTTGCCAGCACCGAACGCCACCACAGCGGCGGCCCCGGTTGCCTGCCAAACTGCCCACGCTTGCCCGATACCTTCAACGATGTAAACAGTATTGCCTGTTTCGATTTTGCCCACGGTGAACCAGCCTTCAACCTTGCAGCCGGGCAGGTTCATTTTCTTGCCCGTGGGCGGTATCAGTTGCAAGGTCGATAAACTGCCATCACCGGCCATGCAAGGCACCACCAGCGCACCGGCCATTGACGAACCACCAATGCGCAAACTGTCATCAGCGGGCAGTACACGCAGCCCGGCCATGGCTTCTGTCGAGGCTTTCTTTTTGATAGCGTATGGGTGCTGGCCTGTTGCCGGTAGGCCACGGCCCCACACTTCAGCAGCACTCATGCCGGGTGCAGGCTTACGCGGCGGCTCTACGGGCTTACGTTCAGGCTTGCGCAGAAGTTGCGACACGTCCATTGCATCTTCACGCCAGCCGTTATCGCGTGCCATGCCGAATAGTGCGCCAGCACCGACACCACCGGGTGTGGTCTTGAAACTTCGCCATGTAGCACGGGCAGCTTGTGCGTTGTAACTGTCACCCTCAGCCGATCATACGAGAGTTGCCCACCGAAAAGTTCGAAAGTCAACGCCTGCTACCACCGTCCTTTAGTTTGCCAGTGGAGGAGGCGCATCGGGTAATCAAGGTTGACTTGGGACAAATCGCAAGTTGTGCTTTGTCAAATGTCGCGTTGGCCTGTCAACACCTTTTGACGTCTCCCGTGACGAGAACCTGCACGCACCGATCAGCCTTAATTTTTTAACAGTCTGCCCCAGTGGTAGACGAAAATCCGGTCTTGACAACATATTTGGAGCAGAAATCAGAGCATTCCAAGATGCAGCCCAAGCCGCCAACAGGGCGACTCTGAACCACCACAAGGTTCGCGCAGACGTCTGGAAAGCTGCATATGACGGGATTCTGGCAGACATTAAAAGTTTGTACCGAAAGGGCGAATCAATTGAGGAGCTGAGCAGCCGCCTGATCGCATTGCGGAACAGGGAGCCCAAGCCACCCATGGTGCCCACCTTACTATTCACTGATTGCACGTCAGAACAGCTTGCCGTGTCTCTGTCCACCATCTGGCCTTCAGCCGGATTTTTGATAGACGAAGGTGGAAATTTTTTTGGCAGCCATGCCATGCGTGGGCCATCACTTGTCAAAACGCTCGGATTGATGAACACGCTGTGGGATGCCAAACGGTACAGCGTTGACCGGCGTAGTTCCGAACCTATTGTGTTGAACGGCGTGAGATTGATTGTTGCCATCATGATCCAGGAAGAGCCATTGACATCGCACCTTAACCAGTCGTGTGAGTTACTCCGTGGGTCAGGGTTTCTTGCCCGCTTTAATGTCGTTGTTGTGGATTCGCCTCAAGTACCGCTTCTGTATCAAGGCCCGATCGACTCACCTGGACTTCGCTCGTTCAATTTGCGTATTCGCGAGTGTTTGCAAACTCCTGGAACGCTGAATTTGGATGGAACTTTGTGTCCTCCACGGTTGACTTTATCTCCAGATGCCAAACACCAGTGGGTCCTATATCACGACCTCGTTCAAGCTGAAATGGTGGATGGAAGGGCGTACTGCGATGTTCGAGATTTTGCGGCTAAATCAGCGGACAACGCAGCAAGACTAGCTGCTTTGTTTCACATCTATGAAGGACGGCAGGGGCCAATTGAAGTTGACCATATGAACCATGCTTGCAATTTAGCAAGGTGGTACCTGAACGAGGCACGCCGATTTGTTGGCAAATTTTTACTGCCTGTTGAAATGTCTGATGCCCTAAAACTGGATGCCTATCTGGTTCGATTTTGCAATCAAAACAACACAGTATTTCTGCTGAAAAACGATGCTCGCAGAAGTGGTCCGATTCGCACTGCCACACGACTTACGGCAGCGTTGAAAGAACTTATTAGCCTGGACCGGATAGCTCTGGTTTCAATCAATAGAAGCGCCGTGATTAAGGTCAACCCGAAATTGCTGAAGTCAACGATCCCTGATCCCTATTCGAATGATGGTTTTGGCAACATTTAGGACATTGACCATGGTGCTGGCGACGGAGCGCAGCAGCAATTCTTTAGCACATCTGCGTGCGCTGATTCGCCATGGCACCAAAATTTTCATTTGGATCGACAACCGCAAGTTGTTGTTCCTCCACGTTCGATCAGCTCCTACCCATGCTACCCATGCTACGCGTGCTACCCATGCTACGCGTGCTACCCATGCTACGCGTGCTACCCATGCTACCCATGCTACCCATGCTACCCATGCTACGCGTGCTACTTTTTGTTACGACCATCGGAATTCAAGACCCAACTGCAACTAGGCATTCACACCGGTAAGATACCGCGCGCTACATGTAGCTTTGCGGCCCCTTCCTTCTCATCCAGCACTATTTGCTGGTTGCAATGATTTCTTGAAGGGATATGGCTCGTTTCCATTTGGCCTCGCGATGCGTCGTTGTCGTTTTGGATGCGCTGCTACAGCATTTTGAGCATTTTTATATGCCGCTTGTTGCTGACGCTGTGCCTGCATCATCAGGCAGTGGCAACGACCTTACAGGTCTCATATAAACGCTGGGGTGACAGCTCCAACCCGTTGGGCCAGCAAAGCGCGCCCGCATCAATGAAGACTCGCTTGAAGTAAGCCTCATCTTGCAGAGGAATCAACAGGGGGCCGCTACGCTTCAACAAATCCTGACCAAGAAAAATGCCTTCCCTGCCATCAGAAAAAACCAGTGCGACACGGAAGTCACCCAAGTAATGTGCTTCGACTAATTTAATCATCTTGGTCTGCTCCTGCAATTCTCTCTAACGGCTCAAAACGCTCAGCATGTATCCAATTTGCCAGCAGTTCCTGCTGATGTGCTTGACACCATTCTTTCACTATCGCGGCCGCCTTCTTTGGTAACCGCCCTTCGGAAACCTCACCGGTACGAATAACAACAAGTGCCTCGAACCCCTGATACTCAACGTGGATGTGCGGTGGCGGATGATCATCGTGCCACATCCGCACAATAATGCCGAAAAAAACCGAAAGAATTGGCATATCAAGCGACCTTCGATGGCTGAAACTGAACAACATCTGCGCCGGTTTTCATACCAGCAGCCTCCATCATCGCAGAAGTCGCGGTGTTAACTGATGCTCTCACAGGATCAAGATCCAGCCGGGCATAGATTGCTGTCGTTGCCTGATTTTTGTGATTCAGGCTCTTGCCGATGATCACCATACTGGCACCGGTCTTGGCTTGCCAACTACCCAGTGTGCGCCTGAGATCATGAATGCGCAGATCCGGAATACGCACACCTTCTATATCTATCCCAAGTTCACTCGCCGTTTTGCGTGCGCGTGCCAGTGCAACGTCCAACGATTCGATTGACACGTCCGCTTTTGTTGGTGCCTTGGGGGCGCTGCAGCCATCGATCAGAATACTCAGTTGAGCTAACTCATCACGATCAAATATGCGTTGCCACCCCTTCTTGCGACTCAAAGGCGGCGGCTGCAATGCGCAGCTCGGTTTCAGCGGCTTTGCGCCAGCCAATGTCGCGAAAAGCGCTGACAAACAAACGCCCGTCTGCGGTTTGAATCTCATTGAGGGTAACGGCGACTTCACAAAGGCTGCCGTCCTTGCGCCTTGCCCGCACATCCATCGCCATGCGGCGTGCCTTCGGCGTTGCGACATAACCGTCGCGCAAAGCCGGGTGTTTTTCGCGCAGGTGATCGGGCAACAACACCTCAATGGCGCAGCCGACCAACTCTTGCCGGGTGTAACCAAACAACTGCTCGGCCTGTGCGTTGATGCGCACGATCTGCCCTCGCGCATCTGCCAACAACATTGCGTCAGGGGAAAACTCGATCACGTCCCGGAACATACACCGCAGGCTTTTTTGCTGGCGGTACAGCGCAATATGGGTTTTGACGCGTGCCAGAACCCGTGCCGATTTCAACGGTTTAGTGATGTAATCGGCTGCACCCAGCGCAAAACTGCGGGCCTCTGCCTCTGCGTCATCCACGGCGGTAACGAAAATGACCGGTATCTGCCGGGTCGCTTCCATTTGCTTGAGGCGGCTGCAGACGATGTAGCCGTCCATGCCGGGCATCAGGACATCGAGCAAGATCAGGTCTGGCGGCGTGCCTTCAGCGAGCTGTAGCGCCAACTCCCCATTGGTCGCAAGCATTACCGTGTAGCCGGCAGGCTCCAGAATGGACTGCATCAGCCGGATGTTCGCGGGCCGGTCATCCACCACCAGCACCCGCGGATCAGTCATCGTGTTCATGACGGCCTCTTGGACGCATTGCCGCTGAAGGCATTGGCAATCAATATCAACGCACTTTCGTGGGCAGCACGGCATGTGTCATCCGGAAGCTCAAACTGCAAGTCGCGCAGGGCCAGCGAGAGTTCGACCAACTCGTCGCGCAGGCGATGGAGTGCTTCAGCCGCATCCCACAGGGTGGCAGGTGCAGCGGGGTATTGCCCGTGTTGCGGATTCACGTTCAGGACTGTGTGAGTGACTGACCTGCGTGGCCCATCAAAAACTGGTCCAGTCGCCAGCCGACTCAACAGCCGGGGCAGGCGGCTTGCGCACTGCTGCGAGGGTCATTGTCCTGGCCTTGGCACTGGGTTCTTGAAGGTCGGTGGAAAAGCGCCTCTCGGGGCCGCTCACCAATCGTTTGACGGCCCGTGACCGGCTTGCCACCGTGGCCGGTGCCACGCTATACGGCGCGGCTTCTTGAGGCGACAACTTGAACACTGCCACCGTCTTGACCAGTTCATTGGCCTGCGACATCAGGCTGCTGGCCGCTGCTGCCATTTCTTCCACCAGCGCTGCGTTTTGCTGGGTTACCTGGTCCATCTGCATGACCGCTTCACCGACCTGGCTGACACCCAGACTTTGTTCGCTGCTGGCGACGCTGATCTGCCCCATGATGTCGGTGACGCTTTTGATGGCAGTCACCACCTCCTGCATGGTGGTACCCGCTTGATCGACTTGGCGGGTGCCTTGTGCCACCCGCTGCACGCTGGCGTTAATCAGTGTCTTTATTTCTTTGGCGGCTTCGGCGCTGCGGCCCGCCAGGGCACGCACTTCACTGGCCACCACGGCAAAACCACGCCCCTGTTCACCGGCGCGTGCGGCTTCCACAGCAGCATTCAGGGCCAGGATATTGGTCTGAAAGGCAATGCCGTCAATCACACTGATGATGTCGGAAATTTTGCCGGAGGCTTCGTTGATGCCTTTCATGGTAACCACCACTTGCGACACCACTTCGCCACCTTGGACAGCCACGGCGCAGGCATTCAGCGCGAGCTGGTTGGCTTGGGCGGCGTTGTCGGCATTTTGTTTGACGGTGGCGCTGAGCTGCTCCATCGATGCAGCCGTCTGCTGCAATGCGCTGGCCTGGCTTTCGGTGCGGGCGCTCAGGTCCTGGTTGCCTTGGGCGATCTCGGCACTGGCGGTGGCCACACCCTCAGAGCCCTGGCGCACGCTGGTGACCACTTGGCTGAGCTTGTCTTGCATCAACTTGAGCTGGGCCATCAGGCTGCCGGTGTCGTCCGGTCGCAGCGGGATAGACCCACGCAAATCACCCGCGCCGATGCGGGTGGTCACCGCAGCGGCCTGGGCAGGCTCACCACCCAGCTGGCGGTTCAGCGTCTGCACCGTGGTCACCCCCAGCACCCCGGCAATCAGCAAGCCGAGCAGGATCGACAGGGTAAAACCCAGCTTGGCCAATTGGTAACGCGCTTGTGCCGCCGCGTAACCGTCATTGGCCACCTTGACCTGGTAGTCACGAAACTCTCGCAAGGCCTTGACTGCGGTCTCGCCCTCCTGGCGACCGGCCTGCAGAAAAAAGGCCATGGTGGCTGGGCTGAAGTCGCCTGACGCAATGGCTTTGAGCACGGCATCGAGTTTGTCGCGCCATGCGAGACGGGTTTTCAGGATGGTCTCGAGCATCGCCAACTCTTGCGGCGTGGTGTCAAGCGCCTGCATTTCCTTGATGATCCGGTCGGCTTTAACCCGATTGGCGGTGATCGCCTCGGTGTGGGCGGTCGTCGGATGATTGTGAATCGAGGCCAGCGGGCCGTCGGGTGCATGCTGAAAGGCCAGCAGCACCTGTACGCGGTTTTGCACCAATGTGTCGATCAACTCATCGGCCTTCAAGGCATGTGCCATGGCCTCGTCGTGCAAGGCCCGGATGTCATCATTGGACTTGCTGATGCCCCACAAGCCGATGGTGCCAATGGCCACCAGCAACACCGACAAAACGCCGATCATGATGATCAGTCGGGTTGAAATTTTCAGATGCTGCATGGCAGATGGCTCCTTGCTGGTAAAAAAATCAATACAGTCCCACCTGCCGGATCACGCCCGGCAAGGCATCAGTTTCGGCGGTGTTGTCACAAAGCCAGTCCACACGCGCTGCATGTCAGTGCTGGCAGCAGCCCGGCTGGGCGTGAATGACCTGCACGACGATCCTCGGCGCTGGTGTCAACTGCCTGATCCAATGGATGAAGCGACTGCCTGGTGCGGCGGGCAGGTCCAGCATCAACCACCACAGAATGTGTGTTCATCGGCTCGTCACCACCACTGACGTCGAGCTGGAACACCGCCACGGTTTCCACCAGTTCTTGTGCCTGTGACTGAAGACTGCTGGCAGCCGCCGCCATTTCTTCGACCAGCGCCGCATTCTGCTGGGTCACCTGGTCCATCTGCATCACCGCCTCACCAACCTGGCTCACACCCAGGCTTTGTTCCTGGCTGGCCGCGCTGATGGCACCCATCAACTCGGTCACGCTCTGGATGCCGCTGACCACCTCGCCCATGGTGATGCCTGCCTGGTCCACCATCAGAGTGCCCTGGAGCACCCGCTCGACACTGGCAAGAATCAGGGCCTTGATTTCCTTGGCGGCCGCCGTCGAGCGTCCGGCCAGGCAGCGCACTTCGCTGGCCACCACCGCAAAACCTCGTCCTTGCTCACCAGCGCGCGCCGCCTCGACCGCGGCGTTTAAGGCCAGAATATTGGTCTGAAAGGCAATGCCCTCCATGACCGCGATGATGTCGGCAATTTTGTTGGAACTGTCGTTGATGCCTTGCATGGTGGTGACAACCAGCGCCACTACCTCGCCACCCTTAACCGCTGTTTCGCTGGCGGACAAGGCCAGTTGGCTGACCTGCGCGGCGCTATCAGCGTTTTGTCGCACGGCGACACTGAGCTGCTCCATGGAAGCGGCAGTTTGCTCCAGCGCGCTGGCCTGGCTCTCGGTGCGGGCGCTCAGGTCATGGTTGCCCTGGGCAATCTCAGAGCTAGCCGTGGCCACCGCCTCAGCACCTTGGCGCACCGTGGTGACCACCTGGGCCAAACTGTCTTGCATGCCTGACAGGGCGGTTAGCACCTGCGATATCTCGTCGCGCCCGTCCAGATGGATGGGGTGGCTCAGGTCGCCCTGAGCCACGGCATTGGCCACATCGAGCGCTTCGCGCAGTGAGCGGGAGATGCCGAGAATCAGGTTGGCACCAAACAGGATGGCAAACAGCATGCCGGACAGGATGGCGAAGATGGACCAGGCCCGAGTGCTGATGTAGCGCACGGCGGCGGCGTCGTACTGCGCCTTTGCTTCCTTGAGTTGAATAGCCATCAAGGCTTCAATGTCGGCTTCCACGGGCACAACCAGTGGCCGGATTTTTTCCAGAATCAACCGATGCGCAGTCACGATGTCGTTGGAGCGCAAGGCGGCCATGGCTGGCTGCAGCCCCTCTTGCACAAATCGGTTTCGGTCTTCATTGAACTTTTTCGCGACTATCGCTTCTTCGGCGGTCAACGTGGTTGCCATGTAGGCATCCCAGGTTTTTTGAAGGGTGACGAGGTTGGAACCTACGTCGGCAATGCTCCTGGCAAGGGTGCCAGGTGTCGGGTCCAGCACGCTGTTGGCAATGGCCAGGCGATTGAGCAACAACTGATGTTGAACATCACCGAGCTGCCCCATGGGAACGGTGCGGTCCTCGTAAACTGTCTTGAGGGCCGCGTTGGACTGGCTGATGCCTGACAGACCGGTCAAACCAACAGCCCCCAGCAGCGCCGCCAGGACGCCCATCAGCAGCATTAGGCGGGTGGCAATTTTCAGTTTGTTCATGGTCATTTCCTTTTCGATCTGTGGTTTCTGCAGTCAAGCCCAAGTTACAAGTCAGCGCTGGTCATGGGGTTCTGTGTGGCGAGTTGGCGAACCACTTCCAGCAGTTGATCGGTTTCGGTGGCTTTGTCAAAAACCAATCGGCACCCAGCGCCAGACAGCGCCGACGGTAATTGGTGTCGGCATGGATGGTCAGTACGGCAAGCCAAAGTGTGGGCGAGCGCTGTTTGAGTTGTTGGATGATGTCCGTGCCCAGACCGTCGGGCAGGTTCAGATCCAGAATCACCAGCGTAGGGGGATCGCGCTGGGCGCTGCCAAGTGCCTCTTCCAGCGTCGTGGCCTCGCAAACAGCCGCGATGCCGGCCACGCTGCCCAGCAGCGCGCGCAAGCTGGCGCGAATCAGGTCGGAGTCATCAACAATCAGCAACTTTATGGGCATGGGCCATCTTGCCTGCCCCGATCTGCCTGCGCTATCGGGCGATGCTGATTCGACTGTGGGAAAAAGACGACCCAGGCTAGGAAAAGCCCTACAGGCCGGGCGGGCCAAAATCTAAAAGTAAATTACCTCTAGGCCTTTTGCAGAATGATATGGACGCTATTATGCTAATAGCTAACAGCGATCACTGGCACTCAAACACCCTATGAGTCGCACGCCGCTGGTCGCCCCTGCTGCTACACCGGTCAGGCTAGGGCGGTATGGCATTTGATGTCCGCCATGCGGCGCTGTACTGCTACGCAACTGTCCGCCAAGTGCTGGCCTCAAAAGGATCTGCGCCATCTACATCACCCAACACGCCGCAAATCCCATCGGGTTGACCCGGCCGAACGGCAAATCCGACAACAGGGTTCCGAGGGCGACCCGGGCTGGACTGAAGTTCGACGCTGCGTTGACGCTAAAACGCTATAATTTAAGTAGCTATTAGCGCTTATTGAATAAGGGATAAAGGCCAATTTCATGATATTTTTTGTGCTCGACCCGGTTTGTGACCGACGCATGTTTGTGGTCTGGTATCAACGACAAGCCGGCCTTCTTCCCGAACAAATTTCAGGTTGTCAGAAGAGCATGCAGTCCGTGACGCGAAACCATTCCCACTGGTAGTTCATGCACTGCATCAGCACCACTGCTATTTGCCAGATTCTGCCAACGCAAGACCGCGCTGGACGTGTCATCAAATACCTCACACCCAATCAGTGCCTGAGCCGGTACTGCCGCACAACCCTGGCCACCCGCCCATAGTTGGCAGTGCTGGGGCAGCGCTTGGCGCAGGTTTTGCAGATAGGCCTGAGCGCGCGCTGCTCCCAAGCAAACACTGACTGAAACCGCCACCACCGAAATCTTCATGCTCAGCACCGCTTCCTGCACCTCGGCCACGGGTGTTTGAGCCCCCAAGCCAATGACCACCGCGCCCGCCAGGCGCAGCTGGGCATGCAGGGCCAGCAAACCCAGGCTGTGCAACTCGCCCGGTGGCGTGGTCAGCAGCACACTGGGTAGCAATGGATTGCTGACCGGGCCGGGCAGCGCGCGTGTGACCACCTCGTTGACCGTTTCGGTGTAAAAGTGTTCGGCGTGCACACCAAGTTGGCCGTTTTCCCAGGCGCTACCTACGGCCTGGTTGAAAGCCGGCATGACATGCGCTACAAAGCTTTCCAGGCCAAGCTGCTCGACCAGACCCGCCAACCAGGCTGCCAGCGACGAGCCATCGCCTGGTGATCTCAGCCGCGCCACCAGCATTTGCACCTGTTGCAACAGCAGCAGGGTGTTGGGTTCAGGCGGTCCCTGTCTGGGCAGTGCTTCGATCAAGGCCTGTAGTTGCGCCGTCGTCAGTGGCATCAGCTTGCCAACGCGCTGCCCAGAGTCGATCAGGCGCGCCAACAGGCGCAGCCTGTGCGCTTGCTTCTGGCTGTAAAGACGTTCACCTCGCCGACCACGGCTGGGTTGGGGAAACAGGTAACGCAGCTCCCATTTGCGCAAAACCTCGCGCGACAGGCCAGTGAACTTCTCAATCTCTGATAGTGACAGGGGTGCCGTATTGACTTGGGTCATGAAAAATTTTCCTGTCCTGGACAAAATTAAGACGGACGATAATACGTCAGTTGTCTGGACAGCAAGATGCTTGTTGATCCATGTTTTTTACCGTTGGAACCTGAAGGTCAAGCATGTCAACCGATCAAAGCGTTGTGGCCGTCAACTTCGCTGATGCCGCTGAACTCACCCCCCAAATTGTTGCCATTGGCGCCTCAGCTGGCGGACTGGAGGCCCTGGAAAAGCTATTTGCGGGCCTGTCTAGCCAGTCTGGAGCTACCTTTGTTGTTATTCAACACTTGTCGCCGGACCACAAAAGCATGATGGCCAACCTGCTGGCCCGCCACACGGCCATGCCGGTGGTGATGGTGGAGCAGGACATGCCGATCGAACCCAATCGGGTCTACCTGATTCCGCCGGGCTCCATCATGCACATGGGCGCTGGCAAGCTGACCCTGACCCCCAAAAACCCGCGCACCCTGACTTTGCCCATCGACGTGTTCTTCAAGTCGATGGCCGAGCACTATGGCGCCCGTTCGGTCGGCGTCGTGTTGTCAGGTACCGGCTCTGATGGCACACGGGGTGCAGCAGCCATCAATGATTCGGGCGGTTTTTTGATTGCTCAGGAGCCCGATGACGCCAAGTTTGACGGCATGCCGCGCAGCGTGATTGCTACCGGTCTGGTCGATGCCATTTTGCCGGTAGACCAGATTGGGGCGCGATTGCTGGCGCGCATCACCAACCAGCCCATCGTCAAGGCGGCTGTGACGCTAGACACAGCTAGCCACTCGTTGCGCGCCACCAGCCCAGAGGCCGCGTTGAGCGGAATCCTGCACCTGCTGCTGCAAGTGGGTGGCATCGATTTTCAAGAGTACAAAACCGGCACGGTGATGCGCCGCATCGAGCGCCGCATGAACGTGCGCCAGGTCACTGCCCTTGAAACCTACCTGGATTTGCTGAACAATGATCGCAATGAGGTCTTGACGTTGCGCCGCGAGTTGCTGATTCCGGTGACCAGTTTTTTCCGCGATGCCGAAGCCTTCGAGATCTTGTCGCGTCAGGTGATTGAGCCGCTGGTGGTCAAAAAGCAGGCGGGTGAGTCGATCCGGGTCTGGCTGGCCGCGGTCTCCACCGGTGAAGAGGCGTACTCTGTGGCCATGCTGTTTCTGGAAGCTTTTGACCAACTCAAACACTGGCCAACCCTGAAAATATTTGCCACCGATGTTGAGCAGCAAAACATCGAAACGGCCGGTGCTGGCACCTACCCCGAGTCGATTGCCGCTGAGGTATCGCCTCAGCAGTTGGAGCGGTTTTTCGTCAAGAAAGGTAACACCTTCGTGGTCAAGAACGAGTTGCGCCAATGCATCGTGTTTGCCCGCCACAACTTGCTGACCGACCCCCCATTCACCCGCATGGACCTGGTGACCTGCCGCAATGCATTGATTTACTTTCGCCCGGTGGCGCAGGAGCGTGCGCTCAAACGTCTGCAATACGCCCTGCTGCCGGGTGCCCATCTGTTTTTGGGGTCAAGTGAATCATTGGGTGACCTACAAAGGGACTTCACCACCGTGAGCGCGCGCAACAAGATCTGGGAAATGGTCCGGCCTTTGAACTTTCCCCTTGAAGTGTCCAAAGGCACCGGTTATGGCTACCCGGGTATGTCGCTGACCGGTAGCCATCGCACACGCACTGGGCGCATCCAGCCGACCAAGGTAGAGCAAGGATTTTCGACGCTGCTCAAAGCCTTTGCGCCTCCGGCCGCCATTCTGGTGAATGGCCGGCACGAATTGGTGCATTCGTATGGCGAAGTCAATCGATTCTTGCAATTGCGCGAAGGCCACGCCAGCCTGGACATGAACCGTATCCTGCCCGAGCCCTTGGTACCGGTGGCTGTTGCCCTGGTGTTCAAAGCCGGGCGCGAGGGCACCAACGTTACATCAGACCGGCTCAAGTTCACCACGCCCGAGGGCGACACCGAACATCTGCGCCTGTCAGCCTGGCCAGTCGATGAAACCGAAGGCGACCGCCTGACCCTGCTGGCCTTTGAGCAACTGCACGCCGTGGCACAACCCACTGAGGCGCTCACCACCATTGACCTGGACTCCGAAACTGCCGAGCGCATGGAGGTGCTGGAGCGTGAGCTCACCGCCACCCGTGAAAGCCTGCAGGCCACCGTTGAAGAACTCGAAACCTCCAACGAAGAGCTGCAGTCCACCAACGAAGAGTTGATGAGCTCCAATGAAGAGTTGCAAAGCTCCAACGAAGAACTGCAGTCTGTCAACGAAGAGCTCAACACGGTCAATGCCGAGTACCAGGAAAAAATTGACATCCTGAACCGTCTGAACGCGGACCTTGACAACATGGCGCAAGCGGTGGCAGCCGGCACGGTGTTTGTCGACGAAGCTCTGAACCTGACCCGCTTTTCGCCAGACGCCACGCATATTTTCAGGCTGCGGGAGTCTGACATTGGCAGGCCTCTTGACGATCTGGCGCATACGCTGCTGTACCCTGAGCTGATCGCCGACCTGGCGCTCACCCTGAAGTCCGAGGCCAAGGTTGAAAAAGAAATTCGTGGCATCAATGGCTTGCACTATTTTGTGCGCATGCTGCCCTATCGCGTGCCATCCTCGTCAGCCAAGGGGGCGGTCATTACCTTTATGGATGTGACTGCGCTGCACGAGGTGTCGCGCCTGCAGTTCATCATCGACGCACTGGCCGAACATATCGCGGTACTCAACAGCAGCGGCATCATTACCCTGGTCAACGCCGCCTGGCGCCGCTTTGCCATTGAAAATGGCGACGCCGAAATGACCTGCTCTGGCCCGGGTGTCAATTACTTGGGTGTCTGGAAAGACATGCACCAACCACCAGACGCAAGCATTGGTGCCGCCGAACGGGGTGTGCGCGAAGTGCTGGAGGGCCGCAGCCAGCACTTCACGCTTGAATACCCGTGCCACTCACCGACTGAACAGCGCTGGTTTGTGATGAACGTGAGTCCGATACTTGGTGAGCAGCCTGGCGTGGTCATCAGCCATGTCAACATCACCAACTGGCGCAGGCAGATTTTGCACAGCCAGCCATGACCAGCGAGCCCAACCCACCTGCAGACCCAAAAACCGAACGATTGACATTGCTGAAACAGCGAGCGCAGGCCGTTTTGAGCCAGCACGCTGGTCAGCAGTTGGATGCCAATAGCGGCAGTTTCGAAGTTACCCGGCTGCTCGAAGATTTGCGCATCTACCAGGTTGAGCTGGAATTGCAAAACGATGAACTGCGCGCCGCCCAAAACGACGCTGACCTGCTTCGCCGGCGGTATCAGTCGCTTTTTGAAAACATGCCGCTGCCCGCACTGGTGGTAGATACCCGTGGCACGGTGGACGACAGTAACGAACGCGCCAGTTTCATCCTGGGCAGCGTGGGCCAGCTGACCAGTCCGGACAATCGTTTCTGGCAGGCAGTGCACAAGAACGACCGTGCCCGGCTGTACGGAGCCCTGCGCGACATCCGCTCTGGCGAAACGCTTCTTTTGCAACAGGTTCAGGTCGCCCGGCCCGGTGCCCACGGTTCGGTCTACGACTTGCACCTGATCGGACTGTCGATGGACTACAAACTCGACCGTCGAGTGTTGTTGTTGCTGGTTGATCGAACCGCAGAAGCCGCGCGCGCCGATGACCAGCGATTTTTCTCAGTGCTGCTGGATTCCAGCGACAGCCTGATCTGCGCCGCCGACAAGCAAGGCCGGATCATGCTTGCCAACCAGACCTTGCTCCAGTTTCTGGGTCGTTCGAGAGAAGAAGTTTACGGCCACCCACGTGCTGATTTTCTGCCGCTGCGTGACGCGATCGTCCAGACCGAAGCCGATGAGCGGGTGCTGGCAAGCGGCCAGTCCATCACCCTTGAGGAGCAAATGCATGGACTCGGCGAGGGCGTGGTGGACTTTTTGACACGCAAGTTTCCGTTGCGTGATCTGGCCGGGCAGGTGTATGGCGTGGGTGGCATCTCGACCGACATTTCGGTGCTCAAACACCAGCAGCATCAATCCCTGCTAAGCGAAACGGTGTTCATGGCTTCCCAGGAGGCCATCATCATCACAGACGCCAAGGCACAAATTGTGCGGGTCAACCCGGCCTTTACGCGTCAGTCCGGTTTTTCGTCAGACGTGGTGCTGGGGCGCAACCCGCGCCTGCTCAAATCCGGTCGCAATGATGCTGATTTCTACCAGGCAATGTGGCGGGCGCTCGAAAAACACGACAGTTGGTCCGGAGAATTGACCAACCGCAGATCTGACGGCACCGAGTACCGGGTGTGGAGCAGCATCAACGCTGTGCGAGAAAACGATGGCACGGTGCTGAACTACTTTGCCGTTCAGACTGACATTACGCTTTTGCATCAGACACAGCTGCGCCTGGCGCATCAGGCCTCGTACGACGACTTGACGGACCTGCCCAATCGGTCACTCTTCAATGATCGTGCCACCCAGTTGGTGGCCAGCTCAAAGCGTCACGACAACAGCTTTGCGCTGCTGTTTGTCGACCTGGACCGTTTCAAGGAGGTCAACGACACGCTTGGTCATTCGGTGGGCGACGAGCTTCTGCGCAGCGTGGCACAACGGTTGCTAGCGGGTGTGCGCACCGAAGACACGGTAGCCCGTGTGGGGGGTGACGAATTTGCGCTGCTGCTCCCGCGCACCGATCGGGTGGGTGCACAGGCGGTGGCGGCCAACCTGCTGGCGCGACTGCGCGAACCCTTGCCGCTACAGGCGGCTCAAAATTACCGCCCGATGGCCAGCATCGGCATGGCCATTTTCCCCGACGATGCCCAAACCCCTGATCTGCTGTTGCGCAATGCCGACATGGCCATGTATGGTGCCAAGGTCGGTGGCCGCAACCGTGCAATGAGCTACACCCGGCAAATGAGCCTGGTAAACCTGCAAGCGTTTTCTATTCAGACCGAACTGGCCGAGGCCATTGCACAGCAGCAGTTGCGGGTTTATTTTCAGCCCAAATGCCAGCTTGGCAGCAGTGCCTTGATGGGTGCCGAGGCACTGGTGCGCTGGCAGCGGCCCGACCACGGGCTGGTGATGCCAGGTGAATTCATCCGCGTTGCCGAAAAATCGGGCTTGATCACGCTGCTGGACCAGTGGGTCATGAATGACGCCCTGCGCCAACTGGGGTGCTGGATTCAAGCAGGTCTGTGGCGCAGTCCGTGGCGGCTGGCAGTCAACCAGAATGTGGCAGATTTGCAGCGTCCGGACATGGCCGGTCAACTAAAGCAGTTGCTGCAAACCCATCAGGTGCCCCCCGATGCGCTGGAGCTTGAAATTACCGAAGACGCGCTGTTGCAGCATACCCCGACACAACTGGCCTGCCTGAATGAGTTGCGCAGCATGGGTGTATCGCTGGCGATTGATGACTTTGGCACCGGTTACTCCAGTCTGGCTTATCTGCGTCAGCTTCCGATTTCAGTGATCAAGATTGACCAGAGCTTTGTTGGCACCATGCAGGTCAACAACAACGATGCGGTGTTGGTGCGCGCCATTATTGACCTGGGCCACAACCTGGGCCACACGCTGGTGGCAGAAGGCGTCGAGCAGATCGAACAGGCCTCGCACCTGCATGAACTCGGCTGTGAACTGGGTCAGGGCTACCTGTTTGGTAAACCGGTCGGCGCTGATGATTTTGCTGCGCGTTGGTTGGCGCCGGCGCAGCTTTACACCACCCGATTGCGCCCTTTCTCTTTGGCGCTGTAAAGCGCTGTGTCGGCGTGGCTGTACAAGTGGTCAAAGTCGTGCTTTTCGCTGGCTGTGGTGCTGGCGACACCGATGCTGACGGTACTGACGATGTTTGTTTTTTCCCATAGTGTAGGGCTGCGCTCCAGATTGGCGCGCAGCTTTTCAGCCAGACGCCGTGCGGCCTCAAGTGTGGTGTTGGGCAGCAAAATAATGAATTCCTCGCCGCCCAGGCGGCCGACCAGGTCGGTGGCGCGCACTGTGCTGTTGGCTACGATGGCGACATTCTTTAACACGGCGTCACCGGCTGGATGGCCCCAGGTGTCGTTGACGCGTTTGAAAAAATCCAGGTCCAACAGCAAAATGCTGGTGCTTGAGCCCTGCCGCTGGGCTCGCGCCAGTTCCTGACGAGTCAATTCTACAAATGTATTGCGGTTGTACAGACCGGTTAAGCCGTCCAGGCGAGTCAGTCGCTGCAACTCTTTGTGCTTGTTCTGCAACTCTATGTTGGCATTTTCAAGTTGTTCCCTCTGTAGGGTGATGATGGTGAACTTGCGCCACAGAAAAACCGACAGCGCCCATCCCATCGCTACAGCAGCCAGCCCATGGATGCGGTTTGACAGCAATTGCTCAGCATTGTTTTGGGTCAGGCCAATGGCGTAATAAAACAGGCAGTAACTTGCGACAGAAACCCAGGCCGACGTGACCGGGCGCAAATAAACCGCCAGGCTAACGGCGATAGAGCCCAGCAAATAAGGGCTGATATTGGGCGAAACCCACTGATCAAAAGTGACAAAACCAATCACGAAGACTTCGCCAAGGCAGGCCGCCAGCAGCGGCAGACCCCTGCCCAGCCAGCTTTTGACCGCATGGCGATGTGCATGCGCGCTCCAGGTCAAGATACCAAAACCGCTGGCCATAAGCAGGTGGGTTAAAAACAGCGCCAGCTTCCACTGCGTGACCAACTCGGTGTCTTGTTGCATCAGCAGTTGTGCGCCCAGCCAGACAATGAACACAGCATTGATGAACACCACCGCAGGCGTCAGGTTGGCCATGCGTTGCAGATTGGTGCTGCGCGCGGCATGCGCCACCTGGTCGTGTTCAGATCGCCACAGCGTGGCGCGGCGACGAATTTCAGTAATCAAGGCATGCATGAATGCCTGACACTTTAGCACCGCCGTCGCGGTGCCACGGTCAATCAGCCCAGCAGCGTGTCGGCGTTGACGTAGGCATAACCCAGGTCTTTGGCCACGGCTTCGTAGGTGACATGACCATTGCAGACGTTCAGGCCAGCCTTCAAATGGGCGTTGTCTTTGAGTGCTTGCTTCCAGCCCTTGTCAGCCAACGCCACGGCGTGGCCGATGGTCGCGTTGTTCAAGGCAAAGGTGCTGGTGCGTGCCACGGCGCCTGGCATGTTGGCCACGCAGTAGTGCACCACACCGTCGACCACGTAAGTGGGTTCTGCGTGTGTGGTGGCATGCGAGGTTTCAAAACAGCCACCCTGGTCAATCGCTACGTCGACCACCACTGCACCTTTTTTCATGCGCGAGATCATGGCGCGGCTGACCAGCTTGGGCGCAGCGGCACCCGGGATCAGCACGCCGCCGACCACCAGGTCGGCATCGTGCACGGCGTCGTCCACGCTTTGTGCGTTCGAAAAAATCGTATGGATGCGGTTGCCAAAAATCAGGTCGAGCTGGCGCAGGCGGTCCACATTCTTGTCGAGTACGCTGACCCGTGCGCCCATGCCAACAGCCATTTGCAGGGCATGTGTACCCACCACGCCAGCGCCCAAAATGGCCACGTGTGCGGCTGGTACGCCGGGCACGCCGCCCAGCAGGATGCCCATGCCGCCTTTTGATTTTTCCAGATGGGCCGCACCGGCTTGAATCGCCATGCGGCCAGCCACTTCGCTCATCGGCGCCAGTAGCGGCAAGCCCCCACCGGGCCCGGTGATGGTCTCATATGCAATACATACAGCGCCAGATTTGACCAGCGCGGCGGTCTGATCCGGATCGGGAGCGAGGTGCAGGTAGGTGTACAAAATCTGGCCGGGGCGCAGCATGGCACATTCAACCGGCTGGGGCTCCTTCACCTTGACGATCATGTCGGCGGCGGCAAACACTTCGGCAGCATTGGCCGCCAGCGTGGCACCTGCGGCGGTGTATTGCTCGTCGGTCAACCCGATCAAGGCACCAGCGCCGGTTTGCACCAACACCTTGTGGCCATGGGCGGTGAGGTCACGCACACTGGCCGGGGTCAGGCCGACGCGGTATTCGTGGTTTTTGATTTCCTTGGGTAGTCCGATCAGCATGATGTGCTCCGTAAGTTGCGAAAGGCGCAAGTGTGTCGCACCCGGCCGCTCAAGGAAACAAAGATCAGACTTTTCAGCGCATCATTCCTGTGGCTAATACCGATGCGCAGCGGGAGAGCCGCCTTGAAATGGCAGGAAAAGGTGGTTGGATGTACTCCTTTTCCTGCAAGGTGGTGAACCTATTTGGCAAACGGTGTTGGCCGGGGTGTCTTGTCGCTTGAAGGCGGCAAAATGGGCAACGCAAAGCTTGGCTGGTCACCCGTCAGGGTTTTCAAGAAGGCAACAACCTTGCCGTTTTCGGTCGGGGTGAATGTCTTGCCCAACTGCAGTTTGCCCATGATGTCGACCGCTTCAGGCAGCGTGTTGACCGCGCCGTCGTGAAAGTACGGATAGGTCATTTCAACATTGCGCAATGTGGGAACCTTGAAATTGAAGCGGTCCACCTCTTTGCCGGTCACAGCGCTACGGCCCTCGGCACCACCTGTTGATTTGTAGGGTGCCACCACGCCCATTTTTTGGAACGATGCACCACCCACCGCAGGACCGTTGTGGCAGGCCACACAGCCACTTTCCTTGAACAGCTTGTAACCGGCCAGTTCATCTGCGCTCAAGGCGTCGCTCTTGCCTAGCAGCCACTGGTCAAAACGGGAATTGGGTGTTACCAGGGTCTTTTCAAACTCTGCAATCGCCAGCGTGACCTGATCAATGTCGATCTTGTCAGTGCCAAAAACGGTCTTGAATTCACGCACATACGCCGGAATCGAGGCCAGCACACCGATAGCCAAGGTGTGGGTAAAACCCATCTCACCCGGGTTGGCAATCGGGCCACCAGCCTGTGCCTTCAGGTCTGCGGCGCGACCATCCCAGAACTGGGCGACGTTCAGGCTGGAGTTCAGCACCGTGGGCGCATTGATAGGACCTTGCTGCCATTTGTCGCCAATGGAGGTGGGAATGTTGTCAGTGCCGCCCATCGAGAGGTTGTGGCAGGAGTTGCAGGAGATAAAGCCCGACTTGGACAGACGTGGGTCAAAGTACAGTTTTTTGCCCAGTTCGACCATGCCGAGATTGATCTGCATTGGCGGCTTGATAGGCTGTATCAGCTCTTGGGCTGCTGAGTAAATGGGTGCCAGACTCAGGGCGCTGACCGCCGCTGCAAGTATGCGAAGTTTCATGAGTTGTATCCTAGAAGTTTAAAAAATGTGCCTGAAATTAGACCTAGATCAACAGAACTGAAAATATCGGGCACGGACAGACTTTAACCATGTCAATGGTGTGGCCTAATGATGTAAGTCAATGATTCATAAGATAATTTTGGCTATATTGCCCATAGTAATTTTTTATACCTTCATTCTGAGTAATCATGAAATTGACAGCATTGCGTTATCTGGTGGCCTTTGCCGACCAGTTGAGCTTCAGCCGGGCGGCCGAGCAGTGTCAGGTGTCCCAACCCACTCTCAGCGTGGCCTTGCAGCGCCTGGAAGAGGAGTTGGCCGTCACCCTGATCGAGCGTGGCAAACACCATGTGGCGTTGACCGAAGTGGGTGTAAGGGTGGTGCAGCAGGTGCGCAGGGGCCTGGAAGAAGTGGGGCGCATTGAAACGGTTGCACAGTCTGGCAAAGACCCGCTTACCAGTACTTTTCGCCCGGGCGTTATCCACACCATTGCGCCTTATCTGTTGCCAGATCTGATTCCGGCATTGCATAAAGTCGCTCCCGGTCTAACGCTTTACATCGAAGAGAGCATGACGGCCTTGTTGGCTGATTACCTCAAGTACGGCACGGTAGACGCCGCCATTGTTGCTTTGCCGTTTGACATCGCTGGCATCGACACACAGGCGCTGTACGACGAGGTGTTTGAAGTGGTGGTTCCCAAAGACCATGCCTGGGCTAGCCGGTCGCACATCGACGCCGCAGAAATCGGCACCGAGCAGGTGCTTGTGCTCAAAGCCGGCAACTGCTTTCGTGAGCAGGTGCTGGACGCGTGCCCGGAGATCAGCCACAACGATGCATCGATGCGCCAGGGGCATTCGATCGAAACCATCCGCTCCATGGTGGCCTCGGGTTACGGTATTTCGGTGTTGCCCAAAAGCGCCTTGTCGGACTTGTACCGCTCTGAACTGGTGGTGCCAATCCCCTTCACCAGCCCGCCCCCATTGCGCCGTGTGGCACTGGCCTGGCGGCGCAGTTCGGTGCATCAGTCGGTGGTGCAAGCCTTGGTGGCTGCCGTCAGGCAGATGAACAAAGCAGCCTACCTGCCCGTCGATTGAGGCAGTGCTGTCAGGCTGCCTTGCGCAGCAGGCGCACATGCATCGGGCGGGTCAGCACCACCCCCTGCGGCCCCAGGTGCGACTCAAAACGCTGGCGAATGGTCTCATGCAAGGTGGCGTCGATGGCGTGGTCGGCGTAGGTGGGGCGCATCATGCGCTGCTCAAACGTGGCAAAGTCGGCAAACTGCACTGGCATCTCAAAGTAGCGCTCGCCTGCTGCTTGCCAAAGCCCGGTTTGCAGGGCGGTGTCTAGCACCTGTTGTGCGGCAGCCCGCACCACGCCCTCGTCGTTGAACAGCCGCATGATTTCGTTGAGCGGTCCGTCGTAAACCGGTTCGGACACATACAGCCAGCCACCCGGTTTGAGCACCCGAGCCACCTCAGACAGCGCCTGCGCCATCAGCCCGATGGGCACGTGGTGCAAGGATTTCAGCATCAGCGCGCCGTCAAAGCGGGACGCCGCAAAGGGGATGGCTTGCGCGCCGGCCTCAACAAAGTCCAGCCCGGGCACGGCTGGCGCAGCCAGATTCTTGGCCATTTGGCGTTGATCGACCTCCAGCGCGGTGACATGCGCTGCGGCAAAGCGCCCAACCAGATCAGCCGACAAGCGCGCAGCGCCGCAGCCCAGTTCAATCAGTTGGGCGCCCGGCAAGGGGACCAAACTGGCAAGCAGCTCAAGCTCGTCTTCGATCAGGGTAAGCGCCGGGGTGTTGGTGATTGACATCGACATAGAAAAATAAGAGGAAAGGAGATGAAAAAGCTCATCGTACCTGCCAATTGAAATATATCGATCAATTGGCATTGACTATGAATGACATCCAGCCAATCAATTGGTCAGAAACTGCAAGTCGGCCTACATTCAGTGCATCGCATTCAACTTTAACCGAGAGGAATTTTTAATGCCAATTCGCCTATTGCAGAGAGCGTGCCAAGTGTCGTACAAGCCAAATTGTTCGCCAGAAAGTCGCCCATGAGCCCCCTTGCGCTGACAAACACCACCTGGTTTGACACCGCACGCCGTCACGCCCAAAGACACACCTTGGCGTTTGCCAGCCTGACGGTTGGTGCACTGTCTGTGTTGCTGCTGTTGACCCAGAGCTTGTGGCTGGTCTTGACGGGGGACATGGCTACTGGCGTGCGGTATGGCCTTCTGGGCGGATTGGCCGGCTTTGCCGCGACTGCCCTGGGTGCCTTGCCCGCGCTGGCGCTGCGCAGTATTCCACAAAAGCTCGAAGACACCCTGTTGGGTTGTGCGGCGGGGATGATGCTGGCAGCCAGCGCGTTTTCTCTGTTGCTGCCCGGGCTGGCATCGGCCACTGAGTTACTGGGCAGCAAACCACTGGGCGCGTTGGTGGTCGTGATGGGCATGGCGCTGGGCGTGCTGTTAATGCTGGGGCTGGATGAATTCACCCCGCACGAGCACGACAAAACTGGCCCCTGCGGCCCGGGGCACGAGCGCTGCGGGCGGGTCTGGCTGTTTGTGTTTGCCATTGCGCTGCACAACCTGCCCGAGGGCATGGCCATTGGTGTGAGCTTTTCACAAGGTGACCTCAAGGTCGGTTTGCCGTTGGTCACGGCGATTGCGCTGCAAGACATTCCTGAAGGTCTGGCGGTGGCGCTGGCGCTGCGGGCTGCCGGGTTTGCGCCGGGCTTGTCGGTGCTGGTCGCAGCCGGCAGTGGGCTGCTGGAGCCCTTGGGTGCGCTGCTGGGTGTGGGCCTGTCCAGCGGATTGGCACTGGCCTACCCGGCGGGTTTGGGGCTGGCGGCGGGTTCCATGCTGTTTGTCGTGTCGCACGAAGTGATCCCGCAAACGCATCGTAATGGCCATCAAACCCCTGCAACCCTTGGGCTGATGTTGGGATTTGCACTGATGATGGTGCTTGACACCACATTGGGCTGAACGTTTTTTTAACCTAGGAGAAAGAGCATGAGCAAGAAAAAATTGGCCCCGGCCACCATGGACATTGGTATCAGCGGCAAACAGCGCCAGCAGATCGCGCAAGGCCTGTCAGCGCTGCTGGCCGACAGCTACACGCTTTATCTGATGACGCACAACTTTCACTGGAATGTGACCGGACCGCAGTTCAACAGCCTGCACACCATGTTCATGGACCAGTACACCGAGCAGTGGACTGCGTTGGACCTGATTGCCGAGCGCATCCGTGCGCTGGGCTTTCCGGCACCAGGCACCTACAAGCAGTATGCGGCGCTAGCCTCCATTCAAGAGGTGGAAGGTGTACCCAAGGCCAATGACATGGTGCGCCACCTGGTAGCCGCCCAGGAGGCCACGGCGCGCACTGCCCGGCGTCTGTTTGTGTTAGTCGATGCGGTCAAAGACCAAGTGACTGCCGACGTGCTGACGCAACGCATTGATGTTCACGAAAAAACGGCGTGGATGTTGCGCAGCTTGCTAGAGTAATAAGAGCATGGGAGTGTCGCCGACATCCGCAGCCAGACGCGACCCGACGACCAAGACAGTCGCTTGGTCCGCGTCAGGTGCATTGGCAAGAAGCAGCTGCCAGTCTGCCAATGGCAGTTAACCAACGGCAGGCGGCTGCCAATACTGGCAGACGCAACGCAAGCTTGCCCGCCTACCCGGCTCACAGGAGCACCGGACGCCGCTGTGGCGGGTTGGCATGCGCATTGCTGCTATGACAGCCTCAACCACTTCGTCAGCCCAAGACTCATCATGAAAATCGCCATCACCAGCCAAAACCGCAAAACCATTACCGAGCACGCGGGCATGTGCCGCAAATTTTGGGTTTATGAGGTGCAAGACCAGTTTGTCGTTGGCAAAAGCCTGGTCGAACTGGAAAAAGAGCAGAGCTTTCACGAAGTCGCCCATGCAGACAGCGCCGCACCCCACCCGCTGGACGGCATTTCGCTGTTGATTGCCGGGGGTGCCGGCCAGGGCTTGCAAAACCGCCTGGCGCAACGCGGCGTCCAGGTGGTGGTCACCACCGCCACTGACCCGGATCAGGCGGTGGTGGACTGGCTGAAGGGCGAACTGGCGCTGAGCAGCGAACCACCGCACGACTGCGACCATGACCGCCATCACCACGGCTGAAGATGCGATATCAGCAACCGTATTTGGTATGAAAAGTGCCTTGAAGCCTTTCACAGCAAGCACTGATAGCTACATTATTCGTTGCAAAGATGCTGCATTTGACATCACTGATAGACGGTCTTTGCTATCGTCGACATAGAGAAAAACCACCCCCAAACCGCTTGCCACTCCCTAGACTTCTTCTATTCCAACTTTTTTTGTCAACCTCTCAAAGGAGAACTCGATGGAATCAAAAGCTAACACCCCAGCCGGTCAATGTCCGGTCATGCACGGTGGCAACACCGCCAGCAGCAAAACCCCGATGGCCTGGTGGCCCAACGCGCTGAACCTGGACATCCTGCACCAGCACGACAGCAAGACCAACCCGCTGGGTGCCGACTTCAACTACCGCGAAGAAGTCAAAAAACTCGACGTAGACGCACTCAAAAAAGACTTGGCTGCACTCATGACCGACAGCCAGCCCTGGTGGCCAGCCGACTGGGGACACTACGGCGGGTTGATGATCCGCATGGCCTGGCACGCGGCCGGCACCTACCGGGTGTCCGACGGCCGTGGCGGTGCAGGCACCGGCAACCAGCGCTTTGCCCCCATCAACTCATGGCCCGACAACGCCAACCTGGACAAGGCGCGCCGCCTGTTATGGCCGATCAAGAAGAAACATGGCAAGCGCATCAGCTGGGCCGACCTGATCATTCTGGCTGGCAACGTGGCTTACGAATCGATGGGACTGAAAACCTTTGGTTATGCCTTTGGCCGTGAAGACATCTGGCACCCTGAAAAAGATGCCTACTGGGGCTCTGAGAAAGAGTGGCTGGGCGCCAGCCGCTACGACAGTGAGAGTCGTGAAACACTGGAAAACCCGCTGGCCGCGGTGCAGATGGGCCTGATCTATGTGAACCCTGAAGGCGTTAACGGCCAGCCCGACCCGCTCAAAACCGCCGTTGATGTGCGTGTGACCTTTGCCCGCATGGCCATGAACGACGAGGAAACCGTGGCGCTGACCGCCGGCGGCCACACCGTGGGCAAATGCCATGGCAATGGCAGTGCAAAAAACCTTGGCCCCGAGCCCGAAGCGGCAGAGGTGCAAGAGCAAGGACTGGGCTGGATGAACCACACTACCCGGGGCGTTGGGCGCGATACCGTCACCAGCGGCCTTGAAGGTGCCTGGACCACCCATCCCACACGCTGGGACAACGGCTACTTTGACCTGTTGCTGGGCTACGAGTGGGAGCTGAAAAAAAGCCCGGCCGGTGCCTGGCAATGGGAGCCGATCAACATCCGCGAAGAAGACAAACCGGTGGATGTGCAAGACCCGGCTATCCGCTACAACCCCATCATGACCGATGCCGACATGGCGATGAAGATGGACCCGGCGTACCGCCAGATTTCCGAGCGCTTTCACAAAGACCCGGCGTACTTCAGCGAGACCTTTGCCCGCGCCTGGTTCAAGCTGACACACCGCGACATGGGGCCCAAAGCGCGTTACATCGGCCCCGAGGTGCCCGCTGATGATCTGATCTGGCAAGACCCGGTGCCCGCCGGTCGCAGCGACTATGACGTGGCGTCGCTGCAGGCCGCCATCGCCGCCAGTGGTTTGTCAATCAGCGAGCTGGTTGCCATCGCGTGGGACAGCGCGCGCACCTTCCGTGGCTCAGACAAGCGTGGTGGCGCCAATGGCGCGCGCATTCGTCTTAGCCCCCAAAAAGACTGGGCAGGCAACGAACCCGAGCGCCTGGCCCGCGTGCTGGCTGTGCTGGAGCCGCTGGCTGCCCAATTTGGTGCCAGCGTGGCCGATACCATCGTGCTGGCCGGCAATGTGGGGGTGCAGCAGGCTGCGCGCGCAGCAGGGGTGGATATCAGTGTGCCGTTTGCGCCAGGCCGGGGCGACGCCAGCGCAGAGATGACCGATGCCGAGTCGTTTGACGTGCTGGAGCCGATTCACGATGGCTTTCGCAATTGGCTGAAGGCAGACTACACCGTGCAACCCGAAGAATTGCTGCTGGACCGTGCCCAACTGATGGGACTCACCGCGCCGGAGATGACGGTGCTGCTGGGCGGCTTGCGGGTGCTGGGTGTCAACCATGGTGGCAGCCGCCAAGGCGTGTTCACCGAGCGCGTGGGTGTGCTCAGCAACGACTTCTTTGTCAACCTGACCGACATGGCCAACGCCTGGGTGCCCACCGGACGCAACAGCTACGACATCCAAGACCGTGCCAGCGGCCAGACGCGCTGGACCGCCAGCCGGGTGGACCTGGTGTTTGGCTCCAACGCCATCCTGCGCGCTTATGCCGAGGTGTATGCGCAGGACGACAACCGCGAGAAGTTTGTACGCGACTTCTGCGCCGCCTGGGTCAAGGTGATGAACGCAGACAGGTTTGACCTGGTCTGACAGGTCGACTCAAAGGCTGGCACAAGTTGGTAAAACACTTTGTGCCGGCCTTTTCCGCTCACAGCGCCGCTCAACGCAGCCCTGTCAATCAACGCGACATGGGCACAAGCCCATTGGATGAGTGTTTTGTGCGTCAAAACGGTTTGCCTTGCAGACTACAGTTCGCTTCAAGCAAGACCTCGCAAGGAGCACCATGGCAAATCTCAGCGTCACTGAAATCAAGGCATTTGTGCCGTCAAAGGACTTCGAGTTATCCAAGCAGTTCTACATGGACCTGGGCTTCGCCATGGCATCAGAAGGCGGCGGTGTGGCCTATTTTCATTTCGGTCATGTGAGCTTTCTGTTGCAGGACTATTGCGCAGACGGGTTGGCAGAGAACTTCATGATGCACATCCTCGTGGAAGACGTTGACGCTTGGTGGAATCATGTTCAAACATGCTGTGTGACGGAAAAGTACGCAGTCAAGTGCAGCAACATCGTGGCGCAGCCGTGGCGGATGAAAGACTTTTGCCTTACCGACCTTCAGGCGTGTATTGGCGAATCGGCCAGAACACGGGGTGAGCCGCCTGCGTTTTATTCAAGTGGCGCAGGCCAGTTGTACGCCTCACGCGGCGGCGCAACGGTGCCCAGCCATGATATTTCAGGCTCTGGATGACTCTTTAAGGCTGCGAGCCAAGTTTGTCTTGCACCACAGGAGACACTCAGATGGGTCGAGCAATATTGGCTAAACAACACGATTTGGAGAATTTCCACACTACGCCCAGGTCAAAGCAGAGGCGACTGCATGTGTCCGGCTTCCAGCCACATTTCAAAAGCTTTGTCATATAGGTGACCGCTGACGATGAAGACTTCTTCAGGATAGGATGCTCTTGTGCCAAAGGCGCTTTCCCCAGGAAGTAAGCGGTCATTTCAGGTAGCGCTGTCTTCAACCCAAGTCGTGCTGGCCATGCCCTGGCTTGACCGTTGCCAGTTCTTTGATGTAGGTCAAACCGGCCCAGCGCGATGGATTGGTCATGGATTCTCCGGGAGTTAAAACGGGTGCGCCAACGCCAGACCCCGGAAGATCTCGGTATTCCTGCATGACGTTTTCGATCAGCTGGCGGGACCTGAAATTGGCTTGAAATATGCTTGCAGCGGCTTCGTCGCCTGCATAAGATTCCCGAACCACGCAGATTCTTGGAATTTTAGCCCCCGAGTTGCAAACATGAGCATGAAGCGGACGTCAGAGGCAGCCGACTTGACCCACGAAAGAGCTAATCGCGTTGTGTCCAATCCGTTCCATTTCCAAGCTAGGCGCCTACATGAACTTCAAAGGGCAATTATTGGTTAAAAGGGACTGAAGGAACGCCGCTCTCAAACCCGCAGGCAATGGTTGTCGAGTCGCCCGCCGGGCCAGGGTGCAAGCTGGCAGTCGGTGCTTGCCTGCGCAGCCGCTTGCAAGTGCCCCATGCCGATGCGCCCACCTGCCCACAGGTCCGACGCGGTCGATGCCAAGGCACCGGCCTGTGCCAGCGCGGTGGTGCCCAGAAAGCCACCGCGCAAGTCATAGCGCGCCAACACATCACCCCGTGTGGCGCTGACGACAAACTGCGCCGCTGTGCCCTCGCCTAGCACCGCAACGTCGCCACCGTAACCAGCCAGCGACGGTTGGCCCTGCGCCAACCGCAGTTCGCCTTCGGGCTGCTCATCCCAGCTCAGTACCGCCAGCAAAGGCGCACTGGCGCGTTGTGCAGTGTCATCGTGTTCGGCTTGCAGGGCGATGCCCAGCGTTAGACTGGTTGCCATGGCTGCGGATGCGTCACCGCCATGAGGCGTCGCGCCAGCGCCGGCCCAAGCCAGGTGGCGCAGGCTCAGGCGCGGGTCAGTCAGCCGCCATTGGCCCAGCAGCTCACCCGTGTCGGGGTGCAGGCAGACGATGCTGGAATCCATCTGCTGCAACTGGCGCTTCTGGCGGCCGGTCTCGGGCGCGGTGTCGATGCCGCCGTTGGCGACAAACAGCATGCCGCTCAAAGGGTGGCCGGCCAGCCCGTTGTGGTTGGCGGCTGAGGATGATCGCGCTGACATTTGGCCTTTGATTGCACTTGAAGTTATAGCTGGTAGCGCAAGCACAGCATGGGGATCAAGCCCATTTGTCATAAATTCTGCGCGCTTTTGCAAGCCGCTGGCGTGGCGCACGCCCAGCAGGCCCTGGCCGCTGTCGGTATCGATTTCAGTGGTGAAAAGGGTCTTGCCATCTGGCGCCACCAGCACATGGCCGCTAAACACGCGGCCTGGCTCCTGCCACAGCCACTGCGGCTTTTTGCCGGGTGACAGGCGCAACAGCCAGTCGCCTGGGCGGCGCGCCACCACCAGCAACGCGCCGTCGGGCAGCAGCGCCAGCCCGTGGCCACGGGTGGGCAGCTCGGTGGCGTGCAGCACGCGCACGCCTGCCTGCGATGTAAGTTGCAGCCAGCCCGCGTGGTGCGCGCCCTGTGCATCGTCCCAACAGGCAACAAAGCGTGTGGTGCCCGATGAAGGGCCAGAATTGCCTGGGCTGACGGGCACTGCGGCGAGGGCTTGGCCCACACTGGTGATTCCCAGCAAGCTCAGCGCAGTCAGGCCGGCCACCTGCAAACACGCACGGCGGCAGAACTGGCTCGCCTGGGGTGACGGTGCTGCGAGTTTCATTTGCCGTGCATTCGTGTCGTTGTGGCTACTTCGCGGCGCACGTCGGGGCCGCCTGCGGTATCACGTTGGCACACCCATGACGAGCGAACGCTGCCATCTCAGTCGCCATCGGCATCCGAGAACCCCAGCGACAGGTCGAGCGCGCTGGCCACCTCGTTCTGGAACAGCACTGTCACTGCTTTCATTGCCGCGGTCAGGGCCAGCAGTTGCCGGTGGTCTGCGGCACGGGCCGGGGCCTGGACCGGTAGCGCATCCAGCCGGGCGCTCACCACATCCAGCGCCTGCGACCAGCGCTGCGCCAGCGCGATGTGGCCTTTGCCCAGCAGCAAGGCCTCAATCGGCACCAGTGCCTGACCGGGCGCGGGCGGCTGCTGGCGCTGCGCCGGGGTGAGCTGGCCTTGCGCACGCAGGCTAACCCACTGGGCGCGCCAGCCCGCCAGGCTGGCTGCGCGGTCCAACCGGGCAAACGCTGGCGGATTGCCTTTTAGATGGTTGCCCACGGTTTGCACGGTTTTGATGGGTTTTTCAAGGTGCATCCAGCGCAACCGCTCGATGCCGCCCAGCCATTGGTTAAGCCACTCGGCAAACGCGGCGCGGGTGGCCTCGGGGTCTGATTCGGTGCTGGACAGCCAGTCTTTGGCGGCCCACACGGTCAGCTCGGCACCGAGTTCATGTGCCTCGGTTTGCACGCCTTGGGCCAGCAGGCTCAGGTACTGGCAGGTGGCGCCCGGCACGGGGGTGTTGGCAAACGGCACTTCTTTGGGCTTTTCACCCGGTTTCAGACCGCGTGCGTCGAAGGCCCGGACACGCGCCGGGTCCTGGGGCTGCCACTGTGCCAGCAACAAATCCATGGCCGGCAGGCCTTTGGCCAGGGTGCCGATCTGTTCCATGTCGGCCAAGGTTTGCGGGGCTTTGGCCAGGCCTTTGCTCACCAGCTCGGGGCGGGTCGGCCAGAAGTCGATCTGCCGCTGCGAGCGGCGCGTCAGCACTGGCCCGACTGCCGGGGTCGAGAGGGCCTCCCAGGCGGCCATGGTGTGCTGCCACTGGCGACGCAGTGCGGCCCAGGCGGCGTGCTGGGACGCAAAATCAGCGGGTAAAGTGGGCAAGGCAGCGCAATGCTGCTGGCTGGCTGCTGCCAACGCGTCGGCCTGCGCCGCAAACCGCTGTGACAGCGGCGGCAAGTGATGGCTGTAAACCCCTTGCAGTGCATGCTCGGCGGTGTAAAACGGATAGGCGATGCGCGTGTCGCTGGCGCCGGCCAGACCCGACAGCGCCACCGCAGACAACGCCACGGCACACCGGCGCAGATTTTCAGAAACTTATTGGTCATTTTGGCTTGTAGCCCTTATGTGGTAAGCGCGGCTAGCTCTCATTGTTGAGAATCAGTTGGATGACTTCGAAAGTGGTGTGCCGCGTTGGTTTGGCATGCCAGCCACCCCGCCGGCGCCCCCCCCCCCCCCCCCCCCCCCCCCCCCGCCGGGGGCCGGCGCAAGCCCCGCCCCCCGCCGGCCCCCCGGCGGGGGGGGGCGGGCCGCCCCCTGGCGGATGTTGGCATGGCTCCCTCCCCCGTTGGGGGAGGGTTGGAGTGGGCGCTGGATGTTTTGCACCGATGTTGCTCACGATCAGGCCGTGCCAGCGCCGCTGATCAATACCATTCTATGCATCATTTCGGCCTATAGCCCATATGCAGCAAGCGCTACCAGCTATGGTAAATATAGTCTTCAAAGCGACTCGACAAACGCCACCAACGCCGCGCGATCACGTTTGGACAGCTTACGCACGCTGTTTTTGGCGGCATCGGCTTCGCCGCCGTGCCACAGCACCGCTTCCAGCACGCCATTGGCACGGCCGTCGTGCAGCAGGCGCTGGTGGCCGTTGACCTGTTTGATCAGCCCCACGCCCCACAGCGGCGGGGTTTTCCATTGGCTGCCAGATGCGGCAAAGTCGGGCCGGCCATCGGCCAGCGCTGGCCCCATGTCATGCAGTAGCAAGTCGGTGTAGGGCCAGATGGTTTGCCCCACCAGCATCGGGCTCGACACCTGAGGCAGCAGCTTGGCCAGCGCTGGCTCGGCGGTGGTGTAGCTGGGGCGGTGACAGCTGACGCACTGCGCCTGCGCAAACAGCGCCTGGCCGCGCAGCACCTGCGGATCAGCGGGTTTGCGCCGTGCCACCGGGGCCAGCACGGCCTGGTAAAACACCACGTCTTCGAGTGTTTTCTGGTCGATTTCAAACGCGTCACCGTGGCCACCATGGCCGGCTGCCAGGCAATCTGGCTGCGCCGGGGTGCACGCCTCTTGCGCCGCCCAGGGCGAGGTGATGCCGATGTCGCCACGGAACGCCCCAGCGCTTTGGTGCGCAATGCTGCCGGTGTTGGCTTTCCAGCCGAAACGGCCCAGCACCATCTGCTGCGAAGGTGCGTCCCACACCCGGTTGACCTGGCCTTTGATGGCGCCGGGTTGCGCCGCCTGCGCTTGCGCGTTGGCCAGCACCTCGGTCTCGGGGATGGCTTCGATCAACCCAATGCCCATGAGCTGTGGCGCCACGCGTGGGCTCAGCATCACGCCGGCTGCCAGCGGGCCGTAGCCCAGGTCGGTCAGGCTGTAGTGCGGCTGTTGCAGCACATAGGGGGTGCCGTCGGCAAAGCGGCCGCGCACCGGCGTGGTGCGAATGCGCACCTGGCCTTCGGGCTTGACCCCTTCGACCGCAGCGTTGTTGAACTGGTCGCCATAGGTGGGTTCGGGCAGCACCCCGTCGTGCGGGTGCGCGCTGCCGGGCACCGACAGGCGAATCAGCATTTCGGTGGGCTGGGCGTTTTTGCCACCCTTGATTTCGGGCGGCGCACCGCGCCCGTCCAGCACATGGCAGCCACCACAGGAACGCGAGATAAAGTGCGGCCCCAGCCCGTCGCGCACCTTGGTTGAGGCGGGTGCCTGCACCCAGTTGCGCTTGAAAAACGAGTTGCCAATGGCAAAGCGCGTGCGCTCCTCGTCGCTCAGATTCGTCGCCGGGAAAGAAAACGCGTTTTTGCCATCGGCCCAGACGGTGGTAGCACCCCCGGTGAGTTCGTCTGCGTTGGCTGGGTCAGGGATGGCTTGTAGCGGGCTGGCCAACAAAAATCTGGCAGCGGATACGGCTACCAGGGCGGCGAGTGGGGCGTGGAAGCGACGGGATAACATGGCGGTGGCTGGTGTTAATGTGATTGGTTTGATAGCACGTGGCGCTTACTCAGTAAGGGCTATGGCCTCATTTGGTATTCGTTTCGTGTGGCTGTGGTTGGCAAAATACCTGTTGCTGGCAGTGGCCCGCAGAATTGGGGTCTGAGCCCCATTCGGTGAGGCGCTGTTGACCAATCGAGGGTTGCTGGGCCGAATGGGGATCCGACCCCAAATCTGCTACCGACGTTGTCAACTGAGTGCATCATGTTTTGTAGCTGCCAGCGCTTGTTGACAAAGGGCTACAAGCACATTTCGGTTACAACAACGTTCGCTGGCGAGGTGCCTCACGGCTCCACCAGCGTCAGCTTCTTGATGCCCACGGCGCTGGCTGCAGCCACCAGGTCTTTGCTTTGCTGGGTCAGGCTGGCGATGGTTTTCTGGATGCGCTGGCGGCCGGGGGCATCTTTGGCGCCCATGATCTCGCGGTCAAACGGAGCTTGTATGGCTTCGGCAGCCGCCACCGAGCTGGCAATCTGCTGGGTGGTTTTGTCGGCCAGCGCCGGGTCGGTCAATGCAGTCAGGTCTTTCAGCGACGGGCCGCTGACCTGGCTGCCATCCAGGCGCTTGTAGCTGCCCAGCCAGACGTTCTGGATGCCTTTGGCGTTGGTGGCGGCATCGCGGTGGGTGTTGTCCGAGAAGCAAGAGTGTTCGTCTTCCTGGTCCTGGCTGTTGAGGGCGACTTCAAGGCGCTCGCCAGCGAGTTCGCCGCGCGACAGCGAGCCCAAGCCCACCAGCATCTTGCGGATGGATTCCTTGCCGCCTTTCTCGAATTTGGCGCGGTAGTTGGTTTTGACATCTGGTGCCCAGGCCTTGACCAGGCTGGCGGTGTCGCTAACCAGCAAGTCCATCACGGTTTTCATGTAGAGGCGGCGACGATCGGCGTTGGGGGCCTTGCCAACGACAAAGTCCTCAAAGCTGCGCGCGCCCGGGCCGGTCTCAGACAAGTCTTGCCCCCACAAAAAGAACTCGATGGCATGCCAGCCGGTGGCAATGTTTTCCTCGCCGCCGCGCTCGTTTTGCGCCATCAGGCTTTTGGCGCTGATTTTGAATTTGGTGTTGTTGACCAGCCCGGCGTTGGGTTTGCCCTTGACCGAATCGACAAACGACTCGTCCATCGGCCAGGCGTTCATGCGGCCCTCAACGCCGTTGTCGTTGTCGATCGGGCCGCCGTAAAAGCGGAAGGCCTCGGTTTGACCATACGCTTCGCGCGCGGCGCGCCAGGCTTTTTGGGCAGCCTCCTGGGTCGCAGCTGACGGTGTGGCCAGAAAGGCATCGACGGCGCTTTGCAATGCCAGCGCGGCTTGGTGCACATCCTGGTAATTGGCGTGGACCAGCGTGGCGTAATTGGCCACGACGGTTGCAACGGTGACGCCGGCGGGGTTGCCGGCAGCAGTTTGCAATGGCGTCTGAGCTTGAGCGGAGGGCAATAGTGCCGTGAGGGAAAAGATTGCCAGCGCCACAACAATGGCGCATGAGTTGGAAGATGGTTTCATGCAAGTGCCTTAACGGGATGGAATGGGGGTTGGAAAAAAACGACTCGACGCTTCGACTTTGGTTGTTTCGCCAGTCAAGACATGTTGGGGTACGCTGCTGTTGGCGTTTGTGCCAGCGTCAGGCACCCGGCCCGAAAGGCGCCCTCGATGGCCATGTGACTGCCGAACTCCTGCACATAGCTCAGTAGTGCGCAATGCGTGCGTCGGCTGTGCCACAACGCAGACTGATACGAACCACTTGGTCGTGGCGCATGCTGCAGTATAAAAAGCAAGGTCTGGTGGGTTTCAGCCAGACAGTCAGCCGCCGAATCGAGGCCTTCCTCGTTCAACAGTTGGTCGGCCAACAATAAGCGGCTGTCGACAAAAGCCATAAGGCAAGCATCGGCTGAACCGCGCTCTGCAGCAGCACAGCCCTTGGCGGTCAGGCTAGCCATCAATTTGCCCACAGCCCTGGCATGCGATCTGGCTATTTCTGCAACGGTGATCAGGTTAGCCTCTGACAGCTTGGAGCCTTGCCACTCTGGCCGGCGTTGAACCGAAATACTTGCGGTGCGTATTGGTGCATTTGCATTCATGCGTGTTGTCCTATGTGTTGAATTGACAGGTTCTAGATGATATCTATTCTCAACAACAAGTCAAGAAAGATGCGAACAATTCTTATTTGATACAATATTTGCCAGATCAACCGAATAGAGCTTCAAGCCTTGGAAAACATCAGAACGATCTCTTTTTATTCACCGATGAAAGCGACTTACCCCATGAAATCACGCCTTTTGTTAACGTTGGCTGCCCTGCTGGCCTGCAACTTGTCTGCACTTGCCGAAGAAGTGGTGGTGTATTCCGCCCGCAACGAGCAGCTGATCAAACCCCTGTTTGACGCCTACACCAAAGAGTCCGGTGTTCAGGTCAAGTTCATCACCGGTGGCGAGGGTCCGCTGATGGAGCGCCTCAAGGCCGAAGGCCAAAATACCCCGGCCGACATCCTGCTGACGGTCGATGCCGGCAACCTGTGGCAAGCCGCCCAGCAAGAACTGCTGCGCCCGATCACTTCCAAAACCCTGCAAGACAATGTGCCGGCCCATTTGCGCGACCCCGGCAACACCTGGTTTGGCTTGTCGGTGCGGGCACGCACGCTGGTTTACAACACCACCAAGCTCAAACCTTCTGACCTGAGCAGCTATGAAGACCTGGCCGATCCCAAATGGAAGGGCCGCCTGTGCTTGCGCACCTCCAAAAAGGTCTATAACCAGAGCCTGGTGGCGATGATGATCACCGAGCACGGCGAGCCGCAAGCCGAGGCCATCGTCAAAGGCTGGGTCAGCAATCTGGCCACCGCACCCTTCCCCGATGACACCAAGGCGATGGAGGCAGTTGCCAACCGCCAGTGTGATGTGACGGTGGTCAACACCTATTACTTTGGCCGCCTGATGGAAAAGACGCCCAAGTTGCCCTTGGCCATCTATTGGCCGAATCAGAACCTTAGCGGCAAGGACGCCGGCGTGCATGTGAATGTGTCAGGCGCGGGTGTGACGCGCCATGCCAAGAATCCAGCGGGTGCCCAAAAGCTGATCGAATGGTTGTCTTCTGACAAAGCGCAGAACCTGTACGCGGACAGTAATCTGGAATACCCGGTCAATCCGCGCGTCAAACCCGACGCCCAGGTGGCCGCCTGGGGCACTTTTAAACCTAATCTCATTAATGTGAAAGATGCCGGCAGCCTGCAGGCGCAGGCGGTCAAGCTGATGGACCGTGCTGGTTACAAATAGCCGGCCGGCAGCAAGGGCTAGGGCTTGTCACCGAGTGCCTGACTCGAAACAGTGCGCAACACCTGTAAAGCTGCCACGATGGCCGGGTCATGTTCTGCGGCTTTGGGGTAACCAAAACACAGCAGCGCAGCGACCCGCGTATGCGGCCACACAATTAACTCACCGCTCTCGGCAGCCTGCACCGCCATATCCTCGCGCGGCAGCGCCAGCCCTTTATGCATAGCGATACATAATGGTCTTTTGGAGTTATTCGCGGCCGAAACCCGAATGACTTCTGACGCTGCTTAAGAATGCTGCTGGCGGCGCATCGGCCAACCGGTCGATGCACCAGACGGCCTGACCGTAACATCATCCGGCATCAATGACTTCAGCCTGATTTTGCAAATAGCCAAAAATTGCCTTTAGCCCTTACCAGCAAAACTCTAGGCACTACTCTTTTGAGAGCGAATGGCACTTGACTTTCCGGGCAACAGCCCGGCAATGCGAACGCCAAATTCAACACCAGCACCAGGTTTCCGGTATCCCATCGTCGCGCCACCCCACATTGTCCAAGCCGGGGCGGGTATGGCCGGGGGCCGATTTCTGGTACCCCAGTATGAGGCCCCCGGCCATACCCGCCCCGGCTGGAGCTCCGCCCCAACGCTCTGCCTGAGCGCACAGACCCAAGCCACAAACCCAGCGCACAGCCTCAACGCAATGTGCCCAATCGCCATCGCCCAAAATAGCCCCCAGCAAGCCAAAATCGAACCCTGCCCTCATAATGCCGAGTTGACCCCAAGAGACACGCGACCCGCCCCACGCCGCCATGAACATCATTGACGCCATTGCCCAGCAAAGCCCCGCCCTGGCCGCCCTGCGCCGCGACATCCACGCCCACCCTGAGCTGTGTTTTAAAGAGGTCCGCACTGCCGACGTGGTGGCGCAAAAACTCACCGAGTGGGGCATTCCGATGCATCGCGGGCTGGGTACCACCGGCGTGGTGGGCATGGTCAAAAACGGCACCTCAAGCCGCGCCATCGGCCTGCGCGCCGACATGGACGCGCTGCCCATGCAAGAGGTCAACACCTTTGCCCACACCAGCACCTCGCCGGGCAAGATGCACGCTTGTGGCCACGACGGCCACACGGCCATGCTGCTGGCTGCTGCGCAATACCTCAGCGCGCACCGCAATTTTGATGGCACGGTGTACTTAATATTCCAGCCGGCCGAAGAAGGCGGCGGCGGCGCGCGCGAGATGATCAAGGACGGTTTGTTTGAGAAATTTCCGATGGACGCCGTGTTTGGCCTGCACAACTGGCCGGGCTCGGATGTTGGCTATTTTGCCGCCAGCCCGGGGCCGGTGATGGCGTCGAGCAACGAGTTCAAGATCACCCTGCATGGCAAGGGTGGCCATGCCGCCATGCCGCACAACGCGATTGACCCGGTGCCGGTGGCCTGCCAGCTGGTGCAGGCGTTTCAGACCATCATCAGCCGCAACGTCAAACCCATCGAAGCTGGCGTGATCTCGGTCACCATGATCCACACCGGCGAGGCCACCAACGTGATTCCCAACAGTTGCGAACTGCAAGGCACGGTGCGCACTTTTTCACTCGACCTGCTCGACCTGATCGAGCAGCGCATGCAGCACATCACCGAGCACCTTTGCACGGCCTTTGGCTTGACCGCCGAGTTTGAGTTCAAACGCAATTACCCGCCCACCATCAACAGCGCTGCCGAGGCCAACTTTTGCCGTCAGGTCATGGCCAGCATCGTGGGGGCCGACAAAGTGCTGGTGCAAGAGCCGACCATGGGTGCTGAAGACTTTTCATACATGTTGCTGGCCAAGCCGGGTTGTTACGCCTTTATTGCCAACGGCGACGGCACTCACCGTGACATGGGTCATGGCGGTGGGCCCTGCATGCTGCACAACCCGAGCTACGACTTTAATGATGCACTGTTGCCGCTGGGCGCCACCTACTGGGTGCGACTGGCCGAAACCTGGCTCAGCCCCGGTCCAACTCATTTGCCAGCTATTTCACCAGCTGGTTGAGCTGAATGATCGGCAGCAGCACCGCCAGCACGATCAGCATCACCACCACGCCCATCGCCACGATCAGCAGCGGCTCCAGCAAGGTGGCCAGTTGCATGGCGCGGCGCTGCACCTCGGTGCTGAGCTGCTTGGCAGAGCGTTGCAGCATCACCGGCAACTGCCCGGTTTGCTCACCCAGGCGCGCAAACATGGCCAGCAGCGGCGGAAAACGCTTCTTTTGCGCCAGCGCCGAGGCCAGTGGCGCGCCCTCGCGCACCAGCACCAGCGCGTCCTGCGCGTCGCTGCGCATGGCCCGGTTTGACAGCGTTTCAGCGGCAGCCTGCAGGGCTTTCAAAATCGGCACACCGGCCGCTGCCAGCATGGCCAGCGTGCTGGCAAAGCGCGCCGCGTTGTAGCTGCGTGACAAGCGACCCAGAATTGGCAGGTTCAGCCAGGCCGCGTCAAATTTCTCATGAAATTGGGCATTAGCCAGCGCCAGCTTTGCACCAAGAGCTACGAAAACAAGAGCAAGCAACAACAACCAGCCATAGCTGCGCACCAGACTGCTCAGGCCAATCATCAGCACGGTCAGCAAGGGCAGGGCACGCTTGCTGCCGGCAAACACATTGGCCACCTGCGGCACCACATAGGTCACCAAAAAAAGCACGATGACCATCGCCACCAGCGACACGATCGCCGGGTACAGCGCCGCACCGATCAGCCGGGCCTTGAGCGCCTGTTGCTCTTCCAGGTCATCGGCCAGGCGCTCCAGCACCTGACCCAGGTTACCGCTTTGCTCGCCAGCGCCAATCACTGCCACGTAAATATACGAGAACTCGCGCGGATGCTGCGACAGCGCCTTGGCAAATGGCGCGCCGCCATTGACCTCGGCGCGCAGCGTGGCCACCAGTTCGCGCTCGGGGGCCTTTTCGGCTTCCTCTGACAGCGATGTCAGCGCTCGCTCCAGCGGCAAGCCCGAGGCCACCAGCCCGGCCAGTTGGCGCGTCCAGATTGACAACGCGGTGGCACCAAACACCCGCTTGCCGCGCCTGCCCCCCTGCTCGATTGTTCCGGCCCAGCGCGTCTTGCGCGCTGACCGGTTCGACCTTCAGCGGCACCAGTGCCTGCGCGCGCAACTGACCCCGCGCTGCCTTGGCCGAATCGGCCTCAATCACCCCCTTGCGGGTTTCGCCGGCGTTGCTAAGCGCTTCAAAAGAATAGACGGGCATGGCGCGGGGCTAAATTGGCAAACATCGACCTGGCCTCAATCGCGCGTGACGCGCAGCAATTCCTCGCGCGAGGTGATGCCAAACTGCACCAGGCGCTCACCATCCTCGCGCATCAGCACCATGCCGGCGGCCTGTGCCGCTGCGCGGATGTCGGCTTCAGCGGTGCGGCTGTGAATTTGCGCGCGAATGGCGTCGTCTGTCACCAGCAGCTCAAACACGCCGCTGCGCCCGCTGTAGCCGGTCTGGCCGCACTGTGGGCAACCGACCGGGCGACCATTCGAACTGCAGTGCACACACAGCTTGCGCACCAGGCGCTGGGCCAGCACACCAAGCAGGCTGGAGCTCAGCAAAAACGGCTCCACCCCCATGTCGGTCAGGCGCGTCACAGCACTGGCCGCGTCGTTGGTGTGCAGCGTGGCCAGCACCAGGTGCCCGGTCAGGCTGGCCTGGATGGCGATCTGTGCGGTCTCGAAGTCGCGGATTTCACCAATCATGATGATGTCGGGGTCTTGCCGCAAAATGGCGCGCAAGGCCTTGGCAAAGTCCAGCTCAATCTTCGGGTTGACCTGGGTTTGGCCCACGCCCGCCAGTTCGTACTCAATCGGGTCTTCCACCGTCATGATGTTGTTGCGCGTGGCATCCAGCCGGCTCAGGGCGGCGTACAGCGTGGTGGTTTTGCCCGAGCCGGTGGGGCCGGTCACCAGCACAATGCCGTGCGGCTGGGCCACCAGTTGCTCAAATTTTCGTAGCACCTCACCCTGCATACCCAAGGCTTCCAGGCTTAAACGGCCCTCAGATTTATCCAGCAGGCGCAGCACCGCGCGCTCGCCATGCGCACTGGGAATGGTGCTCACCCGCACATCCACTGCCCGGGTGCCAATGCGCAGGCTGATGCGCCCGTCCTGCGGCAGGCGGCGCTCGGCAATGTCAAGCTCGGCCATGATCTTCAGCCGGCTGATCAGCGCCGCGTGCAGCGCGCGGTTGGGCTGCACCACCTCGCGCAGCGTGCCATCGACCCGAAAACGCACACTGCTGTGGCGCTCGTAGGGTTCAATATGAATGTCGCTGGCGCCGTCGCGCGCGGCCTGGGTCAACAGCGCATTGAGCATGCGGATGATGGGCGCGTCGTCAGCCGTTTCCAGCAGGTCTTCGATGGCTGGCAGGTCTTGCATCATGCGTGACAAATCAGCATCACTTTCAACCTCGCTCACCACCGCCGCCGCGCTGGACTCGCCCTGCGCGTAGGCGGCGCTGATGCGCTGCACCAGTGCGTTGGCGGCCAGTGTCTGCACCTGGGCCTGCGGGTATTTGCGCAGTGCTTCACCCACGGCTGACGGGGCAGATTGCGCGTGCAGCCACAGCGTAAGCTGATCGGCATCGTCTTCCAGCAGCAACTGGTGCGTGCGGGCAAAGGCGTAAGGCAACGGATAACGCATGGCTTGGCAATACCGGTCTAGGTTATGGCGCTGGCTTTGCCGCTGGCATGGCAGCCGAACCTTTGGCTGCTTCAGGTGCAACAGGCAGGGTGTCGGTGCCGGTGATGCTCTTGGTATCGGACTTGGACGGCGACGGCGGCAAGGTGGGTGCCTCGTTGACCGGCACCAGGGTACTTGACACCGGCTGGTTGTCCTTGAGGCCCGAGCGCATCATGTCGTATCGGTCCATTGACAGGCGATCAGAGTCACGCGCGTCGCGCACCACCACCGGCCGCAAAAACACCATCAGGTTGGTTTTTTTGCGGCTGCGGGCCTCGCTTTTGAACAGGTTGCCAAACAAGGGCACATCGCCCAGACCCGGCACCTTTTCGGCATTGCCCGAGTATTCGTCCTGCAGCAAGCCGCCCAGCACCACGATGCTGCCGTCGTCCACCAGCACATTGGACTCGATCGTGCGCTTGTTGGTGGTGGGGCCGTTGACCGCATTGATGGTGGACGCCAGCACGCTGGACACCTCCTGAAAAATTGTCAACTTGACGGTGCCGTTCTCGCTGATCTGCGGCTTGACCTTGAGTGTCAGGCCAACGTCCTTGCGCTCGATGGTCTGAAACGGCGTGACCGTGCCGTTGCCGGTATTGGTGTTGGTGTACTGGCCCGTGACAAAAGGCACGTTCTGGCCAATCACGATCTTGGCTTCTTCGTTGTCCAGTGTCAGCAAGTTAGGTGTGGACAGCACATTGCCCGAGCCCGAGTCTTCCAGAAAACGCGCCAGAAAACCCAGCACGTAAACACCGTTGGTGCGGCGCGCTGCGCCATAGTTCAGGCCGCGCGCGGGTGCCACAGCACCCGTGGCAGCACCTGTTGCCAGCTCAATGATGTTTTTGCCGCCGGCGCCAAAGTTGGTGCCCAGCAGACCAATCACGCTGTCGCCAGCGCTGCCCACCGCACCCTGCCACTGAATGCCAAACTCAGCCGCCTTGTCAACGCTGACCTCGGCAATCAGGCTTTCAACAAACACCTGCGCGCGGCGCGCATCGAGCTTGTCGATCACCGCCCGCAGTTGCCGGTATTGCGGCTCAGGCGCCGTGATGATGAGCGAATTGGTGGCGGCGTCGGCCTGAATCTGGCCGCCCGTGCTGTTGGCCGCAGCCGCTGGCGACGCCCCGCCGGGGCTAACGGCCGCTGTAGAGGCCACTGCCACCGGCCGCGACTCGCTGCTGATTGCCGCACGCAAGGTGGTGGCCAGCTTGACGGCATCGGCGTTTTTCAGATAGACCACGTGCACATTGCCGGCCGCGCCGTTGCTGCCCGGCGCATCGGGCTGGTCGAGCTTGACCACCAGCGAGCGCACCAGTGCCAGCTGCGCGGCATTGGCGGCCCGCACAATCAGCGCATTGGCGCGTGGCTCGGCCAGCAGCGTGGTTTTGAACGAGGTGTCGGCCACGCCGGCAGGTGCCGCGCCGCCGGCGCTGCCCAGCAAACGCAGTACCAGCGGCGCCAGGTCTGCGGCAATGGCGTGTTTCAGGGCAATCACTTCAACATCGGTGGCATTGGCCACGTCCATCGCAGCAATGATGCGCCCCAGCCGACGCAGGTTGTCGGCGTAGTCGGTGATCACCAACGAGTTGTTGCCGGGGTTGGCGTTGATGGTGTTGTTGGGGCTGATCAAAGGGCGCAGCACCGGCACCATGTTGGCGGCAGCCTCAAAATTGAGCTTGAAGATTTGCGTGGCAATCTGGTTGCCTGCCGGCAGGCTGGGGTCTTCGCCAGCACTGACCGTGACGCCAGCGCTTTGCAGCTTGGCCTCGGACTCTGGCACCACCTTGTAAAGCCCGCCCGAGGCCACCAGCGTGTAGCCCTGCAAGCGCAGCGCTGCGACAAACTGGGCCATGGCCGCCGCCGGACTGACCGGTTTTTCGGTGACCAGCGTGATGGTGCCCTTGACCCGCGGATCCACCACCACATTGATGCCGGTGATGCTGGCAAAGGTGCGCGCCACGGCCTCGATCTCGGCCGCCTGAAAATTCAGCGTGACCGGCGCACCAGGCTTGACCGGGGCACTGGCTTGCGCCCAGACATTTAAAGAAAATAGGCCGATAGCCCCCGCCAATAGTGCGCGAGTAGCTATCAATGAAATAGCGTTTAAAGTAAATCGGGTTTGGTGATGTGTCATGCGGATTCAACCCAGTTTGATGGTGGAGCGCGCGCCATTGCGCCGCCCGATGATGTTCAAGAGATTGGACAGCGCCGCCTGTGATTCGGGCGCTGCACTGGCTTCACCGACAAAGCGAAGCTTGTTGCCGACCCACTGACCCTGGCCCGACAGCTGCAAACTGCCCGCCAGCGTGACCAGCTGCAGCTCAGGAGCGGCACCACCCGACAGCGTGAGCCGATAGCTGCCCATGGGGCGCAGGGTGGACAGGCGCGAGGACAGGTCTTGCGCGTCCAGCTGTGCGCTGCCAGCCACCTGCCAGCGCCCGCTGGCCCAGTGCAGCGCCAGCGCCTGCGTGCCCAGCACCAGTTGCCCCTGCATTTGCAGGGTGTTCCAGGGCGTGCCCAAGCCAGCCAGCCATTGCGCCGGCCAGCTCGATTGCTGATCAGAAAACGTCAGGTGCAGGCCGTCCCAGCGCGGTGACAGGCGCCACAGCCAGGCTTGCGACAAACAGCAGTCGGCACCGAGTTGCAGGTTCAGCCCGCCGGCACCGCTGGCAGCCGGGCGCAGCTGCCAGGTCAGGCGCCCCGGCAACGAGGCCCGGTCAGGGCTGCCGGCACCACCAGTTAGGGTCAGCCGGGCCGACCCGGTCCACACCGTGCCACGTGCATCTTCAAGCAGCAACTGCCCGGCGCTGGCCTGCTGCACCAGACCGGATAGCCAGCGCGCCGGCGCAAACACCAGTGTGCTAACCAGTAGCCCCAGCAGCACGCCAGCGCCGGCCCAGGCCCAGGGCGAACGCTGGCTGCCAGCTGCCTTGGGGCGGGCAACGGCAGTTCGCATGCTTAAGCTAAGTCGGGGTTTGAACATCACTGCGCCGGCAAGGTAAACACCACGGTGCCGTCCCAGATACCGGCCGCACTGCGCCGCAAGTGCGCCTCGGTCGGGACCAGGTGGGCATTTTGCCGGGCACTGGCCAGCCACTGCGCCAGCGCCTGTGCAGACACGCCCTTGAGCGACACGCTCAGGCGATCCATTTGCGGCGTCATCAACGCTGCCGTGCCCAGTGCCTTGACCGACTGCTCCAGGGCCCGGCGGGCTTCCTGCGCATCGAGCGTGGGCAAGGCCCGCAGCGCCTGGGCCTGCGCCTGCAGCCGCAGCATCTGCTGCAACTGGGCGTCTTGCGCCTGGTGCCGGGCATCGGCCTGGCGCAGCACACCCAGCGCCGGTGCCAATGCCAGCCACCACAGCAGCGCCAGCCCAATCAGCCAAGCCGCCGCCAGCAGCAAGCGCTGCTCGCGCAACGACACCGCCTGCCAGCGCGCCTGTAAAAGCTGGCGCCATTTCATGGTGCACCCCCCGGCGCCAGCAGCCACTGGCCGCCTTGCAGGCTGGCTTTGAGGCCACGCGATGCCAGGCCGCCTAGCACTTGCTCGGTCGCCGTGGCAGGCATGGCAGGCCCGGTTAGTCGCAGCTCATTTGCTGCATATTCAATAGTGTCTGGCACATATCCCTGTTGGGCTAGCGCCGAAAATGATGCCAACATGCCTTCCAGATCAGTACCGGCCGCGTTGCCACGTGTGCGCTGTAGCACGGCCACCTCGCGCGCCATTTGCAGCGGGGCATCGACCACCACCGGCAGTTTGGGAAAGGTGTCGGTCAACACTGCCCGTATTTGCTGGCGCTGGGCGTCCAGGCGCGACTGCTCGCGCCAGGCCAGGGCGTTCAGGCCCAGCACATTGACCAGCACCAGCAGCGCCAGCGACCAGCGCGCCGCGCGCCATTGCGGTGCCCGGGCCAGGCTAGCCAGCCCCTGCGCCAGCTGCTTGCCGCGACGGCTGCGTCCGGCATGGGCCAGCTCAAACTGCGCCAGGTCCCAGGGGCTTTGCGCCGCCTGCAACAGGCGCTGGGCGCGCTGCTCAATCTGCACCGGGCGTTGAAACATCTGTTCGGCCAGCGCCGCCACGGCAGGCTCAGCCACCAGCCGGACACCTGCGGGGGCTGGCGTCTCGGCACCGGCAATGCCAGGCACCTGGGCCGCATCCGGGGGCACCAACATAAACGCCATGGCTGGCGTCAGCGGACATACCAAAACAGCGTCGCTGCCTGGCCCGCGCGGCGCCCACAGTCCGGCGACTTGCGCGCCTGTGGGGCGCTCGGTCACAAACACCGCACCGTCCAGCGATTGCAGCGTGAACTCGGGCACGATGCGCGCTACCACCAGCCCGGCCTGGGCCAGCGCCTTCAGGCCGGCATCCAGCCAGGCACGCGCACAGGCCAGCACCCACACCGGGGCGGATGTCACCGGCTGTGGCTGCAGCGCCAGATGGCATTGCGACGGGTCGTCCAGCAACTGATCTTCCAGCAAACCGTCCAGAATGGCGCGCAGGCGGCCACCACGGCGCTCACCGAGCAGCTGGCGCGGCAGGCTGCCTTGCGGCAGCTGCACCTGGTGCCACGACAGGGCGCGTGCCGGCACCACCACCACCACCTCGCCCTGGCGCTCGGTTTGTGCCGGCAGCAGCGCCAGCGGCACACTGGCGTGCGCGGTCACGGCACGGCCATCCGGGCTTTGCACGTAGTCAAACAAGGCCGCCGGGCTGGCAAGGTCAAGCGGCAGGGAAATGATCAGCTGGGTCATGGTTTTGGAAAATCATTGTAGGCGGGCGGCCTGTGGAGGGACCACCTCGCGCCGGCGGCTCAGCGTTTTCACGTCCAGCCCGTCGCGCTGCAGCACCGACTGCTCCTGCATCACGGTCTGACCCATGCGCAACTGGCCCGTGACACCAAAAAAGCGCGACGCCACGGCGTGCTCGGCCGAATCAAAGATTACCGCCGGATTGTTGACCAGCTGGTCTGCATCGAGCGTGGTGTCAATCGGGCGCGCGGCGCGCTGCTGTATCAGGTGCTGGGCCTGCGCCATGTCCATGCCCACCACACTGGCCAGCAGCACCTCGGGCGCTGCGGTGTTGAGGTTGACCGGCGTGCGCTCTGGCAGCACCGTGACAAATGGTGCCAGCGCCTGCAAGGTGGCTGGCGACAGGCCGAGCCAGGTCAGTTCGGACGAGGTTTTGGGCACCAGCGGGCGGGGTTGTACCGACGCGCTGGTCTGGCGCGCGCGCAACAGTGACTGGGTCAGGGCATTGAGCTCGCGCTCAGGCAAATTCAGGTACTTGAACAAACGCGCCCAGGCCGCCACGCTGGGGGCATGCAGCTTGTCACCATCGATCAGGTTGGTGGCGTTCAGGCGCGCTTGCAGGTCTTCCATGGCACCTGACAAAAACGCCTCTTCTTCACCGGCGCTGGCATCCTCAACATTGGCCTGACCGCGCTCGGCCGCCAAAAACGTGGACAGCCGCGCCGGCGCCAGCGGCACCGCCCAAGGCTCGGCCAGATGGTCGGCACCACCCTGGCGCGCGTCCTCGCGCAGAATCAGCCGGGCCCAGTCCAGCGCCCCCACCAGAATCCACGCCGCCTGCACCCGGGTGCGCTGGGCCGATTCAACCTCGACACCGCGCCACTGCTGCCACAGCATGCTTGACGCCAGCGTGGCCACCAGCACCACCGTCAGCATGGCGGTCAGAATGGCAGCGCCGCGCTGGGTTTTCATTTGCCGCCCCCCAACAAGGGCTGCACCCAGTCGCGCGTCAGGGTGCCGCTGATGGCTTGGCCAGGTGCTAGCGAAAGCACCAGCCGCACGCCCTCGGGCAGGGTCGCCCGGGCGTCGTCGGTGCCAGTGCTTGACAGCGGGTTGGTCCAGGCGTTTTGCCGGAAATAAAAAATCTGCCAGCCGTCCAGCGCCACCGTTTGCACCTCCCGCAGGCGATCGTCATCGCCAGGGGATTGCGCCCACAGCGCCGCCTTTTGCCAGGCCAGATCAAGGTCGGAGCGGTTTTGCAGGGGCGGCGACTGCCAGCGCAACCACTGGCCCAGGCCATTGACCGAACGCTGTGTCCAGGCCACCACCCGCAGGCCGGCGTCGGCCTCCGTGCTGGCCCGGCGCAAAATGCGCAGCGCGCGGCCATCCCAATCCAGACCGGGCAAATCAGGCTGCTCGGCCATGGCATCCAGGTCGGCGGTCCACTGGCCCAGTGTGGTCTGCAGGGTTTGCACCTGGTCGGCACGCCCCAGCAACTGGCCTTGCGCACGGCTGATGCCGTCCAGGCCGCGCCAGCTCAGCACTGCCATGAGCGCCATCAGGCTGATTGCCACCAGCAGCTCAATCAGGGTAAAACCGTGCCCGCGGCGGGTAAAACACTGGCGCATCAATAACGCCCCACCACGGTGGTCAGGCGCCAGATCGGCACCTCGCCATCACGCACCTGCGCATCAACACGGCGAAAGTTGGGGTTGGGCGTGGGGCGCACCGTCAGCGCCACCACCAGGCTGCGCCCGGCCTGCTCACACGGCAACAGGCTGTCACCCACGCCTGGCATTTGGCGCGCCAGGCGCACCTTGACCAGCTCGTTTTCGGCACACACCTGCGCCAGCAGCATGTCGGACTGGCGCTGGGCGTAACGCGTCAGGGCCGCTGTGGCCTGCAGCCCGGCCATCAAGGCAATGGCCACAATGCCCAGCGCCACCAGCACCTCAACCAGCGTGAAGCCGCCTGCACCCCGCCGCGCGTTGCGCGTCAGCGCCGTCATGGCAGCGCCGCCTGCACCGTGAACGGACGTACACCGTCGGTGGCCAGTTGCACGCGCTGCTGCGGCTGCGCCGCCGAATACAGTGTCAAGCGCTGCGGTGGCAGCATGGGCTCCGGGCCAAGCAGCAGGTGCACCCCCGAGCTGACTGCAGTAGCCGGATTTCGGCTCAAGGGCGCATCGGCATCGGCGGCAAGCTCAGCCCGGGTGTCGGGGTCGAGCCATTGGCTGGGCCAGTCGGGGTCAGGCGCCACCGTCTGCAAGCCGTCAAATTGAAAACCCTGGAGGCCAGCGCGCCAGACAACCGCAACCCCACTGGCCTGTGAACGCGCCCGTGCCGCCTCCAGCAGTGCCGACAGGCGCAAGGCCTCGCGCTCAAGCCGGGTTTGTGTATCGTCCCGTAAGGCAAAACCAACACCGGCCGAGGCAAAAGCCACAATCGCCAGCACCACCAGCAGTTCCAGCAGGGTAAAACCGTTCGGCACCGGGTGCCGGCGTAGGGGGTGAACGCGAAAAGCCAGCAAAGTTCAGGGCTGCCAGCTGCCAAGGTCGGCGTTTTTGCCTTCGCCACCCGACTGGCCATCGGCACCGTAAGACATCACATCCACCTCGCCCTTGATGCCAGGGTTGAGGTACACATAGGCTTGCCCCCACGGGTCCTTGGGCAACTGGTCAAGGTAGTTTTTCCAGTTGTTGGGCACCGGTGGCACGCTGGGTTTGGTCAACAAGGCCTGCAAACCCTGTTCGGCGGTGGGGTAACGCTGGTTGTCGAGCCGGTACAGCTTGAGCGCCTGCATCAGGTTGGTGACGTCGGTTTTGGCAGCGGTCACGCGCGCATCATCAGCGCGGTCGAGCACATTGGGCACGATCAGCGCCGCCAGCACGCCAATGATGAGCAATACCACCATCAGCTCGATCAGGGTAAAACCAGCAGGGCGACGGCGGGCGGGAAGCCTGGCAAGGCGTGAAGAGAGTCGTTGAATCATGGCCGGGGTGTGGGGAGGGCTAGCAGGGTTGCGATGATAATCCCGGCCATGCAGCGCTTACCCTTTCCATCAGGCACAAATCCCTGGCTGATACGTTTACTTAGCTTTTTGTTGGCTGGCCTGGCCGCCGGCAGCGCACTTTACTGGGTGCTGAAATGGCCGACCAGTGGCCCGCCCGTGCGCGACATGACGGTTGCGCCAGCGGCTGCGGTGGTCGACACTGACAAGCTCGCCCAGCTGCTGGGTGCCAGCCAGGGCCAAGCAGTTGCCAGCGAGGCCGCAGATGTCGGCGAGGCCAATTTCAAACTGGTCGGCGTGATTGCCCAGGGCAGCAAAGGCAGCGCCCTGATTGCCGTGGATGGCAAACCGCCCAAACCCTTTCGGGTGGGCAGTGAGGTGGGTAACGGCTTGCTGCTGCGTGCCGTGAGCAGCCGCACCGCTCAGCTGTCAACCGCCCTGAATACCCCGGCCAGCGTCACGCTTGAATTGCCAAAGTTGCCATAGCCTTGAACCTAGATTCCTCAGTTGACCGCTTGTTTTCATCTGTAAGTCCTTATGTGCATTTACTTTTTTAGCTTCGATGGGGTTCACCCATTGGATGACAGCGCTACGCACCCGATTGAACCACTGGCAACGCGACTGGGGTCGTTGCTCCTCCTAGCGGGCAGTAGCCCGCGTCGTCGTCGCGTCTACCCAGCCGCGCCGCCAGCGGCCCACTCGGGCGCGTTCAACTGAGGAATCTAGGTTGAAGCAAAAATAGGCTCTAGCCCATACAAAACTTGTGTTTGACGCTATTTGTTTTGCAATGTTGCAACACAACTGCAGCCGACTACAACTCATTAATATATGGTGTAACGGTGCCGCAGTGTTGGGACACACCCGTTTGACCCTGTTTGCAAGTCCTGTCATGAAGTCAAAAAATAAATCCACAATCAACCTGTTTGGCCCAGCTCCAAATCTAACGATGAGCCCTTTCGGATCAGGTCCATCTGTGGATTTCAGCCATTGTTTAAAGCTGCTGAATCAAGGTCTGGTGACACAAGCCGAGGCCGCGCTCAAGCAAGTGCTTCAAAGACAACCGCAGCACGTCGATGCCCTGCAAATGTCCGCCATGTTGCGCATGAAACGTGCGGACTGGGCTGGCGCACTAGATTCTCTTGAGCAAGTCCTGACTATTTCAGGAGCTGTGCCTGCCACGCTTAACAATCTGGGCATTGCGCTGCGCGAGCTTGGTCGCCACGAAGAGGCCATTGCGGCCTTTGACAAGGCGTTGATTCTGCAGCCAGGTTACGCCGCAGCCTGGATTAACAAGGGCAACAGCCTGCGCCGCATCGGTCGCCCCAAGGAAGCGATTGATGTCTACCGGAGCGCTTTGGAACACCTGTCTTCTCCTGACCCACGGGTGTTACATGCCTTGGGTTTATGCCAGCAAGACATAGGGCAGTTGGAGCCCGCCATGACTAGCTTGCGGCAAGCATTGACGTTTGACCCAAATCTTGTGGAGACTTACTACGCCCTGGGCACCGTGTTGGAGCAGGCTCAACGGTTTGAGGAAGCTGTCCAATCCTATAAGGAGGTGCTGCGCAGAGTGCCAAACCATCATAAAGCGCTGAACGGCCTAGGCTTGGCGCAGCAAGCGATGAATCGGGCGCCGCAAGCTATCGAGGCTTTTCAAGGTGCCATTTCTGCCCAACCCCAGTCACCTGACGCGTATGCCAATCTCGCTGCGTTATATGTTGACATGAAGCGTTTTGACTCAGCCCTTCATCTGTACCGCAAAGCGCAGGAACTCGGAGCGGACCGACTCGGCATCCTGCAGCACATTGGGGAGTTGCATGCGGAGCAACGTCAGTTCTCGCTGGCCAGCCAAGCCTATGCCGACATCTGTGCAACAAACCCCGCTTTAGATTTTGCGCTTGTCAACTGCTTTTCCAACAGCATGAAGTCATGGGACTGGAACAGAGCAATATCCATTGAGGCCGATTTGCTCGACGGGCTACGCAAGGGCTCACGAAAGGCAATGCCCTTTGATGCCATTTCATTTTTTGATGATCCAGCGTTGCACCTGCAAGTGGCAAAGCGCCACATCCAAGATATCCGGCAGAATTTGCAAGTGGCGAAACCGCTGGCGACCCCGCTTGCCCCATTGACTGACCAACGACAACGAATTCGCGTTGCCTACGTTTCAGCAGACTTTCATGAACATGCAACCATGCATTTGATGAAGGATGCAATCGAGCTTCACGACCACATGGCTTTCGAGTGGATTGCTGTTTCATTGGGGGCCGATTTGTCCGAGTCACAAAGACAATGGCTGCTTGCGACGTTTGATCAAGTGGTGGATGCTCGAAGTTTTTCGGACGATGCACTGGCAGAGCAACTGCGGGCAATGCAACTGGACATCGCTGTGGATCTGAAAGGACATACCCGCGAAGCCCGATTCGTTCTTTTCGAACGAAGGATTGCACCCATTCAAGTAAGTTACCTGGGGTACCCCGGAACTACTGGTAGCACCGAAATGGATTACCTACTGGGTGATGACGTTGTCACACCGGTGCATGACCAGGCCTTTTATACCGAGAAGATTTGGAACCTGCCCGGCTGCTACCAGGCAAATACGGCCCTGTCAACAGGCGCGACACCTCCTCAACGTCAGGAAGAAGGAATACCTGCCAACGCCTTCGTATTTGCCTGTTTCAACAACTCCTACAAAATCACTGCGCACTTGCTGAACATCTGGTTGCGTCTGTTGGGGGCCGTACCCCACAGCGTGCTTTGGCTGCTTGCCAATGAACCCGATGCGCAAGCGCGTTTGCAGCACTATGCTGCCAACGCGCAAATAGACCCTGAAAGAATTGTCTTTGCACCTCGCAAAGACAGGGCCGCCCACCTGGCTCGACTTGCGTTGGTGGACCTATTCTTGGACACCGCACCCTATGGTGCCCACACCACGGCCAGTGACGCCCTTCGCTGCGGAGGAGTCATGATCACTTGCACAGGTCATGCATTTGCCGCCAAAGTTGGCACCAGTTTGCTGACCGCCATCGACTGTACTGATCTAATTACCCAAAGCTGGGAAGATTACGAAGCCTTAGGCCTGAAGCTTGCGCTTGATCCTGCCGCGTTGGAAGGGATGCGACAAAAGGTGCGCCATGGCATACGGCACAGCGATCTGTTTGACCCCACTGCGTTCGCACGCAAGATCGAAAATACGTTCAGGTGCATGGTCCAAAGTGCCACACAAATGACATCCACACAGCATCAAGCACCGTTCGTAACATGAGCCGCTGAGCAAGTTTTCTCAGAACCAAGCACCCGAATGACAACAGCAACGAAGCCACCCTATCAAAGCTCGCCCTCCGAGTACCCAGATTCCCGCTGATGGCGAATGCGTGCCACCAGAACCCGACCGCGAGCCGCGTCGAATTCGTAGCGCGCCAGATAAGCACTGCGCCCGCGCAAAATAATGAGCTCTCGTAATCCGCCTTCAACCGGTCGTCCGATACCGGGCTGATGAGTCAAAACCTGCAAAGCGTCCAGGATGAAGTCCAGTAACTCACTAGCCATCGGATCTTCTGACAGGGCAAGGAACTCTTCCAACCGAAGCAGGTCGTCAAACGCTGCCTGACTCAGGAACAAACCAGCCGTAACCATCAGCCTATTTGAGTTGGTGTCAGGTCTTGCGGCTTGGCCTGCAACCCTTTGCGGTGCTTGGCCCAATCTGAAAAATAGGCACGGACATCTCCAAGCTCGTAACCCGACCCGCTGGCCTTCATGTCGCTCAACGCGTTCATGGAGTCTTGCGTAAATGCTTCACGCAGACGTGTGCGGCGCACTGAGTCGGCCAGGGTCTGCACCATATAGGCATGCAAGCTTACGCCTGCCTTCTGGGCGTCTTCCTCAAGTTGCGTTTTTATCGCGGCTGGCAACTTCAAACTGGTGGGCGTACTCGCGGCGCTACGGATATGCATTTTTTTCTCCCACTGGTAAGGTAGTCAAAGTTTACTACCTTTGTCTAAATTCTAGGCATGACATTGCCCCCCTCTCGCTTAACTCAAGTACCAATGTCTCATGGCATCAGCGCATTGCCGCTGCAGGCGCTGCAACTGTCGATTGGTGAGAGGATGCAGGGCCAACCAGCCCGCAGCGCCATTTTCAGCAACAACATGGACATGATCATGCTGACCGTCTGGTACCGCTGGTCATCAGGCTTGAGGCCATGATGACGTTCAATGTCGTAGCACAGCCAGAACATCAGTCAAGCAGCAGCATGAGGATTGGCGCAAGCGACGGGGTCGGTGCCAGCGTAAAGGGTGTGTCGCTGGTGTCGTAAACGGCTGGATTGGTGACGCTGGACACCCGTATGCTGTAGCCCGTTCCCAGCGCCAGCGCGGCGTCTGGCTTCCACAGATGTTGGCCGTTGCTGGGTATATCGCTGGCAAGGGTGGCCAGATACACGCCATCGCGATACAGCGCGATGTTGATGCCCCCGCCCAGGTTGTCGGTCCAGGTGATGGCATGTGTTTTTTGCGGATCCAGTCGCGTCTGGCTGCCGGAATTGAGTAATGTGATGCTGGTGGGGGCGTTCAGGTTAACAAAGGTCTGGTAGCTCTGCCCGTTGTAGTTGGCTTCAAAGCGCCAGGTACCAGCCGGGTCATTGGCCGAAAAATCAAAAACCCAGGATTTTTTTGCTGCAGACAAAAAAGTGGTGGCATCTGTCACCGACCACGACTGAAAGACAGTGCCGTCCGGTCGGTAAACTGTTCCTGCAGTGGGCAATGCTCCCTGGTAGTCACGGTAATGGATGTAGAAGTAAATTCTTGCCGGGGTGGTAAAGCTGTCCTGAAGATTGGTGATGCTGGGCTGGCAATTTACATCGATAGGCTGGGCCGAGTGGGTAGAAATCTTGTTGATGGCTGAGTCGAAATAGGGACGCTGGTTGGCCCACAAAGTCCCGGGCTGACTGTTCGGGCCCGCGTAGGGGTCAATCCACTCGTTATTTGAATAATTGCCGTAGCGCATTTCAAAGTGCAAATGCGGCCCGCTGGAATTGCCCGAGCTGGCCGCCGTGCCCAGATACTCGCCCTGAGCCACGGTTTGGCCGATCGCTTTGGTGGTGAGCGAGTTGTAGCGCAGGTGGCCGTAGATCGTCAGCCGCCCGTCGGCGTGTGCCACTGCCACGTAATTCCAGGCGTCGCTGCTGCTGCCAGCGTCGCACGGCTGGTGGTCCGTGGGGTCGCCATTGGCCTTGAAGGCAATCGTGCCCGCAGCGGCGGCAACCGCCTGCACGTCACCCGCATTCAATTTGTTCCAGCCAAAGGGCCAGAGGGCGAAGTCGGTGCCGCGATGGCTGTCATAGGTACGGTTGCCTCCGGTGTAATCCAAAAACTGCCCGGCAGTCGCATTGTGATCAGCATAAGCAGACACCCTGAACCCGGCATAGTCCGCCAAGCCGGGCGCCATGCGCAGTGGAAAGGCATAGGAAACGGCCTGCGCGGCACCTGCCACATCCGCTGCGACCAAGGTGCCCTGTGCCCGCAATGTGGCAACGCTTTGTCGTATCTCGTCCCACATCGCCTGCTCTTGCGCCGGAGAGAGGTCGTCGCGCACTTGCTCTGCGTCCCCGCCGCCCGCCGCCCCATGCGCAGCCACCAGGCAACCGATGGCGCCCAGCGCTTGGATGGAAAGACGTTTCAACCTCATTCATCAAGTATCTCACCTGAGGCACCTGAGAACACTCAGTCAACTTTTGGCGTTCGATAGACTGTGGTTTTGCCAAGGTGCATTGGCTGACCCGTCAGCGATCGTCAGAGTTTGCGGATAGCATCACGTCATGATTTCCACACCCGCCTACCAGTTTCAAGTTCAGGTCAAACCGCGCTACCTGCCCGAGCAGTCAGCGCCGATGCAGGGCCTGTATTTTTTTGCCTACACCATCACCATCCGCAACACCGGCAAAGTGCCGGCGCAGCTGATCTCGCGCACCTGGAACGTCAACGACGCCAACGGCATGACCGAAAAGGTCAAGGGCCTGGGCGTGATCGGGCAGCAGCCGCTGCTCAAGCCCGGTGAAACCTTTGAGTACACCAGTGGCACACGCCTGCGTACGCCCACCGGCACCATGCATGGCAGCTTTTTTTGTGTGGCCGAAGATGGTGAAAAATTTGATGTTGACGTGCCAATGTTTGTGTTGGACGCCCTGAGCCCGGGCGGCGGCGCGCGCACCCTGCACTGAGCGCCCATGAAAGCCATCGAAGACCTGCCTGAACTGCTCGACGCCCTCGACCCCGACGCCAGTCTGGTGCATCGCCACCTGTGGTTGATCAAACTTGTCGCGTGGTTGCGCGGCAGCGGCACATCGGTGCCCGCCACCCATTCGCGCCTGAATTTGCTGCTCGACGCCCTGCAGCAGCGCCCGCACACCCGCGCGCAATTGCAGGCATGGTGGCGCACCCTGCTGGGCACGGTGGACGCCACGGCCCTGCTGGCCGACTACGGATTTGCCTCGCGCAGCGCGTTTGTCACCGAGCTCGCCGAGCGCATTTACATGAAACTGCTGCCCGGCACACCCGAGACCAGTGATGCCTCGGCGCTGTTTTCGCTGGTATTTAACCAGGCCTTCGACGCCCAGTGGATTGCCGCACTTGACGAAACTGCACTGGCGCGTGTGGCTGATCTGCTGCGCGCCCCTGTCGGTGCCAACCATGCGCGAGCCGATGCCGGCCATGCCCTGACGCCCTGGCAATCCACAGTGCTGGAGGCCATCACTTTTTGCACCAGTCAGATTCGGGCCGCCGGTTTTTCGCCCGAGTTACGGCTGCGCATGAGCGCGCCGGCGCGGGAAAACAGCGCCTTTCACGCGCTGGCCGCCGACCTGGATGACCTGTACAAGGCCTGCCAGGCCAGCCCCCACGCCATCACAGAGGCGCAACAAAAGGCCTTGCACCGCTACCAGCATCAGCTTGATGCCTGCCGCCATGCTGCCTCGTCGGTCTACACCCATCTGGATGTGCATGGCATTTCGGTCAACCTGGTGTTTCAGCTGCGCCAGTTGCGCGCCCGGGTACTGCGCGTGCGGGCCCTGCTGGACTGCCTTTTTGCGGCGCATCCACAGACCCAGTCAGCCAAGCTGATGGCGCATCTGGTGACGGTGGGGCAAGAGCGCCGCAGCCTGATCGCACTGATTGGCTCCAATTCATCGATGCTGGCGGCCAAGGTGGCCGAGCGCAGCTCGGAAGTTGGCGAGCACTACATCACCCGCACCATGCCCGAGTACCGCGCCATGCTGCGCCAGGCCGCCGGCGGCGGCGCCGTGATGTCGATCACCACACTGATGAAGTTTGTGGTGCTGTCGATGGGACTGTCGGCCTTTTGGGGGGGCTTTTTTGCCGGCATGAACTACGCCCTGAGTTTTGTGCTGGTGCAACTGCTGCACTGGACGGTGGCCACCAAGCAGCCCGCCATGACCGCACCCGCCATGGCTGCCAAGCTCAAGGAGCTCAACCACCCTGGTGCGATTGAAATCTTTGTGGATGAGGTAGCCAACCTGGTGCGCTCACAAATGGCGGCCATTGTGGGCAACCTGGCGCTGGTCATCCCCTGCGTGATCCTGATCAGCACCGCCATGTGGTTTGGCCTGGGCCAGCCCATGATAGACAAGGCCACGGCCGACCATGTGTTGCACGGCCTGACGCTGCTGGGCCCCACGGCCCTGTTTGCAGCCTTCACCGGCATCTTGCTGTTTGCATCAAGCATCATTGCCGGCTGGGTGGAAAACTGGTTTGTGCTGCACCGGCTCGACTCCGCCCTGCGTTACAACCCGAGCATCACCGCGTTTCTGGGCAGCGCCCGTGCCGACCGCTGGGCCACCTTCATGCGCAACAACATCTCAGGTCTGGCGGCCAATGTGTCGCTGGGGCTGATGCTTGGTCTGGTGCCGGCGTTTGCAGCTTTTTTTGGACTCGGGCTGGAAGTGCGCCACGTTACTTTGGGCACAGGACAGGTGGCTGCTGCTGCTGCCAGCCTGGGCCTTGAGGTTTTAAACCTGAGTGCCTTCTGGTGGTGTGTGGCCGCGCTGGGCGTGACCGGTTTGCTCAATGTGGGGGTGAGTTTTTACCTGGCGCTGCTGCTGGCCTTGCGCGCGCACAACGTCAGCGGCGTGGACCGCGCGCGCATCAGCGCAGCCATCCGCGACCGGCTACGCACCCGGCTGCGCAGCTTTTTCTGGCCCGAACCTGAACCGGCTTCAACCAACAATAGACCCTCGTGACAGCTTTTTCCAGTGTGAGCCAACCGAAAAGTCATGGTCTCATGGCCGTTCTTGCCGTCTCGGTGATGGCCCTTGCACGCCGCCTCACGCCAACAGCAAGGCCAATACGAGCACTTCATGGGTGAGTTTGACCTGATTGCGCACTACTTCAAGCGCCCGGTGCGCCGTGCTGCGCTGGGCGTGGGCGACGACTGCGCGCTGCTGCAGCCAAAAGCGGACACACAACTGGCCATTTCCAGCGACATGCTGGTGCTAGGGCGTCACTTTTTGGCCGACGTGGACCCGCGCACGCTGGGCCACAAGGCGCTGGCGGTTAACCTGAGCGACCTGGCCGCCTGTGGTGCCAAGCCGCTGGCATTCACACTGGCCTTGTCACTGCCGCACGTGGATGAAGCCTGGCTGGCAGCTTTTTCACAAGGCTTGCTGGCGCTGGCCGACGCCCACGGCTGCGAGCTGATTGGCGGCGACACCACCGCCGGGCCGCTGAATATCTGTATTACCGTGTTTGGCGAGGTGCCGGTCACCCGCGGCCAGTCGCAAGCGCTGCTGCGCTCGGGGGCGCAAGCTGGCGACGACCTGTATGTGAGCGGCACGCTGGGTGATGCGCGGCTGGCACTGGACGCCCTGTTGGGAAAGCTCAAGCTGCCTGATGATTTGCTGGCCCGCGCCCGCACCCGCCTTGAAACGCCAACACCCCGGGTGGCGCTGGGTCTGGCGCTGCGTGGTGTGGCCAGCTCGGCCATTGACATCAGCGATGGCCTGCTGGGTGACCTCGGTCATGTGTTGCAAAGCTCTGGCGTTGGTGCCACGGTGATGGCTGACATCGCTACAGAGTTAATAGCTGCTCGCGCTTATTTAACAGGGGCTACAGGCCAATTTGGCATAAATTTATCAAACGAGCAATGGCGCACGCTGGCCTTGGCGGGCGGTGATGATTACGAACTGCTGTTCACGGCGCCGCCCGCGTTGCAGGGTGCTGTGGCCGCTGCCGCCCAGGCCAGCCAGACCCCGGTCACGCGCATTGGGCAGATTCACGCCACCCCAGGTTTGCAGCTGCTAGACCGCCACGGCCAGACGCTAGAAAATCACTACGCCTCGTTTGACCACTTTGCCTGAGCGCAAGATTAGTTCAGCACGCTCCAGACCATGGCCACACCAAGCGCCCACAGGTCCACCCGCGGTGAGGTGTCGCCCGGCAGGTAAATACCACCGCCAGCGGCTTTGGCATCGCGCTGCGCCTGCACCCGGTCGCGCTCGACCATCATCAGCGCGTCGGCCAGCTCGGGGATTTTGACCGCGCCAACCGCGCTGCTGGCTTTGGCATAACCCTGCAACGCGCGCTCCACGGCCTGCGGGTCGAGCAATGAAAAGGCCGATCGGCAATGCGGGCAGGCGTGGTCTTTGCGCAAATCCACTGGCGCGCCGCAGCCGCTGCAATTCATCACCGGCACGCGTTGCGCCATGGCGTCAAGCTCGGGTTGGGTCAGCTGACGTACAAAGCCTTTTTCGATCATGAAACTCGAAAACGCGCTGAAGCGGCCATGACGCTGTGGGCAGCGGTAGGTGATGTAGCGGCCGTTTTTAACCACGTCAAAACCCTGCGCCAGCGCGCGGCTGCATCGCGGGCAATCAAGCCTGAGCGCCATTGGCTGGCGCACATCATCACGGTGCGCATGCAGCATGCGAAACAGCTCGACCACGGCAGCGGGCGCGAGTTTCAGGTTTTCCTGCGGGTCAAACCAGAGGCCCTGACAAGAAAAACACAGGTCAAGCTCGACCGGACGGCCGGTGACGCCCGCCAAAGCGTGGGTTTCCATGGGCGACTGGCAGGAGGGGCATTTTTGAGGGCTGGGCATAGGGCGGCAGTTCAACAGTGCTGAGGGGGCAATGCTAAACCAGCGATGACCCCCTGCGCCGTTGTCTTGTTGGCGCGGGTGCGATTCAAAGAGAGGTGGACTTCTCACGAAGACACCCACCTGGCACGCAGGCGGTCAGGGAGCCCGGGCAGGCCGCGCACGGGTGGTGGCAATCAGCCGGGCGATACGCTTTGCTTCGTGTCCCCCGACCGCTACGCGCTCTCCTCCTTGACCTACGCAAAGCGTATCACCCGACTGATTGTGTGAGCTGTTGAAAAACTGGCAGGTGTTTTTTCAAATTGGTTGATTGGGTGACGGTGTCAGGCCCGGTGATTGGGTCATGTGACCGGGCTTTGGGGTGAAAGGCGCGCGACAAGCAGCGCTGGCCCACCGCACGGCCTATCTCGCGTGTGATTTCATCCCAAAACCGCATGCACATGGCCCAATCACCGGGCCGGGTTTGAGTCACCGCACTTGATGGGTCGTGAATCTTTGGTTTTCCACCTTGCTACTCACTTTGAATCGCATCCGTTGCGCGCCTCGTGCAGCATCACTTGCCAGGCCGTATCATTTGACGACAACAGCGTCTGCATGCGCCGATAGGCCCCAACCGACCATGACCACCGACTTCACCCTGGACCACAGCTTTA
>JADKAW010000010.1 GCA_016719055.1 Candidatus Rhodoferax mariagerensis | reverse complement strand
CAAGAGGCAATAAAGTAGAACGCATGAAAACTCCTGGAAAAGTTAAAGAACCCAACGAAAGAAACAAACTGAGTAACTACTCAGCCCCCAATGAAGTCCAGTCGTCAATTGCTATGAAATTGAGAGCGATAATCGGGCCTGATGCAAAACTTACCCGATCTCGCAAAGCTCAGCCATGTGCAAAAGGACGATTTGATCCGTGCGCTGTGGCCATTGCAGAGCCAAGTACGAGAACTCGTGACGCAGATGGCTGTGCTGCAGGAGCGCATCAATCAGCTCGAAGGCCGTCTTGCGCTCAACAGCAAAACTCCAGCAAGCCGCCATCAAGCGACGGACTGGAACAAACCCGCACCAAAGTCCTTGCGTGTTGCGGGTCGCAACCCAACAGGTGGGCAGGATGGTCATCCAGGGCGCACCTTGAGGCAGGTCACTGAGCCCGACAAAATCATTACCCACAACGTACCCGACAACTGCCCAGCGTGTCACGGCAAGCCTGCTTTTGCGTACGTCGCAGAAACACGTCAAGTCTTTTGATTTGCCTGTTCTGCAGTGTGAGGTGACTGAGCACCGCGTCATGCAAGCCATCTGCGCTTGTGGGCATGTGCACACCGCAGAATTTCCAGCCGATGTAGCCGCGCGCGTGCAATACGGCCCACGGGCGCAGGCGGCCATGGTGCACCTTAACCTTAATCACGCTGTCTCCGTAGAGCGCACGGCTGCGCTGATGAAAGACCTCTTTGACTTACCCGTGAGCCAAGCAACGGTTATCAAGGCAGGCCAGATGGGCGCAAACCTCTTGAAGCCCAGCGTTGAAGACATCGGCCAAGCTGTGGTCAAAGCAGAGGTGGCACATGCCGATGAGAGCGGGCCTGCGGGTTGCCAAGACGCTGCACTGGCTGCATGTATTGGCCACCGAGACACTGACCTGGATGGGTTGCCACCCCAAGCGTGGCGGTGAAGCGTTTGAATCTCTGGCCCTGCTACAGCTTTTCAAAGGCGTGTTGGTGCACGACGGCTGGATACCCTACAAGGCCTTGGAGTGCCAGCACGCCCTGTGCAACCAACACCACTTGCGCGAGTTGACTTACCTCCATGAAGAGCAAGGACAAGCTTGGGCAGGCGACATGATTGAGTTGCTCTCGCACGCCAATCACTTGACAATCGCAATTGTGCTGATGACAAAACGCCCCGCTACGCCAGCGTGAAGTATCAAAGCCAAGTAGCTGATCTGCGACTTGTATGACGCAATTCTGGCGCAAGCTCAGACAGAAAACCCCATTGAGCCGCCACTGGCAAACGCGGCAGACCCAAGCAAAGCAAGGCCACCAATTTGATCGGCCGACTGCGTAATTACAGCGATGATGTTTGGCGCTTCATGACGCAGCGCCCAACGTACCGTTCACCAACAACCTTGCTGAACAGACCGTGCGTATGCCTAAGGTCAAGCAAAGGTCTCGGGCTGCTTTCTGAACACCGCAAGGTGCCAAGGACTACTGCGTCATCCGCTCCTATTGCGCCACCATGCACAAGCAAGGGGCCAACATCTTTGAGTCCCTCGTCGCTGCCTTCAAGGGTGCACCCCCTCAGCCAAGCTTCGCCTGAATCCGATCTACCTGCCTAAAATTGGCCTGAGTAGATACCAAACTGAAAGAAAAATGGCTGAAGCAACTACCGCTGGACAAGTTAGAGCTTGCCAACGCCAGTCAGGGAAAACTTGAACCTGACCTGCACGTCGTCGGCCACCATGGAGGTGTCAGCCCATTCGCCGTCACCAATCCTGAAGGCCAGGCGCTTGATGGGTAACACACCGGTTGCGACCGTGACACCGGCACTTTGCGTCATGGCCAGCGGCACCGTCACGTCCAGTGCCTGGCCCTTGATGTTGAGCTTGCCAGCCACCTCATACTTGCCGCCACCCAGTGCCTTGAAAGCCGATGAACTGAAGGTGGCCTGTGGAAATTTGGGTGCATTGAACCAGGGCGCTTTGGGCAATTCGCTGTCCATCTCGGCTGAGCCCAGCGTGCCGCTGCCCATGTCCACAGAAAAACTGACCTTGCTGCTGGCCAACTTGGCCGCGTCAAAACTGATCTGAGCGTCAAATTTCTTGAAATGCCCGGTAATGGGCACGCCCATCTGTTTGGCGACAAAAGACAGCTCGCTTTGCGCGGGCACCAGTTTTTGCTGGGCCGCTGCGGACAAGGTGGTCGTTGCCAGTAACGTGGCGGTGAGGCTGGAGAGAATAAATTGGGTGTTCATGGTGTGGTTGACAGGTTAAGTTCAGCGTTGGCCGGGCAGCATGCGCAGCAGCAGGCCGTCGCGGTCGATCCACTGGTGTTTCAGGGCTGCCGCCACATGCAAGGCAGCCAGGGCCATCAACGCCAGGGCCATCAACGCCAGGGCTGACAGCTCATGCAGCGGCTTGATCAGTTCCGCCAGTGCCTTGTCGGCGGGCACAAAATCAGGCAGGGCGATCACCCCAAACCAGACAATCGGAAAACCTGCCGCAGAGCTGTAAGCCCAGCCCAGCAGTGGCACGACAAAAAACAGCAGGTACAGCAGGTGGTGCGTGGCGTGGTGTGCCAGGTTTTGCCAGGCCGGCATGGCCCGGGTGATGGCGACGGGCAAGGCGGGTGGCCGGTGTGTGAGCCGCCACACCAGGCGCAACACCGACAGCAGCAAAAAGCTGATGCCTGCCCATTTGTGCCAGTTGTACAGCTTCAGGCGGGTGGGCGAAAACGGCAGGTCTGCCATGTAGACCCCCAGCCCAAACAAGGCCACAAGGGCCAGCGCCAGCAACCAGTGCAGCGCCATGGCCACGCGGCTGTAACGCGGCTCGTGGTTGATTTGGTCAAACGGTGATGCGGTCAAAACACTTCTCCAAACAAGGGGCTGATCAGGGATTACCCTGACACAAGAGCCGCAAGTTTAGAGATCAATCCATGCAAACAGATTCAATGTGTTTGTTTGCATTGTTCACATTTTTTCAATGATCCAGCGTATCAGCAGGCACCGAGCGGCCGGTGAGCCGCAGCAACAAGGCTACCAGTTGCGGCAGGCTGAAGGGTTTGCCCACATGCTCGTTCATGCCCGCCTGCAGGCAAGCTGCACGGTCTGAGGCCATGGCATTGGCGGTCAGGCCAATGATCGGCAGGTCTTGCAGTCCGGATGTGCTGCGAATCGCCGCGGTAGCGGTGTAGCCGTCCATCACTGGCATTTGAATGTCCATCAGCACCGCATCGAACTGGGGTTGGGCCGCCAGCACCGCTTCCAGACCCAGCTGGCCGTTGGCCGCCAGCGCCACAAAAGCACCTTGTGCCACCAGCAATTCTTCAGCCACCTGCTGATTGATCAGGTTGTCTTCCACCACCAGAATACGCATGCCGACCAGCGCACGCTGTCTGGCGTCCGGGCGGCTGACCTGCTGTGGTTGGGTTCGGTTCGTGTGCACCAACTCTGGCGGAATGTCTTTGGGCGTTGGCAGGGTCAAGGTAAAGACAAATCGGGTGCCTTGGCCGAGTGCGCTGATCAGTGTCAGTTCGCCACCCATGGCGCTCACCAGCCGTTTGCTGATCGCCAGGCCCAGACCCGTGCCCCCGTATTTGCGTGTGGTGGAGCCTTCTGCCTGGGTAAAGCCACTGAAAATGCGCTCATGCTGCGCTGGCGCAATGCCAATACCAGAGTCCGTCACGGAAAACTCCACCGCCGTGAGGCCTTCAGGCTGAGCCTGTGACTGATCTCGGCGCAGCGCAATCACCACCTGCCCTTGTGCTGTGAATTTGAGTGCGTTGCCGCCCAGGTTGATCAGCACCTGCTGCAAGCGCATGGCATCACCCACCAGCACTTCGGGCAGGTTCGGGTCGATGTCAAACAGGATTTCGACCGCTTTGTGATGGGCGGTGGCCGACAAAACCACAGACAGGTCATGCATCAGCTGATCAATCCGGAACGGATGTGGGTCCAGTTCTAGCTTGCCAGCATCGATCTTGGAAAAATCAAGAATGTCATTGATCAGCAGCAAGAGCGTCTTGGCGGCGCTCTCTGACTTGTGGATGTAGTCTTGCTGTTGTGGCGAAAGATTGGTCGCCTGGGCCAGGGTGAGCATGCCCAGAATGGCATTCATCGGGGTGCGGATTTCATGGCTCATGTTGGCCAGAAACTGGCTTTTTGCGCGTGAAGCCTCTTCTGCTGCCTCGGTAGCCCGCACCATTTCAGTCACATCCACCCGGAAACCTACCGTGTGCCCGTCGGGCAAGCGGCGCTCAACCACCCGCATTACACGGCCGTCATCCAGACGCTGGATGACGATGGAATTGGCAGCCCGGTGGGTTGCCATGCGCTCGGCCACCCAGGCTTCTTCGCGGCCAACGGCGTCGCGGTATTGACCGCGCCGGGCACCGGCCCAGGCAATGTCCTCAAACAGCGCACCGGGCACAAGCAGATCCGCAATCAACGGAAATTCCTGATGGTATTTGTCGTTGCACAGCACCAGTCGGTCATCGGGCCCGTAAATCACAAATGCCTCGTCAAGTACCTCAATCGAGCCGCGCAGCAACAGGCTGGCGCGCTTTTCTTCGGTGATGTCCGTCGAAATCTCAATGAAGCCGGTGGTGGTGCCGGCCTCATCAAAAATTGGCTGCACATCGCAAAGTATCCAGCGCTCCTGCCCGTCACGCCGGCGATTGACCACCTCCACGTTGGCTGCGGTGCCAGTCTTGGCCCCAATCGCCAACTGCTCGATACTTTCAGGGGGTGACTTGTCCGTGCCCAGCAGGCCCCCTGGCGTGTTGCCCAGCGCCTCGCCCAGCGTGTAGCCGTACATTCTGGTGAAACCTTCATTGACCCAGTTAATGCGCAAATCTGGCCCGGTCACGATCACCGCGTTGTTGGTGCGCCGGACAATGCTGGCCAGGTGCTCGACCTCCCGGTTCATTGCATGGGCACGCGCTTCGGCCCGGGCCTGACCGACCATCAACAGCCAGATGACGGCTGACAGCAAGACACTTGACAGTGCGCCACCCATGCCCATCAGCAGCGGCTTGGCCGCATCCATCCTGGCCTGCAAAGCCGGACTGCTGCCTGCGGTCAGCGTCAGCACGCTGTTGCCGATCAAAAGGCACTTGCTGACTGAAAACAGTCGCTGCCCGGCAAAATCGGTTGGCCCAGGTGAGGTGCCAGACGCAGCCAAGCGGCCCGACGACGAAAAAATCATCGACGCCGCCGAGATGTTGGTGCCATCAAACAGTTCAAAATCCAACTCGCCCTGGACCAGCTTGCTGGTGCTGTGCAGCAACTCGTTCACCAGCAAGGGGGCACTGAAAAGACCAACCAGCGTGGGCTCCGAGTGTCCGGCAGGCATAAAAACCGGCAGCAAAAACAAAAAGGCCGGGTTCTGCTCAGGGTCCTGCGTCAGCGCGATTTTGCCGGACAGGGTGGCTTCACCGGTCGAGATGGCGTTGTTGATCGCGTCCATGCGCACCGGGTCGGCACCAATGTCAAAACCCAGCGCCAGCTCGTTTCTTTGGGCCGGTGCAATGTACTTGACCACAAAAAGCGGGTCGCGCAAACCCTGTGACTTGACTGAAAAATTAGGCTCACCCTCGGCCCGTCTGGCAGCTTCAAATACGCCTAGCTGCGCGCGCGGCACCCGCTCCACAAAACTAAAACCCAGCACGCCCGGAAACTCTGCTGCCAGGTTGGATGACGCAAAATAAGCCTGAAAGGCGGTGTCTTGCATGCCATGACCCGAAGCCACGCTGCGCCAGGCACCCGCAGCGCCACGCAATCCGTACAGGGGCCGCTCAAACCGTTCGACGATGTCAGCCGTGACGCGTTCGACATACTGCTCAAACTCCAGCTGTGCTTTGTCATGAATGCCCTTGCTGGCATTTTCCAGTGTGAGCGCTGTCAGCAACAGACCCAGCGCACCCGCGACCAAAGCGGCAGCCATGGGCAGCCAGGGGGGCATCTTTCGGTCTGATGCGACTTGTTGACGAACGCTTGATGTTGGCATTGGCCTGGCAACTTTCTGATGACGGCACCACGGGCTGCAAATAGGTGAAGGCTTTCAGCGATGAATTATGGTTGAAACCAATCGTGACCGCCATTGCTGGCGGGCGAACCGCAGGCCGGGATCGTGTTCGATGAATATGTGGATGTTTCAATCCGCGCCCGCCATTGCTGGCGGGCGAACCCCTTTTGCCGGCCCCGACTCGATCAGCTCGATTGGGTTTCAATCCGCGCCCGCCATTGCTGGCGGGCGAACCGGTAGCAGCTTTGCGTCTTGCCCGCTTGGGATTGTTTCAATCCGCGCCCGCCATTGCTGGCGGGCGAACCATGCCGACCTGGCACGGTGACAACATGCCGTTGCCGTTTCAATCCGCGCCCGCCATTGCTGGCGGGCGAACCCACTCAAGAAAGCCATGGGCCGATCGGCATTGGTTGTTTCAATCCGCGCCCGCCATTGCTGGCGGGCGAACCCAAAAACTTCACGGCTGCAGCATGGTTAACGGTTGTTTCAATCCGCGCCCGCCATTGCTGGCGGGCGAACCACGGCTTGCGCAAGGGTTACGCCGTCTGTGCTCATGTTTCAATCCGCGCCCGCCATTGCTGGCGGGCGAACCGGCCATGTAAAAATCGAGGTGGGGGATCAGCTTATGTTTCAATCCGCGCCCGCCATTGCTGGCGGGCGAACCAAGTCGGGATGATTGAAATGGCTATTGGGTTGGGAGTTTCAATCCGCGCCCGCCATTGCTGGCGGGCGAACCCGCGCCAGTTGGAGCCATGATCAACCATTTTTATGTTTCAATCCGCGCCCGCCATTGCTGGCGGGCGAACCAGCTCGAATTTATCGACGTGGAGACGCGTGAGCTATGTTTCAATCCGCGCCCGCCATTGCTGGCGGGCGAACCGGTGGGTGAATTGTTGCTGTCGCTGATCATTGAGGTTTCAATCCGCGCCCGCCATTGCTGGCGGGCGAACCCTGGCCCACACGCTCGCTGATGGCGACTTTGACGCTGTTTCAATCCGCGCCCGCCATTGCTGGCGGGCGAACCGACAGATCATCACAAATGGCGGCAGCCCTGGATGTTTCAATCCGCGCCCGCCATTGCTGGCGGGCGAACCCATGCCGCAAGGCATGGCGATGCAGGCGGAAATTGTTTCAATCCGCGCCCGCCATTGCTGGCGGGCGAACCCGCGCGAGGCCGGAAAGGGCTCCGCTGCCATTGGTGTTTCAATCCGCGCCCGCCATTGCTGGCGGGCGAACCCGCTGTTATGAGGTTGTTGCATCTATTGCAAAGAGTTTCAATCCGCGCCCGCCATTGCTGGCGGGCGAACCAAGCCGACATTCTGGCCGGCATGAGCACCGGACAGTTTCAATCCGCGCCCGCCATTGCTGGCGGGCGAACCGAGTTGCGCATGTTGGGCATTACGAGGTGCTAAATGGTTTCAATCCGCGCCCGCCATTGCTGGCGGGCGAACCGTGAGCGGTGCTTCTTGATGGTCTCGTCGTTGGCGTTTCAATCCGCGCCCGCCATTGCTGGCGGGCGAACCGCGCGAGTATTCACGCAGTCGCAAGCAGCATTGATCCTGTTTCAATCCGCGCCCGCCATTGCTGGCGGGCGAACCCATGAGTGCCACACCGGGACCGGCAGTCGATGACGTTTCAATCCGCGCCCGCCATTGCTGGCGGGCGAACCCACCACAAACACCGGCCAGTCGCCACGATCACAGGTTTCAATCCGCGCCCGCCATTGCTGGCGGGCGAACCGTGCTACGAGCCCACACAAGCGCATAAAGCCATCATGTTTCAATCCGCGCCCGCCATTGCTGGCGGGCGAACCATCAGTCACAGTTACTGTGTGCGATACCGTGCTTGTTTCAATCCGCGCCCGCCATTGCTGGCGGGCGAACCCACCGCGCAATTGATGTTCACAGCAGCCACAGCGGTTTCAATCCGCGCCCGCCATTGCTGGCGGGCGAACCCAAACTCAACGAGTTGTACGTCAAGGTGACATCGTTTCAATCCGCGCCCGCCATTGCTGGCGGGCGAACCGGCCGTCAAACACCAGCGCCACCTTGTCATCAGGGTTTCAATCCGCGCCCGCCATTGCTGGCGGGCGAACCCAATCAGCACGGCAATAGCGCCGATAGCCGAAATGTTTCAATCCGCGCCCGCCATTGCTGGCGGGCGAACCGAGGACAACGCCGACAACTTCGGCAAGTGGATTGGTTTCAATCCGCGCCCGCCATTGCTGGCGGGCGAACCTACAAAAGATGAATGCATGGCGCTACTCAGTAAAGTTTCAATCCGCGCCCGCCATTGCTGGCGGGCGAACCTTTCTGTTCTTCTGGTGCAGGAGCTATATCTATTGTTTCAATCCGCGCCCGCCATTGCTGGCGGGCGAACCGTTGTCTGAATTTTTTGCCACATACCACACAGATGTTTCAATCCGCGCCCGCCATTGCTGGCGGGCGAACCCTTGGCACATTTGATAGTGTGGCAGTGGGGTTGATGTTTCAATCCGCGTCCGCCATTGCTGGCGGGCGAACCGTCTGTAGTGCAACGACATGACTTATTTGAGGTGTTTCAATCCGCGCCCGCCATTGCTGGCGGGCGAACCCGTGGCGACGTAGGCCGGTAGAGCTGGTGGCTATGGTTCAATCCGCGCCCGCCATTGCTGGCGGGCGAACCCGTCTGTAGTGCAACGACATGACTTATTTGAGGTGTTTCAATCCGCGCCAGCCATTGCTGGCGGGCGAACCTCCAGCAGCAGGACATGCAGATTCGTAAATGCGTGTTTCAATCCGCGCCCGCCATTGCTGGCGGGCGAACCGCTTCGCGCTCAAAGCCTTGTCGGCATTCGATTTCCCCGGGCATTTTCGCGAACCTGACGTTGACGACATGTGTTTGCAAAAAAGATCATCCTCAAAAATCAAAAAGCCATCCAAAACAACGAGTTGTAAAGCGCGCGAACCTCCAGGTGAAAAAGCAATCACTTTGGGTTCGCGGCTGTAACCATACCATGACGAGACTGGCATAGTCACCAAGAATCGGTTGGTCAGAGCACCAAAGGGCCATCAAAATCCACTGCTTTGAACGTGCCGTGCTCAATCACCTCAAACCCGCGCGTGCCGGGGATGCGATACAGCCGCAGGCAGTCCATGCTAGGGTCGATTTCTGCCAGCAGATCCCGCTCCAGCGCTTCAAACCTAGCCAAGTCCAGTTGACACTCAAATACCGACTTTTGCACCCGCTGTCCGGTGCTTTCACACACCCGAGCCACACGGCGCAAGCGGCGGCGGCCCGCCCTTGTCTCGGTGTTCACGTCATAACAAACCAGCACCAGCATGAGGGCCCTTTATTTCGACACAAACGGCACATATGGCGCGCCGCCTTCGCGCACCGCACGTGCCATCAGGCGGGCTTGAACCAGTGGCACCAGACCCAGCGGCACAGACTGTGCCAACAACAGGTGTGTGATTTCGTCTTTCTTGCGCTCTTGGTAGGCCACCACCACAGCTTTGCGCGCGTCGGGCAGCAGCGTCACACCACCGCCCTCTCGTAGCACGAAGTCGTCAGCGTTCAACTGCCCCCGGTTGACGAGGGTCAGGGCCAACCGGTCGGCCCAGGGGCGAAATTCTTCCATCAAATCCAGCGCCAGGGCGGCGCGGCCCGGACGCAGGGCGTGCAAAAAGCCTACTTGGGGGTCCAGACCCGCAGCTTCCAGCGCACTGCGGCAGTCGTTCATCCACATCGCGTACAAAAATGACAACATGGCGTTGAAGCGATCACGCGGGGGGCGGCGCGTGCGCCCGTCCATGGCAAAGGCGCTGCGTTGATCGGGTCGCACCAGCAGGTTCAAACCGCTAAAGTATTGGCGTGCGGCTTCGCCTTCCACGCCGCGCAGGCTGTCCAGGTTAGGAACACTAGGCAAGGCGCGCAAGCTGGCGGCCAGATCATCGCCCAGCCGGGCCAGGGTTTTGGCTTCATCCTCAGACTTGGCTTCGCGGGCACCGCGTAGCAGCACCTGCCTGGTGTTTTTGATCTTGCCTGCCACGCTGGCGCGCGCCATGTCCAGCGTGAAGGCAGCGTCAGCCACACGCTGGAACTGCGCCTGGCGCAGCAACACATTTCCGCTGACTGCCCCTTCCAGCCGCGCCTTGAAGCGGCCGTTGTCGTCCAGCAGCACCAGCGCCACGCCATCGTCGGCCAGCCGGTGCATCAAAGGTGCAGACAAATTGATGTGGCCAAAGCAAACCACCGAGCTCAGATGGTGCAGTGGCACGCGCAAGCGAGTTTCGCGCTCCACCTCCACGCGCAGCGTGTCGTTGTCGAGCCGCAGATAGCTGTCGGGTGTGGTGAGCACACCCGCTGTGATCTTCACATCATTGTCAAACACGTACTGCAGATCGCTGTTCAACCCATTGGGGAAAACCTGTCGCAACATGCTGGGGATATGTAGATTTACATCAGACATCACTTGAGTTGTTGGCCGAAAGATGCCGACATAGTCGGGCGCAAACTCTTTCCAACCCAAGAACGGTATTGAAAAGCATTGACCACGCTTTAGCCGTCGATCAAATATTTCTTGATAAGCATGTGCGGGAGATGTGGTCTTGCTTTGCCAAGAGCGTGTTCGCTCGTTCATTGCCCCATTTGTTCTTGGATTTCGCTGAATCTCAGCATAAAAGCGGTAGCAAGGATTTATCAATGCCGATGCCAAAAGCTGAAAACTACCGCCAGATTGAATGACACCCCCCTTACGTAACGGTCCACCGTAATTTGTGTTGTAGCTGTGATAAACGATGGGGGCACATATCTCTATTTTTCTAGGTATAACCTCAACTGCCTGAATCCACAGAATGGACTCGAAGATGCCTTTTACTGCGCAATACGTCGGTGCTGGGTAGCTAACCGGGGAGTCTCCAGTATCAGGTCTAGTCCACATGGCTGTTGGCCCGGAAATCTCTAACGAAACAAAATATTCCTTGCTCATTCAAAGTCACCTTTCGTAATTTGTCATGTGCATGCTTTCACGTGCATCTCAGCTTTCTAAAAAATCATTTTTCGCCCTTTGCAGAACTCAAATTGACTTGATCGCAACCGGTGGCAGGAAATTTGTACCAGTCGCCTCCCGCTTTCCCATCTGCCTTTCCAACTCCTTCCGTGCCCGGGCAGCAATGCAGCCCCCGGCTTTGGCCGCAGACTTGTTATCCATCATTCCGGTGATCTCAGCGCTTTCAGCAATCTGTTGGGTGGACAACTCCGCCAGAGCATTAAAAATCAACTCCGCTTCACTCGTATGGTCACGCGGGCTTTGGTTGGTCGGGGTATCAAACGCGCGATCCTTTTTGTCGTGCTCGCTCCAGTGGTCGGGCAGCTTGCTGCGGGGTTCCTGCCCGTTCATACGCTGCGTAATCCATTCGTCACCGTGACCTTGCTGCCGCCAGGTCTGGCGAGCACGATCCAGTAACAGTGCCGGGTCAGTCGTTTCTTGCATGCACTCAAAACCCACTTTGGCCATCCAGAGTTTGATGGGCTCGGCTTTCGGGTTGGAAACAGACTGAATCAGGCCCAACAGTGTTTCGGCGGTGGCTACGTCCATGAGTCGCTGCTTGCCATCGGCGGCGGTCATTTTCATCTGGCGACAACTTGTCACCAGTTGGCTGCCTTCCTTGTCCAGGCGGTGTTTGAGCTGATTCCAGTATCTGCGGGCCGCCAGCGCATCGGTCTGCTGGGTGAGCATCTGCAACACGTCGATCACAGCAAACCACCATGTTGCTGTGGCTTTGTCGTGCACGCGACGTATGTTCGGGTCGTCAAATTCAATGGGACAAGCTTTCATAGCAGCCTCGTCAAAAATTTGAGTCGTCTGATCTGATGCCAACCCAGAATGGACCAATGCCTGTGACATGATGGAACCCCCCCATGGATGTCGTTGATTGTTGTATAGCTTACTCCCCCAAAGGCTCACCACATGACCCTCTGCCCCGCCCCAATAAATATATGTACCCAGCTCTTTCTCCACATCCCCCACCAGGCAGCGCAGCGGCGCTGGTCCCAGAAGGGCGTTCAACCTTGCCATCAAAACGGGGCGATGTGGGTGGAGAGCACGCCGTCTGCGTCCAGTCCTGCCAGCAGGATGGCAAAACTGACCCCTTTGTTTGCGCGCAACAGTTGGTTGATTTTGTAAAAGCGCTCGGTCCGATCCATGGCACCCCCTGTTTGATATCTCGACATTATCAAAGCCAGCCGCACCGTTGGCCTGCCCTGTCCCTTAAACTGCCTGTGACACCGCCTGCTGCCTGCCGTTTTTTCTGCAGACCCATACGTCCCCCCACCATGAACAACCAAACCGCCCGTCTCAAAGTCCTCAGCGCCGGCATCTTCAGCCTGTTGCTGACGCTGGGCGTGGCCCGCTTTGCCTATACGCCGTTGCTGCCGCTGATGCAGCAGCAAGCCGGTTTAGGGGTGGCGCAGGCCGGTTGGCTGGCTGCCATCAACTACGCTGGTTATCTGAGCGGCGCGCTGATTGCCTCGCAAATCAGCAGCCTGGTGCTCAAAGACCGGCTCTACCGCATTGGCATGGTACTGGCCATTCTCAGTACGCTGGTCATGGCGCTCACCACCAATGTGTGGATTTGGGCGCTGTCGCGTTATGTGGCGGGGCTGACCAGTTCGGCGGGTATGTTGCTGGGCACCGGGTTGATTCTGAACTGGCTGATCCGCCACCACCACCGCAGCGAGCTGGGCATCCACTTTGCCGGCATCGGGCTGGGCATTGCCGGCTGTTCGGCGGCGGTGATGCTGATGCACCCGGCGCTGGACTGGCGCGAGCAGTGGTGGGCCTTTGCCGCCATCGGCTGCGTGCTGCTGTACCCGGCACTGGCCTGGCTGCCGCCGCCCGACCAGACCGGCCTGACCGCCAGCGGCCAGACCATGCACGACAAGCCGCCCAGTGCGCTGTATTTGCGGATTTTCATGGCGGCATATTTTTGCGCCGGCTTTGGCTATGTGGTCAGCGCCACCTTCATTGTGGCCATCGTCAACCAGTTGCCAGGGCTGGCTGGCCGGGGCAACCTGGCTTTTCTGGCCATAGGCATTGGGGCGGCACCGGCGTGCATCAACTGGGACTTGATTGCCCGGCGCACGGGTGACCTGAATGCGTTGATATTGGCGGCTGTGCTGCAAATTGTGGGCATCTTGCTGCCGGTGCTGATGGGCGGGCTGGTTGCCACGTTACTGGGCGCGCTGCTGTTTGGCGGCACCTTCATCGGCATGGTGAGCCTGGTGCTAAGCATGGCGGGGCGCTACTACCCCACCCGCCCGGCCAAGATGATGGGCAAAATGACGCTGTCTTATGGCGTGGCGCAAATCATCGGCCCGGCCATTACCGGCCAATTGGCCGTGCAGCTGGGCAGCTACAACGCCGGGCTGTACTGTGCCGCTGGTGTGTTGGCGGTCGGCACACTGCTGCTGCTGGTGCTCAAAGTGATCGAGAAACGCGATGCCAACAGTACGCTGGCCGGCGCATAGGCCTGCTGAACACACACCCAACAGGGACGCCAATCACACCACGCCGCGCGCGCGCAGGCCCTCAATGGCGGGCAAATCCAGCCCCAGCGCTGCCAGCACTTCATCGGTATGCTCACCCAGTCTGGGCGGCGCACGATGCAGCACAGGGGGTGTGGCGGTCAGGCGCAGCGGGCTGGCCACCGTGTGGATGTTGACCGCAGGCGCTACATGATCAGTAGCTACTAGCGCTTTATCTATATGGGCTACAGGCTGTTTAACCACTAAACCCCGGGCCAGCACCTGGGGGTCGGCAAAGGCCTGTGCCATGTCGTTGATCGGGCCACAGGGCACCGCCTTGTCTTCCAGCAGCGTGATCCAGGCAGCGGTGTTGCGCGAGCGGGTCACCGGCAGCATCAGCGCAATCAGCGCCTCACGGTTTTTCACACGCAGGGTGTTGCTGGTGAAGCGTGCGTCCTGCGCCCAGCCGGAGTGGCCGGCAGCTTCGCAAAAGCGGGCAAACTGGCCGTCGTTGCCAATGGCCAGCAGCATCGATCCGTCGGCGGTGTCAAAGGTCTGGTAGGGTGCCAGGCTGGGGTGGGTGTTGCCCTGGCGTCGCGGCACGTTGCCCGTGTTCAAAAAACCAGCGGCCTGGTTGGCCAGCACCGCCATGCCCACGTCCAGCAAAGCCATGTCAATGTGCTGGCCCAAGCCGGTTTGGTGGCGCGCCTCAACCGCCGCCAGGATGGCGCTGGTGGCGTAAATGCCGGTCAGGATGTCGATCAACGCCACACCAATGCGCATTGGGCCACCGCCAGGCGTGCCATCGGCCTGGCCGGTGATGCTCATCATGCCGCTCATGGCCTGGATCATCAGGTCGTATCCGGCGCGCTCGGCATAGGGGCCGTTTTGCCCAAAACCGGTGACCGAGCAGTAAATCAGGCGCGGGTTGACGGCTTTCAGGCTCTCAAAGTCCAGTCCGTATTGTTTCAAGCCACCGACCTTGAAGTTTTCGACCAGGATATCGCTTTGTTCCGCCATCTGTCGAATCAGCGCCTGCCCCTCAGGCTGGGCCATGTCGAGCGTGATGGCGCGTTTGTTGCGGTTGCAGGCGGTGAAGTAGGTGGCTTGGTCGGTGTCATTTCCGTCAGCGTCTTTCAGGAACGGCGGACCCCAGTGGCGTGTGTCGTCGCCGGCACCGGGGCGTTCGACCTTGATCACGTCAGCACCCAGGTCGGCCAGCATTTGCGTGGCCCAGGGGCCTGCCAGCACGCGGGAAAGGTCGAGAACTTTGAGGTGGGAGAGGGCGGCTGGCTGGGTCATGGTGAGTTTTGGTTAGCGTGAAATAGGGTTGACTTGAAATTGGATTGATGCGCGCGGGTTCAGGAATGTCGGTGCTGATGAGGTGAATTTCGTGCAGGCTTTCTTGAAGATTTCAGTACGGTGGCTGGCCACGGGGGCTTGGGCAGGGGGCCTCAGACACGCTACGCTTTGCGAAGTCGGCCCCCCGCCCAAGCACCCATGGCCCGGACAGTGTGCGGGTTGCGCAGAAAAGTCCAAAAACCAAATACCATATGCCCGCGTGCATCGCTTGCTTGAGAGTTCTTTTTCAGCCAAATAGGGTCTTCCTGACTTGGTATTGAATGCCAGCAAGTCACGGCGCGTCCTGCAGCGGTTGGGGTATTGGGCCAGGCCGACTTCGCAAAGCGTAGCGCGTCTGAGGCCTGGCCCAATACCCCAACCGCTGCCACCCCCGGCCTCACTCCCCGCTTGAGTTAACTCGGTTTTCAGCCCAATTGGCAAACCAATTGACGAAACCCCTGCCGCATAAATTCGACTCTGACCCCAATAAACAAGCACTTAATCTCCAGCCAGCAGGTTGTGAAACGGCTTGTGGCTTTTCCAGCGGTAGGTGTCAAAGTCGCGCTCGTCGGTGGTCAGGATGCGGCCGTGGCCCAGATGCTCGGCCAGCAGCACCAGCGAGGCATCGGCCAGGTCCATCGGCAGGTTGGCGTAACGTTGCATCAGTGGCGCAATCTTGACCAGGTCAGGTGCCGGAATGTCCCACACATGCAGCACGCCATCGGCCACGTCCTCCATGAGCGAACAGGCAAAGTGCACGCCAAGCCGCTGGCTCAACAAATAGGTGGCCTCTGCCAGCGCCGGCCAGGTGCTTATCCAGCCTTCTCGCGCGGTATCCACTTGCCTAAGGGCACGCGCATGCCAGGCGTCATCAGCATCTGCCAATGCAAACAGAAAACCAGCGTCTACGGCGATCATGGGGTTTCTTGGGGCAACACGTTGCTGGCGCTGTTGTCATTGGTATCAGCGACCGGGCGCAACTTGTATTTGGCCGCCAGACTTTCTGCCAAATACTGCTTGTAGTTGACGGAAAGGTCGGTGCGACCGCTGTGCCCCTGGCCAATCAGTTTGGAAAAATGCCTCAGTCCGCCGCTGTTTTCGCCGCGCACATGCTGGTAGTAATGCGCCACGCTGTCGCGCAGCACACCACTCACCTTCAGGCCGGTGGTCTTGGCCAGATATTCCACTTGCTGCTCTGCGACCCCTTCAAACCGGGCATTAACACGCATGATGACTCCTTGTGAGATTTGTCATGCAGTGTATGACAAATCGTCGTTTGGGTCAGCAAAACGCCTGAATGCCCGTTTGAGCCCGCCCCAGAATCAGCGCGTGAATGTCATGCGTGCCTTCATAGGTGTTGACCACTTCCAGGTTCACCAGATGGCGTGCCACACCAAACTCGTCGCTGATACCGTTGCCGCCCATCATGTCGCGCGCCAGGCGGGCAATGTCCAGCGCCTTGCCGCAGCTGTTGCGCTTCAGGATGCTGGTGATCTCGACCGCCGCCGTGCCTTCGTCTTTCATGCGGCCCAGGCGCAGGCAGCCTTGCAAGCCCAGCGAAATCTCGGTCTGCATGTCGGCCAGTTTCTTTTGAATCAACTGGTTGGCAGCCAGCGGGCGGCCAAACTGCTGGCGGTCCAGCACGTACTGACGTGCGCGCAGCCAGCAGTCTTCAGCCGCGCCCAGCGCGCCCCAGGCAATGCCGTAGCGCGCGCTGTTCAGGCAGGTGAACGGGCCTTTCAAGCCACGCACTTCAGGAAAAGCGTTTTCTTCCGGGCAGAACACACCGTCCATCACAATCTCGCCAGTGATGCTGGCGCGCAAACCCACCTTCCCATGGATGGCCGGGGCGCTCAGGCCTGCTGCGCCCTTTTCCAGTACAAAACCGCGAATTGCACCCACTGCGCCAGACTCAGACACCTCTTTGGCCCAGACCACAAACACATCGGCAATCGGGCTGTTGGAAATCCACATTTTGTTGCCGCTAAGCTTGTAGCCACCGGGCACCCTGGCGGCGCGGCTCAGCATGCCGGCCGGGTCAGAGCCGTGATTCGGCTCGGTCAGGCCAAAGCAGCCAATCCATTCACCCGTGGCCAGTTTGGGCAGGTATTTTTGTTTGGTGGCTTCATTGCCAAATTCAAAAATCGGCAGCATCACCAAAGAGCTTTGCACACTCATCATGCTGCGGTAGCCGCTGTCGACCCGCTCGACCTCACGGGCGATCAGGCCGTAAGCCACGTAGTTCAGGCCGGGGCCGCCATAGGCTTCGGGCACGGTGGGGCCAAGCAGGCCGAGTTCACCCATTTCACGGAAGATGCTGGCATCGGTCTGCTCCTTGCGAAAGGCCTCGACCACACGCGGCTGCAATTTGTCCTGGCAGTAGGCGGCGGCGGCCTCCTTGATCATGCGTTCGTCGTCAGACAGTTGTTGTTCCAGAAGAAAGGGGTCTTGCCAGTTGAATGCTGCGTGGGCCATGGTTGTCTTTCGGTCAAGGGTTGGAGATTGGATGGACTGAACGCATGGTAGCGGCAACGCCATGTTGACTCAAACGATTTGTTGTCATCAAGGTATGATCTAAATTCATAATTAGATTGACAATATCTGTTCAATTGGAACCAGCATTTGCATTTAAAAAGTCTTTGAATCCCTTGTGATTAAATGGTTAAGCGCTACATTTTTCAAAGCTACAAAATCATGATTCATATCAGTTTTATCTGATTTACGCACACCATGCGCCGAAAAATCCCATCCCTGCAGGCGCTGGCCTGCTTTGAAGCGGCCGCCCGCCACCAAAGCTACACCCGCGCTGCGCAAGAACTGGCGTTGACGCAGGGCGCGGTGTCGCGTCAGATTACCGCGCTGGAAGAGTTTGTGGGCGTGGCGCTGTTTCGCCGCACCCGACATGGTGTCACGCTGACCAGCAGCGGGCGCGACTATGCCGCTCAGGTCAGCACCCGGCTGGCAGCACTGGAGCAGGACACGCTGGACGTGATGAGCACGCAGGGCCGCACCCAAACCCTGCAACTGGCTGCCGTGCCCACCTTTGCCACCCGCTGGCTGATTCCGCGCTTGCCACAACTCAAGGCACTGCACCCAGACATCACCGTCCACATCGAAACCCGCACCCGCCCTTTCATGTTTGCCGACACCACCATCGACGCCGCGCTGTTTGCCGGCACGCCCGAGCAGATCAGCCATTGGGCCGGCACGCGGGGTGTCAGGCTGATGGATGAAGTGGTGGTGCCGGTGTGCAGCCCACAGTGGCTCGCTGGCCAAGCCAGTCTGTCACCACGGCATATCGCCACGCTGCCATTGCTGCAGCAAAGCACGCGGGCGCTGGCCTGGCGGCAGTGGTTCGACGCCCAGGGCGTCATGGCACCGCTGGCGTTGGCAGGGCCGCGTTTTGAGCTGTTTTCAATGACGGCGGCTGCCGCTGCCTGCGGACTGGGTTTGGCGCTGGTGCCACGCTTGTTGATCAGCGCCGAGCTGGCCTCTGGCGAACTGGTCGTGGCTTGCGATCAGGCGTTGGCCAATCAGCGTGCCTATTACCTGGTGCTGCCTGAGGGTGATGAAATAGCACCGGTGCTGAGCCGCTTTACGGCCTGGCTGCAAGGCCAAGCTGACGCAGAAGCAGCGCCGTCCGCCGTCAAGTAAACCGGATCGTAGCCGTCAAGCCAATTTCAGCGTGACAGCACCCGGCGCAGGGTTTCGGCCAGCTCTTCGGCGACAAATTTGGCTACATAGGCATCAGCCCCCACCTTGCGCACGTGTTCTTCGTTGGTGGTGCCGGTCAATGACGAGTGAATAACCACCGGAATGCTGCTAAAACGTGGGTCCTGTTTGATGTTGCGGGTCAGGGTAAAGCCGTCCATTTCGGGCATTTCCAGGTCGGTCAGTACCAGGGCGACCTTGTCGCGGATGGTTTTACCCTGGGACTCGGCCTCGGCAGCCATGGCTTTGAGACGATCCCAAGCTTCCTGGCCGCTCTTGGTCATGATATACGGCACTTCCATACCTTTGAGGCCTTGTTCGATCATCATGCGTGCCACCGCCGAGTCGTCCGCCGCCAGCACCACCGTGCCAGCTGGCAGGTGCAGTTTGCTGGTGGCTTCCAGCTCCACCTGCTGTTGCTCAGGGAACACGTCACGCAAAATCTGTTCAACGTCCAGCACTTGTGCCAGGCGGGTGTTTTCGGCAGCACCATCAAGGCGGGCAATGCTGGTCACCAAGCCACCGCCACGCCCTTCGGCCGACAGCACCTGTTTCCACTCCAGGCGCACAATTTCATTGACTTCTTCAACCGCAAAAGCTTGGGTGGTGCGGGCAAACTCTGTGACCAGCAAGATGCCCAGACCCTTGGTCGGGTTGGTGCCGACAATTTGTGGCAAATTGATCACCGAAATCATCTGGCCCCGGATATTGGCCACGCCCATCACCGCAGGGGGAGAATTCACCATGGCGGTAATTTCGGGCATGACCAAAATCTCACGCACTTTGAACACGTTGATGCCAAACAATTCGCGCCGGTCAGTGCCAGGCGCCTCGCCCAGACGGAACAACAACAGCTCAAACATGCTGTTGCCAGCCAGGTTGGTCCGCTCGTCAATATCGCGCATGGTTGATTTGTTCATGGCAGTCTCGCTTCTAATAGACAAAAAATTATCTCTGATGTCAATGGTAACGTCATCTGGACGGCTTGGGCCAAAGTGCCCAAAGTCTCAGCGGCTGTTTGAACCGCCCCGCCACCTCGCCAGCCTCGGCACCCCACCCCACAAAGTAGTCAGCACGCAATGGACCAGTGATGGCGCTGCCGGTGTCTTGCGCCAGCACCAGCCGCTGCAGTGACAGATTGCTGCCCTGAGAGTCGAGCCAGACCGGGGTGCCGTAGGGCACGCTGTCAGGGTCGACGGCAATTGAGCGCCCGGGTGTGAGCGCCACGCCCTGGGCGCCACGCGGGCCAAAGCCGGTGTCTAACTCGCTCAAGGGCTCTTCCTTGAAAAACACCACCCTTGGATTTCGCCACAACAGTTCGGTAACCTGCTGCGGGTGCTGCACCATCCAGGCACGTATGCCGGGCCACGAGGCATCGCGCAGCTCACCCTGGTCAAGCAGCCAGCGCCCAATGCTTTGGTACGGATGCCCGTTGTGCCCGGCATAGGCCAGGCGCACTTGCCTGTGTGTTCCATCAGGCTCCCGGACACGCACCCGCCCCGAACCCTGTATCTGCAACACCAGGGCTTGTACCGGATCGGCAAGGTAGGCGATTTCGCGGCCACGCAGCGCAGTCTGTGCCTGCGCCAAGGTATCGATGTCACGGCGTGAGTACCATGGCGCACCCGGCTTCAGACCAGCTGGCGGCTGGTACAGCGGCACCTCAAAGCCAGCACCTGGCAGCCGCTGGGCATCAAACTCCGGCTCAAAATAAGCGGTCAGCAGGCCAGGTGTAACAGCCCCGTCCAGCGGCTCAACCCGGTAAGGTTGCAAACGCTCTTTCAGCCAGGCGCGCTGGGCTTCTTCACCGCCAATGCTCAAACGGCGCACTTCAGGGCACAGGGGCGCAAACGCTGGCCCAGGCCGTTCACAACTTTTTAAAAAAGCGTTCCAGGCCTCAAACAGCGGGTCGGTCTCAACGCCGGGAAGTTCGCTCCACGGCACCGCCACCCACTTGCTCTTGGCACGTGTCAGCACCTGAGCCGCCAAGGTGTCATCGGTTGCTGGCAACAGTACTGTCGGCAGCGGCGCTGCAGGGACCTTGATCACCTCGGCCTGTGTTTCTGGCGCTTCATACACCGGTGCTGTGCCACAAGACACCATGGCGGCCAGTGACAAGGCCACCAGCATGGCCCCGATCATGCGCGGCCAAACACTCATAACACACGATGCTGTAGCGCCGGCAAGCGGCTACGGCATTGGTTCATTGCCTCAAAATCAAGCTCGGCCAGCACCACGCCGGGGTCCTGCGCTTGCTGAGCCAGCAACTTGCCCCATGGATCGACCAGCATGGAGTGGCCCCAGGTTCTGCGCTGGTTGTCGTGCAAGCCCCCCTGCGCGGCGGCGGCCACAAATGCCAGGTTTTCGATGGCTCGGGCGCGCAGCAGCAGCTCCCAATGGTCCTGCCCGGTGGTGAAGGTGAATGCGCTGGGCACCAGCAACAAATGAGCGCCGCTGGCTGCGTAATGGCGGTACAACTCTGGAAAACGAAGGTCATAACAAACGCTCAGACCGACACGCCAGGTATGACCATCGCGCGAGGACAGGTCAAAACTCACAGGTGTGGAGCCCGCAATCAGAACGACTGATTCGTCGTAACGCTCGGTGCCGTTGTCAAAGCGGAACAAATGGATCTTGTCGTAGCGGGCGGCACGCAAGCCCAGGGGCGAATACACCAGTGTGCTGTTTGAGACCCGCCCACCCTGCTCTGCAGCAAGCGTGCTCGCGCTGGCAAGTGGCAAGGTGCCGCCCACGAGCCACAGTCCGAGTGCTTTGGCCGTATCTGCCAGAAACTGTTGCAGTGGTCCCTTGCCTGCGGGTTCCTGAATGGCCAGTTTGTCGGCATCACGCTGGCCCATCAGGCAAAAATATTCGGGCAGCACCGCCAGTTCGGCTCCTTGGGCTGCAGCCTGTGATAACAAATCATGGGCCTGCTGCAGATTGGCGTCAACGTTTGCGCCTGATACCATCTGGATAACGGCTACTTTCATGGGGTGGGTTCCTGGGTTTTGGTAGCACTGTGGTTCATTTTGGTAACTTTAGGGTCGGCCCAACTGCCGTCCACGTGAAATTCCTGGGTGGCAGACTCTATCAAAGGGCGGCGCAAAAACAGTTGTGCAAGAAATGAGCCCAGACCAATCGCCGGGTTGATCACGGTGGCAATCAGCGACGCAGTACCGGCATTGATCTCGGGCACCACCACCACCCTGAGGTCCTGGGTTTCCAAGGCAATGTCGGCCACACCATCCATCAATACCGCGGCGTTGACGCCTTTCATTTGCAGATTGTTGGTGCGGGCTAGGCCCTTGTCCACGGTGACATCACCGCGCAGAAAGTCAAAGGCAAAGCCGTCACTGAACACGTCGCGAAAATCCAGCACCAGACGCCTTGGCAAGGCCTGCAAACTCAACACGCCCAGCAGCTTGGCAATGCCCGGGTCGGCTTTCAGAAACTGGCCAGACGTTACATTCACTGTAAAGGCTCCGCCCAGGGTCGGGTAGTCAATTTTGAGTGGCGAACCCATCCAGGCCACCTGCCCTTCCATCTTGCCACTGGCTTGACGCACCACATCTTTCATGCCCAGACGGGTCAGCAAACCACCGCCGTCGGCAATGTCCAGCTTGAAATTCAGCACTGTGCGGCGTTTCTCTGTTGCAGAGGCTGACGCCGCCACTGGGGTCTGGGCGTTGAGCCGGGTCCAGTTGCCACTGGCGGTCAAACTGGCTTCTGGTACTGACAAATTGAATTTGTTGAGCCGCCATTCACGCGTGCCCGTTGCGCCCAGGTCAACGCGATTGATCGCCTCAACCTCAAGCCGACCCATTCGTTTGCCGCGTAATTCAAAATCATCCACCACCACATCAAGGGCTGGAATGCTGGCGGGCTGTGTATCCAGCAGGGCCTCAACGTCTGTGGCAGCGCTGGGTGCAATGGTCAGGCGGGCCAGGCGGGCGTAGACCCTGCCGGCAGCGCTGGCGGATGCCGATTCACCTGATTGCCGGTACTCTAGGTAGCCGTTGAGTTCAGCCGCGTCCATGTTGGCGCGCCAGGTTGAGCCATCACGACCCACGCCAATCACCACCCGATTGAACTGGCGTGTGCCAAATGTCAACGCGTCAGCGCGTATGGCTGCCGTGGTAGGCAAGTAAGACAGGCCTGGGTCAGGCGTGGGCTGCGCGCTTCCTGGTGCTAGCGCCGTGCCAGTGACCTGCGACAGCACATCGCTCCAGGCATCTGCATTAAATTGCGGAAAATGAATGTTGGCATTGACACTCTGCTCAGGCAACACCACCGTGTCCAGCGTGTCGGCACCGACACCAATTGAACCACGCAAAACCTTTGGTACGGGCCTGGAAACATCCCGCTCAAACACGGCGCTGGCGAGCTGACCCAGCGAGAATGTCAGCCGATCGCGCATCGGGCCAGGTGTGCGGTTGACGACGCTGGGGGCACCGGTTTGCAAGACAGTCTGAAATTTCAGCGGCAGCTGGGTCTGAGCCTCTTTGGACATTGGCGCGGGCAAACTTGAAGCCATGCCCTGCAAGGTGCTGGTCAGCAACAATTCAGGCGCGCCCCTTCGCCAGCCAAAAACTGCGCTGTAAGCAGCGCTGCCACTTAACTGGCGTGCCAACCGCGCCACAAAACCTAGCTCCGTGGCCTGGCGCAAGCCCTCGGCGGTGGCGGTACCCGACGCACGTATGGCGGTGGGGTGGCTGTTGTCAGTCCCCGAAAAAAGCAAGCCGCCGTCCAGCCGGGCATCGCCACCCAGGGTACGCGCCTGAATACCGACCAGGGTTACGCCATGGTGGGTGTAATTGACAGTTCCCCGGGCGCGCGAAAACTTAGGCGTATCCGGGCTGATCTGAACCTCATTGCCTGACAGCAAGACACTGCCTTGCACGGTAGATTTGGCAATGTCCGCCACCGGCAGTACCAGCTTGAGCTTGTAGTCGGCATTGCCGGCCACCACGGTGTGCGCTAGCGCCTGGCCGGTCAGGTTAGCCAATGGCGAGTTGTTGACCAGTTGCAATACATCGGGCAAAGGGCCCTTGATGGCAGCGTTCACCTTGACTTCTGTCTTCAACAAATCAGCAATGCTGGCGTCGGCCTGCGTCACTTGCACCGTGGTGCCCTCACCGAGTCGGGCGCGGGCACCTTTGACCTGCAATTGCAGGCGGTCAAAGATCAGCTCGCCACTGAGGTCGGTCAGCAAAGGCCAGGCAAGCTCATTGGGCTCTTGCAGGCTGCGGGGTACATACGCCAGACGAGCGTTTTTAACGTTGGCGCTAATTTTGAACTGGCCCTGGCGAGGATCGGTTGCTGGAATCTGGTTGATATCACCTTTGACGGCAAAACGCACATTGCTGGCACTGCCGTCCAGCACCGCCTCACGCACATAGTCGCGCGCCTGACGGTCGATCACCAGAGGCAGGTAGCGGTAAACCCGTTTGCCTTCGGCGCGACTCAGCGTGGCCTGCAGGTCAAGCACCCCCGGAAATCGACTGTGCGCCGGTGCCGTGCGGGGGTCGGCGGTCTGCCATTTGATTTGCGCCTCGCCTTGGGCGTCCGCGTTGGCAAATTTGAGGTTGCTCAGCTGAACGGCAATCTGCTCGCCTGCCAGTTGCCACTTGGCATTGGCCGACAACTGATCGATATCGATCAGGCCTTCCTGAAAAACACCAGGAACATCCACGCTGCCATCGGTCATGGAAAGCGTTGCGCGCCCACCCTGTTGGTCCAGCTCAAAATCCAGGTTGAGTCCTGTGAATCCCGGGGTGTCGGTGGCGGTGGACAGTTCCAGCTGGCTCAATTGACCTTTGGCAGCGTACTTGGTGGGTGCAGTGAACGGCCCCAGCCAGCTCAATGACAATCTATTCACCAGCCCTTTTGGGGCATATCGGGTCAATGCGTCAAGCACGCTGGCATCCAACGGCAGACGGTGGGCAATCTGTGTCAGTGCCGCCAAATCCAGCATGTCAGCCTGAAACTCGCCCCGGGCAGCAATTTTGCCTTCGGCGTTCATGTGGACGACCCGGACATTGCCACCCGGCCAGCGCAGGCCCTCCGACGTCTCAAAAGCCAGTGACTGGGTGGCAAATTCAAAACCACTGGCCAGTAGGCGCCCCATGATGCGGCCCTGTATTTGCTGCAATGCCAGCGGCTTCAAGTCATCCCTGACAGTCAGGTTGACTTCAGACAGTGCCAGATCAGCCGTGGCACCCGTGACGCGTCCCTGCACCACATCGAGCCAGGCACGTACGCCGCCTTTGCCCTGGCTCAGGTCAAAGCCCAGCGCCGCATAGTGCCGTAGCTCGGACAAATCTATCCGTGCGAACGTTGCGAAAATCTGTCCGTCCCAGTCCTGCCATTGACCACCCCGACGGGACAGCAAAGGTTGCAAAAATCGGCCGCTGACAGAAAACCGTTCGCCCCAGGCGTCTGGGGGTGTGGCGTCCAGGCGCAGGTCATGATGACGCCCAAGATTGCGCACCACCATGTCCACTTCTTGTAGCAACACCGGTTTTGCCTGGCGCTGCTCGTCGGTCCAGCGAATGGATCCGCCACGGATGACAAACTCGATTTGGGAAAAGAACCAGTCCAGCGCCGCGGAGTTGTCGCCACCTGTGCTTGACACATCCAGTCCGGCAATGCTGAAGCGCCCGTTGGCGGAGCGCCGAACGTCGAGATTGGGCTGATCGATGTAGAGCTGCTCGAAACCGAAACGCCAGAACGAGCGTGGCGATAGCGCGACCAGCACGCGGGGCAGGCTCAAGGCTTCCCGCCCGTGATGATCAATCAAAGTCACATTGGTTAGCTCAAATGACGGCACCAGCCCTGTCGACTCGGCAGTAATCTTGCCAATGCGTACGTCAATACCCAGCGCCTGCGTGGCGCGTGCTTCAAGCTGTGGGCGGAATTCGCCGATTCGCGGCACAATCAACCAGTTAAGTGCCCCCCAGATAGCGCCAAACAGCAGCCAGGCCAGCAATATTGCCCGCAGCAGCCAGCGGGTCAGACCTGACCAGGTTTTCAGCAGTGAGGATGAAAGGGAAGGCACATTATTGGATAAGAATTTGCAGACCAGAATTATGACCCGCCCCTTACTGGCACTTCACTCCCGCTTTGTTCAGCGCGTGCGTCGTCGTTTTGACGGTGAACTGACGTTGTTGGAGGCTGGACTACCAACCCTGGCTTCCATGCAGTCGGTGTTTGCAGCCCTCAAGGAGCGCGGCCAGGATACCGCCAGCGCACTGCGCATCACCCGGGCTCTGGTGCTGGAGCGACTGCTGTGTCTGGACTGCGAAGACTCAGCAAGCCTGGCACAAGTCACGATGGCGATGACAGAGCTGGCGGAATTTGCGTTGAACCACGCGCTTGATGAGGTTCTGGCCTCGCTCGACATAACCTACGGCATACCCATGTCACCGCTTGGCCAGCGGGCCGAGCTCTGGGTGGTCGGCATGGGCAAACTTGGGGCTAGTGAGCTGAACGTTTCGAGTGACATTGACCTGATCTATATTTATGACGCAGATGGCGACACGACAGGTAATGAAAAGGGCCGGGGCCGGATCACGAACCATGAGTATTTTGCCAAGGCTGTAAGAGCCATTTACGCACTGATCGGCGATGCCACAGAGCATGGTTTTGTGTTTCGGGTCGACCTGGCGCTGCGGCCCAACGGCAACTCTGGGCCGGTGGCGCTGTCTCTGGATGCTTTAGAGGAATACCTGCATGTGCAGGGCCGCGAGTGGGAACGCTTTGCCTGGCTGAAAAGCCGTGTCATCGCACCCCGTCCCAGCATAACCAGTGGCGCCACCAAGGCGTTGCGAAAAGTTGTGTTGCCGTTTGTCTTCAGGCGCTATCTGGACTACAGCGTGTTTGACGCCCTGCGGCTTCTGCACCGCCAGATCCGTGATCACGCCGCCAAACGCAGCGCTGGGCGGCCGGAGCGCGCCAACGATGTCAAGCTGTCGCGGGGCGGCATCCGAGAGATCGAATTCATCGTGCAATTGCTCCAGGTGGTGCGTGGCGGACAGTTCCCCGAGCTGCGAACCCGCGCCACCCTGAAAGCACTTCCGCGCCTGGCCAAGTCTGGCTTGATGTTGCCTGAAACCGCCAGGGGCCTGGCCCTGGCGTACGAGTTTTTGCGCCAGGTCGAGCACCGCATTCAATACCTGGACGACCAACAAACCCACGTGTTGCCGACCCAGGACGCCGATCTGGCCTGGATTGCCTCGACGCTGGCTTTCGATTCAGTACAGCAATTGCTCAACCAGCTTGACGCCCACCGAGAACTGGTGGCCCAGGAGTTCGACAAGCTGCTGGGCGGCGCCGAGCCCGAATGCAAAGGCTGCCAGGGCGCCAAACCACCGATGAGCTGCGCGGGCATGGATGATTTGCTGCCGCAATTGGGGGATCAGTTTCGCCAGCGTTTGACGGCCTGGCGCGACCATCCGCGTGTGCTGGCCTTGCGTGAAGAGGCGCGCACGCGTTTGATGCGTTTGTTGTCGCGCACTGCACAATGGGTGAGCGAAGGGCGTGTGACCGAAGACGCAGCCGTTGGCCTGGTGGACTGGATGGAGCCCCTGTTGCGGCGCGAAAGCTATCTGGCGCTGCTGCTGGAGCGGCCCAATGTGCATGAGCGCTTGCTGCGCCTGCTGGGTGCGGCCCGCTGGCCGGCCCGCTACCTGCTGCTGCATCCGGGTGTGATTGACGAGCTGGCTGCTTCTAGCATGTTGCGGGAACGTTTTGACACCGCTGGCTTTGAGGCTGAACTTGAGCATCGGCGTGCGGCGCTCAAGAATGCCGGGGAGGACGACGACGAGGCCTTGCTCAATTTGTTGCGTCGCGCGCACCACGCTGAGGTCTTTCGTACCCTGGCCCGCGATATTGAAGGTGCCCTGACGGTCGAACAAGTGGCTGATGATCTGAGCGCCCTGGCGGATGCCGTCTTGCGTGTCACGACCCGCTGGTGTTGGAGCCGGCTTAAAAAGGCACACCGTGAAGCGCCCCAGTTTGGCATCATTGCCTACGGCAAACTGGGTGGCAAGGAACTTGGCTACGGCAGTGATCTGGACATTGTTTTTGTCTTTGACGACGAGGACGAGCGTGCCCCGGAGGTGTATGCCTACCTGGTGCGCAAGCTGATCAACTGGCTGACTGTTAAAACCGGCGAGGGCGATCTGTACGAAATCGACACCGCCTTGCGCCCCAACGGCAACGCGGGTCTGCTGATCACCAGCTTTACCTCATACGCCAACTATCAGCAGCAGCGCGGCAGCAACACGGCCTGGACCTGGGAGCATCAGGCCATGACACGGGCGCGCTGTGTGCTGGGTGATGAGAGCCTTTACGCCCGATTCAATGCCGTGCGCAAGGCAGTCATCTCCGCGCCGCGCAATGCCCTCGATTTGCGCCAAGAAATCAGCGCCATGCGTGATCGCGTAGGGCGCGCTCATCCGTCCGCAGACGATAAGTTTGACATCAAGTACAGCCCCGGAGGCATGATGGATGCCGAATTTGTCATGCAGTATCTGGTGTTGTCGCAATCTGGCGAGTACCCGGAGCTGATGGCCAACACGGGCAATATTGCCCTGCTGGAGCGGGCCGAAATCTTGGGCCTGCTGCCTACGGGTGTGGGCCACGCGGCGGCCACTGCCTATCGGGCCATGCGCCAGGTGCAGCACCATGCGCGTTTGAACGAAGAGCCATCCCAGGTGTCGCCAGAAACCCTGGCGTCAGAGTGTCAAGCTGTTCTGGCGTTGTGGCACAGTGTCTTCGCGCCAGACAATTAGCCCTCGTTATTCTTGACCAAAACCGATGATCAAATACTCACCCATGCTCAAATTTGGAATTCTCACAACCTGCCTGATCGCTTCTGCGCTGGTGTTGAGTGCCTGCAGCGGCGATGCCAAAGACACCCATCCGCAGCAGCTCGTCAGCAAGCGCCAGGCCATCTTCAAGAAACTGACCAAAACACTGGAGCCCATGGGTCTGGTCGCCAGAGATCGCAAGGATTACAGCAAGGGGGAGTTTCAGGCCGAAGCCTTGGCGCTGCAGGAACTTTCAAGCCAGCCCTGGCCATTGTTTGCGCCTGATGGCAACTATCCGCCAACCCGCGCCAAACCTTCAGTGTGGCAGTTGCCCACTGAATTCAAGAAAGCGCAAGACAGCTACCTGGCCACCGTCGAGCAACTCGTCAAGGTGTCGAGCACTGCCGACATGGCAGCAATCCGCCAGGCTGTCAACGAGGTTGAAAAAAGCTGCAAGTCTTGTCACGAGCAATTTCGCAGCGAACGCTGAGTAATAGGGCGGGCGCGCAACCTTGACTCAAAAATAGTCGTTGTGAATGCCGTGAATGAGCAGCACGTCGATGCCCACCATACCGGCCTGGGCGGCGGCCTGCAAGCCGAGTTGGGAGTCTTCAAACACCACACATTGGCTGGCGCTGACTCCCATGAGTTCGGCACAGCGCAAGAAGGTGTCAGGTGCCGGCTTCGGGTTTTCGACCTGATCGGCACCGACCACGACCTGAATGAAGGCATTCAGACCACACTGTTTCAGGACCAGCAGCGCCTCGGGGGTGTTGGCACCGGTGCCTATGGCCATGAGTTTCTTGCCGTGGTATTTTTTGACGACATCAATCAGGGCAGTGGGCTGGACAAAGCGGTGCAGGTTGTCGCGGACGCACAGTTGCTTGAATTCGTTCATCTCGTCGATGCTGGCGGTCACCTGGCAATCAAACTTCTTGATCAAAATTTCCAGCGTGTCTCTGGTCGGTACACCGGCCAGGGTGCGCATCAGTGGGCCATCAATCGGGATGCCGAATTTGTTGAGGGTCGCGGTCCAACTGAATTCATGCAACTGGCCGCTGTCGACCAGAGTACCGTCCATGTCAAAAATGAGAGCTAGATAATCATCGTACATAAGGGTTTCACTCACTTTGTTCCTGCGTTGACATACCCTGCCAGGCGTTGGTAGTGGCGGTACAGGCTTTCATAGGCCAGGGCCGCCTGTGTATTGGGCACATAGGTTTTGCAGACCGGTGAGGCCATCACCAACTGGGCGCTGGCCACGTTGGCGTACACACCACCCACCGTGGCGGCAAAAATGGCCGCGCCTAGGGCGCAACTTTGTTCAGTTTCCAGCACATCGATCGGGCAGTTCCAGACATCGGCACAGACCTGCATGACAAAGTCGGATTTTTTTGAGATGCCGCCAATTACCACCACCGAGTTGATCACAATGCCTTCGTCCTTGAAGCGTTCGATGATGGCGCGCGCACCAAAGGCGGTGGCTTCGACCAGGGCGCGAAACACCTGCGGTGCCTGGCTGCCCATCTTCAGGCCCGTGATTGCCATGGCCACCGTTTGGTCGGCATCGGGTGTGCGCCGGCCGTTCACCCAATCCAGGGCGGTCAAACCAGTCTCTCCCACCGACAGTTTGGCGGCTTCAATGCCCAATGCCGTCAAGGTCTGGTCTTGAATGTCATGAATCAACGCAAGTTTGGTCGCGTCATCGAGTAAAGCGCTGCGCTGCACCAGGTGCACGACAGGCCAGTTCACCAGTTCCCGAAACCAGGCATAGAGATCACCAAATGCCGACTGCCCAGCCTCCAGCCCTACCAGACCGGGCAACACTGAACCGTCAACCTGACCGCAAATACCACGCACGGTCTTGTTGCCGATGTCTGCGCCATTGGCGACCGTGATGTCGCAGGTGGATGTTCCCATGATTTTGGTCAAAACGCCGGGCTTGACGTTGGCCGCCACAGCGCCCATGTGGGCATCGATGGCTCCAAACCCGACCGGCGTGCCCGCAGGCAAGCCGAGTTTGCTCGACCACTCGTTCGTGAGCCTGCCGCAGATCTGGTCAGCGGTAAAGGTTTCAGTCGGCAAGCGACCTCTTAAGTCGCCTAAAAGGGGATCGATTCCGGCAAAGAACGCCACAGGTGGATAACCGCCCCAACTGGCATGCCACATCATTTTGTGGCCCGCGGCGCAGCGTCCGATACGCAACTGCTGCAGATCGGTGGTGCCCGTGACCACGGCTGAAATCCAGTCGCAGTGTTCAACCCACAGACAGGCGGCTTGCGCCACCACTGGGTCCGTCCGCATGACGTGCAGCGCCTTGGCCCAATACCATTCGGATGAATAGATACCGCCTTCAAACTTCAAATAGTTCTCTGGGACGGCTGTGGCTGCGGCGGTGATTTCCTGGGCCTCTTTGACAGCAGTGTGATCCTTCCACAGGACAAACATGGCGTTGGGGTTGTCGGCAAACTCCGGCAGCAAAGCCAGGGCAACACCATCTTGATTCACAGCAATGGGTGTTGAGCCGGTCGTGTCAAAACTCAGTCCCACGACCAGCTGCGCCGCACCCGGGGGCGCTTTCGCCCACAGGTTTTGCACCGCTTGCACCAGGCTTTCGGTGTAGTCCAGCGGGTGCTGGCGAAACTGGTCTTTGGCCCGGGCGCAAAACAGGCCCTTGCTCCAGCGCGGGTAGTGCACCACATCGCTGGCGACTTCTTCACCGTTCAAGGCATTGACCAGCAAGGCTCTGACCGAGTCGCTGCCGAAATCCAGGCCCAACACATAGGGGGTCATAGAACTCCTAAAAAGTTAAAAAAATTACAGTGGCGTCCAGGCACCTTGGTGCTGACTGGACGCCAGCGCAGCCGTCACAAAACGCAGGCCCTGCAAGCCGTCGGCTGCATTGGGAAAGTGCAGCGACAAGGGGTCAGCGGCTTGCCCACTGCGGCGCGCGGCAATGGCATCAGCCGCATCGGAGTAAAGGTTGGCAAAAGCTTCGTGAAACCCCTCAGGGTGCCCCGCCACAATGCGCGAGGCGCGGGCGGCCAGTGGCAAGGTGCCAGGTCCGTTAGGGGTGCGCACCTGCGCGGGTGCATCCAGTGGCTTGAACTGCAGCACTTGCGGATGTTCCTGCAGCCATTCCAGGCTGCCCAGCGACCCGCTGATGCGAATGCGCAAACCGTTTTCTACCCCGGCCGCCGCCTGGGTGACCCAAAAACTGCCGCGTGCACCGTTACTCAGGCGCAGCATGGCACCTGCGAAATCATGCGTGACGCGGTCTGGCACGATGCTGCCGACTTCTGCCGCCACCTGGTCAACCTCCAGCCCAGTCATAAAACGCAGCAGGTTGTGGGCGTGGGTGCCAATGTCCGCCAGCACCAGCGATGGTCCACCGCGCGCCGGGTCTTCTTTCCAGGCGCGTCGGCCTGGCCCGGCCTTGGCACGCCCACCCTGCACATATTCGACTTGCGCCAACCGGATGTCTCCCAACTGCCCCTCTGCCACCATGGCTCTGGCCTGGCGCACCATGGGATACCCGGTGTAGTTGTGGGTCAGGCAAAACACCAGGCCGCTGTCTTGCACGCGCTGGTGCAAGGCCAGCGCTTCTTCCAAAGTGTTGGTCATGGGTTTGTCGCAAATCACATCCAGGCCCCGACCCAGCGCCTGCATGGCAAACTCAAAATGGCTGTCGTTGGGGGTCATGATGGCCACCACTTCAGCGCCATCAACGCGCCGGGACTCGACCTCGATCAATATCCGTCCACTGGGGTAACAACGCTCGGGCGCGATGCCAATGTCAATGCCGGCGCTGCGCGAGCGCTCTGGGTCAGACGACAAGGCCGCAGCCACCAGCTCAAAACGGTCATCGAGCCGCGCCGCTTGACGGTGCATGCCCCCAATGAAAGAGCCCGGCCCGCCACCAATCACCGCCAAGCGCAGCCTTCGCCCCAATCGTTTAAAAACCGTGTTGTCAGACATAAGACGCACTCTCCAAGATCAATACCATGAAACTCCCCACAGGAACGCTTGTATTTTCCTCCAAGGCTGATCAACCACAACTTGCCGTGTGGGCGTACTTTACAACCCTCATCCTGATTGGCAACAATCCTCAGCCAAGCTCACCCGGTGAGCTTGTGCCGGCTTAATCTGCACCCATCCTTCTATTTTGGGGGTGACATCATGGCTTTGAATCGCATCCAGTTTTAACCCGGCTTGTCGATGCCGGAGTTCTACAAGCTCTTTGGAACTGAAGCGCTGTGCTGTGCGGCGCTGCAGAGTGCGCGTTGGCCCGATGGTTTTCGATGCCTGCACTGCGGTGGCGTTGCACACTGTGTCATGCAGTTTGGGGGCAACAAGGTCTTTCAGTGCAATGCCTGTCGGCATCAAACATCGCTGATTGCAGGCACCGTTTTTCAATCTACCAAATTGCCTCTGACGACATGGTTTCTGGCGATCTACCTCATCAGTCAGGGCCAAGACAGGTCTGTCCTCTTTGGCCCTGAAACACCAACTGGGTGTGAGTGACCCAACGGCTTGGTTGATACACCACAAACTGATTCAAGCCATGACTGAGCGTGAAGCGCTCTACACGCTCAGTGGCGAAGTTCAGGTTGACGATGCGTATTTGGGTGGTGAGCGCGTTGGCGGCAAGGTCGGGCGCGGCTCTGAAATCAAGGTGGCCTTTGTCGCTGCAGTCTCCCTCACTGATGAGGGGTACCCACTGCTGGTCAAGCTCAGCCCGGTGCCGGGCTTCAAGCTCAAAGCCATCGCCGATTGGGCCAGCAAATGCCTGGCCGCTGGCAGCACCGTTTATTCTGATGGTCTGGCCTGCTTCAGCGCCGTGACCCAGGCGGGCTGCACCCATGAATGCACAGTAGTGGTCGGCCGCAAATCCAAGGATGTGCCGGAGTTGCAGTGGCTTGACACGGTGTTGGGGAACCGCAAAACCAGCCTCAGTGGCAGCTACCACAGCTTCGGATTCGGAAAATATGCAGCGCGATACCTCGGCACCTTCGCCTACCGATTTAATCGCAGGTTTGATCTCAAGACTCTGCCCTAACGTCTGCTGGTGGCAGCAGTGCAGTGCGGTTCGCACGCGCAGCACTCGATTCGGACTGTGGCTGAAGTTCATTGCTAATCAGGAGCCAGCTTGCCGGGTACCACGCCGTCTTGTCAGCATTGCAAAATTGCGGTAAATCTGCCGGGCACCCACCATTTACAGCATTTTAGGTCTCCAGCCCACACCCAAAAAGCGCTAACAGCTATGTAAAATATAGCATTTTAGTGTGATTGCCCAGCTGTTTGAAGCTACCAGCCACGTGGATAATAAGGGGGTAAACCTCTTTTACCCCGAGAATTCGAACCTGGCAGTCCAATTAAACCGGAGATTTCATGTTTTCAGAATACCGCGAACTCATTACCCAACTCAAGGCTGACGACGCGCACTTTGCGCAGGTTTTTGATCAGCACGATGACCTTGACGCCAAGATCAAGCGCATGGAAGCCCATATCGAACCCGGCACCGTTCTCGAAATTGAACAGCTCAAAAAGGAAAAACTTCGCCTTAAGGACGTGGTGTACCACGTCTTGCTCAAAGCCAGGAAAGCCTGACGCCCAAGGCAGCTGCCCAATGCCAATGCGGCAGTGCTCGCCAATTCACCATTTTGTCTGTAGCAACTCGCGCAAGTCGCTCTGTCATTGCGCAGCAGCGCTCGCAAGTCGCTCGCTGCGCCAATACACATCATCCCCCGTGCTGCCGTCGTTGCGGTAGCGGTTGAGCACCCGGGCCAGCACAAACATCAGGTCTGAAAGGCGGTTAAGGTATTGGCGCGGGGTGTCTCTCAGGGCGTCTTGTGCACCCAATGCCACCACTGCACGCTCGGCCCGGCGCGCAACGGTGCGGCATACATGGGCCAGCGCTGCAGCGCGGGTACCCGCCGGCAAAATGAATTCCTGCAATTTGGGCAATGCCTCGTTGTGCTGCGCCAGTGCTTCATCCAGCGCCAAAACCGCATCGGCTTTGAGCAGCTCAAACCCCGGAATCGACAGCTCGCCCCCCAGGTTGAACAGCTGGTGCTGAATCTCCACCAGCAGCTGGCGCACCGCATCGGGCATGGATTCGCACAACAAAACACCGATGTTGGAGTTGAGCTCATCCACATCACCCATGGCATGCACGCGCAGGCTGTTTTTGGAGACCCGGGTGTTGTCACCCAGGCCCGTGGTGCCGTTGTCACCGGTTCGGGTGGCGATTTGTGTCAGTCGGTTGCCCATGTGTTTTCTCTGAAAAAAGTATGCCGTCAGGCGTTGGGTTGATCCGCGTCAAAGCTGTGGCGCGGTAAGGTCACCATCAGTGTGGTGCTGTTGTTTGCATCGTCAGTCACCATGTTGATGCTGCCATTTTGGGCGCGTGCCAGCAATTGGGCTGAATAGGTACCAATACCCGTGCCCCCGGCCTTGCCACTGGTGGCAAATTTGTCAAAAAACCGCTCGCGCAATTCGGCGGGCACAGCGCCTGTGTTGCTGATCAAAATGCGCAGCGGTGACTCATCATGCAACAGCACAACCACCCTTGAGGCTGGAGGTGCCGCCTCACAGGCGTTTTTGACCAGATTTTGAAACAGCGAATAACACAGCATGGCATCGGCCTGGGCCTTGGGCAGTTCGGTGCCAACCGGTGTGTCGGTGTCGACCACGATCGTGAGGTGTTTGTCGGCAAAACTGGCACGCGACAGATCGACAATTCTGTGCAAAATTTCGCCAATGTCCACTGCTGTGGCCCTGAGCTTGAAGCGGCCCATCTCGATCTTGTAGAGCTCGCCCGATAGGTTGACCATGTTCATAACCTGTTCGGCCGTTTGCTGCACCAGACGCAACTGGGCGGCATGTTTGGGGTGCATGCTGTCGTCGTCTGCCAGGCTTTGCACCATGCCAACAATACCCGCCAACGAGCCTTTGAGGTCATGGCGGGTGATGTTTTCAGCATCTTCACGCATGCGCGCGGCATCGAGCATGGCGTCATAGTCCAGTTGCAACTTGCGCCGCATGTCGACAAACTGGATGAAATTTCGCACCCTGGCTCGCAAGGCTTTGGGGTCGCTGGTTTTGGAGACAAAGTCCACAGCACCAAGTGCCATGCCTTTGACACGGGCTTCGTTGTCGCTCAGGCCGGTGACAAAAATCACCGGTATCTGGGCCGTGGCATGCTGCTCGCGCAGTCGGCGCACCACTTCAAAGCCATCCATGCCGGGCATCATCACGTCCATGAGCACCAGATCAGGCAAGGGCTCGGTCTGGCACAGCGCCAGCGCCGCGAGGCCATCGGTGGCGGTTTGTACCTGGTACTCGTCCGCAAACAGCTTTTCCAGCAGCTTCAGACTGACCGGGTAGTCGTCCACCACCAAAATGCGCGATGGCGACAGGACCTGGCTCAACCCGGTGCCTTCGTCGGCCCGACTGCTTGAGGTCGGCGCAAGCGCGGGTGTTGGCACCGGCCGTTTTTGTGGGTGGAGCATGCGCTCCAGGCGCGCCTTGAGGCTGCCTGAGTTATAGGGTTTGACCAGCAGGGCGTTGACCCCGGCAGAAATGACTTCTTCGATGCGCTGGCGCTCGGCCTCGGCGGTGATCATCAAAAACGGAATTTTCGCCAGCTTGGGATCGGCCCGCAGGGTTTTTAGCAAATCTAGCCCCGACATGATCGGCATGTTCCAGTCGGACAACACGGCGTCGAACTTGCTGGCTCGCAACATTTCAAGGGCCTCGGCGCCATGGCGAGCGACCTTGATCTTCTCAACACCCATGCTGCGCAACTGGTTGACCGTGACCGCACGCATCAGCTCCAGATCGTCCACCACCAGGTAGCTGAGTTGATTCAGGTTCATGGGCGAAATTGCAAGCAAGTGTTCATGGTGAAACATTATCAGGGACACTTGCTTAAAGTCCGCAAGTGGTGGATGCCAAGACCGGGCGTACCAGCCTGGCATCGACCGTGGCCTGGCAGATCACTTGACAAGCGCGGGGTCAACTGCTCTGATGCGGTCAGTTTGAATACGCGGAGGTTTCATGCAAAAAGTTCGCCCTGCAGCGGTTGCCGGCCTTTTTTATCCGGACCAAGCCACGGTATTGCACAAGGATGTCACGGCCTTTTTGGTCCAGGCCCAGCTACGCAGCAGCAAGTTGACCGAACAGGTCCCGAAGGCAATCATCGTGCCCCATGCAGGTTACGTCTACTCGGGTGCAACCGCTGCGCTAGCGTACGAACGCTTGCTCCCTGCGCGCTCGCACATTCGCCGCGTGGTGTTGTTGGGGCCAGTGCACCGGGTGCCCGTTGCCGGGCTGGCGTTGCCTGGGGTTGATCGTTTTGAAACGCCACTGGGCAGCGTTGACATTGACCAGGATGCCGTCAACACCATCGCGCCGATGCGCCAAGTGCTGACCAGCCTGGCAGCCCACGCCCAGGAACATTCGCTGGAAGTTCAGTTACCATTTTTGCAATCTGTTTTAGACGATTTCAAGTTGCTGCCCCTGGCTGTGGGTGATGCCACGCCCGAGCAAGTGGCCCAAGTGCTGGAGGTGCTGTGGGGCGGGGACGAAACCCTGCTGGTGATCAGCTCGGACCTGTCGCATTTTTTGCCTTACCCAACCGCCCAGGCGGTTGATCAGGAGACCGTCCGCCACATTCTGGCACTTGATGCCACGCTCACACACCGCCAGGCTTGTGGCGGCACGCCGGTCAACGGTTTGCTGCTGGCAGCACAGCGGCATCATTTACAGGCTGATCTGCTGGCGCAGTGCAATTCGGGCGATACAGCGGGTGATAAAAGTCGAGTGGTGGGATATGCGTCGGTGGTGTTCACGTCAGCATCCGAGTCTGATCAGCCCACTGGACCCGTGATGCTCTCAATCGCCCGTGCCGCCATCGCCAGGGCCATGGGTCAGCCGCTTCAAGCGTCTGCGGCAGCGCCTTGGTTACAAGCGCCAGGTGCCTGCTTTGTCACCCTGACCCAGCGCGGCCAGCTGCGCGGCTGTATCGGCTCGCTGGCACCCCATCGCACACTACTGGCTGACCTGCAATCGAATGCCGTTGCCGCAGCACTTCATGACACACGATTTGCGCCGCTGACGCTGGCAGAGTTGAGCCACACCACCCTGGAAGTGTCGCTGTTGTCGCCTTTGCGGCCCTTGCATTTTGACAACGAAGCGCAGGCATTGGCCCAGTTGCAGCCTGGTATTGACGGCGTGGTGCTGGAATGCCAGGGGCGGCGCAGCACCTTTTTGCCTCAAGTCTGGGAGCAACTGCCCCAAGTTGCTGACTTTTTGGCGCATCTGAAGCGAAAAGCCGGTCTGCCTGCTGACTTTTGGTCGCCTGACATGCGCCTTTCCTGTTACACCGTGAGCAAATGGAAAGAGATCGACGGCATATGACAACAGAAACGCAGTACGCGGCTCGCTACTGGCACCCCATCCCGGACGGGCGCCTGCAATGCGACCTGTGCCCGCGCGACTGCAAGCTTCATGAGGGCCAGCGCGGCGCCTGCTTCGTGCGGATGCGCCAGGGCGAACAGATGCTGCTCGACACCTACGGCAGGTCTTCCGGCATCTGCATTGATCCGATCGAGAAAAAGCCCCTCAACCAGTTCTACCCAGGCAGCAGCGTGCTGTCGTTTGGCACGGCCGGTTGTAATCTGACCTGCAAGTTTTGCCAGAATTGGGACATCAGCAAATCGCGCGACACGGATCGCTTGATGGTGCGGTCAACGCCTACGTCCATTGCCCAGGCAGCGGTCCAGCACGGTTGCAAAAGTGTTGCCTTCACCTACAACGATCCGGTGATTTTTGCCGAGTACGCCATGGACGTGGCAGATGCCTGTCACGCCGTGGGCGTGCAAACAGTGGCCGTCACGGCAGGCTACATCCATGCGCAGCCGCGTCGGGATTTTTTCGCCAGAATGGACGCTGCCAACGTTGACCTGAAGGCCTTTACTGACGACTTTTATGTCAAATTGACCGGTGCGCACCTGCAACCCGTGCTCGATACTTTGATCTACCTGCGCCACGAGACTTCGGTCTGGCTGGAGATCACCACCTTGCTGATTCCGGGGCACAATGACTCAGACCAGGAAATTGGAGCGCTGAGCGAATGGGTCATGAGCGCGCTCGGACCCGATGTGCCGCTGCATTTTTCGGCATTTCATCCGGACTACAAAATGCCCGAGGTGCCGGCCACACCCTTGGTCACCTTGATAAAAGCGCGTCAAATTGCGCTCAAGGCAGGCTTGCGTTACGTCTATATTGGCAACGCGCACCATACCGAAGGCGACACCACGTTTTGCCCGGCCTGTCAGGCCCATGTGATCGAGCGCGACTGGTATCAGATCAATGGCTACCGGCTTGATGCCAAGGGCTGTTGCCCGGACTGTGGCGGCGCGGTGGCCGGTCGCTTCAGCTCAAGCCACGGCAACTTTGGCCGACGGCGCGTTGCGATCAAGCTGTGAGTGATCGCCCGCCAGGCAAAGCGTCAAAGCCCTAAGCTAACTGCTTGTCTTGACGGCCAACACCGGGCAGGGCACCGACATCAGCAGGTCTTGCGCCACACTTCCCATGATCAGTTTGCCAACCGCAGAGCGTTTTCTCAGGCCAATGATCAGCACCGAGGCACTTAAGGACTCCACCAGCGCCTCAATTTCTTCAACCGCATTTTTGCCGCGAACCAGTTGTTTGAATTCAGCGTGGATGCCGGCGTTGACCAATATTTGTTGCACCCGTTCAGCGTCTTCTATGTCCACGGCCGCCGGGTCCTCGTTGTCGCCACCTGGGGATGCGTTGACCACCACCAGGTGTTCGTTGCGACGCTTTGCCATTTCAAGACCCTTTGCCAGGGCTGCTTCGCCCTCAGGGCGGGGTACATAGGCGACCAGAATGGTCATTCAATCTCTCCTTTGAATCGGCCGGTACATCAAGCAGGAAATCAGTTCCTTCACGCTCCATTGTCGCGCAACAAGTGAGGCGAAAGCACCCGTTTGCGCACCTTTCTGGAGCGTTTGGTCCCTTTTCGGTGCTTCGTCTGACCATTGACCGGTTTAAGGTGCTGACGTTGGTGGCAGCACCGCCATGGTGATGCGCGATGTGCAGGTGAGCTGGCCAGCCTCGTTGCGCAAGTCGATTTGCCAAACCTGGGTAGTGCGGCCAATGTGCACCGGGCGTGTGGTGCCTGTCACCCAGCCGCTTTTGACGCCTTTGAGGTGGTTGGCATTGATGTCCAGGCCAACGGCCTGATGCCCGGGCAGGCAGGCAAAATTGGCACCGCAGGAACCCAAAGTTTCGGCCAGCACCACGCTGACACCGCCGTGCAGCAGCCCAAAAGGCTGGCAGGTGCGTGCGTCCACCGGGACACGCGCAATGATGAAGTCATCCCCCACCTCCAGAAACTCAATGCCCAGATGACTGACCGCCGAGTTGGTGCTAAAAGCGGTTAAAGCTGCCACAGAAATTGGTTTTTGCCAGATGCACATCAATGGGTCCTTAACATCACCGCACCAACTTAGCGTTCGCCCTTGCGGTAAGGCTTCATCAGCGCCTGCGGATAACTGGCCTTGCGCGCCACCAGAATCAGCGCCACAATCGACAGCAGATACGGCAGCATCAAATACAGTTGGTAGGGCAAGGCGGCGTCGCCCGCCTGTTGCAGGCGCAGTTGCAGCGCGTCAAAAAAGGCAAACAGCAAGGCACCCAACAGCGCCTTGCCGGGTCGCCAAGAGGCAAACACCACCAGCGCCACACAAATCCAGCCACGCCCGTTGACCATGTTGAAAAAGAAGGCGTTAAACGCCGACAGCGTCAGGAAAGAACCTGCCACTCCCATCAGCGCTGAACCCGCCACGATGGCCCCGGTGCGTACCCGAGCGACCGACACGCCCTGGCCTTCAGCGGCCTGCGGGTTTTCACCAACCATGCGCAGCGCCAGACCCAGCGGGGTTTTGAACAGCACATAGGCCAGCACCGGCACCGCCAGCAGCGCCAGTAGCGTCATCGCGGTTTGCTGCGACAAAATAGGCAGCGGCAACCAGCCCATTTCGGCAAAGGGTGTGATGGTGGGTGGCGTCGATACCTTGGGAAAGCTGACGCGGTAGCCATAGTAGCTTAAAGCGGTGGCCAGCAGCGTGATGCCCAGCCCCGACACGTGTTGTGACAGCGCCAGCCCAACCGTCAACAACGCATGCAGCAGCCCAAACACCGCGCCCGTAAGCGCCGCCACCGCCACACCGGCCCACAGGGGCGCGCCACCGAACACAGCCAGCCAGCCAGCAAACGCTCCAGCCACCATAATGCCTTCAATGCCCAGGTTCAAGACCCCGGCGCGTTCACACAGCAACACGCCCAGCGTGCCCAAAATCAGCGGCGTGGCAATACGCAGCACCGCCACCCAGAACGCGGGGTTGGCGAGGATGTCAATTAAGTCGGTCACTTCAATCTCACCCGGTATTGCGTTAGCAGCGTGGCAATCAGCACGGCGATCAGCGAGGTGGCCACAATCACGTCAGCAATATAGGTGGGCACGCCGATGACGCGGCTCATGCTGTCAGCCCCCACCAGCACGCCGGCCACAAACACGCTGCCCAGCACCACCCCGATCGGATGTAATCCGGCCAGCATGGCAATCACAATGCCGCTGTAACCGTAGCCGGGTGACATGTCCAGCGTCAGGTAGCTGGTGCGACCGGCCACTTCAATGGCCCCGGCCAACCCGGCCAGTCCGCCCGAGAGCAGCGCCACCAGCACCACGGTGCGCGTCACCGACACCCCGGCAAAGGCGGCAGCGCGGGCGTTGGCCCCCACGGCGCGGATGTCAAAACCCAGCACGGTGAATTTCATCAGCGCCCACAGACCAACAGACAGCGTGATGGCCCACAAGAGGCCTGTGTGCACGCGGGTTTGCTCGACCAGTTTGGACAGTTCCAGGTCGCCCAGCAGCGCCACACTTTGCGGCCAACCCATGGCGCTCGGGTCTTTCATGGGGCCGTCGAGCATCAGCGACACCCCCAGCAGCACAATGAAGTTCAGCAGCAGCGTGGTCACCACCTCATCGACGCCGAGTCTGGCCTTCATCAGCGCCGGGCCAAGCAACAACAAGGCCCCCGCCAGCGCGGCCGCCAGCATCATCAGCACAAACAGCAGCGCCGGTGGCAGGTCGAAGCCGGTGCCACCATGCAGTCCGCCCACCGCCACGGCGGCCAGTGCACCCAAATACAACTGGCCTTCAGCACCAATATTGAACAGGCGCGCCTTGAAAGCCACCGCAGCAGCCAGGCCGGTGAGCGTGAGCGGAATGGCGCGTGTGAGCGTTTCACTCAGGGCAAAAACCGACCCAAAACCGCCTTTTAGCAGCATCCCGTATGTCTGGCCAACCGGTGCGCCAGCCCACAGGACCAGCAGGGCGCTGATGAGCAGGGTGAAAGCCACCGCAGCCAGCGGCGCCAGCAGCATGGCCAGTGAAGCGCTATGGGTGCGCTTTTCCAGCCTCATGGGTGCGTCCCTATCCCGGCACTGACACCAGCCATGGCCAGCCCAATCGCCTCGCGGCTCCAGTCCGATGCCGGCTGGGCGGCGGTCAACTCACCCGCATGCATGACGGCCACCCGATCACCCAGCGTTAGCACTTCGTCCAGATCGTCGGAAATCATCAGCACGGCTGCACCAGCATCGCGCGCGGCGATCAGTTGCGACTGCACATAGGCCACCGCGCCAATGTCCAGCCCCCAGGTGGGCTGATGCGCGATGATCAGACGTGGCACCTGTGGTGCAACGATGGCATCCTGCCTGGTTCCCGCTGCAGAGGAGGGGGCAACAGGGTGTAGGCCTTCCACAGCATTACCATTCAATTCATGATTGATAGCACCCTGTGCAGGTTGCATCAGGGCCCGACCCAGAATCAGCTTCTGCATATTGCCACCAGACAGTGATCTGGCAGGTGTCAGCGGTCCGCCACCGCGCACGTCAAAGGCGTCGATGACCTGCTTGGCATAGGCCCGCGCCTTGGCGCGGCGCACCCAGCCCCAGCGTGAAAAAACTGGGCTGCGTAGCCGCTCAGATACGGCGTTTTCCCACACCGGCAAATCTCCCACCACCCCCACGGCGTGGCGGTCTTCCGGAATGCGCGCCACACCCAGCGCCACCAGTTCGGCCGGATGCCGAGGCATCGGCTGGCCCATAAACGTCACCTGCCCTGCGCTGGCATGACGCGTGCCGCACAACAATTCGGCCAGCGCCACCTGGCCATTGCCCGAGACGCCGGCAATCGCCACAATCTCGCCAGCGTTGAGCGTCAGGCTCACCTGCTCCAGCCGCTCGCGTCCTGCGCCGGTACTGACCCGGTCGAGCGTGCAAACCGCGCTGCCCACTGATTTGGCGGGGCGGCGCACCGGCGCTTCAATCGCGTGCCCGACCATCCACTGCGCCAGCTGGGCTTGCGTGGTGCCCTTGGCACTGGCCTCGGCCACCAGCTTGCCACCACGCAACACCGCCACCCGGTTCGACACCCGCAGCACTTCGCCCAGTTTGTGGCTGATGAAGATGATGGAGAGCCCCTGTGCCACCATCTGCGCCAGCACCTCAAACAGGCTTTCGCTTTCCTGCGGCGTCAATACGGCTGTGGGTTCATCCAGAATCAGGATGCGCGCGCCACGGTACAGCGCTTTCAAAATCTCGACG
>JADKAW010000009.1 GCA_016719055.1 Candidatus Rhodoferax mariagerensis | reverse complement strand
GTGTACACTCCATCAACTGCGACCAGTCCGGGCAAGGAGTTCTTCGCCTCGCTGTTAGCCGCTAACTCAGGTACGGGACTTCTCAAGCGCATTGACTACTACAAAGACTCTGCTGCGGCTGATCCAAACAAATGCATTATGTACATCATTGGCCAATAGTGCTCAGCCGTTTTGCAGATCAGCTCACTTCCCCAGGCAATCGTTGCGCGCCTTTCAGTAGGTGGTCTAGGGTAGGCCTTAGGCAATGAAATACCGTTCTACCTTTTAGCTGGCTGATCTTGCGGTGCAGGTTATTGACCGCTTGCATATCAGCGGCCTTCTTGCTCAAGGAAATATCATTGCGGGAGATCAGTTGTTCGGTTCGTCAGGGGTTGAAGCCGCCGATACAAGCTTTAATTAGCGTTCGAAATAAGCTAACATTTCCCGCTATGCCGCTTATTTTGGTTGGCACCTCACCCATGGGATAGCGTCTAATTGATGGTACTTCTCGGCAACAGTAGCCAAGTTTGGGGACGCGATATGAAAGGTACGCTAGCAATTCATATGTGTTAAATATGTTGCGAAAGGGTGCGATCCTTTTGTCAAGCAGCATCTTGCGACTGTAGGCGCGAAAGCCCTGTGTAGTGTCAGTCCACATAAACCCAGAAGCTAGACTGAGCATTGGCGCATGGATAAACTTTATAGCGAAGTCACGTGACTTGGGTGTGTTTTCAGCAACACCCCCCTCAATGAAACGAGATCCCTGAATAAAATCTGCGCCTTGTTTTAGCGCTTCGATGAATCGGGGTATTGCTTCTGGGTCGTCTTTGTCGTTCCCATCAATGGTCACTATGCCCTCATAGCCCTGATCAAGGGCAAAAGCATAGGCGCATCGGAGCTGGGCGCTCAGTTTTCCTGGGCCGGTCTTGATGAGGAGTCCACGCACACCATTTTGTTTCAGTGATTCCAGCCCCAGCGAACCATCCGTGCTACCACCATCAACAACGATGATGTCAGCGATTTCGGCGATTCTTAAGGCAGTCATTTTTGAAAGAAGGCTCCCTATTCGTTCGCCTTCATTAATAACAGGGATCACCACACACCATGGTCGTTGACGACCAAGCCAAAGCGGCGTTTCGAACGTAGGTACTTGCCAGCTCGCACGTAGTTCAGGAGGAATATCTTGAATAATCGTCATTTTCTTCCATTAGCTGTTATGCGACTCGGGCAGTGATCAGTGCAACACCGGCTATCACCAGTGCAATCCCAACCCCCGTTGTCCAATGAAAAGGTTCACGAAAGATTAGCACCGAACACAAAGCAACTGTCGCCACCGCACCGGCAGTCAATATGGGGTGCGCCACATTAAGCGGCAAACGCGCCAAGGCGGCGGCGTAAAGCAAAAACGCTGCACCGTAAAGACCCAGACCCAGCCAGAATGGCCAATTACTCAACGCTGCTTTAGGCTCGCTGAGAGAAGGGAACTTTCGTGGCGGCATCATGGCCAACTTGACCAAGACACTGGCAGAGGCATTGGCAGCAATACCAAGAATCAGAATCAGCCACTTCATACCTTAGCCCCAACTTCATGATTGCGATAGTGCTGAACTGCCACCTTCAGTGCGCGTTCAATCGCTATGTCGTGTGGTTCATTCTTGGTCGCCAGCATCTCGATGGAAACCACGTGGTTGGGAAGGTGCCACTTCATGGCTGCTGCCATCTTGCCAAGATCAGTGCCTCCATCGCCCAAAGGCAGCAGGTCCGGCTCACTGGCATGAATGTGCCCAATGAAAGGCGCCCAGTCTTGCAGTATGGTGCCGGGTTCTTCACCGTTGATGGTGAGCGCACCTGTATCCAACTGCATCCTGATGGCCGGGTGATCAACCTGAGCCACTACCCGTGCGGTTTCGGCGCTGGTGGTCATGAAGTTGGTGCCATAGCAAGTTGGGTTGGGCTCAAGGCAGATCACAACGCCGTAGGATTGAGCAATGTTGCCAAGCCGACGGAAAAAAGAAACTGCCACATCAATGGCTTGTTGATCGCTAAACCCGGTGCGATCTCGATTCTTCGGCGAGCCAAACACCAGTCGCTTGGCTCCTAGGCCTGCGCCTATACGGCAAACTGCAGCCAGATGTTTCAACATCGCGTCTTGAGTTGCCGGCGGGCCAAAAACGTTCAACCCGGTCGTGCCAAACAACAGTGCTTGCATGCCTGTAATTTCTATACCGCGTTCTGACCACCAGCTCTTGATTCGCCCGATGTCATCGTCAGACGCATTGGCAGGATCCGGAAAATACTTCCCCGGCGCGACATCAATCGCATCAACGTCAAAGCGATGAAGTAGTGGGGCTATCACCACATCTTCAGGTGCATCCCAGGCAATATTTGAAATTGCCAGCCTCATGACTTCGCCCCTTGGTCGGACTTGATCGTAAGCGGTTCAGACTGCGCGTAAGTCCTGACAGCTTGGATAGTGTCGCGTGCGCTGTACTGGTAATGTCCCGAAGTTCCATAAATTTGCGCATAGCGGGTACGCATGTCGTAAGTGGCTGGGGTATTGGCCAATATCTGGTCAAAGGCTTTGCCGAAGCCTCTTTGAGACACATCCGCTACGCTGATCGGTTCTGCGGTGAGGTGCACCAAATTCAACCCAGCGTTAAGCGCGGTTTGAATGTCGTACCAAAGGCTGACCAGTGGGTAGAACTGGAAAACACCGCGGCTTTCAATGGCTTGGAGATTGTTGTCATTCAGAAAATCGAAGATGACGTTTTTGCGCAGCCCAGGACCCACGAGCCCAGGCAGGCGGACGATCAAATAGTTTGAAAAGTGACTCTCAACAAACTTCTCAAGCAGGCGCCGATGCAGGCCATAAGGATGAAGTCCGGATTCTTCGACAGGGGTTAACTCATCGACACCCATCGAGTCCTTAAACACATCGACCGTGCTAATCAAAATGAACGTTTTACATCTTATGGTTTTAAGGTGCGAGTTCAGGCTGTCAATCTTTTGGCGATCCACCTCAGGATCTCGGTTGGCAATCCACTTTTGTGCAGGTGCGCCAGCGCATACAACGGTATCGAACGATTGGCCATCAATATCAGCGATATTGGTAGATCGAAAAAGCGCATCGAAAGGTGCTTGCTTAAGAAGTAAACCACCAACAAAACCTGAATATCCAATTAATGCGTTCATTTTCGTGGTTTCAATTAGTTATAATTTCAGTGGAGTCATCTCGGTGAATAATGGTTGCCGTAGAATACTTTTGGAGGTCCGAAAAAATAAGAAACAAAATTAGAGCGAATGCACCAATAATTAACAGACGTCGACCTGAGTTTTTAAAGTATTTCCGCATCCAATTTCTCTAGTACATCATAGATGTTGTCTATTTTCCCACCCAGAATCGAATAGCAACCCGGCAACTCAGGGTGCTTCTCAAACAATATTGGTCTTCCATCATCACCCTCGTTCTTTACCAGAACGGTTTTGATCTCAAACAAGGAGTTGACATATTTGGCGTTGTGTACCGCAGGGAGATAGCGTCCCACATCCCTGACCATGCGATCGACACGCGTTGCGCACTCATACTGATAGAGCTTTTGGTACGGGTTGATGTCTTGCGCGTCATTCCAGTGCATGTGAGGGGTGTACCGGACATGCGAAAGCGTATGCAACCCACGCGCAGGAAATGGCATGATTGAGAAGAATGGGCCATCCATCACAGTGATGCCCAAGCCCCTGAGTGCCGACGGTGCCTGCATCAATGCCATTTCAGTGATTTCATGTTTCAGGCCAGTTCGGGTGCCAGCGAAATCACCCTTGAATTGATTGAGACCACTGTAGGTGCAATTAAATACATAGCGTGCATCCAGCGAGGTGTCTGGCGCGAATGGGCTTTTGATTGCAACTCGCAAAGTCTGGTCTGGTCCGCTTGAGATCGCAGTCACGCTTGATTGAAATTGGATATGCACACCACCGTCTTGCAAGGCGGTCGTAGCCCAGTTGGCCAATTTGGTCGCATCAAAAGCAAATTCCTCGACCAAGAACACATCCTCAATCAGGCGTGGCTCAAATAGTGCCTTCAGCGATGAATCTGCTGGTTGAATCTTGGCTCCAATCTCCCGACAAAAGCGCGCAAACTGCTTGGCGGTAACTTTGGAATTGCGCCGGGCAATCGCATACAGCTTGGTGAAATCTTGCGTTACAGCATCGGGCCAGTCCCGCACGAACTTGGGTAGGTTAACCCGACTCCGATACGCGGTCGTAAAGCTGCGCGGGTAGTGATATCCGTTATGAACGCGCGCCTGATTGTTGTAAGAGGCGCGGGTAAGAAGTGCCGATTCGCGCTCTATCAAGACGATCCGCCTAAAACCACGCTGTTTGGCCAGATAAATTGCGATGGTTGCACCGTAAAAGCCACCACCAATAATGACGGCATCAAGAAGGTTATCTTGGCTAGTCATTCGCGAACTACCCAAGCATCGAGCCAGTTTTTTGTGGTTGTGTCATTACCTCTTCTATATTGAGTTTGTCCTGCCGTGTCATGCGGGCGCTGGTGAATTCCTGGCCCACATGGTAAAGCGGGCCATCATTCGACAGGCTGACCATATGAAGAATGTATTCGCCCAGCACCAGAAGCACCAGCGAAAGCAGAAAAAACATGCCAGACTGCTGGAGTGACAGACTGACCCAACCTGGGGCAACGTCCGTCTTGAGGAATCCAACAGCGACGACATAGACCGAGTAAATCAGGTTGGCAACCGCCCCAAACAACGAAAGCGATGTCACTAGGCGCATTGGCGCACGGGTTGTCGAAACCAGCAGCCGCATACCGCGATCGATACTCCCGCCCAAGCGTTTAGTTTGCGTAAATTTGGGTACTGCGCTGTAGTCAAGGTTGATCCGTGCAAATCCCCCCGTCGCGGGAAGGTGCCGATAGGTCATCGTTGGCTGCGGGTGCTGAAGAATGAAGTTGACTACTCGCTTGCTCAGCAAACGGTACTGAGGTGCCTCTTGCGCAAGATGGACACCACTAATCCATTTGTAAATCCCGTTAAAGACTGAGAAGGCAACGCGATAAGCCAGACTTTGCGACATTTTTTGTCTATTTTTCGCGAATACAACATCGGCACCACTTACAGCTTTATCGAGCATCGCGGGTAAAAAAGCAATGTCATCAAGCATGGGATCAATAACAACGACGAAGTCACCCAACGCATTTTCCAATCCTACCCATGACGCGGTGTCTGCATCCACTTCTTTGGTGAGTGCATAGACCTGCAAATTGGGCAACCCACTCTCGCCGGTCAGACTTTTCAAGATGGAAATACTGTCGTCATCAGAGGCGTTGTCAATAACGATCAACTCATAATCACTAGCAAGCGAAGAGATTTCCCTGGTTGCGACTGTTAGACATTCTCTAATATAACATGACTGATTTTTAACTACAAAAACCACAGATAAAAAAACGGGAATTAAGGCCATATTAAATTCTTGTATTCGGCTGAATGCGACAGGTTATATGCATATGAGTATAACTTCAGTAGCGTGGTACGCTTGATTGGCGAGAGCTGCTTGCGAACTACATCATTAAATTGCGTTAAAAACTTATTGCAACTTACCCATCATTCACAGTTAGCGTATTTGAAGCAAAGGAGATATCTAGAGAAAACTTAAATATCAGATAGAAACCATAAAAGAAATTGAGTAAACAAAAATGATTGGCGTGAAATAGAGAATACTACTTAACAGATCTGCCACTATCAGGAATAGATTCAAATTCCAGAGAACTGATCGTTATAACTTCAGATGGGGAAAGATTTCTAGACTTTAGCCATTGTCCATCTGGAATCCAGAAACGCATTCCTTCGGACACATAAAACCAACCATCACCTCTGCCACGACCGGCAGGTGTTTGCCTGATTATTTTCCCCTCATACCGTTTGGCATTGTCAGAAAAAACCGATGGTATCATGACTTGATGGCTAACCAAGTTAGCGGGTAAGAAACGAAATCCAAGAGCGGTTGCTGCTACATAAGATTCTGGAAAATGGGCTGCCAAAGGTTTGGGGTGTAAGTCCACCCGATACATGATCTTACCTGCGTTTGGCTCAGCCCCTTTTCGGTATGCCCTTTTAACGTCATCTTGAAAAGTGGCTATTGGTGGATCATACCAATGAGTTTTAGAAAATTCAAATAGATAAAAAGAATTACTCAAATATAAAGAGATAAAAATTCCAGCCGACGCATTAGCAACATTTCTTTGGTAGTTGTTTTTCTTAAAACAAAAACCTATCGAAAGAGAACACGCAATCGCAACAAAAACAAACAAAGATAATCCATAATAGTATCTATCTGGAAAAGTAGTACGATAGGCGTCTAAAATTGACGTAAGAGCTGGTCGTGACACGACAGTGACAACAGAGCCAACAATCAAAATTAAGACCGCACTTATCAATGCAAATTGCTCCTTTACGGTTTTTTTTGAAATATGAAGGATTAGAATCAATAGAAAAATTACTAAAAAAATACTAAATTTATTATCAAGTAACTGATAAAATGGAAAAATAACTGGATATAAGATTGGTCTAGAAATAAGTGCTTCAATAAGATTCTTAGACTCAATTGTTCCGTCCAGAGCTTGATCAACCCCTTTTTCGCGCAACAACATCCAAAGAAAGAAAGCCAAGAGCAATGATAGTAAAGTTAATGCACTCTTTATACTAAATTTGGTAAGATATTCTCGAAACCAAACCTTCACATCAGGCTTACCCCTCGACTTCCAGTGACCCAGCGCAGTAGCAGAGTAAGCAATTGCAATCAGCGGATAACATAGTGGATTAGTATTAGCACAAATAAAGAGCATTGCATCAGCAGCAACAATACATTTTCGATCATCATCGTGTAAAGAATAGCGTCGCCAAACCAGCAGACAGAATGCTAAAAAGAGGAAGGTAAAGCCAATGTTGCTTAAACGTCCCAATACTTCGAAGGAACTGTCACCAAGTGGAACCAAAAGAACTAGGAACCAAAGGAGAATTCGTGCTTCAATAACTAGCACATTCCGTAGAAGATATATTGGAGCTACCGCTAGTACTGAATAAAAAAGCATCGAGAAAAAAGACACAAAGTGTGGCAAATAAGACAGATCGTGCCCAAACAGCGCTGTATTCGCTAACTGCGCCAAAGTCAACAAGATGATGTTGCCAAATACAAAGTAACGCGCATGACCTTCTTTGGCATTAAACAGCATGTCCCAGAATCCCCGATTAATCAGGCCAGCACTCCAAGTGCCGTCTTCCGTGTAAAGCACAGGTACAAACAGTGAATGGGCATTGCGCAAATAAAGAATGACTAGGCCTACCGCAAGCAAGCCAATCCAATTTGCCTTGCTGGGCTCGTGGCCGTGGCGTATTTGTCATACTTGTTGCGAACGGAAGACTGCCGGATAAACCGAACATGAGTGCGACAAATACCGCGATTAATGCAAGCTTTCCTGCAACCAACCAGAAAAATGAGATAAAGGCAAACGGTGCTTTGGAAACAACTACGTGCAGACCTGGAATGACCCCAAATGGATCGTTGGCACCTGCCGCCGGACCGAAGATCGATTCGATTGGCTTTGTACTGTTCACAGTCAACTGATTTATGGCGACAAAGCCTGCGAGACTTATTTCACTCGTTCTGGCGTTAGAGATAACTTTGACATTTTTTACAGTTACGGCCCCGCCGGGCTCAACCAATGGTTTAAACCCAATCAGTTCATAGTCGCCAGGATTGAGTGGGAAACTGGCGAGTTGGCTTGTGTTCGCCTGAGGAAAGTTAATGACCCAACCGGGGTCAACTAGTGCACCATCTTTGGTGTAAAGGACCTTTAGCATGCCTGGATGCGTCGTGCTGGCTTCCATAGCAAGCAATCCAGATGGCTCTTTGCGTATTTCTCCATAGGTAAGAACCAATACGCAAAGTAGCACCCCAAAAAGGAATGCGCCCCAATCGCGGATATTCATTCGAATACCCAATAGAAATGAAAGACTCAAAACAATCCTCTTTTCTCACATCCTACTTGGTGAGCACAAAATAAAATTCAATATTCTCAGCTCCATGCAAGGTTGGATGCTGCCATACGGCCGACCAAGGAGTTTGCGGGCCTAACCACAAAATTAGTTCATTGAAAGACTCATAAGTCCAAGTATGAAAATGGATTGAAAAGTCTTCCGCATGTTTTTCCGATACAAAGTCATTTGGGTTACGACCTGAAGGTATGGAGAATGCCTTGGTGTAAAACTCTTCGTAGTGTGTTCGGTCGCGCTCGCGTGAAGGCAATTGGAAGTCCTCAATGAGATGCGAGAGGGTGGTAAGCTGCCTTTTGCTATCAAAAGTTTTTGTCATGTCCGGAACCACCAACACAAGCTTCCCACCCGCCTTAAGCGCCCGGTAACATGAATTGATGGCAGCGATTGGATTTGTGGTGTGCTCTATAACATGGCAAGCTATGACAAAGTCAAGACTTGCATCAGCCACTCCAACCAAGGTCTGGATGTCTGTTTTGTAATCTGGGCGAACAAGATCGTGACTTGATTGCCCCGGATACATTTCTGCGAATAACTGCTCGTAAGCAAAGGCATCAGCAAAAAGCACATTGCAGTTCAGCGGTACAGGAAACGGGGATGAACCTGCACCAAATTCGATGCCAGTTCCTCGTAGTTGCGATGCGGCAATTTCTCGAATATCTACGCTTGTCAAATCAACCCTGCTTGCGTCAACATCTGATCGCAGCGGCGCATGCCCACTATTCAAAAAACTGTACAAAATGGCTGGTTCCACATCTGTGACATCATCTGGCCAAAGAAAGCCATTTGAATCGAGCCACACACCATCGCGAATCCAGTGGCGGCACCCCCGTTCAACGTAATAGACTTTCTCACCAAACACGGACGCTGGTGAGCGGAGCAATACTCCTGGTAAGCGCTTTGACATTCTAGAAATAAGTTATAAGTTTTGTTAGTAAATCGCAGCTATATCATCGGCGCGTCCAAAGTCGTCTCGTCGGGATAAATATAGTTTCGCTCAGTTCACAGGCATCGGATCTTCTGGGATTGCACTGAATTCTGTAGTACTTATTTCGATAACTGCATTTGCCTTATACCCATTCTTTTCGAGCCATGAGCCATCAACAATCCATTGGCGTTTGCCATTTTTTACCAGATACCAGCCATCGTCCTTTCCGCGATTCGCAGGTGGCTGACGAACAATTTTTCCCTCATATTTTTGCGCCTCTGCAGAAATGACCACTGGTGGTTTGGGTACTACTGGTTGTAGTGCCGCGGGTGGTGTCGCTAGCTGTTTAGGTGCTTCGGGCGCTTGCTCGCTGCATGCACTCACGAGAAGGATTGAGGTAAAAATTACAGGTGTGAAAAAACGCTTGACTTTTAGGTTCATGGACATTTCCCGGGATTAATGTTGCTTGGTGGCAAAAAATGAAATGGAATCCGATGGCAAATTGCCGGCTGCACACCGGTTAGACATGAACTGGGCTACAACTTCCAGGCTACTATCCCAGTCACCCATGTCACGGTGAATCTGCTCGGCTGCACGCTGTCGAACAAAAGACAAGGCGTCATAGTTATCCAGCGCATAGGATAGGGTTTCAGACAAACAAGATGCACTCGGTGGTGAAAGCAGGCAGTTCTCGCCATCCTTAAGCAGCCATGTATTAGCTTGATTGTAATTGGTCACAACAAGTGCGCCACAGGCCATCAACTCAAAAGGCAAATATGAGGGGTGCTTGGTCATCATCATCACAAAGCCTGCGTGACAGCTACGGTACAGGTTGCCGGTTTCAGCATAGGGTAACATTCCAACGGCACGCACCACGCCTTCAAGGTTGTAGTCCGCGGGGGTCCATCCAGCTCCAGCACACACAATGTCAATAGCGTCACCATGTTTTTTCTTCAGCCGCTGCAAGGCTGCAGCTGCCAGTTCAAAACCATTTCTTGGCGTGCCAGGTCGAGCATAATAAAACAGGCGCTTCGGTTGTGCGGGACGCGCTTCGGCGCTTGTATAAAACACAGATTTGTCGATGCTTGGTTGGAGGACAACGGCTGTGCCACCGTAGTCGCGTTCGTATATTTCTTTGATGGATTGGGTGTTAGCAATGCCATAAAAGCCGAAACGATAAGTGAGCTCGGTTTGTGCATAAGTACTGCCAGCCGGGTAAAAGGCAGGCTCAAAGTCTTGGATCATGTAAAACTTCAAACCTGTATTCTGCACACCCAACAAAACATAGGCTGTTGTCCAAAGTGTTGCCACTGAATAGTCTGACCTCGGTATGTCGTTGATTGCTTGTGTCGAGTTTAGGGCAATCACTTCGGCGCTAGACAGGTTAGGAAAGGCCTTCACCACGTTGGCATTGACATCTTTGATGTTAACGTGTCCACATATCAAAATACGTTGTTTGATGCCGTGGCAACGTTGCAGATAATCTGCAAGTCGCAGAATGGTCATGATTCCGCCATAAAAAGGATTATCAAACGGTGGCAAATACCAATTGCAAATACGATCTTGAACACTGTCAGAAACGCGTTCTGGATGCTGCTGCTGTTGTTGAAGTTGGTCGGGTGTACAGTCAATGATGTTAGCAAGCTGCAAAGCATCGGTGGTGTAGCCAGCCCAGATTGACTGGGCGTGGGCGGCCCCATCTTCCAAATACTGCTTCGCTACACCAAGAAGAACTGACTTGATATATTTTTTCATGAATGAAGCCTAAGTGGGTTGACCAAAGAAAATGATGGATTGAAATAGGGATCTGAATGAAATAGATTCCCATCATTTGGCCAATCAATCTCAGGTGATTGATTAAAGTAGACTCTTGCAAAGGGAACGATTAAGCCTCTGTGACCATCGGCGGCCAGTGCAAGACAGAGCGCAGTAAATGCGTTTTGGCTGAAATCTCCTTGATGCAAAGTAGCAATGGCATTACGAGCATTGTGCGCTGTCATTGCCACGGCATAGGGTGAGCATGCACGTGTGTTCCGGTACCAAAGCGGGCCGCCAAACCACCCAAAGGAAAACAAGGGTGAACCGGCAAACAGTGGTGCGGATCGTTGGTCTGCACTGACCACACGACCCGCTTCATAAACTGTACTATCTGCGTTGAGCGCAAGCGCGCTTGCCCATGCTATGTCAGGGTGCTGCGCTACCCACCCACTAAGTTCCTCGGTCAAAGTTTCTGACAAGCCAGTGGCGCTACCGTCTACAAGCAAAATAGTTTCTGATGCCGTCATATCTAACACTGCACCCAACGCCGTTCGCCAATTCACCACTTCCATTTGCGCGAAGACAATTCGCTCGTGCCACACACCTTGAAATGCTTTGAGAGCGTCGTTGGGTGGCGTGCTCAGAACCACATGGATGGTATGAACGCACTCTTGCTTTCCTGCCCTCATTACGTCTAGAACAGTGACTAACTGATTGAGCGTGCCGGTTTGGTAAACGATGATGTCGGTTGACGCAGCCTTCACCGGCCAACAAACATGAAACATTCCTTCAGGACTGGGTACAACCGATGCAGCTAGTCCCCGCCGAATAAAATAGTCTTGCTGGGACTTGAGCTGGCCGATTGCCGCATAGGGCTTCGCGGCCAGGCCGGTGGCCGTAGAGGTTGGCAGTATTCGCCAGTGATAGTGAATTGAGGCGACACGTGCGATTTTTTTTGTTCGCTCAGAAATACGGAAAAATAAATCCCAATCTTGTGCACCATCAGTTTCTGGTCGCCAACCACCAATATCGCGAATAATGTTAGTCCGAATGACATTCAGATGCGTAAGATAATTAACAGAATGGAGCATTTCAGGACTCCAATCTGGTTTGAATAAGGCGTTAAGGCGTATTGTTCCATCGGCGGACATTGAGTCTTTATCAGAATAAATAAAATCCAGCACAACGGTAGTCTGCAGTAACTTTACAATGTCGAAAAATGCCCAAGGCGCAAGTGTATCATCGTGATCGAGAAGTGCAATAAATTCGCCTTCGACAAGCTCAAATGCGGCATTTGAGTTGCGGGAAATACCACCGTTGACTACAAGTAATTTAATTTTGAAACGCTGATCAGTTGAACACCTCGCCTGAAGCCAAGCCCATCCGGCAATGTCATCGACATCAGACCAAACGATACAAGCCTGCCAATTTGCATAGGTTTGATTCTCGAGACATGCAAGGGTATCATTCAACACCTCTTGAGGCACACGGTAAATTGGTATAATAACGCTTATTAACGGTCGATAAACCAATTCTGCCGCTTCTGATTTCTGATTATTTAATTGTTCATGGGTTGGTTCATTTTTCTCAATCCATGCGGCTAATTCAGGGTGATCGGCCCGTGCCATAGTAAAAGGTGTGGACGAAACATTTGAATTCGCAAGAATCTGTTGAGTTTTGGATATTTCTTTCCTTATAAGTCTGGACTGCTTAAACGAGGAAATGTATTTCCATGTTTTCGATCCGGTTATCTTTAAACCGGATTCGAAAAGCGAATTACCAAATTGCCAAGTGAGCGAGCCAAGTTCACGGCGGGTCGTGCCAACCGGTGCAAGACGCGTGTGCAACCTGGTGATGCCCCGCCCGAGTTTGGCACCGGCGGTCGCATTTTCAGCAGTAAGTTGAATCAGCTTTGAATTAATGACTGCCTGCTGAAGTTCCAATTGATTGACGATCGTATGCAGCCGCTGCTGTTCTATCACAGCCTGTTCACGTGCATTGTTGAGTTCTTGCAGCAGAGCCTGCTGGCGGCCTTCGGCTTGCTGCTGTTCTGCCACAGCCTGTTCACGTGCATTGTTGAGTTCTTGCAGCAAAGCCTGCTGGCGGCCTTCGGCTTGCTGCTGTTCTGCCACAGCCTGTTCACGTGCATTGTTGAGTTCTTGCAGCAAAGCCTGCTGGCGGCCTTCGGCTTGCTGCTGTTCTGCCACAGCCTGTTCACGTGCATTGTTGAGTTCATGCAACAAGGCCTGCTGGCGGCCTTCGGCTTGCTGCTGTTCTGCCACAGCCTGTTCACGTGCATTGTTGAGTTCATGCAACAAGGCCTGCTGGCGGCCTTCGGCTTGCTGCAATGAAAAAAACAATTTTGCGCATTCAGCCTCATTGGCAGCACACTGCTGCTCGGCAACTGACTTATGTGTTAACGCCTCTGCCGCAAAAGCATGCGACTTAGTGAGCTCTGTGATTAGCGACCGGTTGCTCTTCTCTGACTGTTCGTAAGCACCGATCAACTTTGCATGAGAGATGCGCTCTTCATCGTACAGTCTTGAAAGCTCTTGTGTTGGCAAAGGCGCAACAGAACTCGCCGCACGACAGTAATCCATCAAACTGGCCGTTAGCTGCCCGATGGGCGTGGTTAGCAATTCCGGAGTCCAAGAGACGGCGTCTAAGTCTTTGCCGCGTACCCATGCTAGAAAAGACGCGTCGGTATTGCGCGCAACTTCAACGTCCCCATCAGAAACCGATATTTTGTGGCGCGCAGCTATCGTGCGAGCCAGGCCAAGAACAGTTTGGGAGCGTATCCAGTCACCATTAACCGGGTACAAGGCGAAACTCAATACACCTCGGATAAGCAGCCACGACAACGGTAGGCTTTTGGCGCAAACCCACTCAAGATCGAACAGATGCAACTTGCCATGAGTTCCAACAATCATGTTTCTCGGGATGAGATCAACAGCGTGCCCATCAATCGTCCAAGCAGATATTTGTTCCCGATCCATCTCCTCATCTGGTTGTGATCGCAACAGAAGTTGATCAAACCATTTTGATGCACCTATGAAGAACCCGTCAGTGTCGCCAGACGCTGCCAATCTGAGCAGCCAGATATCGAGTCGTTCGCCCAGAAAATAATCAGAAACTGGCTCAATCATCTGAGACCATTGGCCAGTACTATTTTCAATTGGCTGAGTCGGAGTTTTCAGCAGTCTCTTTGAGACGCGCATTTCATCAGCGTGAATTTTTATGCAGGTTTCGGTTGCTAATTCAATACGCCTTTCACCACTATAGCTCCACGCCAACGTGTTGTGGACGGGGAGGCAGCGTGTGAGTGCAGCTTGACCAAGCGCGACAACAAACAGGAAGGAGTTGGAAAGGTCAGGCAGCAGACCGTTGCGAGTCAAGGTAGTCCACGCAAGTGGCTCAGTAAAGGCTTTGGGGCGCGGACCCGAATAATCACGCCCAACACTTAGCGCGACTAACGAGGCGACATCGAAATCTGGCCTTGCGCATGCGGCAGCGTCAACAATAATGTCAGGAAGCTTGTAGTCAGGAAAGGGCAAGAAAAGCTTTTGAGAAGAAAACCCGGCGCTCACCAAACGTTCACTTAGCTCGTGTCGGCCAAACGTGGTGGCACCACGCTGGCGATACAGCCCTTCAACCCCGTAATATGGAATTCCGATATGGTCCTCACAACAACCTGTGAAGTATTTCAAACCGAGTTGATTCTCGATGGCAACAACCAACGCGCCGCTTGAATTCAGGTGCTTACCGGCAACACGCAGGACAGCTGCGACCGGATCGGCACTGGCATCAAAAACGGGGGAGTACTCCAAAACACCAATTAGAGTCACCCAGTCCGCGGAAAACGGTGGCGTTGCATGCAGGTCGTCAGCCACCACACAAACGTTGGTGAGGTCCTGGCAGCGCAGCGCAGCGATTTTTGCGCGCCGAAGGCTGCCTTCTATGGCGATGACTTCGGCCCCAGTCTCACCAAGCCAGCGAGTGATTGCACCACAGCCTGCGCCTAACTCTACAACCCTTTGGCCAGAGCCGATTGGGAGAGGACGAAGAAGATTGCTTCGTTTGGGACTGAAATGATATTCGGTTGGCCAATCATCAATTGCAGTGGACCACGCGGGTGAGTCCACGGATCTGTCGCTAACAGACCTTACGATGCTCTCAAGTTTCCTTTCCGCGTCGTCACCGTCGCTGTATCCGAGAAGATCAGATCCAGGGCGGTGCCAGACTAAAGTGGTCGCGTCAAAAACATAGCCGTTGGTTATTAACAGTTCTTTGGCGGTCATCAAGTGGACTCAAATCTAAATTGTGATAGTGGCATGAAAATGGTCACCGATCAAGCAGTGACTCGTATTACATTGAGCGTCAGGCCCAAGTTCACCAAACCTGCAAATTTGCTCATTGGTCGTACCATGAAGTGAATTGAATCATAGCGACGGTCGTGCGGTGTTATTTCCTCTCCATGTCGCGTAGCCAGGCCCAAAGAAACAAAATAATCACCCTGCGCCAATTCGCAATGAAACTCCATTTCGATTATTGTTACCGTTGATATCTGGCCCAAACTTTGAAAACTAACGCAGTCTAAGTCTTCTGAGTTTACTCCATATACTGTGACACCCTCCTTGGTTTTTAGGGCAATACCTAAGATTGGCCGTACCAGCGTCGTATGAAACCGAACAGCCACGACTAAGTGTATTATTTGACCAGTGTTCACTATCGGCGGATAAGGTGTGCTATCTGCCTCAAAATAGTAGTCGATTATTTCTGCAGCACCATCACCCCAACGGTATTCGTGGGGATTGTAACCAGGGCGTGTCGAATAGATATCTTCATTCTCGCTTAACGAATAAGGAAACTCCGCCAACTCGGTCTCAGGAGCATTATTTTGAATTTCTGGTGGTGGTAGGGTAACTTTTTCCTTACCAAAAAGAAGATCCATATATCGATTCACTACTTGGCGGGGCTCGCCAATTTGCAACTGCATACCATCGTTGAGAAGCATCGCTGCTGAGCAATGCGTGACGATTTGCTCACCCGAATGAGTTACTAATAGAATACTTGTTCCATTTTCTTTTAATTGACGGAGCCGATCAAAGCACTTGGCTTGAAATTTGGCATCCCCCACTGACAGAGCTTCATCGACGATCAGGATATCGGGATCAATCTGGGACTGCACAGCAAAGGCGAGACGCATCACCATGCCGCTTGAGTAGGTCTTGACTGCCTGATCGATGAATGCACCTATATCTGCAAAGGCTGCGATGTCATCAAACCGTTCATCTACCTCTGACTTGCTGAGACCCAGTAACGCAGCATTCAAGTAAATATTATCGCGACCACTAAAATCTGGATTAAATCCAGAGCCAAGCTCCAACAACGCTGCGATACGACCCGTCGTCGCTACACTGCCACTGGTAGGCGACAGCGTGCCACAGATTATTTGTAGCAGGGTTGACTTGCCAGACCCATTACGGCCAATGATGCCGATTGTTTCCCCTTTTCTTACCTCAAAAGAAATATCCTTTAACGCCCAAAAATTGCGAAAATAAGTATTGCTTCCTTTGCCAAATATATTTTTAATAGAAGGTAAGATAAACTGTCGCAATCGATCGCTAGGGCGATCATAGATTTGATAACATTTGCTTAGGTTATCGACACGGATCGAAATATTATCAGAGGACATCTGCAAACCCTTTTCTTGTTTTCTGGAACCAACTAAACCCTCCCCAAGCAACACAAATGGCAATTGAACTGTACAGCCCAAAACCTGACCAGTCAGGAAATTTGCCCCAGATGACAATATCTCGCGTTTGCTCAATGGCAAATGTTAATGGATTGACCTGAAGCCACGGCCGAAGTTTCTCAGGAACTGCAGTTACTGGATAGATTACCGGTGAAATAAAAAATAAGATTGTCATCATCATGCCAATGCTCTGACTAACATCGCGAAGAAACACACCCAGAGATGCAAATAGCCAGGCTACACCCATTGTAAGCACAATGAAGGGAAATAGAATTATCGGTAAAAATAGTGCTGTCAGATAAACAAATCCGTTAAATAGGGCAAAGGCAGCAATTAACACAATCATACTAACTATGGCATGAAAAATTGCTGTGCCCATCGCAATGATCGGCAAAATTTCAAGTGGAAAAACCACCTTCTTTACGTAGTTGACATTAGAGATAACAAGCGTAGGTGCACGCGTAAGTACCTCGGCGAACAATCCATGAACAATCAATCCTACGAATAACACTAGAGCGTATTGCGCTTTGCTTTCTGCGTCCCCAGTTCCCCAATGTGATTTAAATATGACAGAAAACACAAATGTATATACCGCAAGCATGAATAAAGGATTTAAAAAAGACCATGCCAAGCCAAATAACGACCCTTTGTAACGACCTACAACCTCCCGCCGAGTCATTTGCAAAATGAGTTGGCGGTTGCGCCAAAAACTTCGACTTAATGCGATCAACGATGTTGGCTGCTCTGCATGTGGGTTTACCGCCAAGTTACCTGTGTTCATTCAAAAAGCTCCGCCGTTGTGATGGTTTTTGCGGCGCGATCCTTTTCCGCCAGCAGCGGCGGCCCCCCCACTGGCCACTGAATACCCACCGTGGGGTCGCTCCACAGCAGGCTGCGCTCAAACTCGGGAAACCAGTAGTCTGTGGTTTTGTACAAAAACTCGGCAGATTCACTCAGCACCACAAAACCATGGGCAAAGCCCGGCGGCACCCAGAGCTGGCGCTTGTTGTCGGCAGACAGCACCACACCCTCCCAGTGGCCAAACTTGGGTGAGCTGCGGCGCAGGTCCACTGCCACGTCAAACACCTCACCCTGGGTCACACGCACCAGTTTGCCCTGCGGGTGTTGTATCTGGTAGTGCAGGCCGCGCAGCACCCCTTTGGCTGATTTGCTGTGGTTGTCCTGCACAAACGGCGTGTCCAGGCCGGTGCATTTGGCAAAATCCAGCGCGTTGAAACTCTCAAAAAAGAAGCCTCTGGCATCGCCAAAAACTTTGGGCTCCAGAATCAGCACTTCTGGCAGCGAGGTGGGGGTCACGGTATAGGGCATAAGTAGGCTCCAGCCCTTATTGGACGGGCGTATCCAGCTATCAAAAAAGTATTATTTCAGCAGGCTCAGCAAATACTGGCCATAGCCGTTCTTGGCCAGCGGTGTGGCCAGTTTCTGGATCTGCGCGGCGTCAATCCACTTCTGGTTAAATGCAATTTCTTCCGGGCAAGCCACCTGCAGGCCCTGGCGTTTTTGCAGCGTGGCAATAAAGCTGGCGGCCTCTAACAGACTGTCGTGGGTGCCGGTGTCAAGCCAGGCATAACCGCGGCCCATGATCTCGACATTAAGCTGGCCTTGCTCCAGGTAACGGCGGTTGACATCGGTGATTTCCAGCTCTCCCCGGTGCGACGGTTGGATGCTGGCAGCAATGTCACACACCTGGTTGTCGTAGAAATACAGACCCGTCACGGCGTAATTGCTTTGCGGCTGTTTGGGCTTTTCTTCAATGCTGATGGCCCGCTTCTGATTGTCAAAGGCCACCACACCATAGCGTTCGGGGTCGGTCACGTGGTAGGCAAACACGCTGGCACCAACGGTTCCCGCATCGGCATGGGCCAATTGCTTGACCAGATCGTGGCCATAAAAAATGTTGTCGCCCAGCACCAGAGCGCTGGGGTGGTCGTCGACAAACTCGCGCCCGATGATAAAAGCCTGCGCCAGCCCATCGGGTGACGGTTGCACCGCGTAGCTGATGCGCATACCCCACTGGCTGCCATCACCCAGCAGGTCAGAAAAACGCGGCGTGTCTTGCGGCGTCGAGATGATCAGCACCTCGCGGATGCCGGCCAGCATCAGGGTGCTCAAGGGTAATAAATCATTGGCTTGTCATAGATCGGCATGAGTTGCTTGGAGACAGCCTGGGTGACCGGATACAGGCGGGTGCCGGAGCCACCGGCCAGAATGATGCCTTTGCGTTGTTTCATCGTCGTTCTTCCTGATCGTTACAAAATTTCAGCCAGCATGCGGTTTACGCCGGTTTGCCAGTGCGGCGGTGTCAAGCCAAACACGCGCTGCAGCTTGGCGGTGTTCATGCGTGAATTGTGCGGCCGCCGCGCTGGCGTGGGAAACGCGCTGGTTGGCACTGGCAGGACTTCGGTTGCTTTCATTTTTAGAGCTGGTTGCACAAGCTGAGCTTGGGCTAGAACGTGTTTTGCATACTCAAACCAGCTGGTTTCACCACCGGCAACCAGGTGGTAAACGCCCGCGCAGCTGTCGGCCAAATCATCGTGCTGCGTGACCTGGCGAATGGCGTGCGCGGTAACGTCTGCCAGCAGATCGGCCCCGGTCGGCGCACCGATCTGATCGTTGATGACGGTGAGCTTGTCGCGCTCCTGACCCAGGCGCAGCATGGTTTTGGCAAAGTTGCCACCGCGCGCGGCGTAAACCCAGCTGGTTCTGAAGATCAGGTGGCGTGGGCAGTGCCGGGCGATCAGCACCTCGCTTTCAAGCTTGTTGCTGCCATAGACACTCAAGGGGCCGGTGGCATCGGTCTCCACCCAGGGGGTGTTTCCGCTGCCATCAAACACATAGTCGGTGCTGTAGTGCACCAGCCAGGCACCCAGTTTTGCCGCTTCAAGTGCCAGCACCTCGGGTGCCAGGGTGTTGATGGTGCGGGCCAGTTCGGGTTCGCTTTCGGCTTTGTCAACGGCAGTGTGGGCGGCGGCGTTGACGATGATGTCCGGGCACACGCTGCGCACCGTTTGCGCCAGCCCAGCCAGGTTGGTGAAGTCGCCGCACAGCTCGGTGCTGTCGTTGTCAAGGGCAATCAGCTCACCCAAGGGGCTTAAGGCGCGTTGTAATTCCCAGCCAACCTGGCCGCCTTTGCCGAAAAGTAGGATTTTCATGGGTGGTCCGTTGATGCGTATTGCTTTTGCACCCACTCGCGGTAAGCGCCGCTTTGCACATGTGCTACCCAGTCCGGGTTGTCCAGGTACCACTGAACGGTTTTGCGGATGCCGGTCTCAAAGGTCTCTGCTGGTTTCCAGCCCAGTTCACGTTCGAGTTTGCGGGCGTCAATGGCGTAGCGGCGGTCGTGGCCGGGGCGGTCGGTGACGTAGGTGATTTGCTCTTTGTAGGGTTTGCCGTCAGCGCGCGGGCGCAACTCGTCAAGCAGGCTGCAGACGGTGTGCACAATCTCCAGGTTGGCTTTTTCGTTCCAGCCACCCACGTTGTAGGTTTCACCCAGGCGCCCGGCCTCCAGCACCCGGCGGATGGCGCTGCAGTGGTCTTTGACATACAGCCAGTCACGAATCTGCTGGCCGTCGCCATACACCGGCAGGTTTTTGCCAGCGAGTGCGTTGACGATCATCAGCGGAATGAGTTTTTCGGGAAAGTGATACGGGCCGTAGTTGTTGCTGCAGTTGGTAGTCAGCACCGGCAGGCCATAGGTATGGTGCCAGGCACGCACCAGGTGGTCGCTGGCCGCTTTGCTGGCACTGTACGGGCTGTTGGGCTCGATGTGGTTGGCTTCGGTAAAGGCCGGGTCGTCTTTGGCCAGGCTGCCATAAACTTCGTCGGTCGAGACATGCAAAAAGCGAAACGCTGCCTTTTGATCAGCGGGCAAACCCATCCAGTAGCCGCGCACCGATTCGAGCAGGTGAAAGGTGCCCACAATGTTGGTCTGAATGAACTCGCCCGGGCCGTGGATGGAGCGGTCCACATGGCTTTCGGCAGCAAAGTTGACCACCGCGCGGGGCTGGTGCTGGGCCAGCAGCTGGGTGACCAAGGCGGTGTCACCAATGTCGCCTTGCACCAGGGTATGGCGCGTATCACCTTGCAGGCTTTGCAGGGTTTCGGGGTTGCCTGCGTAGGTGAGTTTGTCGAGGTTGATGACTGGCTCATTGCTTTGTGCCAGCCAGTCGAGACAGAAGTTGGCACCAATAAAGCCGGCACCGCCAGTGACGAGGATGGACATGGAGCCTGAAAACAGTTGAGATTTCACAATTTTCGCACAAACGCAACAATTCCCCGCGGGGCTTGACTGTCCTGTCCGGCACCCACTTTTGCCAAAGTTCCGAATGAAATCAACCGATTTAACCTGAAATTCCAAATCAAATCCGCTCCCCAGGGGTGCGGTATAGGTCCCGCTACGTCTCGCACGCTTCTCGGCTCGACTTCGTTTGTACAGTGCCCTGCGGACACTATGCCTGCATACACCCCAAGGGGCACCGGGCGGCCGCGGGCGGCCCCCGGGCCCCCCCCCCCCCCCCCCCCCCCCCCCCCCCCCCGCGCGGCCGGGGCGCCCCCCCCCGGGGGGGGGGGGGGCGGGGCGGCCGCTGCGGGGGCCCCCCGCCCCCGCCCCCCCCGGGCCCCCCGCGGTGCCGCCCCCCCCCCCCCCCCGGGGCGCCCCGCCCCCCCCCCCCGCGCCCCCCCGGGGGCCCCCCCCGGGGCGCGGGGGGGCGGCCCCCCCCCCGGCGCCCCGGGCCCCCCCGCCCCCCCCCCGGCCGCCGGGGCGGCCCCGGGGCGGCCCGGCCCCCCCCCCCCGGGCGGGCCCCCCCCGCCCCCCCCGCCGGCCCCGCGGGGCCCCCCCGCGGGCCCGGCGCCCCCGCGGCCCCCCGGGGGCCCCGGCGGCGGCCCCGCCGGCCGCGGCCGGGCGGGCCCCCCCCCCCCCCCCCCCCCCCGCCCCCCCCCCCCGCCCCCCCCCGGCCGCCCGCCCCGCCCCCCGCCGGCGCCGGGCCCCCCCCCGCGGGCCCCCGCCCCCCCGGCCCCGGGGCCCCCCCGCCCCCCCCCCCGCCCCCCCCCCCCGCCCCCCCCCCCCCGCCCCCGCCGGGGCGCCGCCGCCCCGCCCGGCGGCGGGCGCCCGGGGGGCCGCGGGGCGGGGGGGGCCGGGCGGGCCGGGCCCCGCGCCGCGCCCCCCCCCCCCCGCCGCCCCCCCCCGCCCGGGGCCCCCCCCGGCCGGGCCCGCCCCTCCCCCGCGGGCCGGGCGGGCCGGGGCCCCTCCCCGGCCCTGGCCCCCCCCCCCGGGCTCCCCCCCCCCCCCCCCCGCCCCGCCGCCGGCGGCGGGGGGCCGGCGGCGGGGGGGGCGCCCCCCGGGGGGGCGGCGCCCGCGGGGGGAAGGGGGCCCGCCCCCGGGGGGGCCCGCCGGGGCGGGGGGGGGGGGGGCCGGGGCCCGCCGGGGAGGTTCCCCCCTTTTTTTTTTTTTCTTTCTTTTTTGGGTTAAAATAATTCAACTAACTCACCAGCTTCCGAGGGAATTTTTTCCCTTCCTTTGGGGGGGCGGGGGGGGGGGGGGGGGGGGGGGGGGGGGGGGGGCGGGGGGGCCCCCCCCGGGCCCCCCCCCCCCCCCAACGCCCCCCCCCGGGGGCCGGGCCCGCCCCCCCCCCCGGGCGGGGGGGGCGGGGGGGGGGGGGGGGGGGGGGGGGGGGGGGGGGCGGCGGGGCCGGCCCCCCCCCCCCCGCCGGCCGGGCCCGGGCCGCGGGCGCCCGGGCCCGGGGGGCCGGGGCCGCCCTTGGGCGGGGGCGGCGCCGGCCGGGGGGGGGCGGGGCCCGGGGGGGGGGGGGGGGGGGGGGGGGGGGCGCGTCCCGGCCCCCCCCCGGGGGGGGGCGCGCGGGGGGGGGGGGGGGGGGGGGGGGGGGGGGGGCGGGGGGGGGGCCCCCCCCCCCCCCGGCGGGGGGGGGGGGGGGCCCCGGCCCCGGGGGCCCCGGGGGGGCCCCGCCGGGCCCCCCCCCGGGGCGGGGGGGGGGGGGGGGGGGGGGGGGCCCCCCCCGCCGCGCGGGGGGGGGGGGGCGGGGCCCCCCCCCCCCCCCCCCGCCCCCCCGGGGGGGGCGGGCGGGGCGGGGGGGGGGCCCGCGGGGCCCCCGGCGGGGGGGGGGGCCCGCCCCGCCCGGGGGGGGGCCCCCCCGGGCCCCCGGGCCGGCCGGCCCCCGGCCCCGCCGGGCCCCCCCGGCCCCGGGCCCCCGGGCCCCCGGGGGGGCGGGGCGCGGGCGGGGCGGGGCGGGGGGGGGGGGGGAAAAGGGGGGGGGGGGGGGGGGGGGGGGGGGGGGGCCGGGGGGGGGGGGGGGGGGGGGCGCGGGGGGGCCGCCCCGGGCCCCCGGCGGCCCCCGCCCGCGGGGGGGCGGCCCCCGGGGGGGGGGGGGGGGCGCCGGGGGGGGGGGGGGGGGGCCGGCCAGGGGGGGGGGGCCCGGGGGGGGGGGGGGCAAGGCCGGGCGGGGCCCGGCGGCCGGGGGCGGCAGAAGGGGGGCGGCGGGGGGGGGGGGGGGGGGGGGCGGGGGGGGGGGGGGGGGGGGGGGGGGGAGGGGGGCGCGGGGGGGGGGGGGCGGGGGGGGGGGGGGGGGGGGGGGGGGGGGGGGGGGGGGGGGGGGGGGGGGTTGGGGGGGGTCCCCCGGGGGGGCAGGGCGGACGGCGTCCTTCGCTACCCCTATTTACCCATCCTGATTAAAAACGGCTATCGCTTTTCTCCAAGGTCGATCAGGTAATAACCGAATCCGATTTCTTTGACAGTGTAAATAAATAAATCACTGGAAGAAACTATTCGTATCACGTTATTTCTTTTTAACTCCGTGACTACTATTTGATTTACATCAAGATTAAAAATAGCACTTACTAAAACACCGTGATCAAAATAATCCTCATTGTAAATCTCCAACAAAGATGTTCGATTTCTATAATCAACTGGGTCCAGGTATGCCTTGTGCATAATTGGATAATTATGACCTGGCATAATTATCTTACGTTCAGGCAACAGTACAGGAAACCAATTTCCAACTTCAACAGGAGCAAGTACTGCACCAGCTTTGGGGTGTTTCTTTAGCTCATTAGCAACATTTCTAGCTAAGTAGAAATCCTCGGATAATTTAAGCGAAGGCAAATGGAGTTTAGCGTTGTTTTTCGTATCTAGCACCCAATTCCCTCCTAACACAAATAGCACAAGAAGAACACTAGAAAGAATTGGCGCCCAAGTCATATCCTTGAAGCTTAATCGTTGTCCAACATGCACAAACCCAGACACAAGACCAACCGCTACAAGCAAAGGAATCGGTATAGCCCAGGCAATCCGCCAGCTCATATTTGCCGACCCGGCCGAAGTAATAAATCCTGTAAAAACAGGGTTCAATACCACGCCAATCGATACAATTACAATAAGAAAAAATTCGATGCGTTTTTTAGCGATCAGAAAGTAAGTACCACATGCAAGAGCTGCAAGTGCGACAGATCGCCGGATATCTAAGCCAAAGGAAGACTCTACAGGTAGGAATGTTCCCCTTTCGCTAAGCGGCACAGACATGACATTGATCTCGCGAAGCCAGAGATATATCGCAATAGGGTAAACAATTGACCCAACCATGGCCAGAACAGTCAGAGCCTTTCTCTCGCGTACCAAAAACAATGAAACGCAAGCAAAAATACAAAAAACAACAACTGAGGAAACCAGACCAGACGAAGAAAAGCCGATCAATCCAATCAAAGAAAGGCTAAAAACGAGCCAGGAGTTTATTGAGGGCTTGCGTATCAGCATCAAACCACCGACAAAACAAAGGGGTACACCAATAGCGATAATCAGGCCTTTGCCCTGAAAAAGCCGCAGAAAAAGTCGATTCCCATAAGCAATGTGCGTTTCGCCCCATGCGATGACAATTAAAATAAAAATACTAACAGCAACCAATGCAAATTTAGAAGGCAGGAACCACCGTGAAAAAACATAAGCACTCATTACAGTAATGGCACCAGTGAAAAGCGGCAGCCAGATGTAATATATTTGCAGAAAATCGATGGAGGAACTAAACGACAAAAGTGCAACGAACAACTCATACGATGAAACTTTATAAGGGGCAAAGCGAAACCCCTCCATTACTTTACCTAAAGATGAATCAAACCCCAGTAAAGGCAAATCAGGATGACGCAACGTCTGAGCAATGATTTGCAGGTATCCAACATCATCAAGATCAGACCGGTGATAAAATAAAATCACTACTAAAACAAAAGTGATATAGGCAAATATAGTGATTAAAAAAAACTTCTCCGACGGAGAAGGTGGGAAGGTTCCCTCATTCTGAGGGACCGGGCGAGGAAGAAAAAACAGAGCAACGGTCATTAAAACAAAAGTAATTACGATGACTTGATAACTCTCAACCATCATCGATACAACTGCAGTTCCTAAAATTAAGAACACAGCAAAATATGACGATGAAGGGACATGCGAAGCCCCAGACATCTTCTGCATGGTGCCGCAAGCAACAGACTCTACAAATTCATTGCACAGATTCTTAGCCAGCACCAACGACAGAATGATCGATAGAGGTCCAAAAAAGTAGAACATCGAAACGGTAGCATTCCAACTCAGCCCAAAAAATTGAGATAAATGAACATTTACTGTCCAGCCTGCATAAAAAAGTAGAAATATAAAAGGTAGCTTTATGACAATTCGTTCATATCTAAGCATACATCTCAAATTAACAGCATTAGCATTCATCGAAAACCTTTTTTAGGATTCTTAAACCATCAAACTGGAAGACTAATATCGCAACAGAAAAAATAGTTGGCCATATCAGGATCGAGTTGTATTTTACAATCGTCTGAGGATTTATATAAGCCAAAGCGACAACTGCATTGAGCAAAGTGATCAAAACAAGGGAAGCCGTCAACAAACTTGAGACTTTTGATATAAGCGTGGCAATCAAGACAAAAAGAAGAACCAATCCGCCCCAATAGTCATTTACCAGTCTATTAAAGTTATACGGAATGTATTCTACGGAAAGCCGAGGAGGACACTGAGAAATCAGCCCAGGATATAAACTATTTAGACGACTGGCCCAATGCAAACATCGATTCAGCCAGTAGGATCCTCTCAAATCATGGAGCACATTGTCGTAAAACAGATAATTATAAAATATGTACCAAGATACAACCAAAGCAACACCAGCGAAGATTAAGGCCAGAGCTTTTATTATTAGAAGGTTGTTGCGATTCAGCATTAACAAATAATAAGAAACGATAGGGAACAACCAAAGGATAGATCGCTCAGTTACCATGACAGAAAAACCTATAAGCAAACCTAATATTAAATCACTACGATGGTTATTTATTCGGATAGTCATATAGAACATGAGCGCAAAGCAAAAGTAATATAATGGTTCATAAACCACTACCAAGCCGAGAATGCGATGTGATGCTGTTAAAACATTTTTTGTGATCATATAGCCTGGTGGGATACATACATATATAATAATTACGAGAATATAGATTACAGCATAAGTTAGAAGCTGCCTGAGATTGCTTTCTTTGCTTGTTAGATGCAACACACTTTTGTATAATAATAAAAATATTAATGGAAATATAATTATGTAGTTTACTGTTATTAAAGTTATGTTGGCGACCCCATCCGTCCCACCCAATACACCCAATACACCCAATAGTCTTGCCAACAACACTAACGGTGTAATGAAGGCCGCAAAACCTGGTGGGTATTGAATTGGCGTTGGCACATATTCGATAATCATTCTTGATTGAGCCAAATACGAAATGGAGTCACCTCCATAGCTCAACATTTCAAAAGGAAACAAAGCAGTAATTGAATAGTCGCCTTGTTGAAACAGTGCAATAACTAGAGTTGTGAATAGTGGAGTGAAGAATGCAGCAGTAAATTCCTGACACCCAAAGCCCTCATTTGCCATTCGATAAGCTGCATAAGCCACAAACCCCCACGCCAAAAAGGCTGATGTAACTATGTAAATTATTGCTATTGTGGTTTGCATGGCAACTTTTAAAATTATTTTGCGATACTGCAATTTTTGGCAAAACCAACTGAAGCAAGTGCGATCTCGGCAAAAAAATAAACCAAGCGATTCACGCTAGCTAGCAAGAACGCAATGTCGGCGTTAACCCATGTTGACAAGCCAAGCACCAATACAACCTCGCGAACTCCGAGACCAGCGGGCGCAAATGGAGCCAGAAAGCCGATGACATAGGCTAAACAACACACGCCAACTATTTGCACATAAGGCGGTAGGTGCTCAACAAATGGCTGGATGGTTACCCATAAGGATGCCGCAAACAGCGCCCAAGTTAGCAACAATATGGTGACAACTCGCCATGAGGGCATCAGCCCGATAAACCATCGTACCAAAGCTCGCACTTTGTTTATCCATCGCCATGTGGCCGTCACCACCACCATGCTCGCAACTACCAAAAACGCTCCACTCCAAGCGCCAACGGTATGCCATTGCTCAACCCAGGTGCCTGACTGATCTATTAAATCGATGTAAGCATTGTTACCTAGCAACAGCGGGACAATCCCCAAAGCCCCTGCAACCAGAATCACCCAAAAGTGCTCTGCTAGGAGGGCATCACGAATGGTCCTGCCTTCATAACCTCTTGAGTTAAAAATTGCGATTCGACCGACAAATTGCCAGATCGACCCCGGTACATACTTGGCAAGCTGAGTGTGGTTGTAGATGCGGAAACAGTCCCACCAACCCAAATGGATACCGAACCTGGTGCATGCGCGCTGCATGTTTTCGACTAATCCAAGTTTGGCAGTAACAATGAGCAAGAAAGCGAAACAAACCGGCACAAAGCCTAAAGTTTTTACCGCTTCCAAAAAACCTTCACGCCTTGGCCAAGCGTAATAAATGACAAAGATAATGACAGTCAATACCCAAAACCATTTCGCAGCCGTTTTCCAAGCCATTGCTTTCACAGGCTCTTCCGCAGATATTCGACGGCATAGTCTACCTGACGCTGGGACAGTCTTTTAACTCCAGAAAGCGCATTCACTATGGTTAAAGTACGCTGTACTCGATCATCGAGTAGACGATCCAAAAGCGTGGAAACAGCTTCGTGCCCGCCTCGCTTGTAATCAAAGACCATATCTTCTTGGCTGAAGCATTCCATGACTTCAAGGTATTTATGGCTCCACCCAATCACCAAGACAGGGACACCCGAACTCAGTGCAGCCACCATGGCATGAAAACGCGACACCAAATGAACATCGCAAGCATTGATAACCTTGTGAATCTGCGCAGCATTGAGAGACCCCGTAAACTTCACAATATTTCTAGCCGTCTCTGGTAACAGATTTCGTTCAACATCATCCAGCAGAGGAAGGTCATTGTTGTGAGTTTTATCCATGTCTTCACCGCGCGTTGCGTTGGGATAAAGCGCCACTACATATCCCTTGCCGACCAGGTCACCGATCAGTTTAGCGATGCTCTGCGCATAGTCCCAGCCACTGGCGCGTGCGCGTTTCGCGACAACAACGCTGGGACATACACCCACCACCAGTCGACCATTACTGCACAGGCTTTCAAGTCTGACTAGATTTTTTTCTAGCCCCTTTCTAGGTATGCTCAAGCAGTATTCAGGCTTGAATAAAAACGCCACATCATCGGCACGTTCATAATTCAAACGTGAAGTGAGCAACTCCTTAAGGTGCGCATGCGTTCGTTCACCTCTCGTGAATATTTGCGCACAATGGCTCAAAAAAAAGCGTGCCGCTAATCGATTCACAAACCCACCAAACGGCCCCATGGCTTGGGCAAATTTTATGACCGTTACACCCAGCAGCATTGCTGGCAAGATGGTAGCGATATTGAAAAGCAGGAATTTTTCGCGGCCTTCGACAAAGGAGACACCAGCCAAGCAAATCAACATCTTTGATCGCGCCAAAGCCCTCACCGACTTTGGTAGAAAACCTGTAATCGTTTTGAGTCCGAGCAGTGCCAGAAGCCGATAAAGAACTGCACAAGGCAAGAGCACCAGTACTAGATAAGCTGGCGTAGCCGAATACACTGCAACATCCGAATCACTTATATGCATTGCGTCCCAGGCCGGGTAGTAGCTGAACACATTGAAACGGAGAGCGCCGGCGTAACGTGCTTTAATTTCAGCCATCGTGGCGCTCAGCATCGCCTCGGCACCACGGTTTCCATAAAACGTTGCTGCAATGATGGATACTTCTTTCATTTGAGAGACTCAAGTGCTTTTTTGAAGTAGAGGCCCATCTTCAGGAGTGGCCTAGGCGTCATAAAAATTAGTTTTTGCCCCCAAGCCCGTTCTGTCAGACGCATATTGGCAATCGTGATGAAAGCATTAAGATAAGCATGCCACGTGACCGGCTCATTGACCGTATCTTTGAGCTTCAAGCCAAAAAGTTGCCCAGCTCGAACCCGGGCAGAGACATTGTAGTGAGCAGGCCCAATCCGCGATTGGCCATCCATAATGTCTCGAATGTCCAGATTGGTGCTCCTGATCATTCCTACATCTAAAGCTGATTGGTAAAGCGTTTCGCCCCCTTCTGATCGAACAATGAGCCCACTGTGCTTGATGGGGTCATTTTTTAGGCTAAAAAGCCAGATATCTCCAACTGAAATGTCCGCGTGATAGCCGTAGTGGTCGATGCACGTCATACATTTGCGCTCGCAAAAGAAAAAAAGGTTTTGGTAATCGTTGAAATACTTGCTGGGTTCGCTGATTGTTGTTCCATCTTCAAATTCGGCCTCTAATCTCCCGCGCCATTGCCCAACACGAAATCGATAGTCCCTTATTTTCTGTCCAGCTTCACGCTCCAGTCGTGAGGTGATTGCGTCGATGAGTCCTGTTCTGGAGTTGTGCCCACAAACCAAGGCGAAGGTCATTACCACTTTATCGGCGAGGGCTAGTTCCTTCTCACAACGATGCCGTATCGCCGATATGTCACAGGGCAATCCAACCACAGCCACTCGGCCTTCAAACAAACGAATCAACGGAAGGACTTCTCGGAGAAAACGTGTTTCTACATACTTGCTGCCCCTCGCAGCAAGCACTTGGTCTGCTGTGGTCGCGATTTCAAACCGAGCGCGCACTTTTCCATCAATAAGCACCGTCTTGCAAACCACCACCCCATCAAAAACCCCCGAATGCAGACCGTGGATGAGAAGTGCACTTGTCACTCCACCAGAGGCAGCCTTCCTGCGAACCTCTAAGTCGCTAGCATGGGCAAGATAAGTCGATCTATAGTTGCCAACATAACGCTGAATATGCCCATCCGACCATTCTTTCTTAAGTACTCGATCAATAAACTTTCCTGACACAGCGGCCTCCTGAATTTAGTCGTCCCGCTGTGTCTTGAAGCGAATATCCTCGAGCAATTTTCTGTTTGCAGCCAACAGATCTGCCACAAACGCTACAAGCAAAGTTTGAAAGCCCATCCCCAACAGCACAGATGCTAATATGAGGGATTGAATATGCCCCCCACCATTTCCCTGAAGGTAATACCATAGGAAGCGCAAACCAATCAAGAATCCGGCAGAAAACAGCACAGCTCCTATTGTCCCGAAAAAACGAAACGGCCGATAAATTACAAATATCCGTATGATGGTGACTATGCTGCGCTTTATGTAGGAGGGAATACTTTTAACCAACCTCGATGGGCGCAGGTCAACGTTAACCCGAATCGGAATTGAAACGATGGCCATGTTTTTCTGACCCGCCTGGATAATTGTTTCTAGCGTGTATGTATAGTCGTTAAAAACCATCAGCTTCTGAGCGGCCGCACGACTCATCGCCCTGAACCCACTGGGGGCGTCAGGAATATCCGTCTTGCTAGCCACACGCACGACCCAACTGCCAAGCTTTTGAAGCAGTTTCTTGACTGGTGAGAAATGTTCAATGGTTTTAATGGGTCGCGCGCCGACAACAATCTCGGCTCGGTGCTCAAGAATCGGCTGAACGAGTGCGGGGATGTCATCAGCGTTGTACTGATTGTCTGCGTCTGTATTGACAATCGCATCCGCACCAAAACGCAAACTTGCCTCCAAGCCGGTCATGAACGCGCGCGCTAACCCCTTGTTCCCTAGATGCCTAACGATATGATCAACTCCATGAGATATTGCCACATTTATCGTTTCGTCTTGGCTACCATCATCGATGATTAACCATTCGACAAAATCAAAGCCAGGAACTGTGCGTGGCAACGCTGAAAGTGTTATTGATAGCGTCTCTGCTTCGTTAAAGCAGGGGATTTGTATTATTAATTTCATGCGTATTTCAGCTTTTGTGGCCGGTGATTCAGGCTGATCGTGGACGCGCAGGAATGCGCGCAAGCGAGGAATTAATGTACCGCAATCCGGCTTATGGATGTGCGGGAGCCATCGAGAAGCGGGGTTTTGAATCTAGCAGCCTGTCGGACTTAGCGATTCAAAATTTGAAATTTCCAATCTGCTCAAAATATAGGCAGTTTGGTATTGATTTTGCGAATTTTTGAGCCTTCTCAAAGCATTTTCTCCCCTTATCCAACTTTTGGACGCAATACTGCCATGCGCTTGACATTCCAGGCCAGGCAAACCAGATTCCATTCACCAGTGACTTTGCTCAATCCGCGCAAGGAGAACTGCCTGAACCTCATCACCGACTTGATGATGCCAAACACCGGCTCCACCGTTTGCTTGCGAACAGCGTAAGCAGCTCTGCCTGCCAACGTTGCCAAACGATGTGCCATCGCCTCTATCGGTGTGGCATCTGCCTTCAGGGGCGCGGGCTCTGTAAAACGTTCGCTCCAGTGCGGGTGATGGTCTTGGCGGGCCACGGCAATCAAAGGCACGATCTTGGCCACCTCACAGGCGTTGACGTTGTTTTCACTGCAATAGCCGGTGTCAGCAACCAGGGTGGTGGCAGTGCCGAGCTTGGCTTGCTGCTCTTGCAGAACTTTGAGCATCGGCTGGACTTCTCTCTTGTCATTGGGCGCTTGTGTCAAGGTGGTGGCCACCACCAGCATCGTGTCGGCATCCACCCCGGCCTGTGCGTTGTAGCACTGCTCAAAACCGCCACCGGCCACCGGCATGATGCGCGACTCTTCGTCAGTCAGGTTGATCTGATCACTGTCACGCACACCCGGCTGAGGGGCTGTGGGTGTCTTGCCGCGTGGCTTTTTGCCCGTCTCATCAGCTTTGGCTTGGCGCTTGCCCATCTTCTCGTCAAATTCGGCCTTCTCGCGGGCGTAGCGCTCTTGCGCACGCTGTGCGATCTTGGTCTTGGCTGCCGCCATGGCAGCGAGGCGGTCTTCGCGCAGCTTGAGTTCTTTGGGCAGGCTCATGCCGTCAGGGACATTGGCTGTGTCGGCCGCCTCAGCCAGGGCCAGCAGTTCCTGGACTTCTGCCTTGAGCTGCTCTTCAAGCTTGACGATGTGGCCATGCGAGAGGGCGCTGTGGCGCGAGGCGTTGGCGTGGATCTTGGTGCCATCCAGACAGACCGTACCCATCTTGAGCAGTTTCATCTCGCGGGCCATTTCCAGCACTTGCACAAACAGGCCAGCGAGTTCATCGATAAAGCGACGACGAAAGGTGGCTAAGGTGTCATGGTCGGGGTGGCTGCCTGCGCCAATGTAGCGAAAGGCCACAGAGTCGTAGGTGGCCATTTCCAGCTTGCGGCTGGAGAACACCCCGGTTGAATAACCGTAAACCAAAATGGCCAGCAAGGTCGCTGGATGGTGTGCCTTTGAGCCGCGACCGGCATATTGGCGAGTCAGATTGGAGAGATCGAGGCTATCGATGACTTCTACGACAAAGCGTGCCAGATGGTCCTGGGTGAGCCAATCGTCTACTGATGGGGGCAGCAGGTAGTCGGTCTTGCGGTCAGTCAGAATGAAGTTCGACATGCTGGTATAAATCCTTCTTAAGCCAGGTTCATTATAACTTTATTACTACACTATCAATAGCAAAAGAAGAATTTTTCAGTGGCGTTTATAGTCCGACAGGCTGCTAGGTGGGTTAATTCCGCGCCCCTTGGGGCGCTATTCTGATGCCCAAGCATCAGAGGATGTTTGGTATTTTGGCGGTTGGTTATTTATAGATGCCGCGCTGCTTGCGGCGCGGTTGTTCACTTTCGGATTTGGAATTTTTTATTCAAAGGCCCCTGCTAGAGCCGCCGACTGGCCCAATTCGGGCATACGGCTCCTACCTTGAATATTGCGCTGTTGCGACCATGGCTGAAGGATTCTTGGGGTCAGCGGTACGAACTCCATTGCCTACGCGAAAAGTGCATTTTCCAGAATTCAAGACGCATTTCCACTCGGACGGTGCTGAAATTTTATAACTATTTAAAATCCTCGCATGTGAAACCTGTTGATCAACTCGCTTGCGACTTGACAGGTGTAGCCCAGCCGGTAAAAGCTCGTCGCCATAACCTTGCTTAACATTGACGGCTCTGTTCGCAATCGGCTTTGGAGTTTATTGCGCTCTTGAACAAGGACGGGCAGTTGCTTGAGCGCGTCCCTGTAAGCTCGGCACACCACACAAAATCTGCCCGACAGGGCTTGCCGTACGATGGTCAACAGATGCGCAAGCAGCAACCACCCGGAATGCCTGAGAAGGATTGATGTTGGGATGCATTTGTATTGCATCCACATGGTATTGCGCAAGCCATGGTAGGCAATGAAATTGTTGTCGGTGATTTTTGCGCTGGCCTGCCCCTCATGCAAGGCGAGCAGTTGGTCCACATAAGCTGGCCGGTAGCCCAGCAGGTTGGCGCGCAGGGCCAGGTCGGTGTCTTCACAATAGCAAAAAAAACGCGCGTCAAAGCAATATCCGGTGATGGCAATGATGTCGCGCACGAACCCCCGTGTCAACAGGCAACATCCACCGGTGGGGCCAAGATAGGGGTCGGCGGTGTCTTTGCGGTCAGCAGGCATCAGGCTGGCATACAGGCAGATGCCCAGGGTGTCCACTTCTTCAGGCTGGTGCAGCTTGTGCATGCGCCCGCCCGACATGCCAATGGGGTGCGTGGTTTCGAGCAATGCAGCGCGCAAGAGCTGCACCAGTTCGGGCTTGGCAACGGCATCGTTGTTCAGCAATCCAATGTATTGGCAGGTAGGAATGTTCAGCAACTGGTCTATCAAAAAATTGCTACCCGCGGCAAAGCCAAGGTTGGCATCGCTGCGAAACAGTTGAATATGGCTTTTGTCGGCAGGCTGCAAGCCACGTTTTAGCTTGTCAAAGTCAGCGGCTGCAGACGCGTTGTCCAGCACCAAAATCCACGCCGGTGGCGGTGTGCAACGCGCCAGCGATTCAATACAACGCAGGGTTTGGGCGGCAGTGTTGTAGTTGATGACCGTGTAGCCCACGTCGGCGGCCTGACCAGCCGGGTCTAACTGTGCTGCGGGTAGATCACGGGCTAATTGCATGAGTGGGGCTTTGCTTGGCAATGGCGTAATTTTCCAAGGTTCTGCTTGATAGCTCGCTATAATTTTTATATCGACTTGTCCAGATAGGACGGGGGATAGAAGCTGATTTCATGTATTATCCCCACCAATCATCCATAAAACTGTTGTAAGCAAGCAAGTCCAACAATCAGTTTAATTGCTTGGTTTGCACTTTGTTATTTTTTTACATCTGCGGCAATGGCTGCAACTTTTAGCGGTAACTCAATACACTTCACCTACTTTATGAAGCGCAGCGGTAACGAGGCTGGCCGAAAGGTAAGACCCGCTGGCAACAAGTTGCTGCACCAATGGACGAGCAGCGGGTATCAGACCGTTTACCTTGGCGCGAAGAATAATGCCTAAACTACCAATATGTTGAACTCGGTGAGCTTTAGCTGCTGCACGGGCGGCACCATCGTCAAGAATTGCGATGTGCGTTGTTGATAAGCAGTGAGCCAAGAATTGCGATTCACCGGCACCAAGATCCCAACTTTGCACAGATGCGGGTACAACCAGGTCTGGCATCACAAACCGTGCCGCCCAGTCAACGGTTTTGCGGGTTGCGGTGTCGCTTGCGCCTGCGCTGACTTCCTGGATGACGGCAGCCGGCACGATCAGCTGTGGTGCAAGTTGCAAGATGAGGTCTAAACGGTCAAGCTTGCCCATCAAAATCAGTGGTGATGCATTGGCAACGCCCAACATTGAGCATAATCGCATTACCTGCCTGGCCAAAGGGCTGGCCAAGCTTGTCTTGTTTGACCGTCATGGCTTTGTCGATCATGATTTGAGACGGTTTTTGCAACCCATTGGTTTCGCTGGGCTCTACCGTCACACGCAGCAGTGGCGCGTTCACCAGCGCGCTGGTCACGAGCAATACGGTCACCGTGGCATGCTCACAAAACTGATTGGCCTGAATCACCAAAGCCGGCCTTGGCTTGCCAAAGTCGCCCGACATGACAATGGTTACAAAATCTCCACGTCTCATTCCACCCAGCCATCCGCATCAGACAAAGCTGCATCCATCAAGTGCAACAGATCCGTGTCTGAAGCATCAGACCGTGATGCCACTTCAGACTGGCGCTTGCACTCTTGTGCAAAGTCAACACGTCGGGTGTCAGGCACCCAAATTTGCACCGGTCGCAGCCCGAGTTGGCGCATCGCATCGCGGCGCTTTTGAACCCGTGCAGCAACCGACTCGGCCATCAGAAATCCTCTTTAAGTTGGTGACATGGTTCACTTTAGCACAGAAAAAAAACGATACATGTAACAAAAAATTGTTGAGTTTGCTAAATTTAATAGCTGCTTGTGCAGATAGGACGCGGGCTACGAGTTGATTTCATATAAATTTTTCTTTGAAAGGATTTTCGATGACCAAGCCATCGCTTCGCAAGCCGTTGTGCGTATCTTCAGACAATAGAACCAAAGCACCAGAAATAACCGCACTTGTAACAATGCTGGCGTCGTAAGTCGACAGTTGGTAGCGCTTGGCAACCTCGGATGCTTTTTCATGTGACACAAGCGTTGTGACCGCCGAGCCGAAACTGCATGTTTTCAGCCGGACTGAACCTGCATTTTCTTCGGCGTCCGGCTTCTTCGAAAGATAGTTTTTAACGCGTCTTCTTCTGGCTGTTGGGTGACTTCTTCACACTTCGGTTGAAGTCGTGCAGGCGGCCATAGTGGCTGATCTTCTCGACCTGATCGAGGAGTTGGCATGGCCCAATGCGGACAACGCAAGTGCTTGAATTGCGGGGAGTTTTTTTGCCCCTGACCATCGCAACCGGGACCGCCAGCACTACTGCACCAAGCCCGAATGCCGCCATGCCAGCAAGGCCGCAGCCCAAGCGGCATGGCTGGCCAAACCCGCCAACAGCGACTACTTCCGCGACCCCTCGCATGTGAGCCGCGTGCAAGCCTGGCGTGCTGCACACCCGGGGTACAGCCGCAAGCGGGCCAAGACATCTGTGGCGTTACAAGATCCCTTGCCCGTACAAGTAACTGATTCCAATGAGGAAACAGCCCATCGTGGTGAGATGCCTGCGCTGCCTGCGTTACAAGATTGCTTCACCCCCGCCAACCCAATACTGACTGGGCTGATCGCCCATTTGTTCTCACTGACGTTACAAGATGACATCGACCAGGCTACCCACCGATTGATACAACTGGGCCTCGACATCAACCGCCGTAGCCACCATGAAGATCATCAAAGCAGTGCTTCGCCCTGATCGCGTACGCGAGACTCCCGAGCAATTCAGTTGGGTTGACCAGGCCCTGGTGCAGCACCACCTCATCGACCGCTGCGACAGTCGCAGCGCCGCGCTGTACCTGTTTCTCATCACCGTGGCTGACGCACAAGGCCTGAGCTACTACGCCAGCGCCACACTGGGTGCACGCCTGCATCTCAGTGCTGACGAATTGGCCCTGGCGCGCCAGCAACTCATTGAACTCGCACTGATTGCCTACCAGGCCCCGCTGTACCAAGTGTTGGCTTTGCCTGGCACTCAAACGGCCTGTGCTCGCACACCCAGAGCAGCCCCACCAGCGTTGCTGTCAACCGGGGCACTGGCACCGGCTCCAACCCGACAGGTCAATGCCGGCCCCATGAGCCTGGCACAGCTCATTGAACTGGAGCGCAGTCATGCTCGACTATGAGACCTATTGCAAGATCCGTGACCACCTGGACCGCCAAAACCTCACCATCGCTCAAACCGCCCGAGCGTTGGGCATGGATGCGCGTACCGTGGCCAAATGGGCCGCAGTCGAGCAGTTTCAGCCACGCGCCTGCAATACACCTCGGGTGAGTAAGCTCGATGCCTTTAAAGGCCAGATCGTGCGCTGGCTCGACACCCACCCCTACAGTGGGCAGCAAATTTACCAGCGTCTGCGCGAAGTGGGTTTCGACGGTGGCATCACCATCGTCAAGGACTATGTGCAGCGCATCCGGCCACGCCCGGTGCAGGCCTTTCTCAAACTCTCGTTCCTACCGGGCGAAGCTGCCCAGGTGGACTGGGGTGAGTACGGCACGATCACGGTGGGTGCAACCAAACGCCGTTTGAGTTTCTTCTGTCTGGTGCTGTGTTTTAGCCGGCGCATGTACCTGGAGTTCACCGTCTCACAAACCAGTGAGTTCTTTTTGGCTTGCCATGAGCGCGCATTTGCGGCTTTTGGCGGGGTACCCCAGCGGCTGATCATCGATAACCTGAAGTCCGCCGTGCTGCAGCGCTTGGCCGGGGTGGCCCCGGTGTTCAATGGAAGGTATCTGGATTTCTCGCGTCACTGGGGTTTTGAGATCAGCGCCTGTAATGTACGTAGCGGCAACGAGAAGGGGCGCGTGGAGAATGGGGTGGGCTATGTCAAGAAGAATTTCCTCGCCGGCCTGGAATTGGCTGATTTCTCAGCGCTCAATCCTGCAGCCACCTTGTGGCTCGATACGGTGGCCAATGTGCGCCTGCATGAGTCCACCCATCAGCGCCCCATTGAGATGTTTGAGCAGGAGCGAGGTGCCTTGAAGCCCCTGAACCCCAACGGGTTCGATCTGGCCCGCATCATCACGGTGCGTGCCAACAAGCAGTTTCGCGTGGCGCTGGAGGCCAACCATTACTCAGTGCCAGCGCGCTACGCTGGGCGCAGCTTACTGCTCAAGGCCTACGACGACCGGGTCTGCGTTTATGCCGACAACCAGTTGATTGCCCGCCATGTGCGCAGCATGGACCGGCATCAGGATATCGAAGACCCACAGCATCCCAAAGCCCTGCTGGAGCAGCGCAGAAGTGCCCGTGAACAGCGTTTGTTGACGCAGTTTCTGGCGATCTCGCCGCGTGCACAGGCTTACCGCGCGGGACTGGAAGCAAAGCGCGTTGATGCCCGCGCCCATTTGCGCAAGATTGTGGCGCTGCTGGAGATGCACGGCTGTGACGCAGTTGCCCGTGCTCTTGATGATGGCCTGGAATTACAGGCCTTCAGCGCCGAGTACATCGCCCACATATTGGCGGCACGACGACGCACTGGTGAGGCGACCGGCGCGCTGCAACTCACACGCGGGGCCGATTTGCTTGAGCTGGAACTGCCCGCGCCCGATCTGTCAATTTATAACCGCCAAACAGGAGGCTTGTGATGGCCAAGCTCACTGAGTCGTCCACGCCCGATGCAGCCGCTTTGTGCGCAAACCTGAGTGCGTTGAAGCTGCCCTTCATGCTGGCCAATCATCAGCCCTTTGCGCAGGTCGCAGCCGATAAGCAGTGGTCGCATCTGCATTACCTCACGGAGTTGGCCAGTGGCGAGGCAGCGGCGCATGCTGACCGGCGTGTGGCCCGCTTGGTGGCGCAGGCGCGCTTTCCCGTGCTCAAGTCGATGGATCAGTTTGATTGGCAGTGGCCCACCAAAATCAATCAGTTGCTGGTGCAAAACTTGTTTCATCTGGATTTTGTCCGCCAGAGAGCCAATGTGGTGTTGATCGCCGGCACCGGCTTGGGCAAGAGTCATTTGATGACGGCCTTGGGACATGCGGCTTGTCTGAAAGGGCACTCGGTGCTGTTTACCGGGGCCATCGAGATCATCAATAACCTGGCTTTGGCTCACACCACCGGCACCGTCAAGCGGGCCTTGGCACATTACGTCAAACCGCAGGTGTTGTGTATTGATGAGTTGGGTTATTTGCCCATCGACAAGTTCGGTGCCGATTGCCTGTTTCAGATCATCAGTCACCGCTATGAGCGCAGTGCCACCTTGATCACCACCAACCGCGTCTACAAGCAGTGGCCGGCCATCTTCAACAACGATGCGGTACTGACCTCTGCGTTGCTCGACCGCCTGCTGCACCACGCACAGACCGTTGTCATTGAGGGAAGAAGCTACCGCTCCAAGGATCAGGTCGAGCTTTGATGCTCTCGCTGCGCTCACCACTGCGCACCCTCAATTCATTATCTTGCTATGCTTTTGGCATCAAAGGCGCCAACATTTTGAAACCGGCTGAAATTCGACATGTTCGCGCCGGCGGCCACAAGCGTGAGCGACACAACATCGCATGCCGATTTGACGGCCAAGAGCAGAGCATCAACTTCGTGCCACGGCATCCTGAGCTTGCGCAGACAAACCGACGTGAGTTCATTGAGTACTTGCACGCTGAAGCATGGGGATTGGTGCTAAAGCACGTTCACACCAGCGGTAACGGCGGCGGCTTTGAGCTGGTGGTCTTGGGTTGCCAGGGGCATGCCGAAACGCAGGGCCAGTTCCAGGTAGGCGGCGTCGTAGCTGCTCAGTTGATGGCGCATGGCAAGTTCAAACAGTTGTCGCTGCCCCGGTGCGGGGCCAGCATAGATGTCAATGGGCAAGAGGGCAAGTGTGTCAAGAATTTGCCTGGCGGCATCGGTACTGAGCTTGCCGCGGGTGCACGCAGTTTTTAGCACATTGGCCAATTCAAGTTGCCACAAGGCGGGTACCAAGGCTTTGTCATTCTCAAGCAGGACTGCGATTGACTCGGTGTAGGCGTTTGCCTGGTCTGCCAGATACCAGCCTGTCACCACAGAGTTGTCAAGTACAAAGGGCATCAGGCACGACCCTGCTGAATGGCATCCTGCACCGTGCAACCCAGCTCAGTACCGGCACCAACAGCACGCAAACGCTGTATGGCAGCGGCCACGCGCTCACTTTGTTTGGATGTGGCCTGATCAATTGCGTTAAGCGCTACCAGACGAGCAACGGGAGATCCGTGACGGGTGATGGTAATTTCTTCACCTTGCGCTACGGCTGCAAGCAGTTCCGAAAACCGGTTTTTGGCTTCAAATACGGCGACTGTTTTCATGGCTTGATTTTTGAAAATTTATGGATAGCCATATTTTTGCACAAGTTCAGACTGTTGACCTCACCCGGCATGTACCTCACGATGCATCACATCCTGCCCATCATCGCCCAGGCAACTTCTTTGAGCGGCCAGCTGATGAATTGGTCGGATGACACCCCTTGCCAGAAGTCCCGCGCTGCATGCCTGACCGTCTGATTGGCCAACGCCAAGTCGACGTCAAAGGGCGCGTAATCGCTGATGCCAATTAAGGCGTCTGGACGCCATCGCATAGGCAACATGTCGTACACAGGTGCGAGCATAAACTGGCCTTTTAGCATGTCTCGCAGGGTGTTGCCCGCCACAAACAGGCTGGCGTTGCCGAAATGCATGTCTGAATTGCCAATAAGCTTGCCAAACTGAAAGGCGCTATGAATTCCCTCAGCGCTCGATGGTGGTAGCCGGCCCTGGCATACCAGCGCGTCACAAGTGGCGGGCCAGCTGACAAAGCCGCCTTTGAAAAACGCCTAAGGGATTTGGTAATTACTAAAGTACCGTTTATGATGTCTTCATCCTGCATAAACGGAGTTGCTGCATATGAAGACAAGCACACTGGAGCGCAACGGCGTATCGACGAAGGTGGTGGATTTGATCGGGCGACTTGTTGATTTGATTGCATGGCCAGCGCGCCGGCACGCGATGGGCGATGTGACGCTGGCGTTACTCGATGGCAAGCAACGTGTTGCCGAAGATGTGTTTGGTTGGAATCGAGGCGCAGTTGAATTGGGTGTTCATGAATATCAAAGTGGCATCGCTTGCGTCAATGACACCAGCGCCCGAGGCAAGCCAAAAACAGAACACAAGCACCCCAAGCTGTTGGCTGAAATACAGGCCATCATGGAGCCGCACAGCGAATCGGAATCGAGCTTGCGCACCACCTTGCTGTACACCAACATGACGGCCAAGACGGTGCACGAGGCGCTTATGCAAAAGGGCTGGTCTGAGCAATCTCTGCCCAGTGTGCGCACCATCTCCAATCTCTTGAATCGCCAGGATTACCGACTTCGCACAGTGGCCAAATCCAAGGTTCAAAAAAAACGGACGAAACTGATGCCATCTTTGAAAACGTCAGACGCGTGAATGAAATGGCCGATGCAGATGAGCACACTTTGAGAATCAGCATCGACACCAAGGCGACGGTGCATGTTGGCGATTACTCCAGAGGTGGACGATCGCGAGGAGTTGAGGCTGTCAAAGCTCTGGATCATGACATGTGCATGAAGGAAAAATTGGTGCCCGCTGGCATATTGGAACCAGTCGGTGGCGAGTCCTTTTTATTCTTCGGCACGAACTATAAAACCAGCGACTTCATGGTCGACGGATGACTTCTGTGGTGGCAGCACAGGAAGCCCGAATTGCCAGGCATCAAGAGAATCGTCATCAATTTGGACAACGGACCAGAATGCAATGGTCGGCGCAGCCAATTCTTGCAGCGCATGGCAGAGTTTGCGGATCTGACAGGGCTATGTGTGCGTCTGGTTTACTACCCTCCCTATCACAGCAAATACAATGCCATCGAGCGCTACTGGGCAGGGCTGGAAAAATCTTGGAACGGCTACTTGCTCAGTACGGTAGATACGGTCATCAATCGAGCCGGAAATTTTTGGTGGAAAGGAATGCGTACAGTGGCACGCTTGGTCGAAGCCACTTACGAGAAGGGTGTCAAACTATGCGCCAACCGGAAAAGAGACCTTGAGCATCGGTTGGAACGATCCGCCGAGTTGAATTGGTGGGATATAACCATCGATCCTAAAACGGTACGTTTGTAATTTCCGCATCCCTAATGCACAGCACCCAGCGACACTGCATGCAAGCGGCCATGGGTGCCAACGCGATCAAAGCGCTTGCTTAACAGATACGCTCTTGTCTTGGTCTGAGCAAATTCTGACTTGGCTGCCTCAAGCCCGCAGCGTTGCAGCACGGTGCTGGCCAGGGTTTCCATGCGCAGCAAATCGCGCCATCTGTCGCCAGAAGGCGTGCCGATGGGGGGTGAGAACTTGATCACAAGCGGCTCGTGCTGATCGTTATTTGCCAGAAACTTGGGCTGCTCGCCGCCCGCAGAAGACCCTGGAGCAAACATTTTTACAATGTCCACCGCCATGGCATCCAGAACACATTGCCGATTGTTGTCCGGGATATGTGCAACGCCCTGCTTCAAGCCTGAAGGACTATTGCCCAACACAATGGCACCCGGCGCATCATCAATCCACCGAAGTTAAGCCATGTCACCCCTTGTAAGCCAGATTTGGATGAGGTTTCACATGATTTTTCGGTCGTGGCTGCTTGCGATCAGACAGTTGTCTATGGGAGTTTGCCCCCAACAGTTCAAACGCCTTTCCCAAAAGAGTCACCAGACAGCCCAACCCCAACACCATACGCGGCAGCAGGCGCTGCAAACATGGTGCGGCGTAGGCGCGGTTACATGTACGCTGCTTGTCCTGTAAACCCGCTGCCGCTGACGCGCCCATGCACACCAAAGAAGCCAAATTGTCAGCCAACACCTTTGCGTGCACATCGACCATCAGCGCATGCTGCGTCAGCCCTGAGACGCTCTCGAGTTTGCAGCGATGCTTGAGGCGTTTAAAGGCCTCCTCAATACGCCAGCGCTCATGGTAAAGCTCACCAAAAGCTGCTGTCGGGACTTGGCTGTCTGGCAAATTGGTCGCCATCACCCGCACAAGCCCATTGGGCGTCACACACTTGACCAGCCGGACCCGCGGTGCAGCACCAGAACAGCCATAATCTTCGCAGTCCCACTGGTTGGGCTTATTGAGCGTGACCGTGGCATCCACCTGATCGCTGCGCTCAAAGGTGCGTACCTCTGCCCAACCACCACTGGACTTCTCGCAGCGCATGCAAAACCGAATATAGTGCTCAGTCAAATACGCCACCAGCCAAGCTGCCGGATAGCCCCGATCAAGGATCAACACATCATCAGGCCCCAGGCACAACAGCGACTCAAACAGCATCTGCCGCTCAGCGCCATCGGCACCATGCACGCTGGCGTGCAGCGTCAATTCAGCGCCCGGCAGATACAAGACAAACAAGCGTTGATCAGCTTGGGCATGGAACCTTGTGGTGAAACAGGGGCGAATCGCAGGCATCAGCACCGAGGCATCGCCTGCCACCAAACGCAGACCGTGCCAACGAGGGACCAAGCCCAACGCGTCGGCGGTTTTGACCACAAAGGTGTTCAAGTGCTCCAAACAAGTCCAGGACAACTTGTCTCGTGCTTGAGCAAAACCACGATCAGTTATGCCACGCTGCCAGTCGCCGTCAACAGACAAGCTACCAAAGAAGGAGTCGAGCATGACCTGCTGTGAAGACGCTCGCATGGAAAGCAAAGCGCCAATCAGCTTGGGCAAAGGCAACTTGCCAGTGCGCGTGAAGGCATTGGGGAGTCAGGGTGGCGGGCATCGGCGAAAAATTCCGCCGAATTGATGCGATCGGTGAGTTTGGAGAAAAGAGAACTAAGGGTTAACCCTATATTTTGTTGACATATTCAGTTCCAATATTTTGGGGAAATTTAAAATAAATTCAACTAAATCAACAGCTTACGAGGAATATTTTACCTTAACTTCGGTGGATTGGGCGCATCATGGGTGCGAATGGCACCGATCAGTGCGTCCTCTGCCCCCCAGGCTTGTGGATTGGCTGGCACGCCGAACATGGACAGGTTTTGTGCAAGCAAGCATTCGCCCCAAGAATCCTTCGGCTTTTAGCGGGGATAGATACCAGGGTAAAACTTGATTTGGGCTGGTGGCAAAGATCTGACTGACACCATCGGCCTGAATGAGCAGCTGCGATTGGCTCAAAAAGCTCAAGCTGCCCAGTCGCTCAGGCAAGCCCAGCGCGTTGATCATCCAGATGGGTTGCTGCGAGGGCGCTCACCCGATGGGATGCGCCAGTGCATAGCGGGTTGATTTGCCTTTGCCGCAAACGATGACCTCATCTGCTGCGTCAGCCATCAGCCTGGAAACGGTAGCTTGACTGACTCCCAGGTGCTGCTGGATGTCTAGCGATGCAGACGCACCATACCGCTGAAGAAACCGAAGTAGTTTTTTCTTGGCGGGCATGAATAGAATCGTATCATCAATAATTCTTTAAAAACAATGGTTTATGGCGATATTGAATGCAATTTGAATAGATTAATATTGAAGGAACATCTGGGTGAGAAGTTAATTGGAATCTGACCCCAATTAATTTTCCAGGCTCACATTCACGCTGTAGCCATTATTGCGCAGCAGTGCATGCTGCCTGGCCATTTGCAGGTCGCTGGCAACCATCTCAGTCACCATGTCGTCCAGGGTGATCTCCGGAACCCAGCCTAGTTCTGTCTTGGCTTTGGACGGGTCGCCCAGCAGGGTATCAACTTCGGTGGGGCGGTAATAGCGCGGGTCGATGCGGATAATGGGCACGTCGGTAGGGCACTGCGCCAGGGCAGCACGCCTGTCTGCCGGTATGACGGCATAGGCCACCTCATCCACCCCCCTGCCCTGCCAGCGCAATTGCAGGCCAATGGCCTTGGCGGTTTTTTCGATGAACTGGCGCACGCTGTATTGCGCTCCGGTGGCAATCACAAAGTCTTGCGGTCGGTCTTGTTGCAGCATTAGCCATTGCATGCGCACGTAGTCTTTGGCATGGCCCCAGTCGCGCAGGGCATCGATGTTGCCCATGTACAGACAGTCTTGCAGGCCCTGGCTGATGTTGGCCAGGCCACGGGTGATTTTGCGGGTAACAAAGGTTTCGCCCCTTCTTGGGCTTTCGTGGTTGAACAAGATGCCGTTGCAGGCATACATGCCATAGGCCTCGCGGTAGTTCACGGTGATCCAGTAGGCATAGAGCTTGGCCACAGCGTAGGGGCTGCGCGGGTAAAACGGCGTGACCTCAGACTGTGGGGTTTGCTGCACCAGGCCATAGAGTTCACTGGTGCTGGCCTGGTAAAAGCGGGTTTTCTTTTGCAGCCCCAGGATGCGGATGGCTTCGAGCAGGCGCAGGGTGCCCATGCCATCGACATCTGCGGTGTATTCAGGACTTTCGAAGCTGACAGCCACATGGCTTTGGGCGCCCAGGTTGTAGACCTCGTCAGGTTGCACTTCTTGCATGATGCGGGTCAGATTGCTGGTGTCGCTAAGGTCGCCGTAGTGCAGTTTGAAACGGGCGTTGTCAATGTGCGGGTCTTGGTAGATGTGGTCAACACGCTCAGTGTTGAACGAGCTGGACCGACGCTTGATGCCGTGCACCTGGTAGCCTTTTTGCAGCAGCAGCTCGGCCAGATACGAGCCGTCCTGGCCGGTAATGCCGGTGATCAGGGCGATCTTGGGGGTGGCACTGTTGGGGTTGGTGGCGTGGTTGGCTGGGGTGACAGGTGGGGTCATGGTTTAATTTGCTCTTATTTTTGTAACGGATAGCGCATATTGAACGGGGGCTAGAGGGTATTTTGGCACTTAAGCCAGGTTTTGGACGAAGTCCTGGTAGGCCAGGGCCAGCCCGCTGGCCAGGTCGACCCTGGGCTGCCAGCCCAGGCTGTTGAGGCGGGTGCTGTCCATCCATTTGCGTGGCGAGCCATCGGGCTGGGTCGCGTCAAAAATGATGCGCCCGTGGTAGCCCACGGCCTGGCCCACAGCATGCGCCAACGCATAGATGGTGACGTCACTGCCAAAGCCCACGTTGATGTGGCTTTGCATGGGCTGGGTGTGGTTTTGATAGACCGGCGCGGGCAGGTTCATGACAAACACGCTGGCCGCAGCCATGTCGTCCACGTACAAAAACTCACGCTTGGGGGTGCCGGTGCCCCAAATGACGACTTCAGGTGCATCAAAGAGCTTGGCCGCATGAAAGCGGCGAATCAGTGCCGGCACCACATGGCTGTTTAGGGGGTGGTAGTTGTCGCCCGGGCCATACAGGTTGGTGGGCATGACGCTGCGGTAGTCGCGGTCATACTGGCGGTTGTAGCTTTCGCACATTTTGATGCCGGCGATCTTGGCCACGGCGTAGGGCTCGTTGGTGGGCTCCAGCGCGCCGGCGAGCAAGGCCGACTCGGTCATGGGCTGGGGGGCCAGGCGCGGGTAGATGCAGCTGGAGCCCAAAAACAGCAGCTTTTGCACCCCAGTGGTGTGCGCAGCATGGATGACGTTGGCCTGCACCATCAGGTTGTCGTAGATGAAGTCTGCGGGGTAGGTGTTGTTGGCATGGATGCCGCCCACCTTGGCGGCGGCCAGATAGACCTGAGAGGGCCGCGCGTTGGCAAAAAAGTCTTGTACTGCGGCCTGGTTGCACAGGTCTAGCTCGGCGCGCGTGCGGGTAATGATGCAGGTCTGTGGCACACCTTGCGCTAGCAGCGTGCGCATGATGGCAGACCCCACCATGCCACGGTGGCCGGCGATGTAGATTCTGGGGGAACTTGATGGCATCAAAAAAACAACTTATGGATAGTCAGGATGTTGTGGATTCTGAATGACTCCAGCAGATTTCAGGCGTCAATGATCAATCGATTTTGATACAAGCTTGGCAAATGCAACAAAGTCCGTCAAGTTGTTTTTTGCAATGCTATGAACAATTTCCCAGTTGATGGCATCGTAGTTGTGCACTGCAATATTGCGAAAACCAACGGCTTTTTTCAAATTTAACGCCAATGAGGCTGTGATGAGCCCGGTCTGCGCAAGTATGTCAAACGTTTGCCCCATGGTGTCGGGCGGTGCAGAGTCCAGGCCAGAAATCAGGTGTGCGCCAATGTCTACACATAACTGCACGGCGCGGCTAAGATTGAGTGAAACGATGTCTTGCAGGTCAACGTCTTCACCCAGCGTTTGTGCATCCGAGGGACATTTGGTTTGAATGCGCTGCAAGCAGCGTCGCAGAGATTCGAGTTTTTGCTCAATTACTTCCCGATCCATGCGAGACGCCTTTCTGCCAGCACTCGGTTGCGGTACGGCATGAAGTCTGCCTGCTCAAACAAGTGCCGGGTGATCAAATTGCCATAGGCTGCATCGCTGCCCAATAGTCGCCGACCGTGCCGCACGATTTGACCCAACAGAGGTTCGGCCGCAAGTTTTAGATCGATCAAGTCAATAGGACGACCCGTTTCCTCGGCCAAAGCAGAGATGATGTCCACTTTTTCGGCAGCAGTCAGCAATTGATGCGCCGCCACAGCAATGTCCACATCACTGCTGGCACGTTGCTCGCCGCGGGCAACCGAGCCAAATACAAGTGCCAAAACCAACTTGGGAAAACGCGCCAAAACGTCTCTCAGCTGCGCATCCACGGCCGACGAAGTATGGGGTTGTGTGTGCTTGGAGGCCTGCATATGAATGGCCCATTGTATTTGGCAACAAGTTGAGCGATGCTCCTTGTGATTGCCGGTCCTTCCAATGTGTACTCACCCCTTGGCTGGCTTGACCCGCCAGCGCGCCAGACACAGCAAGGTCGTGGTGATCATGTAGCGCGCCACGCTGAACCACGAGTAAAAAATGCGCGAACGCCCCACCTGGCGCGTGTTCATGCTGACCGGCACCTCGATCACGCGCATACCCGCTTTGCGCAACAGCAGCAGCACACCCACATCCTGGTAGTCCAGCAAAGTGGCCTCGCCAGCGGCCAGCGTTTTAATGGCACGCCGGTTGTAGAGCCTGAAACCCGAGGTCAGGTCGCGCAACTCAAAGCCGGCAATGATGCGAAACCAGCGCCAGGCCAATTGGCGCATCCAGCTGGCGCGCTCCAGGTGCGCGCCGATCACGACATCGGCACCGTCGCTGCCCGCCAGTAGTGCCGGGATTTCCTGCACCTCGTGCTGGCCGTCTGCGTCCATGGTGATGACCGATGCAAAGCCGTGATCCAGCGCATACCGCAGCCCCAGCTGCATGCCGCCCCAGGCACCCAGTGGCAGCATGGGGCGCGCCACAATGGCACCTGCGCTGCGGGCTGTGTTGCCGGTGCCGTCGGTGCTGTGGTCGTCAATCACAAACACATGGGGCCAGCCTGCGGCAAGCAAGGCGCTGACCACCTGGCCAATGGTGGCCACCTCGTCGCGCGCTGGTATGACCACCAGCATGGCGCTTTGGTCAGTGGCGGGGGGCGCTTCGTTTTGCGAGATAAAGTACTCGGCGGCAAGGCTGGCGGCGCAGCCGGTCATGGAAAAGCGCTGATGCAAGGCACGTTTGCCCTCTTGGCCCCACTGCGCCAGTAGCTGTGGCTGGCTGGCCAACTGCTCAAGCGCTTGCTGCCAGGCTGGGGCATCGCCGGGGGGCAGATGGCACAAGCCCGAGCCACTGCTGGAGACCACCCACGACATGCCAGAGCCGGGCAGATCGCTCACGATGCAGGGCTTGGCGTGGGCCATGGCCTCAAGCAGTACCACGCCAAAGGCTTCGGTGCGCTCGCACGATGCCAGGCAGAAGGCATCACAACTGGCCAGCAGCTGATGCTTGGTGTCTTCGGTGACTTCGCCCACAAGGTGCACGCTGGGTGCCGCACCGGTGGGCGTGCTGGCCTTGACCAATGCCTGCAGCTTGGCCATGCTTTCGCCGTCGCCGGCAATGACCAGCTGCAAATGCGGCGACGCGCTGACGGCACGGATCAGCGTATCAAAGCCCTTGTAATGGGCTAGCCGCCCCAGAGATAGCAGCTTGAGCCGGCCGTCCAGCCAAGGCAATTGGCCCCTGTTAAAGGCAGGCAGCTCAGCCTGAATGGCCAGTGGCACCACCACACATTTGTGCAGCCAGCGCTGTAGCGGCTCGCTGGCATAGAGATAGGGCACTGATGTAACGATGATGCGCTCAGCACGCTCCAGCACGGCCTGCTCAAAGGGGCGATACAGCGTGTAAGCCAGGCGCAGCGCCAAGCGCAGATCAGACACCACCACGTCAGAATGCCAGTGCACCACCCACGGAATTTTGTGCGCGCTGATGAGTGTCAGGGCCCAAAAAACCGACACATTGGGCATGTGCAGGTGCAGCACTTGCGGGCGCACATCGCGAATGGCGTGCTTAAGCGCAGCGCGAAAACCCAGCGCGACGGGCGTATAGATTAAATTAAGCTGCACTGGCACACGGCGCAGCCAGGGCGGGTCGTCGACCAACGGTTGGCCATGCACCAGTGCATGGCTGTCGACGCCCTGGGCTCGCTGAGTTTGCACCAGGTCAGCTAAAAACGCCTCCATACCGCCGCGGTAAGGTGGGAAAAATTTGCCGATATGGAGGATGCGCAGGTTCATGGGGGCTGTATGCTAACTGAGTGGATGCCACGTTTACACTAGCGCCATGCTGAAAAATATACAAACGCTGCGTTTTCTAGCGGCTTTGCTCGTTGTATTGCATCACCTGCAGCCGCCAATCACGCCGTTTAAATTTGATATTTTTCCTGATTTTTTAACGCAATTTGGATTTGCTGGGGTTGATATATTTTTTGTGATTAGCGGATTGATCATGGCGCAGACAAGCCGAAGTATGCCGCCCGGTTTGCGTGCTTCATCGCAATTTCTGATACTGCGGTTTGGACGGATTTATATAGGTTGGTGGCCATTTTTTTTGTTGTTTTTTTTATCAATCGCCATTCGGCCTGAAATTGATCTTTGGGGATCATTTTTCTTTGGCCCCAAAATATGACTTTGAATTTATTGCCCATTACGTGGACTTTGAGTTTTGAACTATATTTTTATGTGGGAGTTGCAATATTAGTGGCTTGGAATCGATTTCAGGCATCTTTTGCATTAATTTTTTTAGCTATTGGCATCGCTGCGCTAAATATCTATTTTTTAAAAAATGGACTTTATCTTCCAGACAATGAAGCACGAGCCAAAGCCAGTTTGCTTGTTCCCTTCTATTTGTCGCCACTTACGCTTGAGTTTATTGCTGGTTTTTTGATCTCAGACTGGCTGGATAAAAAACCTGAGCAATGTCTTGCTTGCTGGTTGACTGGGGCAGTGGTTTTATTTACCTTGAGTTACAGTTATCAAACCTATTTGCCGCAGACATTCAGTGGTATGGCCGGATTTTTTCATGTTTGTGAACGAACGGTGCTGTTAGGTGGATTTGCCTTGTGTATGGTTGTGTGTGCCATGGAATTGGAACGCAGAAAAATAACACCTTTTTCTTATTTACAAAAACTTGGTGATGCATCTTACAGCATCTATCTTTCCCATCTGGTTTTTTTAATTATCGTTGGTAAATTATTTCACAAACATCAATCAAAACTGGAATGGTCACAAACAACCTGGAGTTTGATTGCCATTGTCAGCATACTCGCCGGTTCTCGACTTTATTTTCGATTTTATGAAAAGCCCATGAATGCTCTTTTGAAGAAACTAACTCAAAGGCTTTTGACACCCTCTCGTCGCCTACTGAAATAACCAACCGCTATGCCAAACGCCAACGCATCTCAGCATGTTTACCAGCGCACTGTCAGCGGTGACGCGCAAGACTCGCTGTCGATCATCGCCGGACTGATTGAGCCTGGTCAGTCGCTACTAGACCTGGGCATGGGCACCGGTGGCTTGGGACAACACCTGAGCCAGCGCTTTGCCATTGTGGCTGACGGCGTAACGCTGAATGAGGCCGAGGCAAATATTGCACGCCAGTGGTATCGAAAAACCAAGGTGGCCGATCTGGACAGCGCCAATCTAATCGAGCTTTGTGACGGACGGCAGTACGACTGCATTGTGTGTGCCGACGTGCTTGAGCATCTGAAAAACCCGCAAACTCTGCTAGCCCAGTGCAAGGCACGGCTCAAATCGGGCGGGCGCTTGATCACCTCGGTGCCCAACGCGGGGTATTGCGGGCTGATTGCCGAGCTGATTCAAGGCGAGTTTCGTTACCGACCAGAGGGCTTGCTGGACAACACCCACCTGCGGTTTTTTACCCGCAAGTCGCTGGCGCGATTTTTTGATGAGCAAGGCTGGCTGGCCGTCAGTGTGCAGGCTACACGGCGCAATTTGCCAGACTCTGAATTCCATGTGACTTTTGACAGCTTGCCACCGGCGGTGGCACGTCACCTGCTGGCCTTGCCAGACGCGCTGACTTACCAGTTTGTTACGGTATTGACGCCTGGAGAACAAGATTTTGAACAAAAAGGCCTTGTAGCCCATACTGAATATGCATCAAATGCTATGCAATTTGATGCATCCGCGATGTTTTCAGCCCAGCTATACGTGTCTACCGCAGTGGGCTACCTGGAAAGCAGCAAGCAGGTCACAGCCGGATGCATTGGGCTGGCCAGGCAGATTCTGCAGTTTGACATCGCGCAAAGCACTGAGCCCTATCGAGCAGTGCGCCTTGACCCAGCTGACCGACCGGGCTTTTTTAGGCTTTTTAACCTGACGCTGACCTTGCCGGATGGCGCGGTAGTCTGGCAGTGGGACGCCGCTCAGGGCCACGTCAGCTTGTCTGAAACGGGTCATCACCAGCAAATTGTGTTTCAGCCGCCTTGGGCGCTGTCAGACGGGGTATTGCTGTTTTTATGGGGTGATGACCCTTGGCTGGAACTGCTACTCCCGCAGCTGGTGCTGCAGCAATTGGCACAGCACGGTGCCAGCTTAGAGGTGGTTTGTGGTTGGCCAATGTCGGCCGACTACATACAGGCAAGCCTTGCCATGCAGGAAGTCCAGACTAAACACGCTGCCGACCTGGAAGTCCATGGAGCCTCGGAGGCGAAACTGCAGGCTGAGTACCAACGCCTGTCGCTAGAGCGACAGCAACTCAACATAGCCAACCAGTTGCTAGAACACCGCCTGGACAACACTCAAGACACCTTGCTTAGGACTGAAGGTGCTTTGCGAAGTGTGCAAATTGACAAACAGGCGCTGCTTAGCGAACTGCGGGCCGCCAAATACCAAAGCCAGACCCGCATCAACCAGCTTGTGACGCATCTGCAAACCATTGAACAATCTACCGTTTTCAGGATGACCCGGCCCCTCGTCAATGCCAAAATGCAACTTGACCAGTGGCTGGGCAAGTCCAGCCAGGGTTCACACAACACCATGACCGCGCCTCCCCCCCTGCCCTTGCCTGCCCAGCCTGTTGACATCATCGTGCCGGTTTATCGCGGCCTGCAAGACACGCGCTGCTGCATTGAGTCGGTATTGAACTCAAACTGTCAGGCCAGTTGGCGCCTGATCGTCATCAACGACTGCAGCCCTGAGCCTGCAGTAGCCGAGTGGCTGCGCAACGCAGCCGCTACCGACAGCCGTGTTCTCCTGCTGGAAAACGTGCAAAACCTGGGGTTTGTTGGCACAGTGAACCGTGGCATGGCATTGAGCGACAGCAACGACGTGCTGCTACTCAACAGCGACACCGAAGTGGCCAACGACTGGCTTGACCGCATTCAGCGCGCCGCTTATAGCGTGCCACAAGTGGCTAGCGTCACCCCGTTTTCAAACAACGCCACCATCTGCAGCTACCCACGCTTCTGCCAGCCCAATGACATGCCGCTGGGTTTTGACACCACCGCACTTGACGCGCTGTTTGCCAAACAACTGGCCGGCAAAACCGTGTCGGTGCCCACGGGTGTGGGCTTTTGCATGTATGTGCGCCGCCAGTGCCTGCAAGAGATTGGCCTGTTTGACGAGGCCAATTTTGGCAAGGGCTACGGCGAAGAAAACGATTTTTGCGTACGCGCCCAGGCAGCGGGCTGGCAGCACCTGCATGCCCTTGACACCTTTGTACGGCATGCCGGTGGCATCAGCTTTGGCTACTCTAAAAACGAGCGCGAACTGCAGGCCATGGAGACTTTGCGCCGTCTGCACCCGCGTTATGAGGCTGATGTGATGGGCTTTGTTGACCGCGACCCGGCGGGCCCTGCCCGCCTGGCCATGGATATTGCCCGCATCACCAGCGGCAAACCAGTGATTTTGAGCGTGATTCACAACCGCGAGGGCGGCACCCTGCGCCACATTCAAGAGTTGGCGCAGCAGCTCGGCCAGCTGGCCACTTTTTTGCGGCTCAGCCCGGCCCCGGGTGGCGTTGTGCTGCGGCTGGAGGGCCAGAGCGAGGCCTTGGCCCTGCACTTTGCCGTGCCCAAAGATCATGCCCGGCTTGTGGAAACCCTGAAAAATCTGGGCGTGGGCCATGTGCATTTTCACCATTTGCTTGGCCACGCGCCTGAAATCGTGCAGTTGCCGCAGCAACTAGGGTTGAGCCACGATTTCACGGCGCACGACTATTTCAGCTACTGCCCGCAGATATCGCTCACCGACCATACCGACCGGTATTGCGGCGAAGAGGGGCTTAAGCAATGCCACCAATGCCTGCAACGCCACCCGGCACCCGGCAGTGTCAGCATAGAAATCTGGCGCGAGCGCCATGCGAAAATGCTACGTAGCGCGCGCTACGTGATTGCACCCAGCCAGGATACGGCGCAACGGCTCAGGTATTTTGTGCCGGGTGCCAACGTGGTGGTGGTCCCGCATGCCGCACTAGACGCATCACCCCCGCCGGAGTCAAGCCCCAAACCCCGGCTGTTGAAGGCAGGAACCCGCCTGAAGGTGGTGGTGCTGGGTGCGCTGAGCAGGATCAAAGGGGCCGATGTGCTCGAAGAGGTGGCCACACTGGCAGCCCAGCGCGACCTGGCAGTCGACTTTCATCTGATTGGCTACGCCTACCGCAGCCTGCGCACACAGCCCAAAGCCCGGCTGACCGTGCACGGCGCCTATGACGACCCAGACCTGCCCCAGTTACTAAATTGGCTGCAGCCCGACGTGATCTGGTTTCCTGCGGTATGGCCCGAAACTTATAGCTACACCCTCAGTACCAGCCTGGAAAGCGGTCTGCCGATCATTGCACCCACGATTGGCGCATTTGCAGAACGTTTGCAGGGCCGTAGCTGGACTTGGTTGCGCGACTGGCAGCAAACGGGCGTGCAGTGGGTTGAGTTTTTTGAAGATATTTTGGCGCATCATTTCCTGACAGGCATTGGTCCACAAACTCCTAGTCAACACCTTGGGGACCCAACTCTCGGTCGTGTTGCATTTGCTTACCGGGGTGAATACCTGCAATCATTGCCGCGCCCAACCGCACCCGGTGCCCTTGAGATTGAAACCATCAATAATTTGTTACCACACCTGCAAGGGGTTGTTACCAAGAGTTCAGCCGGTCATATTTTGAAGTCGTCCACTTTGCGCACCATTGTTCGCCTGAGAGCCAGTGCCGCTCTGTCGCCACTCGCCCGACTGGTACCTACACACCTGCAACGGCGGGTTAAATCTTGGCTTGGAAAATAACTCGCAGTGACAGCTTTTTGCTGGCAGCAGGCCTGTGTCCATTGGTTCTGATGGTTATTGCAGGGTGGCAGCTTCGCCTGCCCGCCGAACCTCTATTGATTGCGCCGATGATGGACCTGGATGCCTGCTTGCTGTCCAGCCTACCCAGCACCGAAAAGCAGCTGGACTGGCAGAAGCTCTGCACTGGGCCAAAAGCCTCGGCGTCACACTTGGTCGAGTCAACTTTGCAGCGTTTGCAACCCCGACAACACAGTCAAGCGCTTGGCTACACACTCAAGGTGCCGCTGCTGGCGCTGTTGCAACCCAATCAGAATGACTGGCGCGTGAATATGGAGGCCATTGACAAGGTGGCCCGCACCATCAGCGACAACCCTCGCCCATTGATTCTTTACCTGTTTTCAACGCACTTTGGCACCAACGCGCCGATTGAACCTGTATTGGCTCAAAACCCAGACAACCTGGGGCACACAGCCAATGGACCGCTTCAAGTAGACAACTATTATGGGCAGCCGATTTATCCCTGGACTGTGGCCAGAACTGACAATGCCATCACCCATTACCGAAGCAAGGTCATTAAAGCCTTGACAGAACGACTGTGTTTGTTGCCAGCCAATACCCTGAGCAAGATCAGGGGCGTGACGATGCTAGGCGAGGTACATCAGCTTTTTCCTCACTTTGAAACAGGCATGGGGTTTGACAGCCCCTACAGTGTGACCGACTACAGTGAATCGTCAGTGCTTGGATTTCGGCAGTATTTGCAGACGCGCTACCCAAGCATTGGTGCCCTCAACCAGAGGCATGGCAGCGGGTATGTATCGTTTAAGGACATTAAGCCACCCAGCAAAGACGTTCGCACGCAGGCGCTGCAACGCTTTGAACAACACATCGATGCCTATGCTGCAGGTCAACTTCCGATCAGTGGCTGGGCTTACATAAATAACCATTCAGTGCACACGCCAACAGTAAAAATCTTTCTGAATGGCAAACTGACGGCAGAGGTTCCTGTTCACCTTAGCCGCCAGGACGTGCGCGTTGCGCACCCAGAGTTCAAATCAGCAGATGTCGGCTGGCGGCATGACCTGGATTTCAGCCAAATGGCCACCGGAGTCCATCGCATTGACTTGGCCCTTGCGCAACAAGGCCAGCCTTTGCTTTACCTTGGCACACGAACAGTCTCCGTGATGAGCCGGCAACAAACCGCCCCCGAGGTGATTGAAGCAACGGCAGTGCCGGCCATAGGTGGTTTGCCAGACGGCATTAGCGCATCCATTGACGAACCGCAAAACCAGGCGAGCTATTATTTCAATCCGTTGGCACGCGAATGGCTGGTGTTTCGAAATGCCCAGGTGGTGAGCTACCTCAACCACTTCAATGGCTTGCTAAACCAGTCTTGCTTTGCTGACACCCCGCATTACACGCATCAGATCGTGCCCCAGTTCAACCCCAGTTGGGACAGTGGCAAGTACGCAACCACAGCATCCCTACAACCCACAAAGAGATGGCATACCGGCATCAGCCTTTATGGCGAGTCCAGTTATGGGACCTCTGTTTCCAACTGGCTAAAACTCAGTTCTCACGGCCGCTACGGGGTCACTGAATTTCACCCACTTATTGCCATGGGGCCTGAACGACTGGCGACCATCATCAATCAACATCACCACCAAGGGGCTGCATTTTTGTCATTTTTCCTGGAAACGCGGTGGCAGTTGGAGCGCGTGACCGCTGCGCCGAATCTTTTTTCCTTTGACCCAGATAATCAGCAATTTGGATCTGACCAGCTTTACGAGAGCATGAAACTGTTGCTCTCTAAACCATGAACCCACACCCTATCAAGTCACTGCTTTATCGGATCGGTGCGGTTTGTACGCTGATCGTTACAAGCATCGTTTTTACAGCACATGCGGCACCGCCACTACCGCCGCGAAGCACGTTTTATGTGATGCCCACGGTTGATGGCCTTTTTGCCTGTGACGAGGGCTGGGCGAATGCCAAGATAAAAGGTTTGGAGCAGGTCAACAACTACTGCATCGAGCGCAAGCTTGATGCCTCCAAAAACGTCAACCAGATTTTGGACCAACTTGAACCAGGCGGACCGAAAGGCCAGGTACAGGTAGGTTTTGTCGCTACATTGCAAATGTCGGGGCTTTTCAAACGTCATGGTACCGACTGGGTTGTTGACGAGCAAAAAGTGCAAGTTTTCTTGCAACTGCTCACGCGGGTCAAGCGCCCCGTGGTTGTCTATCTGACAGCTGACCACTTCGACTCTCAGGGACCGCTGGTAGATGGGTTAATCGATGACCCGAAAAGCTTGATGTTGCTTAGCAACGGCAAGCCAGCCATGGCCAACTACTTTGGCTACCGCATCGCACCTTACACCCTGCAAGTTGGTGATGACGTCGCCATAAACTTCTATCGGTTTACAGCACTTGAGCATGTGATCAAAAGGCTTGGCAGCCTGCCCAAGGCAGTTCAAGACCGGATCATTGCGGTCACTCTTCCTGGAGAGCTGCACCACATGTTTTCTGACTTTGAAGGCGGCATGGGCCGCTATGAGTCGATTCAGGTCACAGATTACAGTGCGGCGTCTGTGGCCGGATTTCAGCAATGGCTGATGAAAAAATATGGAAGCTTGCAGCAATTCAATGCCGCAACCGGCTCTGGCTACGCCCGTATCCAGGACATTGCCGCCCCCGCCAAAGACCTGCGCAGCGGCACCACCCTTAGTTTGCAAGAACATTACGATGCATTCGCCGACGGCACTTTGCCCATTGCCGGCTGGTTGTGGGACGCACAGCAGCGCATTGGCAAGTTAGATTTGTACCTGGATGGTGCGCTTACTGGATCAGTTCAGAAAGGTCTGAACAGGCTTGACGTTTACCGGGCACTTGACGAGGTCACCACCCCCAATGTGGGCTTCAGATATGACCTGGATTTCAGTAGGATGCCTGCCGGAGAACATTTGGCGCAGGTGGTTGCATCAACGGCGCAGGGCCGATACCTGGTCGGACAAATCGGCTTTAAAGTCAACACACTTGCTGGCAAGCCGCAAATGAACGCAAAACCTGCAGGACTACAAGGTCTAAAGCCAATCAGCCAGTTGAAAGGTGCCAGGACTTCGATGGATCTGCCCCGCCCGGCAATTTCGGTTTACTTCAACCCGCTGGCGCGCGACTGGAATCAGTACCGGGCATGGCAGGTACGCAACTTCATGAACCGTATTTACCAGGTAGCGCTGGGGGCGGGACTAGTTGCCAACAAAATTTACTCGCACCAGATTGTGCCGAACGTGAATTCAAGCTGGAATCCTCAGCTATTTGCGGTGGAGCAAACCCTGGACGACTCGGTTCCCTGGAAGATGGGCATTAACCTGTATGGTGGTGCCACCAACAGTGATTGGGTGCGCAATTTTTTGGCTCAGAACAAATTCAGTGACTACGGTGTGCCGGAGTTCAACCCTCAGCAGTGGAAGCGACCAGGCGCTCATCTGGAGGCCATGAATTCACACTACCTGGGCGGCGCGAGGTTTATCAGCCCCTATTACCTTTCGGTCATTCCGGACAAGTATCGGGGAAACGCCAGCAATGGTGTCAACGCCATGGAACTTCGGCCTGATAACCCAAAAGACGGGTCCGATCAGTTTTACAAAGCTATCCAGCAATTTGCCGAGTATTGACGTATGCCAATCGTTTTCTCGCACAGGTTAGTGGCTGCATGGATAGCGGCACTTTGTTTGCCCGCGCATGCCGAGCGCACTGGCCCTTTTGTCATTGCTCCCATGATTGAAGGCATTGGGTATTGTGCTTCTGGCGCCAAGGCCGGCAGTATTCCTGCCGCAATGGCAGTCTGCGCGTCAGAAAAAAACCCAAGCGGCCCGCTGCTACAAGAAACCTTGAATAGGCTGGAGCCCGGCGGCGCAAAAGGCAGGGTTCAGATTGGCTACACAGTTGGTATCAACCTCATGGGTTTTGCCAACTTAGGCGACTTGATGGCTCATATGGTAAAAATACAAGCGTTGATTTTGTCTGTGGACAGGCCGGTTGTGCTGTATCTCATGGGGAATCAGTTTGCCGCACCACCCGCCAACGCCGGCTTGGACAACCGCTCATATGCTGTTTTTTCTGACCAGACGGTTCCCAAAGAACATTACTTTGTGAACAGCATCAACGCCTGGACGCTTGAAACCGACCCCACGCTTGAGGTGAATCGCATACGCTTTGGGTCGCTGCAAATGGTGGGGCGGTGGTACGGTGTGCTACCTGCTGCACTGCAAGCAAAGATCATTGGCATTACGCTGGCGGGGGAATTGCATCACTTTTATCCGGACTTTGCCAATGGTATGGGGCGCTATGACAACATCAAGTTCACCGATTACAGCCCGATGACTGTTCGCTCCTTTCAAAACTGGCTTCGCTCTCAACGTCAGAGTTTGGCTGAACTCAACCAGCAATTTGGCACCTCATTTGCCAGCTTTGACGTGATCGAACCACCTGCACGAGACATTCGGCGCGACAATCTCGACGACTTCAGCCAGCATCTTGATGCTTATGCGCACGGCATGCTGCCGATCGAAGGTTGGCTTGCAACCCTGCCAGTTGGACACACAATCAGTATTTACCTTGATGGGAAAAAGCTGGGCGAAGCGGAATACGGACTGAGTCGCCAGGATGTTTACGAGTCAATGCCAAAGCTAAAGGCGGGCGTAGGCTTCAGATACTGGCTGGACTTTTCAGCCTTGCCCAGAGGTATTCATACCCTTCAGGTTGTGCTGAGCGACGGCGGTAAGCGGGTCCAAATTGCGCGGCGCAGGATTGTTTTGATGGGCAAAAGCCAGGAATCGCCGCCAAAGTTTGTTGCTGTCAAAAGGCTCAAAAGGGCGATGTTTCCGAATCAGTTCTGGCTGGACCGTCCACGCGACATGCAAGACTACTACTTCAACCCGTTGGCAAAGTCATGGAGTCAGTTTCGCTGCCAGCAGGTAACCAAGGCCTATCACCACTGGTTTAACGAGGCCGTCAAGAGCGGCTTGCCTCCAGAAAAACTTTATTCTCACCAAATAGCCGTTGCCGCGGTCGGTAGTTGGAACCCCTTGTTGACTGGATCGGATGAAAGTCTGACGGGTTCACAGCCGTACAAAAAAGGCATGAATCTGTATGGTGCGGCCCTCAATCTGAACCTGCTTCACCGTCATTACTTAGCAGCAGGTGAGTCATTTGCAGTGCCCGAGTTTCACACCCAGGCCTGGAAAGATCCCCAGGCACCGCTGCAGGTGCTGACATCATTTGATGCGGCTGGTGCCACTTTCATGTCACCCTATTTCATGACATTACTGCCCGCCGAACTGCGCGAGCCTGGCAATCCTCATGACAAATTTCGGGTCGCACCTGATAACCCCGTGTATGGATCAAACTATTTGTACCAAGCCATTATTCATGCCGCCAGCCGCTAGGAACTTTAGCCAATACTAGTTGGACAGTAATATTGCATTAAGCAAATTTTGCTGGCCACGGGAGCAATAAACGCCATCCATTGGATTGTTTGACTTCGGCCACGCCAGTCGCTGGAAATTCATCTGAAGTAGCCTTGTACTGGGTTCCAAACAGGCGGTCCCAGAAAGCAAATATCACTGCAAAATTGGTGTCAATATGTTTGGATTCCAGTGAATGATGAATACGGTGATACTGAGGCCCCACAATGATAGAACCTAAAAAACCAAGTCGCAGCTTGATATTGCTGTGAATAAAAATACCATCTACGCCAATAAATACACCAAGCCATGGTAATACAACTTCTGGATGCCCGACCAGAATAATGAGGGGTGCCGTCATGAAGAAATATCGAATTAATTCTTCAGACCAATGGTGCCGCGTGGCAGAAACCACTGACAAGCTGGTATCTGAGTGATGAAACCTGTGGTAACGCCACATAAAGGGCAAAGCATGCTGTGCGCGGTGAAACCAGTAGTAAAAAAAGTCAAACATCACCAGGTACAAAACAACAAGCAACACAGAGCCAAGAGACTCTAAGCCTTTGAATGAAAAGCCAAGAAGATTAACCGGCAACATCGGCGTAATTAACTGAGCAATAGGGTACAAAACGATAGTCGCAACTGTCAAGTAAACTGGTATATATAGAGCATTAAAAAACCAGGTACGCCAGTCTGTTTGACGGGCAGGTATAAGGCGTTCCAGCAGCGACATTCCGAGCAGCCATGGCCACACCAGCCAGATGGCATGCAAAGCACCTCGCAGGTTCATCACTACAAAATCAAGCGTGTTCATAAATCATCCATTTGAAACATTTGGGGTTAGAGATAAATGTGATCAGGCGGTAAACCTGCAGCATGCCTGTTAAAAACCACTTGGTAGGCACGCTCCAGATTGCGTGTATACAGCTCAGTGTTGAACAGTGGCGCAGTGACCCGATTGACCAGCAGTTTGCGTTGAATGGCTTGTAGCTCGTCGGGGTTTGTGGCCAACCTGACTGCCAAGGCTTCGTAATCTTGGTGATTGCAGGTTATCAGTTCAGGCAGGCCGATGGCGGCTAACAAACTGGCGGCCACGCGGCTAACAAAACTTCTGCCGGCGCAGGTCAATACCGGCAATCCGGCCCACAAGGCATCACTGGCAGTTGTGTGGGCGTTGTAGGGAAAGGTATCCAGAAAAAGATCGGCCAAGCGGTATCGCGCCAAATGGTCGGCCAATTTTGGCATTCGCTTGCCAAAAACAAGGCGGTTGGGTTCAACACCTCGCAACAATGCTTCTTTGCGCAGGTTGGCCTTGGCAAGTTTGTTTTCGGTAAACAACCACAGCACGCTGCGCGGCACCTGCGATAGTAGACGCATCCAGATGTCAAAAACTTCTGGTGCTATTTTGTAAAGATTGTTGGAGCAGCAAAAAACAAAGCTATTTTCAGGAAGATCAAAATCGCTTCTTATGAAATCGCTTTCTGATATTTCCTTGGTATCATCATTGGGTTGAAATGTGTCTGGAAGAAAAATAATATTTTCTGAAAAATTTTCTTTCTCCACTTCTGGCACAGATATTTTATCTGCAATAAAATAATCCCATCCCTCGCATCCTATGGTTCCTGCATAGCCAAGAAAATTAATTTGAACAGGTGCACATCGGTTGTAAAAAATGCCTGGCTTTCCCTCACCGGTGTATCCGAGTAAATCTACAGCGATGTCAATATTCAGGTCTTCAGATAAATCAATGATGTCATTTTCACTAAATCCATAAACTTGGTAGAATTTATTGAAAGAGTTTTTCATTAATTTTTGATATGCATCTTTAGAATTTTTATTAAATGAAAAAGCAATTAATTCAAATCGTGATTTATCATGATTTTCAAAAATCTTGTTCATCAAATGCATGACAGGGTGATCATGAAAATCTGATGAATAGTAACCAATTTTTATTTTTTTATTTGCTTTTCGAGTTATATTTTTAGAGCCAACTTCAGCATTTCCTTTGTCTCTCAAATGCAATAGACTGTCACCATAATTTTTAGCACATTTAAATTGCAATACAGGATCATCGCTGATACTCATAAAGTCCCACGGATGAACGGCCTTCGCACCAGCACTAACCTTGGGAATCAACATTTCGAATTGAGTTTTTGAATCACTCCAATCACACTGCATGAACTTCTTGTGTATAACATTTCCAATAATAAATGTAATATCTGGATTCAGCGCATAAGCTCGTTTCAAATCTTCCAGAGCTTCTGTATCTTTTTTTTGTTTGCCAAAAATATCAGCACGTTTGGCATAAGCTTCAGCGTAACCTGGGTTCAAACGTATCGCTGCGTCAATATCCAGCTTTGCATCGTCATCATTGGCCATCCAGGCGTGACAGGTCGCTCGGTTGAAATACAAAACGGCGTTTTCTGGCTGAATCGCAATGGCTTGGTTAAAACTCTGCAATGCCGGGCCAAACAGTTGCGCATCAACAAGAGAATTGCCTCGATTGGCATGCGCATCTGCCAGCTGGGGTGCCAACTGAATGGCGCGGTCATAACTTTCCACTGCAGCACGATGGTTTTCGAGCCCTCTCCAAGCATTTCCTCGGTTAAAGTGGGCATTGACCAAGTCTGGCTTGAGTGCAATGGCTTGGTCAAAGCTGGCTACTGCGGCAAGGTAGTCCTTTAAGTCACTCTGTGCAACACCGCGATAGAGATAGGCCTCGGCAAGCTTGGCCTGCGTCTTGATGGCCAGGTTGTACTGCTCAATCGCTGCCTGCACTTGGCCCAGCTCGCGCAAAACCAATCCCAAATTAATCCGGGCTGGTGTGTGTTGCGGATATTTGGCCAGGCATCGCTGGTAAGCATCGCAAGCATCACAAAGCTTCTTTTGTTGCTGTAGCGCCATCGCTTCGTTGAACAACTGGATGGCCTCGGCGGGCACCGGGCTAGGCATGCTGCCGCGCTGCAAATGCTGGTTTTTTGTCTTCATTGTTTGTGTCAATAGTGAGGTCGGCAAGCACCATATCCTGACCCAGCCGTCGTTTGATTCACCGGGGTGAGTCTACAATGCCCGGCCTGCTGTCTATGGTCTCCTCCGCATGAATTCATTCAATTTCAACGATCCAGCTTACATTGCTCAACTGACACAAATTGAGCAACTGATTCAAACCCGACAACTCCAAGAGGCAGCTCTGGCCCTCAACCAATTGGTAAAAAATTATCCCCAAGACGCCCGCCTTTTTTTGCTTGGGGCGGAATTGGCAAAATCGGCTGGAAATGATGCCGGCGTGTTAGAAGCGGCGCGGCGCGCTCAGATCTTGGCTCCTACCTGGTTCGTGCCAGCCATTTACCTTGCAGAAGCATTGATGCAAACTGGCGACAAGGTCGAGGCCATGGTCATGGCCCACCAAGCCATTGATATGGCCAATCAGGAGGACGCCATCACCACCGATTTGCTGACACGCGCCGCCATGCTGGCGCAGCACTGCAACCTGGCGGCCGATGCCTGGCGCTGGTTGCGCCAGGCACTCAAAGCCGAGCCTGCCAATGCCGCGTTACAGCGTTTGATGGCGCGTACCCTGATTGGCATGGGCGACGCCTCTGGCGCGGTGGATTTGCTGACCGAATTGCTTGACCAGTACCCTGGCTACCACGGCTTGCGACTTGAGCGTTTGCGCGCCAACATTGCAGCCGAACAATTTGAACAGGCGGCGCTGGACGGCGAGGAGTTGACGGCGGCGGAGCCTGACAACCAGACCTTTGCTTTTTTTCTTGAGCTGGCACGCCGAATTCCGCCACAAACGCAACCTGCGTCGCTGGTCAGCAAGGTGTATGACGATGCGGCCGCAAGCTTTGATCACCTGATGGTGCAGAGCCTCAACTACCGCCTGCCTGAAGCGGTTGCTGCCCAGACTGCCGAGTGGTTTCCAGCGCGCAACGCTGATATTCTTGATCTGGGCTGTGGCACAGGCCTGTATGGGCGCGCGCTGCAACCCTGGCAAGGTGTGCTGGTGGGTGTGGATGTGTCAAAAAACATGATTGTCCAGGCTGGCTTGCATAACGCCTATGCCAGTTTTCACCGGGTGAATTTGCTAGATGCCCTGCAAGCCACGCCCGCTGATCATTACGATGTGATCTCTGCGCTGGATGTTTTTGGCTGTGTGGGTGATTTGACCACCGTCATGCCTGGCGCTTTCAGAGTGCTGAACCGTGGTGGCAGGTTTGTGTTCTCGTTTGAAGAACTGAACGATTCAGAGGCTGATTTCGCTCTGGATGATGATCTGGTGTACCACTACCGAAGTGGTTATGTGCTTGATTTGCTGTCTCAAGCAGGGTTTGTTGACATCCAGGTCAAGCCCTTTAAGCTGCGTGTAGAACGTTCCGCCACCTTGATTGGGCAACTGATCCTTGCCACCAAGCCTACCTGAATATTCGAGGTGCTTCTGACCAAAAATGCCAGGCCGGGGCGTCTTGGGTGATGAGTGCCTGCAGTTCACCAAACACCCTGCCTGCCAGTTCTTCGGCAGTTAAATGCATTGGCAGGGCTTGGATGCTTAGGGTTCTGGTGCCCGTTTGAACGTTTAAACCTGTCACATACATCACTGCGCTTAGTTGCTGATCGACCGCCAAACGCAGCATACCGATAGGAAACTGAGCGGTCATGCCCATCAGCTTGACGGTCACGGCAGTTTTGGTGTCATCTGCTGGCGCATCAACCACGGCCAGCAGCTGGCTGCCGCGCCGTGCCGCCAGTATGACTGCCTTGAGGTTTTTGCGCACATCCAGCACCTCGGCGCCCAGCGTGTTAGCCACATGCGCGTTGCGAGACCTGGCATAGCGGGTCAACACCCACCGCCCCTGGTAGGCTGGCGTGCTCAGTGAAGCCACCAGCGCATGAGGGTGTAGCCCCTGCGCTGTGGCGTGGCGTAGCCCCCAATAACCTGCGCCCCAATGAAAGGTAATAAGCAACATGCCCTTGCTGCCCGCTGGCCAGCGCCCGGTGACTTGAAGATGCCGTTGCATCCAGCGGTCAGACCGCGACAAGCCCAAATAGTGATCGGCATGGTCCACCAGCGTGACCAGTTTGCGCACCCACAACCAATGTGCCTGGTCTTCCCCACCCCACCCCAGTCGGGTTGCCTGCGCCAGCGCCGCCTCGCAGGGCTCGCGGTACAGCCAACGCCACCGGGCAAACCTTTTGAACAACATAAAACATAAAGTCCATGGCAACACAGCGGCCATACCGGGCAACAGCACCAGTTCCAGTATGTCACGAGCTTCTTGAATCCAACGCTGTGCTTTGCGTTCAGTCATAGAACGATCATGTCGTTGACACTGGTGCATGCCAGCGGTGTGGCAACTTCACCAAACCCGGCGTCAAGCTGGGACTCACCCAGTCAAAGGTGATGTGGTTTTTCCACTCATCCAGTACCACCAGACCTCGCGCGTCAAACAAATAAAAGCTCAAGACGTAGTGGCCAGAGTGCAGCGGCAATTGGTCAAACGTCAACATCGTTTGCCAACTGATCTGGCCGGCGTCATCCGCCATGCGACAGGGTTTGGCACCTTCCGCATGCATGGCGACGGAAGTCACGCCAACACCATGCAATTGCTCTAACATCACGCCAAAACTGGGAGGCTCTGCATCCGCGGACAGTGCTTGCAGGTTCACGGTCAGGTCAGGCCCCAACAGAACTGGCAACTGGCTACTCGTGTTTGCCGCTGACGGGCGCAAGTTTTGCACCTCTGCCGCCAACAAGCTCGCCCGCCGGTCGGCACTCAATACTGCTATTTGGGGCTTTGTGGCCACGTCTGTTGGATCTTGAGAACGAACATGGCTTTCATAACTGGCCAAAACTGCATCGGTGGCACCGTAGCCACGCACCTGCCCTTGGTGTAGCCACAAAACACTGTCGCAGAGCTGGCGCACATGGTAAAGACTGTGCGAGCAAAAAAGCACAGTGCAGCCCGCCAAACGAAATTCTTCAATACGCTGCACGCATTTTTTCTGAAAATGCTGGTCACCCACGGCCAACGCTTCGTCGATGATCAGCACATCGGGCGGCACTGCTGTCACCAGCGCAAACGCCAGGCGCACCACCATGCCCGATGAATAGGTTTTGACAGGTCGGTCAATTGCCTCCTGAAGCTCGGCAAAGGCGATGATGCTGCTGGCCAACTGCAGCATTTCTGTTTGAGAAATACCGATAAAGCTGCCGGCGTACAAGAGGTTTTCTCGCCCGGTAAACTCAGGATGAAAGCCCGCGCCAAGCTCCAGAATAGCCGTTAACCTCCCCACACGGGTCAGTTGGCCGTGTGACGGCTGCAAGGTGCCCGCCAGCAATTTGAGCAAGGTGCTCTTACCCGCACCGTTGTCACCCACCACCCCCAGGCACTGCCCGCGTTGCAAGCTAAAGCTCACATCTTTCAGCGCCCAGTGATCCGCGGCACGGTGCTGCAGCCCCAGCAGATGCTTGAGGCGATCAACCGGCCTGGCATAGGCGCGGTAGCGCTTGCCAACAGAGCGCAGGTCAAGCACGGCAGAGGCATTCAAAGCCAGTCCACCAGTTCGTCACGGCTGCGCCGCAGCAGCCGGTTCAGCAGCACGGACACGCCAGCCAGCCAGCACAGGCTGACCCACCACACGGCCGGGTCTGGCCAGGCCCCCTTGAGCAACACCGACTGGTACCCCATGACCAGCCCTGACATGGGGTTAAGAAATAACACCCAACGCCAGGCTTCTGGAAACAGGTTCAGCGGAAAAAGCACAGGCGACAAAAATATACCAATCGATAGCGCAAAGGTCAGCACTTGCGACACATCACGCAGTGCCGCCAACAAAATGGCCAGTGTATAGGCCAGCACCAGCACCAGCAAAATTTGCAAAATTAATAGCAAGGGTACAACCAGCAGTGCGGGCTGCAAGCCATTTAGGGGCCAATATATCAGCGTCAACAGCAGCAGCAGCGGCGCAAACACCAGGCTGCTGGCCAGCACGCTACGGGCGACCAGCAATACTGGTGGCAACGCGCTTTTTTGTAACAAATTGCCAGCGTCCACAAGACTGTTGGCGCCACGCGACAAACTCTCTGAAAAAGCCAACCAAGGCAATGACCCAACTATCAGGTAGGTACCCACATGCTGGGTGGGCGCACCCGCCCCCATGCGCATGGCAAACACCACGTCAAACACCAGGTAATACGCTGCAATGGTGAGCATGGGTTGAGCAAAGGCCCATGCCACCCCCGCCGCGGATCCGGCATAACGCGCACTGAGTTCCCTGCGCACCATGACCCACAGCAGGCGCCGATGCTGCCAGAGTTGCAGGGAATCTTGGGCGAGGTCTTTCACTAAAAATGCAGTCCGGCCTGCCAAATGGCAGGCATGGCCGTTATGCCTACTTGAGTCTACTTGGCGGCAGGTTTGCGCAACGACTCAAGTGCCGCAGCGTCAAACGTAAAGTCTTTGCTGATCATTTGAAGCTTTTGCATACGTGCCTCATTGACCAAGGCGCTGCGTGCCTCAGCCATCAGTACCTGGCGTACTTCTTCGTAGGCTTGCCTGGACTTTTCACGGCGTTCTTCAAGACGGATGATGTGCAAACCAAACTGCGACTCGACGGGTTCACTCAAGTCACCCGGTTTTTTCAGGGTATTAACAGCGTCTTCAAAGGGCCGAACCATTTGACCCGCACCAAAAAAGCCCAGGTCGCCGCCACGGGCAGCACTGCCAGGGTCTTTGGAATGGGCTTTGGCCAGATCATCAAACGACGCACCACCACGCAACTGTGCCAGCAAGTCTTTGGCCTTTTGCAAAGACTCAGGCCCTTTGTTGTCAATCAGAATATGGCGCGCGCGTGTTTGGGCAGGCTTCTCAAACCGCTCCTTGCTGGCCTGGTAGGCTCCGCGTGCGTAAGCATCCAACGCCGCTTCGCTGGGCGCATTTTGGTCATCCAAGGCAGCCATACGGGCATCCGACAAGGCTTTGTCAGCGGCAACTTGCAGAGCCGCCGCCGTCAGCGGCTGTTGCGCCAGTCCATCACGCTTGGCCTCTACGGCCAGCACACGCCGTATCAGCAGATTGCTGGCCACTTGTTGCAAGGCATCTGGTTTTGCCAGCACAGATGTTCTGGACTGCTCGGTCATGCGTTGCAGCTCAGACCGGACGTCATCCACTGTGACCACCTGGTCCAATGATCCCTTGACGACTACCGTTGCGCCAGCAAGTTGCTGCGCAACAGCTGCAGCGCTTGACAAACAAACTACCATGCCACAGCACAGTGCGATTTTCCGAATTTTTACCATCTTCAACATCGATTCAACTCAATTTCAATTTTTGATTCATTTGTGACTTTCCATAAAAAAAGCGGAGTTTCCTCCGCTTTTTTGGCTACTGATTAAAACCAGGTAGATTACGGAGCGTAACGTGTCACGCGGTGCGGGAAGTTCACACCAAAGGTGGAAGGACCAGCAACAGCCTTGGTGAAGGCGTCACCAATGATCGGCAAGCCGTAGCCCAAGCCAGGAGTTGCAATAGTCAGCCAGCCTTCGTTATAAGTGACATCCATACCCTGAATCGCAATGGTAGCACTCAGCACGTTGGTCACTGTGGGAGAAGTCTGGTTCACAGCAACCACACTGGTCTCACCGCAGAAAGTTGGGATAGCCGATGGCGATGCCACCACCAGGCTAGGTGTGCTTTCTTCACGGTTGTAAGCAGCGGGGGACAAACCAAACACACACACTTGGCGATTTGTTACTGTGGTATTGGCGACAGTGTAGTGAGCAGTAACGGCCGAGTTGTACACAGCTTTACCGGTTACATAATCCATAGCCACTGCGTAACGGCGAGTCGGCATAGAAATAACCATGTCAGTTGCCGCGCCAATTGCCAACGTCGCTGAATCCGTCAAAAATTCATTGTTGAGCGATGTTGCAGCAATAGAAGCCGCAATGGCTGACGCTTGGCCTGCAGCCGTTACGCCACTGTAGTAAGGGGTTGACAGATCAGGGAAATCTTGCAGCAAAGGCAGAACTGGCGGAACGACTGTCAGAGTACCCGTCAAAGTCAAGTTACCAGCCAACAGCGGGTCAGCAGTGAAAGTGGACGACGGCCATAAACCAAAAACTTGCTTGGTTTGCGGCCAATACACAATGTTACCCGTGGAAACAGCATCACTCAAGGTTGCTTCAATAGCAGCTGCAGGTCCACCAAAGGCAGCAGCAGATGCCAAATTGATGAGGGTCCAGTTAGCGGCCAAACCGGTTGTTGGGTATGTCAGGGTCGCCCATTGGCCTGCGGTCCGATCTGTGTCCAATGCAGTGAAAGCAGCACCGGAGCAAGGTGCCACGTTAGCCACGTGTTTGATCGCTGTAAATAGCGGGTTCACAGCGGAGCCAAGCCAGCCCGATGTCGAAGAATTAATAGCCGACGTATTGGTGCTTGTTGCGTCGTAAAAAGCGCCTGTAGGCCGAATGTCCGCCATGTTGAAGATTTCAACATACCCTTCAAGCGTTTGCTTCGCTGCTGTAGAACCGACAGGTGCTGGGTCTACGCGAAGTGTCGAGAACGGTTGTGGTGTGCCCTTGATAGTTGGCTTTGTGCAGGAAACATCAACGGTTTCGATCTGAGCAAGGCCAGCAGCATTTTGTGAAATTTTGGCAGCCCATTGGTCAGCAGGCGACAAGAAGACTTGGAAGTCATACACGTCGTCAGAGTTAGCGGCTCCACGGAAACGCACCTTGACAGCCTTGCCGTTGGTGGTATCAGTGTTGGTCAGGTTGATCAAAGTAGCGTTGGTACCTTGTGCTGAATAATAAGGAACGATCAGGACGTGACCGACACCCGTATCACTCTTGCTCAGGCCGTTTGCCGCGCCAGCCACGATCGTGGTGATCGCGTGCGCCGAACCCATCACACCAAAACTGGCAACCGCAGCTGCAATGCTCAAGGCAAGTACGTTTTTTTTCATGTAAAAACTCCATTTAAAGATTGTTGAGCGCAACCCTTAGTGGGTTGATTACGCATAAGAATAGTAGCACAGGATTAATTTGTTCTTTTGCGTTTTTCAGAGAGATTTGCGCCAAGCGTGACAAAAAACAACACAAAGCACCTCAAGAAAGCCGCCAAGAAAATTGAAAAAAACATTTGTGAGTCGTGAGACCTCCTTTAGTCAATTGTTTCAATAACAAACAAGAACCTTGCGAGGCTTGCATCATGCCTCAAATCTTCTGAAAAAACCACCACTGCCCGGCCTCTAACAGCCAAGTTTCGTCGTAATGGGTGCTAATTTTTTCGGGCGCCTTGCGGCCCGAAACGTATCTGAAGTCAATTCGCACCTTGGCCAGGCATTTTTCTGCCTCTGGACAGGTCACGCTGATCACCTCAGCCCCATACCACGCGGCCAGTGCAGTGGTGCGACGGTAGTCAGCCAAAGGCACCACCGCTCTGTATCCTGGCGTGATGAAGCTGTAGGCGGCGGCGGCATCACCCTCCACCAGCGCTTGCCAGCGGCCCATTGCGCGGGCACGCACCTGTTCCTCTGGTGTACCGCTTGGCACCGTGGCGCAGGCGGCCAGCGCCAAACTGGCTATGAACGGCAGCCAGCGCGTGGCGCGCTTGGCTTTGACGATGACGGGGCGGGACTGCCGGGTTTTGTGGCATAAATTGGAAAACATCATGGAAGTTAGGCAATCAAAATTTTCGGGGACTGTTAGCGGTTGTTGCCCGCAGCCGGGTCGGCTGGCATGCCAGACCCAGCCGGGTACAGACCTTTCATGCGGTCTTTAAGTTCCTGGCCCAGTTGGCGCACGTCTTGCTCGGTGCGCACCACGCGCGGCGTGATGATGACCAACAGCTCGGTACGGTTCACGCTGGAGTTGGTGGCACCAAACAGGCTGCCAAAGAGCGGAATATCTTGCAGGCCTGGCAGGCCGCTTTTTCCGGTGGTGGAGTTGTCGCGTATCAAGCCGCCCAGCACCAGGGCCTCGCCCGAGCGCACAGCCACCTTGCTGGAAAACTGGCGCTGCAAAAAGCTGCGCTGGCCAGTGGCCACGTCAATCTGCCCAACGTCGGTGACTGACTGGCTCAGCTGCATGGTGACCATGTTGCCAGCATTGACAGACGGCGTAACCGCCAAGTTTACACCGGTGTCTTTGTACTGAATATTGTCTGAAATGACGCCGCCTGACGTGGTAGTCTGACCAATCTTGACAGGCTGCTGGGTGCCCACTGCAATACTGGCCGTGTGGTTGTCAAGCACCATGAGTGACGGGCTGGAAATGACCTTGACCAATGATTTGTCGGCCAGCGCGTTTAACACGGCCCGCACATCACCCGCAGAGTTGCGCAACGAGTAAGAAAAACCGGCAGGCGTAGAGCCAAACACAGCGCCTGCCGCAGTGCTTAGCACACCCGTACCCGCCAAACCCGCACTGCCGCGCGCACTGTCGGTAAAGATCCACTGCAAGCCGTATTTAAGGTCGTCGTTGAGGGTGACCTCAATGATGCTGGCCTCTATGAGAACCTGCGTGGGTGGAACGTCCAGGCGCCTTAAGGTGATCTGGACTTTTTCAAATTCGCCCCGGGTGCCATAAACCAGCACGGCGTTGTTGATTTCGTCAGCAATTACCCGCAAACCGGTGTTGAGCGTGAGCGAGGTCAGGCCACTGCCCTGAATGGTGCTGTTGCCCCCCTGAAGGCTTGACGCTGCTGCGGACGTACCCGTAAAACCACTGCTGGTGCTGGTGGCGGTGGGCAGGCTGGGTGCCACGCCACTGGTTGTGGTTGTCGCAGCAGACCCGGTACCACCACCAAACAAACCATTGAGCACGTTGGCCAGGTGTTTGGCATTGCCGTTTTGAACCGGATAGACAAACAGTTGCGCTTCTGGCGAGTTGCCACCGGGTTGGTCGAGTTTTTCGATCCAGCGACGGGCTTCTTCGAGGTAGGCGGCGCGCGGCGTCACAATCATCACGCTGTTGATACGCTCGATAGGAATCACCCGCAAGGCCCCATACAGTGGCGATGTGGTGGCCAGCGGGGCCACCTCAGAGGCGCTCGCTGCCGGAGCGTTTTGTGCCCGATTGGCCGCGGCGGCAGCACCGGGCGCCACGGGGGCGGCCGTGCTCGGTGCAGTGGTGCTGCCACTGAGCAAACGCAAGGCCAGGTCGACCTCTCGCGTGGTGATGTGTTTTAACGGGAAAACGCCCACCGACATGCCCTTGAGCAGGTCAACGTCAAAGGTAGACACAATGTCAAGCCAGCCCTCGGCCTGGGTGCGTGTGCCGATCATGACTAACAGATTGCGCAGTGTGTCAACCCTGACAATCGATTCAGGCGCAGCCATAGGCCGCAGAATACTGGCCATCTCGCCAGCGCCCATGTACTTGAGGGGAATCACCACGGCACCATAGCCAGGTGGCAGCGGGCCAGTGCCGACCTGCCTCACTGCAGGCACCACGCCCTTGATGGCGTCAGGGCGCCCAATGTGATAGGTGCCCCGGGTGTCACGGGCCATCTGCAGCCCGTTGGCCTGCAGGGCTGCCTCCAGCAAATACACCGCGTGGTCCGCACTGACCTCGCCTTGGGTTGCCAAAGTGATGGTGCCGTTAATCGGTGGATGAATAACGTACTCGACTTTGGCGATTTCGCGTAAGACCAGGCTCACGACGTCGGCCACAGGCGCTTCCTCAAACTTGAGGCCAGAGGTTGTGCCGCTGATTTTGCCTTTGGTTGACGCTGGTGCCAGCACCTGGTCGTTGCCGCGAATCATGCGGATTTGGGGGTCGGTGGTGATGCTTTCAGGCGCTGGCTGTGGGGTGCCGGCATCAGTTGGCTGGGCATGAATGCCCGTGCTTGCAGTCAGCAGCCCAAGAAGCAGAAGTTTTAAAAATAATGACATGGTTAATTCTGGCAAGTAATGGCTGGTTAATTGGGCAACAACGGGAGACCCCTGGAGGCTCTGAGCTCATTGCGCTTGCGAAGTTCTTCCCGATAAGCGCTGGTAGGGTCCGCCACCGGGACAGTACCCGCCGCTGGTAGAGCACCCGGTCTGGGAGGAGCCAGAACCGGCACAGGGGCGACAGTGTTGAGCTTGGCATAGGCAAGACTCAGGTCACGGGTTTGGTCGCCCTGCACAAAAGAGATTTTGCGGCCATCAATGCTTTTAAGCGTCCAGGACCCGATGCTTTCGCCCACTTTTACCCGGCGTACCTTGCCGTCAACACGGGCCAAAATGCCCGCATTGGTGCCTGAGAAGATGCCATACATCTGGATGGTGGCAAATGGGTCTGGCGGCGGCGGCGGCGCGGGCGGCGGTGGCGGGCGGCGATCTGGGGCAAACAGGGGCCGTTCTTGTATGCTGGCGTAGCTGACCGTCAACGCGCCCGCTGCAGCAGGTACCACGTCCACCAGTGGTTTGACATCTGGCAACTTGGCAGCCGGCGCTGTCCACACGATATTGCGCCAATGGCCCTGCTGGTCAACCCACAAGCTGGCCAACCCTGCAGCCAATGCGAGGGCCAGAACCAAAAGCAATCGAACTGGAGTCAGCATCAGCGCACCCGAAATACTGAAAAAGTAAACTGGCCACCCAGTCGCTGGATGCTGGCGGGGCGCACAGCACCGATGGTTTGAAAGGCCATGCTGTCCAGCACAATCACGGGCGACTGCCCGGCCAGACGGCCTAATGCTGCTTGCATGGCGGCCAGGTCGCCCTCGACACGCAAGTTGATTGAAATCCGGTCAAATTTGCCAGCTTCCTTGGGCGGCAACACCTGAATACTGATAATGTCCAGTCGACTTTCGGCAAAAAGAGTGCGAATGCGCTGCTGGGCGTCGTTGCCTGATTTGGCGACGTCTTGGGCCTTGGGGTAAGCCAGGCGCGCCAGTTGCTCATTGGCCTTGACCTCTAGGGCCTGGAAATCTGCACGGCGGTCCATCAAGCCTTGTAGCCGAGCATATCGTGGCTCAAAGTCAGCCACGATACCCTCAAGGCGTTGGTGCTTGGTCCAGACAATGTAGGCACCAACAAGCAGCGGCAACAGCAAGGCCAGCAAGGTAGCTGCCTGTAAAAAATGAATACGGTTGAACGTAAGACGCTTCATTTGGCAGCGGGTAGTTGCACCGACTCTAGGGCAAATTCGATGGTGAATTGTTCACGGGGTGCACCTAAAGGCTTGGTTGCAGGCGTGGGTGCCGTAACATCGCGCAGCCCCGGTGTTGTGCCCAGTTGCTTCATCAAGGCCGCAGCATTGGCGGTTTGGCCCGACATGGTTACTTTGTGGCCTTGAACCTGCAGGCTGAGCAACGAGGTGTCATCAGGCAGCGCATCAGAGACCAACTTCAAGACTGTCAGCGCAGGCAACGGTTTACCAATTAGCTCAGCCAGGTTGGTCAGCTGGTCTGAAGTGTGAACCAGTGACTCACGCTGTTTTACAACAGGGGCGGCTTTTTGCTGCAGGTCTGCCATGGCGCTGTGAGCTTGCAGAGATCGCATATAAAGCTGAACACTTGGTGTCAGCAAGATGGCCGCAGTCAATGCAAAGACAAGTACAACCAGCAGCGCACTGGCCCAGCGCCAAACCATAGCGTGCCGGGCGCGGCTGGTTTCGCCAAAGCCCGGCAGCACCAAGTCACCCTGTCCAAAAACACCAGGCACCCAAACCTCTGTCGCTTGCGGGTTGGTCAAGACCGTCAGCTGCTCCAGGTACTGGGTCACCAGTTTGCGCGAGGACATGACAAGGTGAGCAGTCGCCAAATTGCTGCCCTCAGGCCCTGAGGGCTCAAGCGCAAAGGTCCAGGCCAGGTCGCTTGGGGCAAATGGGCTCAAGGCGGTGACGTGAAGACTCAAGGCAGACTGCATCTCGTAGGGTTGAAGATTTGGCAAAACCAGAACGTTACGCAGCAGAAGTTGCTCTGGCAACTGCACAGCCTCGAAGTATGCCGCACGCACACGCTCCGGCGTTTCAATATATGTTGAACCTGGGCTGCGGCTTAACACTGCAGTACCTCCGGGAAGCCAAAGGCGCACAGGCAGCCTTGGCCACAACCAGGCCAAAAACGGCCAAGCCAGCATACCGCGCCATGCTGTCAAAAGGTCCCGCAGCAAAGCGGGCAGGTCGAGCCCAAAAAATCGGGCTTGAGTTTGAATACCAAGCATCTTTGAATCAATAATATTATTGGTCAGCAGGCACGCGCGTCAACACGAGCTGCCGCTTGCCCAGCACCCGCCAAGGCAAATCTGAGCGGGGGTCGGGGCTCCAGTAGATCAGCCAGGTCTTTTGCAAAGTAGCGCCGTCTGGCAGTCCTACATCGGCTTGGAACTTCAAACTATTGGATGCTGCCATTTCAATCGACTCAGGTTTAAAGAAAGTGCTATCAAGGGTAGTGGGGTCAGAATCGCGCTGAGACATGAACTGCGTTGCCCGTGCAACATTTCCAGCCGTCAATACTAAAAGTACGTTCAAGGGAGCCGCCAAAGGGTTGACGCGACCGCTGCCGCTTCGAATATCGGTCGTGACAAGGTCAGCGACTTTAGCATAGAGGTCGTAGGACATGGAGGGCACACGCATCAGGTCAGCGACGGCCTCAAATCCTTGCTCAATCTTCTTGGCATTTTTGTGCTGTCTGGTGTCCAGCGTGGCCTGTGCCAAGGCCTCGGCTGCTTGCAAGTTCATGCCTGCAGCAACTAGGTAAAGATCGGTCAGAAGGGCCACTGGCGCACTGTTGAGGTCGATCAAACCGTTCAACGCACTAACCTGCACCTGAAGGCTGGCCCCGTCAAATTCAACAGCCATGGTTCGCAGGCCTTTTGGCAGCTCTTTTTGTTCAGCATGCAGCGCCTGCAAAGCCAGCAAAATGGCTGCGTCGGCTTTGGTGCCGGCAATCGCAGCCTGGCGTTGCAGGCCAGCCATTTGAGCCTCACTACGCACCGTGCGTACCACCCCGGCAAGAATTAGACTCATGGCGGCAACCAGCCACAGTACTGCAATCAGGGCCATACCGCGCGGGGCCAATGTCGCTATCCTCACTGCTAACCCCCACCTGCCGACACAACATTGATGGTGTTGTCGCTTTGGGGCAGGGCATGTAGTTCGAAAGTCCATTGCACAGTATCGGTTTGGGACGCATCTTGCAACGTCAAACGCAATTGTTCAGGCAATAGGTCTGTGATCGGCCAACCAGCTTGCCAACCCTGCGGCCATATGCTGGCTTTCTCATGCCCTTGGGTGGGTCGCCCCTGCGCCTGTATGGTGAGCTTGGCGACGCCTGAAATCAGCACATGGCGTTCTGCCACAGACCAGTCAGGCAACGCCAGGTCAACGTTGCCGGGAGCCAACCGCAACACCAGCGCGTCGCCCGAATCGGCACGCTCTACAGCCAGCCGGAAAAAGTGGCGCCCACCCACATTTGGACGCGCGGGTAAGGTGCCCACCCAAGTCAGAGAGTCGGCGGTGGCTGAAAAAACAGTGAGGGACTTACCTGGCTTACCAGGATCGTCGGTGCGAACCGCAGACAGCCTGCCAAGCGTTTGCGCCAAAAAGGCATGGCTTGTCCGGAGGTCATCCAGTCGCTCAAAGCGCTGATCGATCTTGGTCTCGGTCTGGGCCATGGTCCGCATGGCAGAGATCAAACCAGTCATCAACAGGGAGAGCAGTGTCATGACCACCAACAACTCAAGCAAGGTAAATCCTTTGAACGCCATGCGTGTGTGTGTTTTTGTGCGCCGACACCCGGTAACCGGCAAGGATACGTTCACCGGATAACCTCACCAGAACGAAGTTTTCGCTCTGGCATCAAAGTAGTGAGCACAAGTTGGCCAGGCCTGGAACCTGCCGTCCAAGTGACGGCGAGCTGGATACTGTGCAGCGGTATCACTTGCGGCCCTTGGACGCCTGTGGCAAATGGCGAGCTGCGCACCTGCCATTTGTAACCCGAAAATTCTCCATCTTCGTTCCAGCCCTCGGCAAGCACATTGCTACGACTGGCCAAAATCGACTCGGCGAGCCAGATGGCCTGTTGTTGAACCACAATATCGGTTGTGTTGCGTGCGCTCCCACCGGCCATTCGGTAGAGCAAGCCTAGGGCCATCGCCATGATGGCAAAAGCCACCAAGAGCTCAAGCAACGAGAAGCCACGCTCCCTCATGGTTGTCGCGGATACTGGGTGATTTGTCCAAGCAGCCAATCAACGCGGATGCGTACACCACCACCTGACGGGCGCGCAATTTCGATCGTGCCACCCGTGGAGCCACCGTCAGGCATAAACGCAATGAGCGCCACTCCATTGGCCGGGAATTCCGCCAATTGACCCACGATGGTTTTGATCTCAAGAGACTTTGGCATGGACCGTTGCGGTTTGCCCTGCAAGCCATATTGGCGTTGGTTCAGGTCAATTTGGTAGACAACAACCTGCCCCATTGCAACCGCCCTCTGACGCGCCTGCCGAAGTTCGGAGATGATGGTGCGAACAGTGTCACGGTACTGACTGCCTTCTTGCAGCTTGTTGAATGCCATTGGCACAAGACCAATCAGCAGCGCACCGATGGCTAGCACCACCAGAAGTTCAACCAGGGTGAACCCTTTGTGCCGAGGCGATTGCCAAAAAAAACCGCTGCTTTTTTTGGGCTTGGTTTCAGGGTTGGTTACGAATATCGGCATTTTCACCGGTGCCGCCTGCTGTTGCGTCAGCGCCCAGGGTCATGATATCTACCCCACCATTCGCTGTGGGACTGGTAAAAAGATAGGGCTTTCCCCAGGGGTCAGTGGGCAGGTTACCCTTGATGTACGGGCCGTTCCAACCATTGGCGGCAGCTGGGCGATTTGCCAAGGCATCCAGTCCTTCAGCCGTACTTGGGTAACGTCCAACATCAAGCTTAAAGAGTTCCATGGATTTTTCCAGATCGGCAATTTGCAGGCCCGCCGTCTTGGACTTGGCCCCGCCAAGCTGACTCATCACACGCGGCCCCACCAAGCCGGCAAGCAAGGTGAGGATCACCAGCACCACCAGCAATTCGATGAGCGTAAACCCTCGATTTTTTGTTATATTTGTGGCAAGTAATGGGGAATGACAAGTGCACATTTGGAACATCATCTGAAAAGAAAATTATAGGTGGCAACAGTTAACGTGGGCAGATAAGACCTACACCTGTGACATTGGTTCAACAAATAGGTGATCTGGCTCCTTGCCAACCTGATTGCGCTCAAACATCTGAACGTATGCACTTTCAAGGTGCTTTGTAAACAAGTTCGTATTAAAAAGAGGTTGGGTCTGACGATGGCACTGCAACTTTGATCGAATTGCTGACATCCGCTCAGGGAAAGTGGCCAATTCAACAGCTAAGTCTTCATAAGCCGCCTGATCTTTCGCAATCAATTCAGGCAAGCCGATCGCAAGAAGCAGACTGGAGGCCATTCGACTGGCGAAAGCGTCACCAGCACGGGTCAGAACTGGCAAACCAGCCCAGAGCGCATCACTTGCGGTTGTGCCGGCGTTAAAAGGAAAGGTGTCGAGAAATAGATCGGCGACTCTGTATCTTGCCAAGTACTCGTCCGTAGGCAATGTTCCTGCAAAAATTAATCTATTTGTATCAATGCGTCTTTTTTGAGCTTCGTTTAACAAATTTTGCCGAGATAAGTCGCTTTTTGATAAAAGCAACAAAACACTCCCTTCAACACGATGAAGAATGCGCATCCACCCATCAAAGGTTTGTGGAGTGATTTTATAATTACTATTGAAACAGCAAAATACAAAACCGGTTTGAGGCAAGCCCACACTCTGTCGTGTAGAAATCTTCTCGGATATTTTTCTTTTATTATCATTCGCCTGAAAAACAGGTAGATAAGCGATTTTTTCAGAATAATTAATTCTACAATTCGTAGGTATCAAGTGCAAATCAGCAATCATGTAATCCATATATTTTGCACCCATCGTTCCAGGATACCCTATATAGTTGACCTGTACTGGTGCCACTCTGCTAGCAAATATACTCGACCTTGTTTTCCCTGTAAAACCAGTTAAATCAATCGCAATATCTATCTTCATTGATCTAGCCAACTCAATAATATAATTATCATCCTTCTCATTGACGTCAATGAACTTGTCAAAAGCAAGCTCAAGTCTTTTTCGCATCTCGTCTTGAGTATTGGCACCGTAAGAAAAAGCAACAACTTCAAAACGGTCCCTATCGTGGAGTTCAAAAACACTCGCCATCAAAAATGAAACTGGGTGATTTTTGAAATCCATTGAAAAGTATGCTATTTTGATTTTTCCATCTGAATCACGTTTTGGGATGGCACTGAGTTTTATATTATCCATGAACATGTCAGAAACATAAAACTCAGCGATTTGCTTTTGCAGCTGAGCAGATTCAATATACGCAAGTGCATTAAATGGAAGGCTTACTTTTCTACCATTTTTAATTTTTAATATTTGCTCTTGCACATCAGCCTGGAATTCAGACCAATCACATATATGCATTTTTGCATGTAAGCGCTGCCCAAGGGCGTAGTTGCCACAATTCGGATCTATTGCAATCGCTTTGTCATAACTCTCTATGCCTGCATCGTATTGTGACAACTCAAGCAGCGCCGCTGCGCGACCAGCATAGGCATTCGCAGCAATCGATGGGACGTCAACCAATCGATTGAAAACTTCGATTGCCGCTGTATATTGTCCGAGACTAAACAAAGCTCCTGCACAACTCAATTGGGCCGCAGAGTAGTCAGGGTTCAGCGCAATCGCTCTGTCATAACTGTCGACCGCCTTTTTCTGCTGCTTGAGCGCCATCATTACATTTCCACGACCAAAATATGCCTCTGCACCATGAGGCATCAGTACAAGTGCTTCGTCGTAACAGTGGATTGCTGCTGAATAGTTTTTTTGAACAAACAAATCATCTCCACAACTACACAAAGAAAACGCGTGCTCTGGATTTAATTTAGAATTGCCAAAAAAATTAGCGATTATTTCAGTATGCTGCTTGAAGTTAATTAGGGTAAAATTTCTTACATTTAATATTTCAGCACTATCAGGCTTTATTTTTAATGCTCTGTCAAAAATAGCTATTGCATTCTTGTATTGATTTAACTCCATCAATACCAAGCCAAGATTGATGTAGGCATCGATGAAATCAGGTTGCAAAGAAATAGCCTTTTTGAAACATTCAATCGACGAAAAAGGTTGGCCATCATTTTTAAGCGCAGTACCTAAGGCATTATGTGCAATAAAAAATAAAGGTTTTAAAGCAATCGCCTTGTCGTAACTGCCAATAGCGCAACTGAAACGTCCCAAATCATTCAAGGCTGTACCGTGATTAAACCAAGCAGTGGCGTTATCCGGATTGATGTTGAGTGCTTTACCGATGTATTCGACAGCTTGTTGCGAGTCTTTCGTTTGTGTAGCAATGACACCAAGCAAGTGTAATGCTTCAGAATGCAATGGTTGATGGTGAATAATTTTATTGTAAACTTCTCGAGCCGCATCCAATTTACCTTGCCGATGCAGAACTAAACCTTCCTGCAACATGACCAACGCATGCTCATCAGTAGTTTCATTTGTCATGGTTCACTAAGAATACGTAAATTACATGGCATCAAGATAATCGGGAGGGAAACTAGATCGCCAAATCATTGACCGACAAAATGCCCAGCATGATCGATACGATGATGGACGCAATCAGCATACCCAACACCAGTATCAACACGGGCTCCAGCAGCGTCAGGCTGCGCTTGATGCCGGTCTCAACGTCACCATTGAAAATACGAGCAAGTTCCAGCAGCATGGGACCGATACGGCCGGTCTCTTCTCCAACCTTGATCAAATTGACCGCCAGTGGCTCAAAAACACCGCTGGCTTGCAAAGCGTCGACCATTTTGCCACCCCCCTTGACTTTGGGAATCACACCTTCAAGGGCCTGTCGCAAATTAAGGTTGCCAACGGTTTGGCTGGCAATGTGCATGGCCGTCAGCAGGGGCACGCCATTGCCCAGCAAAGTACCCAATGATCGTGCAAACAGTGTCAAGTTGTACTTGAGCACCAATTTGCCTACCATAGGCAGGCGTAGCGCACGAGCTTGCCACCATAAAACGCCCGAGGGCGAGCGCCACCATTGGCGAACCAGCCAAGCCAGTAACACCGCACCCAAGGCCATGAACAAACCGTAGTCGGTGAACGCGTGACCGATCACCATGATGACCTTGGTGGGCAGTGGTAGGGCATCCCCCATGTCTTTAAACAAGGTCTCAAACTGCGGCACGACAAAACCCAGCATGGCTATTAAAGATAATAGCGCAACAGACAACAAAATAGCGGGGTAGATGGCAGCAGAGACCACACTTTCACGCAGGGCACGCAGTCGGTCAAGGTGTTCGAAGAGACGCTCGAGCACGGCACTGAGCTGCCCGCCCGCTTCACCAGAACGCACCATGTTGACGTAAAAGTCACCAAACTGGTCTGAATGACGACTCAGCGCACGGCTCAGCGGTACACCACTTTTGACATCGTCAAGAATGGTTTGTGTCAACACCACCATGGCAGGTTTGGCGTTCATACCGATGAGCACACGCAAGGCGTTGTCTAGCGACAAACCAGCCTTGAGCATGATGGACAGTTCACTGGTCATGACCAAAATGTCAGCCTGGGTAATGCCCTGTGATTTGCTGCGGCCAAATGGGTGAGAGGATTTGACCGGTAGCAGCGGCAAAGTAGTCTTGCCGCCCATTGCGCCAGACTCACCGATTTGCAGAGGCGTTAAACCTTGAGCACGCAACTGAACCATGACCTGCGCCGGGTTTGCGGCCTGCGATCGCCCCTCTACGATTTGCGCGTCTGCTTGAGCGGCTTTCCATACAAAGTCAGGCATCCGTATGGTCCTCAGTCACGCGCAGCAGCTCATCAAGGCTGGTGACTCCCGCAGCTACCTTGAGCAATCCATCCTCGTATAACGTGTGCATACCACCAGAGGTGGCTTTGGCATGCAGAGCTGCGGCATCCAGGCCATCAAGAATGCCACGACGGATGTTGTCGTCAAGCACCAGCATTTCATGGATGCCACAACGCCCAGCGTAACCTGTATGGCGGCAGTGGTCGCAACCAACCGCCTTGTAAAGATGCGATACCTGTAGCCCCATACGCTGCAACCCGCTACTGACAACCAGATTTGGTTCGGGTACATAGGGTGCTTTGCAGTGGTCGCAAAGGCGGCGCACCAATCGCTGCGACAGCACGCCGTTCACTGAAGACGTGATCAGATAAGGTTCAATGCCCATGTCTTGCAGCCGTATGACCGCACCCGCAGCTGTATTTGTATGCAAAGTTGATAGCACCAAGTGACCTGTCAGTGCGGACTGAACGGCAATTTGGGCAGTCTCTCCGTCTCTCATCTCGCCGATCATGATGATGTCTGGGTCTTGTCTCAAAATGGACCGAAGCGCATTGGCAAAGGTGAGCCCAATTTGCTGGTGCACCTGAATTTGATTGATACCCTGAAGCTGATATTCCACCGGCTCCTCAACGGTGATGATCTTGAAGGCGTCAGCATCGAGCTTGGACAACGCGGTGTAAAGCGTAGTGGTTTTCCCTGACCCAGTGGGGCCGGTGATGAGCAAAATGCCATGAGGGCGCGCCAACAGGTAATTGAACCGCTCAAGGTTTTCTGGTGCGAAGCCAATGGATTCAAGACTGTAGCGCACACTAGAGCGGTCAAGCACACGCATCACTACGCTTTCGCCGTGGACAGTAGGTACGGTGGAAACACGCAGGTCAAGCTCACGGCCTTTAACACGGGTTTTGATACGACCGTCCTGCGGCAAACGGCGTTCGGCAATGTCCAGGTGCGCCATCAGTTTGACACGTGAATTGACCGCTGCACTGTGCTGAGGTGCGACTACCTCAGCAGTGGCAATCACGCCATCAACCCGATAGCGCACATGCAGCCCATCGTCAAACGGCTCAAGGTGAATGTCAGAGGCACGCAAGTCCGTCACTTTGCCGATGATTTGGTTAACCATGCGAATGACGGGTGCTTCACTGGCCAGATCCTTCAAGTGCTCGACAAAATCGCCAGAGTCAGTGTCATAACCTAGTGCATCGTCGTCGGTAGGCACCTCGTCACCCGCCGTCATGGCGTTTTCGATATCTGACAGGAGCGCCACACAAGGATGCACAGCCAAGCCAGTGGCCAAACCCAAAGCCTTGAGCACAAAAGCGTTGTCAGGCTCTGCCATCGCCACGGTCAAACCGGACTCGTCAACCCGCATGGGGTAGAGGTGATGGTTGCGAAGAAAGTCAGATTGCAGGCCCGGCACCTCAGGCATGGGATCAGGAAAATCGTCGACCGTAACAAAGGACAAACCAAGCAACTTGGCCTGTGCTTGAGCCACATCAACCTCAGACACAAGTCCCAAGTTGACCAATACAGACGCCAATGCGCCGCCGGTTTCCTCGCGCGCCGAAGAAGCGCGTTCAAGGTCTCGTGCCGAAAGCTTGCCAATGCCGACCAGCAAATCACCCAGGCTGGATTTATGTCTCTCAGGTTTTACCTGATCAGTCAAATTTTCTGATGTCGCGTGCATGGGAAGTAGGTCATCGTCTTTGTACGGAGATCGATATGGTAATGGCAAACCTGAAGCGATTTAAAGCTTAAACTTTGACCGGCTGCCGTCCACACTAAAACGGCATGTTCGGTGATACTTGATCAGAAATATGAACCAGTAAATTAGTCTAAATATCACTAAAAACTTATAGCCACCATCATCAACTCAAGAAATAGAAAATTGATAATGAGAACTGCTTCAAACATTCTTGGACTAATTTTATTTACTCTATATGTAAGCAATTCCTTATTGGCTCAAGTCGTGCTTGAAACACCTATTGATATCAGCTTTAATTATGATCCGATGCAGTCAATCAGTAGTCAAAAAATGTGGAAAACTGAGCGTTACTCATGGGGAATTCAAAAATTACCACCGGGATATTCAAAATCGACCCAAGAAGAGTTCGAGGGCAATTTTTTGCATATAGTAGGAAAGACCAATCGTCATGAAGGGTCAACCACGCAATGGTTAAGTTTCAATGTCATCTTTACGAATTTTTTCAAAACAAGTGGGCATTTGGCTGTGATTGGCCGAGCTGAAAGTTCAGCTTACACAAACAGAGGCCGCGGATTTATTATCGGAAGGAATCAAAGGTTTGACGATTTACCAGCTTGCACTGACTCTGGTACTGGAACAGCTTGGACACAGCCTGAAATTTGGTGGATTGATATGGAAGAAGCAAACCCAGTGAAAATGCAAAGAAACTGGGTTGGGGGTGGTCAATGGTGTGGTCAAACGAATCTGAGTGATGGCATTTTATACCGGGTAACAATGCATCTGTCAGATGAGTCCACATCATATTGGATATCTCAAGAGGGTTTAAATATGCCAATCACGATAACCAGCTTCAGCAATTTTGAGAAAAAAGAAACAGCAATAATAAACTCACGTTCTGGATATACTTTTGGTATAGCCTTCGGAAGTGGTAAAATTCCATGGAAGATTGATATTACAAATATAGCAACTGGCTGGTTTTAAAAATGCAAAATTACAAGTATTTATTTTCTAACTCAGTTCTTATACGACTTATGACATCATCCCATTTATCCAACTTGGTCTGTCGAAATAACCGGACTGTTGGATACCACGGAGAGTCTTCTCTATCCAGCATCCAGCGAAAATCCGGTGTAAGCGGCAATAATATCCACACTTCTTTCCCCATTGAAGCGGCAAGATGAGCAACGGAGGTATCGACTGAAATAATTAGATCAAGTTCATCAATTAGCGCGGCGGTATCGTCAAAATCAATCAAATCATGTTGGTGTTGATGAATCATATCGAATTGCATTAGTACATCAATATCGATATCACGTATTTCCTTTTGAATTGAATGAAATTCAACAGGCAAATTGAATATGGCCTCGAGCTGCTGCAGAGCCAAACTTCGCCTTTTATCATTGAGATGCTCATTTGAGCCACTCCATACAATGCCGATTCTTGGCTTACCTTCTCCAGTCAGTTTGTTTTTCCATAACTCTCTTTTATTCTGACTTGAACGCAAATACGGTATCTTTGAGGGAATGGTCTCAATCACTGTTGCAAAAGCGTGAGGCAAACTAATCAATGGGCAGTAACAATCAAATTTAGGTAGAGTTGTACCGTTAGGAATTAGTACAACCGAACTTGACAATGTTGCCATGATTTGCAAAAGATTCCCGGGTACTTCAAATATAACCCTTGCGCCCATACCTTCAAGAATTGGAATATATCTGCAAAACTGAATGGCGTCTCCATATCCTTGCTCTGAAAAAATAAAAATTGATTTATTATTTATTGAAAAATCTCCCATCCAAAGAGGCTCACTAAACTCTCTTTTTAGACTTGTCCTGACACTTTTCCACCTCCATTCATACAGTTTCCAACCTTCCAGATAATTGCCCATAAGTAGTTTTAGCAACGATCTATTCCATTGAGCATTGGCATGATCTGGTTTAATTGAGATTGCTTTATCATAACAATTCAACGCAGTTGAATATTCCAACAAATCTTCATGAAGATTACCTTTATGATTATAAGCATCAGCCAGATCAGGCTTTAATAGAATAGCTTGATCATAATCCAACAACGCCTCTTGCAGATGATTCATATCAGCATGTAAATTACCTCTATTATTAAAATATTCAGCCACATCTGCTTTTAATAAAATCGCTTTATTAAAATAAGCAAGCGCTTTCTCAAAATTTTTTAATTCATGATGGATATTACCTATGCCGAAGTACGCTTCAGCAAAATCTGGATTCAATTGAACAATTTTTTCATAATTATCTAGAGAATCTTTATAATTCTCAGTTAAATAGAGTGCATTGGCTTTATTTTTATAAGCAATCAAATAGTCAGATTTAAAATATATGGCTTGAGAAAAGCAATCTATCGCTCGTTTAATATTTCCACTATTTAAATATATATTTCCAATATTATTCCATGCTAATGACTGGTTAGGATATATTTTTAGCGATTTTTCGATCAGAATCAACGCATTTTTTTCATCTGACTTCTGTAGATAAATATTTCCTAGATTAGTTAATATTGTGACATTTTCCGGTGAGCTTTTGAGTGCTTTTTTGTAGGATTTTTCAGCATCATTCAAGCGAGCGGCCTGATGGAAGATCAGTGCTTTTTGAAGTTCAGTGTTGACGTATTGATTCATTTTGAATATCTTTAACTAGGCGCCAACAAGGCATTCTCGGTACTGCCATTGCCCGCCGCGAGAGAGCAATCAACGTTGAAGCCACCAAACGCCTGTGGCAACGGCGATACCAACTAGGAGACCCGCGATGATTTCTACTTTGGTATGACCAACGCGCTCTCGCAGGGGTTGATATGGAACTTGTGTTTTTGCAAGCAAATTGATCATGTTGGCCTGCCGGCCGACTTGGCAACGCAAACCGTTGGCATCGAGCACAACGATGAATGCAACTGTCAGTGCTACCCCAAAAGCTGGCGTGTTGCAGCCTTCCTTGAGTGCGACGAGTGCGGCCATGCTGCTCACAATGGCGCTGTGGTTGCTTGGCAGCCCACCGTAGCCAATTAAGCCAAACGCGAGTTGTCGCGCTTTGACACTGTTGACAAGAAACTTCAGTGCCCCAGCCACCAGCCACGACAAAAATGGCGTCACCAAGTAAGCCCAGTCTGTCATACATCCTGCCCTGGCCACAGAGCCCACACACAGACTGTAACCCACAGCAACACGGACACCAAGAGCAGCCAGTCTGACAGCAACGCGTCTGTTGGCGACTCCCCGCCGTCAAGAGCTTCAACCACATACCAATATCGAAACAGGCCAAATAGAACGATTGGGACTGTGACCACCAGCTGTGGTTTGGCAGACATGACGAACATACCGTAAAAAACAAGGGCACCGGTAGCTGACATCTCAGCATAGCGGTCCACCAAGGACACTGAATATTTTTGCAGCACCTGCCGCCCATCGGCACCGCTCTGGAGCAATTCCTGGCGCCGTTTGACCGCAGCCAGATAGAGGGCCAGGCAAAGTGTGGTGACAAACATCCAGCTTGAAACCGGAACCGACAAAGCAGTAGCACCCGCGTACACCCTGAGTACAAATCCAAAGGCGATAGTAAAGATGTCCAACACCGGCTCTTGCTTCAGCACATAGGTATAAGCCAAGTTAACAACGAGGTACACAGCAATAACCTGCACCACTCGGGGTGATACAAACCAACCCCAGACCAGAATGGCATACAAAGCCCCCAGCAAAACCAAGGCTGGTTTTACCGAAATTGCGCCGTTTGCCAAAGGTCTCGCTTGGGATTTTTTTGGATGAAGTCGGTCACGTTCCATGTCGTGAATGTCATTGACGATGTAGGATGCCGAGGAAGCGATGCAGAATAGCAATGCAGCAAAAAGTGTCTGGCTGACTGCATATCTGTCTAAAAATTCTCCAGCAAAGACCAATGGAGCAAGGACGAAACCGTTTTTAACCCACTGCTTTGGTCGCATCAGGCGCACTAAACCTTCAAGCTGTGACAGGGACGGATGTCGAGCCTTATTAAAATGCATCTGTATTGATCTATTTTTTTAAACGTGCGATTACTCATTATCTATTCGGTTCTTGCACTGCTAGCCACCGTCGTCAATATTGGTACCCAGGATCTTGTCATTCGCGGATACCAGGGTGCTTTCAACATTCTTGTTTCGGTGCTAGTCGGCACCGTGGCAGGCCTGATTGTGAAGTACTCGCTAGACAAGCGCTTCGTGTTTGGCTTTCATGCCATTGATGCTGCACATGACAGAAAGACCTTCACAATGTACACCTTGATGGGGCTGGCGACGACCGTCATTTTTTGGGTCTTTGAGTTTGGGTTTGATCATGTCTTCAAAACCAAGGAAATGCGGTATTTGGGCGGTTGCCTAGGTTTGGCTATCGGTTATTGCGCTAAATATCAGCTCGACAAACGTTATGTATTTTTGGTGGATGGTTCATGAAGCGTGTCTCTTCTTGGGGCAGGCTAAGTGCGGATCAGCATAGACTAACAAGCTTGGCAGATTCGGAAACAATCGCAGAAACAATCAGAAAAAAAAACGGATTGCCGATAGGCAACCAACGTAGTTATGGAGATGCCTGTTTAAACCCGCATGGTGTTCTTTGGCAAACCCTAAAGCTGGATCATTTCATTGCCTTTGAAGAATCCAATGGACGTTTGATCTGTGAAGCAGGCGTGTTGCTAAAAGACATACAACGACTGGTTGTGCCACGCGGATGGATGTTGCCAGTGACACCGGGCACACAGCAGATATCGGTTGGAGGCGCTATCAGTAGTGATGTTCACGGAAAAAACCATCACTCACGTGGCTCATTTGGCGATCATGTGGTGCAACTCACTTTGGTCAGAACCAGCGGGGAGATTATTGAGTGTGGTCCACAAAAGCAGACTGACTGGTTCAAAGCTACAGTCGGCGGCATGGGTCTTACCGGTGTCATCTCTGTCGCAGAGATACAGTTGCTCCGTGTCCCAGGTCCATGGCTGGAAACTCAAATGCTGGCTTATGAGAGTCTTGAAGAGTTTTTTGCCGTTGCCGATGTTTCGGCAACCAACTGGGAGCACACGGTCTCGTGGATTGACTGTAGTACAAGCAAAGGTCGGGGAATTTTCATCCGGGGCAATGCGACTGAGGTTACTGAACGCGCCCAGCCAATTGGCCGCAAACTGCGGATTGCTTTTGTTCCACCTGCATCGTTGATCAACCGTTTGACATTGCGCCCTGCGACCGCGGCCTATTACCACCTTAAAAAGCGTCAATCCGGCACTGCGATTGAGCATTACGAGTCGTTTTTTTACCCTTTAGATAACATCCTTGGGTGGAACAAATTGTATGGTCCCAGGGGTTTTTACCAGTATCAAAGCGTAATACCGAACCAAAACAGCTATTTGGCGACGAAGGCCATGCTGGATGAAATTGCGCGATCAGGTCAAGGTTCGTTCCTATCTGTCCTGAAAACTTTTGGAGATCGGCCTGCTTTGGGTATGTTGAGTTTTCCGCAACCGGGGGTCACGTTAGCGCTTGATTTCCCAAACCAAGGGGATAAGACTTTGAAACTAATGGGGCGACTGGATGCAATTGTGAAAGAAGCCGGAGGATGCTTGTACCTGGCCAAAGACGCGCGTATGCCTAGAGCACTGTTTGAGGCGAGTTATCCATGTTTACACGAGTTTTTGCGCTATCGCGATCTCGGCATAAGTTCAGGGCTTTCGCGCCGCTTAATGGGAACTTGATTTTGATGACCCGAAAAAGAATAGTGATCGTTGGAGCCAGTTCGCTAATGGCTGAGCACTGTGCCAGGATTTGGGTTGGTCAGCATCCCGCTGATCTGACGCTTGTTGGCCGTGACACCAACCGCCTTGAGTACATTGCGATGGATTTACGGGTTCGTAGCCCTCAATCAACCGTCTTTGTGATGAAAGCAGACTTTTTGGATGCATGTGCAATCCAGGCCACTGTCAGCCAATGCGCTCTTGCAGGGCCCTGTGGATGTCGTTCTGATCGCGCATGGATATTTGCCAGATCAAGCCAATTGCCAGGATGACTTACCAGCCTGTCAAGGTGCACTAGCTATCAATGGTATCTCACCGGTACTTTTCGCCGAGGCGTTTGCACAATCTATGGCGCTGAATCGTCAAGGCACTCTGGCGATGATAGGGTCGGTTGCAGGCGACAGAGGACGACAGTCCAACTACATTTATGGGGCGGCCAAAAGTCTTGTTGCGCGGTACGCGCAGGGGTTACAGCATCGGTTTTCAGGAACGAACATCAAAGTTGTTTTGATTAAGCCCGGCCCCACAGACACCCCCATGACAGCCCACCTGAAAGCCCAGAGCACCAATCTGGCTACTGTAGAAGATGTTGCCAAACAAATTGTGACGGCAGTCGACAAAGGGTGTGCTGTAGCGTACACGCCTGGCAAGTGGAAATATATCATGTGGGTTATTGTTCACCTGCCAAACAAATTATTTAACAAACTTAAAATTTGAGGCCCATGATTTCAACGAAACATCTATGGAGTGCCATCCTAGATAAATATTTTTTATTGATTGCATCAATCATCTATTTATTGTTGGGACTTTGGAAAATGCGAGCCTATGCTCATAATGGAAGATTTTGGGCGGAGGAAGGTGCTGATTTTTATGTTCAACTGGAAAATTCAAATTTTCTAAATGGTATATTTTTTATTTACAAAGGTCATTTGGAAATTGTGACAAACGTTGTGGTCTACACCTCGACTTTTGTAGCTTTGAAGTTTGCACCACTTGTTACGACATATTTTTCTTTTTCAATTCAATTCATTCCAATTTTTCTACTCATTTTATATCGAAAAGAACTGGAATTGTCGAAATGGGGAACACTTGCATTGCTCATCATAGCGACTGGCTTGCCTCAAGCCGCTGAAGTTTGGTCCAATTCGATCAATCTTCATTTTCATTTTGCTTTAGTAACCATTATTATTGCCGCTGTGAGCATCACTGGTTGTTTTCATAAAGTTCCTTTCAGGGTGCTACTTGCCGTCTCGGGACTGAGTGGTATTCCGCCCAATTTTATAGCTCCGGTTTTTCTAATTCTGGCTCTCAAGCTTCATAAAAGAGAACATTGGGTTCATTTCTTAATATTAACCACAACCAGCATGATTCAACTGGCCATTATTCTGTTCAGCCATCTGGATACTGGTGATCGTCAATTTACATGGAATCCTTTGATTTACTGGTATGCCATATTAAGTCAATCGCTGATTTCACCATTCCTCGGCATTCATTTGGGAGATCAGTTATCTGCAATATTAAAAAGTGGTTTGGGCGGTAATTTTGAAATTTTGTCATTTGCAATTTTTTGCTCGTTGCCAATTTTGATTTTGTCCCAGTCTCTAATGGCCTATCGGAGCAGCGTCACCACCGTCTTGTCAGGATCAGCATTTTTGCTTTTAATCTTCAGCCTTCTAACGGCACTGGGGGATAAAACCATTATGATTTCCGCAGGTTTTAGTGGGCGATATTTTTATATACCAAACATAATTTGGGCAATGTGCTTCTTGATTTTAATAAGTAAAAGCAAAAATGTTGTTATATATACAGTAGCATCAATTTTACTATTATCTTGCTTTAGGAACACAGCTCACTACATTGCAGGACCAGATTGGATTCTTTCTTTTAATCAAGCTAAGTCAATCAACAATAATACAATTCAAATATGGCCATCAGGCTGGCTAATGGATTTAACGAAAAATTGACTTGAATATTAATTGCTAGTTTATTATTAAATTTGATATTTTAAAAATATGTCAAAACGAGTATTAACAATTTCTACACTAGGTAAATTCGGTGATTTTGGAAATCAATTATTTCAATTGTGTTTTGGAATCGGTCTTGCAAGACATTTAGGCGCAGAACTTCAAATACCAAATGACTGGGTTGGTTATAAGATTTTTAATATAAGACTGCCAGAAATAGAAATAATTCCAATTGCCAAAACTCCAATTGATTATATACCTAATGCAGATCAAATAGAAAAACACCATAGAATAGATCTTATAGGCTTTTGGCAATTTCAGGAAGCTATTGACATGTTTTCAAAAAATGATATTTCTCAATGGTTAGTTTTCCAAAGTTGGATACTTGAAAAATTTCGTATTAACAATGTGAACAAGTTTAGAAAAATAGCCATTCATAAACGAAGAGGGGACTATTTAAAGCCAGAAAATATTGACCGATTTTGCTGTATTTCAAATCGTTCATTTTACAAATGTTTGTACACTCAAGTCTTTCAAAATTTAGAAAAAAATGATGCCTCTCATGTTTTTGAAGTTTCCGAGGAAAATCGAATATGTGACGATTTTTGCGATTCTTTAAATATTGGATTTATTCCAGATTTTATGAGCCTAGTTTCCGCTGATATAGTTATTCGATCAAATAGTAGTTTCAGTTTTTGGGCTTCAGCACTTGGAGGTGATCATGTTTACTCACCAGTCGTTAAAGACTGTGTTGGATGGAGTGATGTAGATTTTGTTGCAGGAAATCATCCGGCTTTGGTCAGCTCAACTTATTTTCCTGGACACAAGATTTCTGACATGCAGCTAAAAAAAGTCTGGCACACGGGTGCATCTGCTTGTCAAAGTCAGAGGAATCACACTTGAAAAGTCAACTCGCAAGCAAACGTGTTTGGCCATGACATTCCATTGGCTCGCGCAGCATGGATAATCTGCTTTTTAAACTATTTTCAGGAGCCCTCTCATGGTCAAAGAATTCCGTACCGAAGCTGAGCGCAAAGCCACTCCCCGCCCCGTTGCCCCAAAAGGTGTTTGCTACACCGCGGGACACGGCCAAATGCGCAGTCTTGAGCGCGGCGTTGCCACCAACAACAAGAAGAACCCAGGCAAACGTTGCCATAAGGGTGGTTGAATAGGCTATATCGACTAGGCTAGCTGTTAAGCTGCTTGCAATAACCAAGTGCGTTGATCGCCAGCCCTCATCTGAACCAGTACCTGATATCCCAATCGCTTGAGTGCAGGGTGACTCTCAAGTAACTGATCATCCGCATCGACAACCAATAAGTACCCAAGCGGTGCTGTGGTACACAAATCTAGACGACCGGTCAGTTCCTTGTCTTCAATAACACCACACACCCGGCTGCCAGTTTGCATTTTTTTGTCGATCCGCAGGTTAACCAAGTCACTGACATCTTCTGCAAATGTGGAGGGTAAGCTTGGCGAAAGTTCGACCGCATCAATGAGTTCAGTTCGCTGAAGCTCCTGCAATATTTCGTATGCTGAAAGACGTTGCTTGAAGTTTGACGGGCTGTCACGTCGTAAGCTTCTGAGGTCTCGGCGTTGGTCCTGTTGTGCCATGCGCGATGCAGTTTGGTTATCGCCCATCGAAAATTCCAGAAAACGCTTTCGTCGCATGTCCTCCGAAATATTTCTGATGTAGCGTTGATGCCCCTGTTGAGCGATTTGTAGGCAAAGCGCGGGGTTGCCAAGGTAGAAACGAGCTTTATCGATCAAGTCAGACGCGTTGTCGTAAATGATTAAATCTCGACCGTCCTTCAAAAGGGCGTCCAGACCGGATGCCGCTGACAAGCGGTCTGTCATCAAACAGCCACCGGCAGCCAACACCTCGAACACACGCATGTTGAAGTCACCATTCAGACTGCAGTTAAAACTCAACTGAGCCCTTGAAAATTGGACTGCTGCATTTTGGGCAGCCAATAGTGCATGCATGACTGGTATCCCTGCCTGAGTCATTTGATCCAGCAAGGCCGAGCGTCGAGGGTGAGAAGGGCCAACTTGACCGATAAACTGAATATAAGGTCGCCGCTTTGTTTGAAACTCACACAAATGATCACGAACATTCAGATTGAGATGCAAAGAAACCGGAGACAATCCAGCCTCTGCAAACCAATGCAAGTGGTGTGGGCCGTGTGTGATCGCGATTCGATCATAAGTCTCCGCCTGACAATATTGCAGCAACTGAGAGATAGGTGCTTGACCATGATGTGTATCAGCGATAACAAGCACCTTTCGAGACGTCAAGGCGATCAGGTTTCGAGGAATACATTGCATGGAACTGTCCAACAATGCCACAAACAAGTCAGGACGCTCAGATTCCGGCAACAATCCGACAAGATCGCAAACATCGAATTGCCTTGAGCAGTTGATTGAAACCGTTCGCCCAAGTGAATTGTGAGAGGTAGCGTACCTGGGGCTGACGATGATTTGTTGCTCTGAGAGCGTCAGCGGTGGAATATATGTTGGCGCTGAGTGCGTAGAAAAAAGTACTTTTGGGGCCTTCATTTGTAACGATGATTAAATTGCTTTGGGGAATTATTCGTTGTACAAGTCGGTAGATTTCACGAACTCAATAATTTTTGAAAATATGCAATTGTTTCATTGAGTCCATCTCGCAACCCGACTTTTGGAGTCCATCCAAGTTGTTTTTCAGCCAGCGAAATATCAGGTTGACGATGCTTCGGATCATCCGCAGGAAGGGGACCAAACACCAGTTTTGATTTCCCCCCAACAAGTCTCAGGATGATTTCAGCCAATTCCAGCATGGTGAATTCGTTGGGGTTACCCACGTTAACAGGGCCAGTAAAGCCCGCTGGACTGTCCATCATGCGCAGCATGCCATCGATCAGATCATCGACATAACAAAAGCTGCGGGTTTGCTGCCCATCCCCATAGATCGTAATGTCATCACCCTTTAACGCTTGAACAATAAAGTTGCTGACCACACGCCCATCGTTTGGATGCATGCGCGGGCCATAGGTGTTGAATATGCGCATGACCTTTATTTGAAGCGCATGCTGTCGGTGGTAGTCAAAAAACAGGGTTTCTGCACAGCGTTTGCCTTCGTCATAGCATGATCGAAGGCCAATGGTATTGACGTGCCCCCAATAGCCCTCTGGCTGCGGATGCACCTGAGGGTCGCCATACACCTCGCTGGTGGATGCTTGCAAAATGCGCGCTTTGACCCGCTTGGCCAGGCCCAACATGTTGATGGCCCCGTGAACGCTGGTTTTGGTGGTTTGCACAGGATCATGCTGATAATGCACCGGGCTGGCCGGGCAAGCCAAGTTGAAGATGCGATTCACCTCAACATACAGCGGAAACGTCACGTCATGGCGCAGCAGCTCAAAGTTTGGAAGACCCAACAGGTGCGATATGTTGCGCTTGCTGCCGGTAAAAAAATTATCGACGCACAATACATCGTCGCCCCGTTCAATCAGTCGATCACAAAGATGGGAACCCAGAAAACCTGCGCCACCGGTGACCAAGATACTATTCATAGTCCTAATTTCCCCATTTGATAGAAGTCTTAAAGGGCTGAAACCCAGCACTGGTGAGGGTTTCAGGCCGTTTATTGGTTCTGCGCCGCAGTTCCAAATTGGTGTCACGGATCAACATGAAATCCTCAACCGCAACAATGGTTTAGTAGGTTTTTAAGTTTTCAACTGAGGAAAACAGGATGATTTATCCCATGCAAGCCCTTAGTCACCCAGCAAGATACTGATGATAGGCACCGAATCAACCGGTCGCTTTGCGACCTGGGTTGAGACGGTCGACGCAGCGCTGCTGCCAATGGCATTGTGGGCAATTACGCTACAGCTGTAACTAAGCCCATTGACAAGACCCGGCACGACCAAGGGCGAAGTCATCCCTGCCTGACCATGTGGTACCGCATTGGTACCAATGCATGTCGCTCGATAGTTGGTAATCGCAGAACCGCCATCAGCCAGCGATGGTGCAAACATGACCTTGATGCTTCTATTGCCAGACACCAATCGCAAAAGGGTTGGGGCATCAGGGACAGTCGGCTGGGGCACTACGAGTGTGGTCGCCGATGCCAAGCTTATCCCTTGCGGATTGGCAGCGTTCACGGAGCAGGTGTACGCCGCGCCGTTGGTAAGGTTGTTCACCACGATGGGTGAACCCACGCCAATAACACCCCGGATCATGCTGCCATTCGTGCAACTAGCCAAAAACGTAACGGGTAACGGTCCATTGGTTGCGGCAGTAAAACTGACAATGATTTTTGTGTCGCCTGGCGTCAAAGAAGTTACCGTAGGTGATCTTGGTGCCAGCAGATCAAAGGCTGTAGCCGAGCGGCCACCTCGTACCAAACGCACAGCGTGCGGCGTCGCCAAAGCGTCATAGCTATCGTGACCGCCCACACCACCGTGATAAAACCCGACCAGCCACGCATTGACTGGCACATCAGCAACCGGCGAGCCGCCCCAATAAAGATTTCCCGGAGTGCCGGGAAACCATGCGAGATTGATGCTCGGAGCAGCGCAGCCACGCTCGATGATCGACTGCAGTTCGTTAACATTGGGCAGGCGCCAGGCGGCATTTTCGGCGTTTTGCGTACCCTCAGCCCCGGCGTTGGCGGCATCGGCGCGGTCGAGAGCCTGTTGCCACGTGTAAAAGACGGGCTCAAAGCTGCAAAATCCGTTAGACCAGGTTTGGCCTTCAGAACAGCGCTTCCAAATCAGACCCGTGGGCAAATGCAGCGCCGTGCCATTGCCGCCGTCAAAAAAATCAACATCGGGGGTAGTCTTAGGAAAACCATTTGGACAAGTTTGGTATTGCGCCTGCACCGAACCAACTGCACAAAGCGCGACTGCCAAGCAAAAACCTTGAGCCGTCTTCTTGTTCATCAAGTCATTCCTTGTGTCTTCATCACAATATTGGCCGCAGGCAACATCTGTTGGCGGCTCATTTGCCAGTACGAACCAGCCGCACACGTAAGGGGGAATTTGCTGACCAAAACACCACGCTACCAAGCTCAAAACCAACGGCCCAGGCATAGCCAGCCCAGAGCACATGTGGCGTGGTCGACCAATAAATTTCACTCTCAGTATTTGGAAAATAGTCAGGGTCTATCGCTGGACTGATACGCCCACGGTCCGTCAGATATGACAGCTCATTGATGGTCGGCATGCGCCAATCGTTGCGACCGCACAACTTGATCCCGTTGATATCCTCAACATACGACTGCGTGTTGCAGCGGCCCCCAACTTCACAGGTGCCTGTGCCCAAACTTCCAGCGGAGTTGTTGTAGTTGTTGACGCTGTCATACCAGGCATAGGTATGCACCAGGCTGCGCAGCCCGCTTTTGGTCTTCACCTCCCACATCAGACCGGTATTGTTGTCGTAACTGCAGGCCCATTCGCCAGAAGCGGAGCCGAGTTTGGCGTTGACGGCTACTGGTTTACCGTCAATGCCAATTTTGATGAAATCAAAGCCTTTGCTGCCACCGCCGGCTTTTACCAAAGCACCCTTGGCGGCTGCAGCATCACGCCCAACGCGTGCGTCCTGACGGCCATGCGATTGGGGGGTGCAGTCAGTGGTTTGCGTGACTTGGGTATCAACGCCGGTTACTCGGTCTCGGCACACATCAATGCCAGTGTCATCGAGGGTTTGTGAAGAGGTCTGAAAGCTTGCGGTGGGAGCAAGTGTCAAAAAAACAAGTCCGCAGACCATGGGGTGAAGCTTCATGACAACAATCCTTGTGCGATTGGCAACAACAGGTGCAACAACGGCTGCAGACTGTCCCAGTCTTTGTCTTTAAATTCCAGGGGAAACGATTTTTTACCCCTCGTAACGAGCTTCTGAAAATGATTATAGTGGTCCAGGTTCAGGTTTCGGAATGCACGCGGCAGCGCAAACTTTAGCGCAGCAACTGGTCGTGACGTACACCTGGGAAAAGGGTACTGGTGGTGTATCAACGGCTGCCTTGCTGGCAGCGATGTCGAGGAAAACGGAAGTTGCACACACAAGTGCAACGGTAGCGGAAAACGTTGAATGTGTTCAGTAATTTCTGCACGGACTATGGGTTCACCGAACATTTACGAAAATAGGCCGAAAATAGGGATGCTATTGTTTTTGATTGTTAAAGATGGGCTAAGCGTGCAGCACTGCTGGCTGGTCTGCCCCGTGTGGATACCCACTGCGCCGGGACTGGCAGAGAATCTTGTGTCGCTAGGGGGTTTGCCGAATAGTTGCACACAATCGGGTTTTGGCTGGGTCAAATCGTTGATTTCATTAGGAATTTTGGTAAGCCGGGGCATTTGGCTGGCGAAATCCGGTGACCGCGCTGTCTGAAACAGCACATTCGCGACACGCACGGTCCGCTTGCCAGCCGGGCACGCCGCACCAAGCGCGACAAACCAGCGCCTAAAGAGGGTTTGATGGCCTGAAAAGGCTTCAAAACCAGGTGGCACGCACTTTGCTGAGAGGGTTGCCAAAGGAAGCCACACCATGCCTCTGAACCTCATCATCAACGACACCACCTTGCGCGACGGCGAACAAACCGCCGGTGTGGCTTTCACGGTCGACGAAAAATGCGCCATCGCCTGTGCATTGTCGGCAGCCGGTGTGCCAGAGATGGAAGTTGGCATCCCGGCCATGGGGGCCGAAGAAATCGACTGCATCAACACCCTTGCCGCTTTGGAGCTGCCGGCAAAGCTGATGGTCTGGGGTCGTTTGACCGAAAGTGATCTGGCCAGCGCCCTGCGCTGCCAGGCCGACATCGTTCATTTGTCCATTCCCGTGTCAGACATCCACCTGCAGCACAAGTTGCGCCAGTCGCGCGAATGGGTGTTGACCCAGGTTGCCCGAGTAATTGAACTTGCCGTGATTAGCGGCCGCAAGATATCTCTGGGCGCTGAAGATGCGTCACGCGCCGATGCCGGCTTTTTGGCGCTGGTGGCGCGGCGTGCCCAAGCCTGTGGTGCCAGCCGAATCCGTTTCGCCGACACACTGGGTGTGCTTGACCCGTTCACCACTTTTGAGGCTGTGTCACGGCTGCGTGAAGCAGTCGACATCGAGATCGAGATCCACACCCACAACGATCTGGGTCTGGCCACTGCCAACACGCTGGCTGCCTTGCGCGCCGGGGCTACTCATGCCAACACCACCGTCAACGGGCTGGGCGAACGCGCGGGCAACGCCGCGCTGGAAGAGGTGGTGATGGGGGTGCGCCACCTGCACCACGCCGAGACCGGTGTGGATACCCAGGCGCTGATGCCGATCTCACGACTGGTTTCTCGGGCATCTGGCCGCCAGGTGGCGTTTAACAAGAGTATTGTGGGTGAGGCAGTGTTCACCCATGAATCGGGCATCCATATTGATGGCCTGCTCAAAAACGCCTCGACATACGAGAGTTTTGACCCATCCGAACTCGGTCGCCAGCGCCGCACCGTGCTGGGCAAACATTCAGGCTCACAAGCGGTGCGCCAGGCCTATGGTTTGCTGGGAGTGGTGCTGGACGATGACGCACTCACAGCCCGGCTTCTGACGCGCATTCGCGACCACGCCATGCGCTTCAAGCAGGAAGCGTCACCCGACGAGCTACACAACTTTTTGCTGGAATCGTTGCAGTCGCCTCACTCCCAAATGTCCTTTTAACGTCACCCTGGAGTCAACCGCCATGGAATCCTTTCTTCAACAACTCAAAGCCCTGTCATCTGCCGAAGATTTCCTGCAGTACTTTGGCGTGCCGTTTGATCAGAGTGTGGTCAACGTCAGCCGGTTGCACATCCTGAAGCGGTTTTTTCAATACATCCGCCAGGAAGACCTGCATTCGCAGACCGATGCAGTCGGCCTGTTTACGCAGTACCGTGAACAACTGGTCAAGGCTTATGCGGATTTTGTGACATCCACGCCGGCCCAGGAAAAGGTGTTCAAGGTATTTCAGGATGTAGGCGGTCGCCAACATGTGACGCTGGACAGCCTCAAGTCATCACTGCCGCGCCGGGCGCTGGCATAACAGGCTGAACCGGCGATGAACAACGCTTTGTTCTCTGTGCCACAGACCCCTGCGACGCCCCAAATTGGCACAGTCGGCCGTCGCCGCCTGATGATCATGGCTGCGGTTCTGCCACTGGTCGCCTGGCGAGCGCATCAAAACGCGCTGGCGGCTCCGCTGCACTGGCAGGGCCTGGCGATGGGAGCCCCGGCCTCACTGGTGCTGCACCACGGCGGAGATGCACCAGGCGCGCAAGCTGCCTTAACAGCAACCTTGGCCGAGTTGTCTCGGCTGGAAGCCATGTTCAGCCTGTTTCGTGCCGACTCGGTGTTGTCGAAGCTCAACCGTGCTGGCCGTGTGGACAACGCGCCGCCAGAGTTTGTGGCGCTGTTGCGAACCGCACTGAATATGGCAGCGTTTTCCGGCGGGGTATTTGACCCCAGCATTCAACCCCTGTGGTCTCTGTACTTTGACCATTTTGTGGTGGGCGGCAACACGCAGCCTCCGGCGGCAGACAAGCTCGCGTCGGCGCGTGCCCTGGTCGACTGGCGTGAAGTGCGCCTGACAGGTTCCACGGTCACACTGGCCCGCCCGCGCATGGGGCTCTCACTGAATGGTGTCGCCCAGGGATTCATCACCGACCGCTGCAGCGATGTACTGCGCGCCCATGGGTTCAGCCACATGTTGGTCGACATGGGTGAGCCACGGGCCGTCGCAGCCAAACCCGATGGTTCGGCCTGGCAAATTGGTCTGGCCAACCCGCGTGAGCCGAATCGTGCCTTGCATACGCTGTCGGTGCTGGACCAGGCGGTGGCTACCTCCGGGGGGTATGGCACACGTCTGGACGTGGCGGGCCACTTCACCCACCTGATCAACCCGCGTACCGGTCTCACCGCCCCGGCTTTTGAGAGTGTCACCGTGGTAGCCCCCAACGCAACCCAGGCGGATGCCCTGTCCACCGCACTGGCGCTGATTGCGCGCAGCGACACTTCAGCGCGCCTGGCCTTGCTGCGCACCCAGCCGGGTTGCCGGGCCATTTGTATCAACAGCGCCGGTTTGGTAAGCGAACTGTCATGAACACGCCGCACCCAGCCGATGACAGCCTGATTGAGGGCTTGGCCCGCGTGGTGGCGGTGGACCGCGACCAGGTCTGGCTGGTGGCCGAGCAGCCCGCGGCTTGTGGCAGTTGCGCCACCCGCAGCGCCTGCGGCGGGGGCAGCACCACCAAGTCGGCCGCCCGCTGGCGAGCACCACGCTCGCTGGGGCGGGGTCAGGTGCAGTTGGGGCTGGGCGACACCGTGCACATCGGTGTCGATCGCGCGGCGCTCACCCGCGCATCACTCACCGCTTACACGTTGCCCTTGGTGGCGATGTTGATGTCTGCTAGCTCCGCACAGGGCGCTGGAGACGGCGTGGCGATTGCCGCCGCATTGGCAGGTTTACTGGCTGGTGTTGTGGTGGCGCGGGTGCTGGCCAGGCGCTGGCGCGATGCGCTGGAGCCGATGGTGCTTGGCCGGGCCACAAGTCTCGCTGCGGTTTCGTGCGCCCCGCCTGACATGGCCGCACCACGCAAGATTGCCATCCCCGCGGTTCATCAACGGAGCCTGTGATGCAAGACTTTTTACTCGTTTTGCTCAGCACTGCCATTGTCAACAACGTGGTGCTGGCCAAGTTTTTGGGCCTGTGCCCGTTCATGGGCACCTCGTCACGCATTGACACGGCGATGGGCATGGGCTTGGCCACCACCTTTGTGCTGACCCTGTCCACCGGTTTTGTCTGGGTGGCTGAGACGCTGGTGCTGGCGCCGCTGGACCTGTCGTTCCTGCGCACGTTGACCTTCATTCTGGTGATTGCCTCCGTGGTGCAGTTCACTGAGATGGTGATCCGGCGCATCTCGCCACCGTTGTACGAGGCGCTGGGGGTCTATCTGCCCCTGATCACCACCAACTGCGCGGTGCTGGGTGTGGCCCTGTTGACGATTCAGGGTGGTCATGGGTTTGTGGCGAGCCTGTTGCGTGGGTTTGGCACTGCGGCAGGCTTTGGGCTGGTGCTGGTGATTTTTGCCGGTCTGCGCGAGCGACTGGCAGTGGCCGACGTACCCAAGTCGTTTGAGGGCGCACCCATCGGCTTTATCACCGCGGGTGTGTTGTCACTGGCGTTCATGGGTTTTGCAGGACTGGGAGCTTGAGATGATCGATACACAGATGATGACCCAAGCCGCGCAGGCGGTGGGTGCCATTGGCCTGCTGGGCGTCGGCCTGGGTGTGGCTCTGGGTGTGGCGGCACGTTACTTGTCGGCACCGGTGGATGACCGCGCCGAGGCCGTTGCCGCCCTGCTGCCCGGCTCCAACTGTGCGCAATGTGGTTTCGCCGGTTGCAAACAGGCTGCAGCCGCCATTGTGGAAGGACGGGCAGCACCGACCTGTTGCCCGCCGGGTGGTGCTTCGACCGCCCAGCGAGTGGCCGAGCTGATCGGGGTACGACTGGTCGTTGACGGGTCTGACGCCACATTGCCCACCGTGGCCTGGGTGGAAGAAGCGCGTTGTATTGGTTGCACCCGCTGCATTCGCAAATGTGGCTCGGATGCCATTGTGGGCGCCATCAAACAAATGCACACGGTGTTGCCCGATGCCTGTTACGCCTGTGGCCTGTGTGTGGCGGAATGCCCGACCGATGCCATTGTGATGAAACCGGTGATGCCCACGCTGGCCACCTGGCACTGGCCCAAGCCTGAGGTCAAACGCCCGGTGGCCGTGGGTTAAGGGGACAACCGCCATGATGCTTTTCTCAGTTCGCGGCGGGGTCAAGCTCAGTTACCGCAAGGAGCTCAGCAGCGAAAGCCCGATCGTGCGCATGCCCACCCCCAAACGGGTGTGTATCCCCCTGCAGCAACATGTGGGCAGCCCTGCCGAGCCGGTGGTGGAGGTCGGCCAGTGGGTCGGCAAGGGCCAGTTGATTGGGCGCGCTGGGCGCGGTATTTCAGCCAATGTCCATGCATCGACTTCAGGCACAGTGGTTGCGATTGAAGAGCGTATGGCACCCCATCCGTCCGGGTTGACCCAGCCCACGGTGGTGATTGATGCCGATGGTCAAGACCGCTGGGCTGACCTGGCGCAGCCCATCATCGATGATTTTCCCCTGCCGGCGACCCCCAAGGAACTCAACGACCGCGTGGCCGCCGCCGGCATTGTGGGTTTGGGCGGCGCAGCATTCCCGTCAGCAGTCAAGCTCGACATGCGCTACAAATACAGCATTGACACCCTGGTGATTAACGGCGCCGAATGTGAACCCTACATTACCTGTGACGATCGGCTGATGCGCGAAGCGGCCAATGAGATCGTTGATGGTGTACGTATCATGGCTTATGCGCTGGCGGTGGAGCACATCATCATCGCCATAGAGGGCAACAAGCCCAAGGCCCTAAAGGCGATGCGCGAAGCGACCAAAGTCGACAACAGCATCCGGGTGGTGACCGTACCCACCCGCTTCCCCATGGGCTCGGCCCAGCACCTGCTGCTGGCAGTGACCGGGCGTGAAACCCCGGCCGACAAGCGCACGGCCGAGGTCGGTGCCGTGGTGCACAACGTGGCCACCGCGCGAGCTGTCAGCAGCGCCATTCGGCGGGGTGAACCCTTGATCAGCCGGGTCGTGACGGTGTCGGGGCATGGTGTGCGTGAACCTGCCAATGTGGAGGTTCCATTGGGCACTTCGGTGGAAGACCTGTTGACATTTTGTGGTGGCTTGCACCCGGTACCCACTCTGCTGATTGGTGGTGGTCCGATGATGGGGGCGCCCCTACCCTCGGTGCACGCACCCGTGGTGAAAGGTTCCTGCGGTGTGCTGGCACTCACCGCTGCAGAGATCAACGAAGGCCCGGAGTCGCCTTGTATCCGCTGTGGCAAATGTGTGACAGCCTGCCCGGCCGGCCTGGTGCCGGTGGAAATGGCGCAATTGATCAAACGCGGCGATTTGCAGAGTGCCAAAGCCATTGGCAGCCAGGACTGCATTGCCTGTGGCTCATGCTCCTACATTTGCCCGTCACGCATTCCATTGGCGCATTACTTTAGTTTTGCCAATGGCAAGCTCAACGCGCTGGACCGGGATGCACGTCGGCAAGACCGCATCCGCTCACTCATTCAAGCCCGCAACGAGCGCGCTGCGCGTGAAGCCGAGGTCAAAAAGGCGGCCGCCGCCGCACGCAAGGCAGCCAAAGCGGCCGCCGCCGCCCAAGCCAGCAAGACAGTTGAGACCTCTGCGGTTCAGCTTGAGGAGTCGACATGAGCACTCTGGCCAACCGCGCCGGCCCTTTTACCCATACGGCCAACACCGTGACCCGCACCATGGTGTGGGTCATCCTGGCGCTGGTGCCGGGCACAGTCTATGGCCTGTGGTTATTTGGCTGGCCGGCGGTGATGTTGTTTGCCATTACCCTGGCTGCTGCGCTGGTTTTTGAGGCGGCCATGTTGGTATTGCTGGGTCAACCGGTGCGAAGCCGTCTGTGGGACGGCTCGGCCTTGTTGACCGGCTGGCTGCTGGCCATGAGCATGCCACCCTGGGCACCCTGGTGGATCGGCGTGCTGGGTAGCCTGTTTGCCATTGTGCTGGGCAAACATCTGTTTGGCGGCTTGGGACAAAACATGTTCAACCCGGCCATGGTCGGGCGTATCGTGCTATTGATTTCATTCCCCGTGCAGTTGACGATGTGGGTGGCACCGGCCCCCCTGGGGAGTGTTGCAGCACCCAGTTTCAGCCAATCGCTGGCCTATGTGAGTGGCCAGACAGGGGTGCCCGAACACATGAGCGCCGCCACAGCGCTGGGTACCATAAAAACCGAGTTGTCCCGCGGTGTGCCGGTAAGCAAAGTCGCGCAACAGTTGCCTCCACCGCAGCAGTTAGCGCTCGGAAACGAGTCTGGTTCGATGGGCGAAACTTCGGCAGGTCTGCTGTTGGCAGGCGGGCTCCTGCTGCTGGCCTTGCGTATCATCACCTGGCACATCCCGGTGGCCTTGTTGAGCACTTTGGGCGCCTTGGCAGCAATTTCAAACGCGCTGGATCCGGCCCGGTTTGCATCCATGCCGGTTCATCTGCTGTCCGGCGCGGCGGTGCTGGGGGCTTTTTTTATCGCCACCGACTATGTGACCTCACCTGTGTCACGCAGTGGGCAGTTGCTGTTTGGCATGGGAATTGGGGCGCTGACCTGGGTGATTCGTGCCCTCGGGGCATATCCGGAGGGCTTGGCCTTTGCCGTGGTACTGATGAACGCGATGGTGCCGCTGATTGACCGGGCTTTGCGTCCCCGCGTGTTTGGCCGAGGTCGAGGCGGCAAGTCGCTGCTGCCCAAGGCGCAACCAGGGATTCACAAATGACGACCGGCGACCCCACCTCTTCCCTGGCTGAATCGCATCCCCTCAGGGGGCGCTTGCGGGCCTTGCTGGACCTTGCCGGTGGCAAACATGCTTTGGTGCTTGGGGGCTTTTCTCTGGCTGCAACCTTGCTGCTGGCGCTGGCATATGGCGTGACCAAAGAGCCGATTGCGCAAAGCGCGCTGGAAGACCTGCGTCACTCACTGGAGCAGGTGATTCCGTCCAGCATCTACGACAACAACCCTGCTGCTGACACCTTGCAGTTGCAAATCGATGGCGCGCCTTTGCTGGTCTACCGGGCCAGCAAAGCCAAAAATATCACCGGTGTGGCGTTTGAGACCTCTCACAAGGGGTATAGCGGTGAGATTCGTTTGTTGCTGGGCATCGATGTAAATGGCAAGCTACTGGGTGTTCGGGTTCTGAAACACTCCGAAACCCCGGGCCTGGGCGACAAGATTGAAGTGAATCGCAACAACTGGATCACCCGGTTTGACGGTAAATCACTGGGTGACCCGCCCGATGCGCAGTGGGCTGTCAAAAAAGACGGTGGCCCATTTGACCAATTTGCCGGGGCCACCATCACACCTCGTGCGGTGGTGGGTGGCATTCGAGACGGGCTGCGCCTGTTTGCAACCCATCGAACAACTTTGCTTCAGGAGGCCACTCAATGAGTCAGACCAAAGACATCATGGTTGATGGTGTGTGGCGCAACAACGTCGTATTTAGCCAGATGTTGTCGCTGTGCCCCGCGCTGGCGGTCACGTCGGCGGCCACCCAAGGTTTGGGCATGGGCCTGGCGACCTTGGCGGTGCTGATTGCATCCAATGCATTGGTGGCCTTGCTTCGCGGCCTGATCACCGACGAGGTGCGCATTCCGGCTTTTGTGCTGATCATCGCCACATTGGTGACCATTGTGGACCTGGCCATGAACGCCTGGCTGCACGAGTTGCACAAGGTGTTGGGTCTGTTTATTCCGCTGATTGTGGTGAATTGCCTGATTTTGGGCCGCGCCGAGTCGTTTGCCTGCAAAAACAGCGTGGCCTTGTCGGCGCTGGATGGCTTGGCCATGGGCTTGGGCTTTACCCTGGCGCTGACGCTGATGGGGGCCATTCGCGAAATCGGCGGCAGCGGCACTGTGTTTTTGGGCGCTGCCAACCTGTTGGGTCCCGCCATGGGTGCGCTGGAGATGCGTCTGTACCCTGGCGATGGGGCCTTGGTCATGATCTTGCCTGCGGGCGGTTTTATTGTGCTGGGGCTGATGATTGCAGCCAAGCGTGCGCTCGATGGCCGTAAACCCGCGTCTCGTCCGCAGGCTGGCATGGCGGATGGCGCTGAAACCGTAGGGGCTACGCCATGAAAGTCAGTGTTGCCTATGCGTTGCCAGATCGCCAAAGCTGGGTGGATGTGGAAGTACCTGAACAAGCCACGGTGCGTGACGCCATTGAGATCAGTGGCATTATTCGTGCCTTTCCATCCCTGGATTTGAGTAGCCAGAAAGTGGGGGTGTTTGGCAAAGCGGTGTCGCTGGAGGCACGGCTTGAGCCGGGTCAGCGGGTGGAGATTTACCGCCCCATCACCGCTGACCCCATAGCGCTGCGCGGCAAGGAAGATGAGAGTGATTGAGACCTTGAAATCAGGATGTAGCTGCCCAATGCGATGGCTTACCGGGAGAGTAGCAGCAACAGGCACGCGTCAAGTTGTTCGGTGGGGCGTCGCTTGAAATTGGAACGTGCATAACGCTGCATTCGCCCCAGGCTGAAAGCGCCCAGCACAGCAGTGCGGGTTGCCAGATCAACGCTGGGGGTGAGGCTGTCGCCAGTGATGTCATCCAAGCGCAGGCATTGCTTGAGGGCCGCTTCAAACTTGTCAAAAAACAGGTTAATACGCTCAAGCAGTCGGACATGTTCCAGCACCAGCGCGTCACCTACCATGACGCGGGTCATGCCTGGATTTTTCTCGCAGAAACGCAGCAGCATGGTGACCATTTGCGCGGCTTGATGTCGCCCTGAGTCGTTGTTGCCAGCGCTGATCTGGTTGATCAGGGTAAAGACACTTTGCTCAATGAAGTCAATCAGCGCTTCAAACATCTGAGCTTTGCTGGCAAAGTGGCGGTACAAGGCGGCCTCACTAACCTGCAGCTTGGCCGCCAGGGCTGCAGTGGTAATACGTTCGCCGCCGGGCTGCTCCAGCATGCCAGCGAGCGCTTGCAGAATTTGCACACGCCTCTCACCGGGCTTGGGCCGCTGGTGTTGCGGTGCAGCGGCCGCCTTGCCCCTAATGCCATATTGATTGCCATCGGCGGTCGCTGGAGTTTCAGGCATGGCGGCACCAGTTAGTGAATAAATTGCCATCTAGCCCTTATACTATATGAGATAGAAGCTATCATAAATGTAGTATTTCAGTGCGACCGGATCATCGTGCCAAAGGCCTGATCGGTCAAGATTTCCAGCAGCAACACATGCGGTACTCGACCGTCGATGATATGCACGGCATTGACCCCACTCTTGGCCGCATCCAGCGCCCCGGCGATTTTGGGTAACATGCCACCACTGAGCGTGCCATCAGCAAACAGCCCGTCAATCTGGCGAGCGCTCAGGTCGGTCAGTAATTCACCGTCCTTGTTGAGCACGCCGCTGATGTTGGTGAGCATCATGAGCTTTTCGGCTTTGAGCACGGTGGCCAGTTTGGCAGCCACCACGTCGGCGTTGATGTTGTAGCTTTCGTTGTTTTCGCCAAAACCAATCGGGCTGATGACTGGGATGAAGGCATCGTCTTGCAGGGCTTTGACAACGCTGGGGTCGATGCTGACGATGTCGCCCACCTGGCCCACGTCGTGCTCTTTGGTGGGGTCAGCGTTGTCAAGCATCCTGAGCTTCTGCGCGCGGATCATGCCGCCGTCTCGCCCGGTCAGGCCCACAGCTTTGCCGCCGGCCTGGTTGATCAGGCCGACGATGTCTTGCTGCACCTCGCCGCCCAATACCCATTCGACCACTTCCATGGTTTCGGCGTCAGTGACGCGCATGCCCTGGATGAATTCGCCCTTTTTACCCAGGCGCTTGAGCGCCGTTTCAATCTGCGGGCCGCCCCCATGCACTACCACCGGATTGATGCCGACCAGCTTTAACAGCACCACGTCTTCAGCAAAATCAGCCTGTAAGGACGGGTCGGTCATGGCGTTACCGCCGTATTTGATGACCATGGTCTTGCCATGGTACTTGCGAATGTAGGGCAGCGCTTGCGCCAGAATTTCAGCTTTGTCGCGCGGGGCGATGTGAGAGACATCAGTCATGGGATAGTTTCCGACAGGGTTGGTTTGACAATGGCAATTCGCAAATTGTGCCGCATGTTCCGGAACGCCCCGAACTCACGCGTCTGGCTGTGAAACGTAACCCTGCACGCAAGCCTTCAGCACCGACTTGATGGCCACCACATCACCGGTTTCGGCGGCCTCGCGCAGGGAAACCAACTGGCCCTCCAGCCGGGTCCAGCGCAGATAGTCTTCATGCGCTTTCATGATGCGCGGATGTGATGTGGGCTTGGGGTTGTCACCGATGAGCAGTTCTTCATACAGCTTTTCGCCAGGGCGCAAGCCAGTAATGGCGATCTCGATGTCACCCTGCGGGTGACTGGCACTGCGCACCGACAAGCCCGACAACTGCACCATGCGTTGTGCCAGGTCAATAATTTTGACTGGCTCGCCCATGTCCAGTACAAACACATCACCACCATTTGCCATCGCACCAGCCTGCAGCACCAACTGGGCCGCCTCCGGGATGGTCATGAAATAGCGGGTAACCTCGGCGTGGGTGACTGTCAGCGGGCCGCCGCTGGCAAGCTGGTGCCGAAACAGCGGCACCACGCTACCGCTGGAGCCCAGCACGTTGCCAAAACGCACCATGCAAAAGCAGGTTTGAACGGCGTTGGCAGCCTGTGCTTGCAATACCAGTTCAGCCATGCGCTTGCTGGCCCCCATGATGTTGGTAGGGCGTACAGCCTTGTCGGTGGACACCAGCACAAAACGCCTGGCACCACAGCCCAGCGCAGCATGGGCCATGTTCAAGGTGCCAAAAACGTTGTTCAAAATGCCCTCGCCCGGGTTGTCTTGGACCATGGGCACGTGCTTGTAGGCGGCTGCATGGTAGATGGTGCTGGGTCGGTATTGCTGGCAAATGGCCGCCAGGCGATTGGGATTGGTCACACTGCCCAGCAGAGGTACCAAATCAACCGATAGTTCTTTGGCGGAGCAAACGCTCTGCAATTCCTGGTGAATGCTGTACAAGCCAAACTCGTTGTGGTCCAGCAGCAGCAACTGGCGAGGGCGCTGCATCACAATCTGGCGTGTCAGTTCTGCGCCAATGCTGCCGCCTGCACCAGTGACCAGCACCACCTGAGTGGCGAGGTCTTTTGCCATCAATGACGCATCGGGTGGCACAGGGTCACGCCCCAGAAGATCTTCGACATCCAGCTCATGGAAGTCCTGCACAGTTACCCGGCCACTGGCCAAATCTGACAGGCCGGGCAAGGTTCGGACGTGTACCGGCAAGTGCCCAAGGCTCTCCAGAATGGCATTGCGCCGGTCGCGTGACACACTGGGCAGCGCCAACAAAATGTCGGTGACACCCTGGCGAGCAATGACCTGGGTCACCTCCAGAGGCGAATAAACCGGCACACCATTGATGCTGCGCCCGGCCTTGGTGGGGTCGTCGTCAACAAAACCCAGCAAGGCGTACTGCTGTGACAGGCGCAGGGCCGATGCTGTTTGAACACCTGCGGTGCCAGCACCATAAATCAGCAATCGCCCTTCAAGCTTGACGCGCGAACGCCCCAGATCGGCCAGCCAAAAGCGCGCGACCGCCCGACTGCCCCCGACCAAAAACAAAAACACCAGCGGCTGCAATATGCCAAGACTGCGCGGCACACCGGGCCACTGCATCCATAACAAGAGGGCAAACAAAATGCACGCATACAGCAAAACGGCCAAGCCGGTCGCTAACAGGGCAGCTTGACCCGTGTAGCGGAAGATGGCGCGGTACAGGCCAAACCTGATGAAAATCGGAATGGATAAAACCGGTGCCAAAAAGTAAACCCACCACTGGGCACCTGTCGCCCAACCATACTGGTCAATGCGCAAAGCGTAGGAAACCCAGGTAGCAAAGAGGGCCAGGAAAATGTCAACTGCAACAACAACCAGCCGTTTGGCCCAGCGCGGCCATTCCAAAACCCTGCTTTGCATTAAATAACCTTGAACCCCAGCTTACACCTTGATGGCAAACGACTCTTTGGTTTTGCCCTGAGCAACCAGCGCTGCCAACCAGCGTGGCATCAGGCCGCGGCCACTCCAGGTTTCACCATTGGGGCCACGGAATTTGGCAGGTGCAGGATTGGCAGACTTGCCCGTTGGCGAGGTAGTTGACTTGCGTAGTCGGTTTTTGCTGCCATCGAGATCGGTAACAGTGATGCCAAAGGCTTCCATTTTGGCCAGTATCTCCTGCACGGTCTTGCTGAACTCTTGGGCCTTGATTTCTTCAGCCTGCTTTTGCAATAACGCGATCTGGTTTTGAATTTCCATCAAATTGCTCATATCCAACACCTGTAGTAAAAATTGACGACCATCCCTGATGACCCTTGCAAGGAATTTTCTAATGCGTAACATTATCTCTTTTTAAAACCTTCAAAGCCGTCAATAAAATAATTTTTAAATCAAAAAAAAATGATCTTCGATGCAGGTATTCAACATCCAAGGCAACCTTTTGCGGTATTGGAAGCTCATCTCTGCCATTAATTTGAGCCCAGCCGGTCAGACCTGGCAGCAGTACATGAGCACCAGCGCGTGTTCGCAAGTCAATCAAATCATGCTGATTAAACAGTGCAGGTCTGGGGCCGACCAGACTCATATCACCCCGAATAATGCTCCACAACTGCGGTAATTCATCCAGACTACTTTTTCTTAAAAATCCGCCAATGGGCGTCAGATAAGCATCCGGGTTGCGCAATAAATGCGTTGCCACGGGAGGTGTGCCGGTTAGCATACTGCGAAATTTGGGCATTTTGAATATCTGATTGTTTTGGCCAACCCGATCAGACCAGTACAGCACAGGCCCACTCGATGTCAGGCGTACCAGTAAACTCACGATAATGATAGGTATTAGCAATAGCAGCAAAGCCATGCATACCAATACAACATCAAAACTTCTCTTCATAATTCTGACTCGCCTCCAACGGCTTTTCTCAAACCGTCTGCGACATTGACCAAAGGCACCCAGCCTAACACCTGGCGCGCCTTGCCAATGTCCACCTGCAAATTGCCACACAGGCGCGCCATAGAATCGCTTTTGCCCATCAGTACACCGAGCAGTTGCAATAGCCAAATCGGTATCGACCACAAGCGTGGAGTTACGCCGGCCGCATGCGCCATGCCACGAACCAGGTCGGCTGTAGACAGGTCATGGCCGTCGCTGACAAGAAAAGCCTGGTTGGCAGCCAAGGGGTGGTCAATGCAGGTGATCATCAAGTCCACCAGATTGTCCAGCGCAACCAAACTGCGTGCGTTGTTGATCGCACCAAAGGGCAGGGGACGACCCCGCTGCACCCAGTGCATCAGCGCCGCAAAATTGGCTTTCACACCGGGCCCGTAAACCAGTGGCGGGCGGATGATCACGATGTCAAGCCCCGTTTCGTGGGCAATATGCAGCAAGCCCTGTTCAGCCTCCCACTTGCTCAAGCCATAAGGGTCTCGTGGCATGGGTGTGTCTGTCTCGGCAAACGCTTGTCCCGTGTCAGTGAACTCACCATGAACCTTGACCGAACTGACAAAAACAAGTCGCTGCACACTGGCGGCTGCGGCTTGGCGGGCAAGATTGAGCGAGCCCTGCACATTGACTCGGCGAAACTCGCTCAACGGATCCGCCGCATCATCCTTCATGACATGCACCCGGGCGGCCAGGTGCACCACGGTGTTGATGTCCAACAGTGCGGTCTGCCAGTTCGTTTCTCCGTCAATTGCACCGACTTCAGTGCAGTCAAAAGCCGGCAAGGTGCTGGCGTTGCTTCGCACCGCTGCACGCACTGCAAAACCTCGGTGTTTGAGTTGACGGCATAGCGATTGCCCCACCCACCCGTTGGCACCTGTCACCAGTATGCTCATAAACGCTGCAATCGCCAGAGTTGCCGGTACACCGGTGATGTGAAAAAGCGCAACATGCTGCTCAGGTGCCAGACCAGATACTTCATATGACGATGACTGCTGCGTTGCGCGTGATGAACCACCCGGGTTTGTGGACAAACTTGAGCCTGTAAATTTGACAAACTCAATCTGGCGCAGATGTCGACATCTTCATAATACAGAAAATAACGATCATCAAACCCGTTCAAGCTCTGGAATACGGATCGTGGAAACAGCATGAACATACCACCCACCCAATCGACGGTAAAGCTTTCAAATTCAAAAACGTAATCAGGCGACTGGGGTTTGGAGAGTAGTTTGGTAAAGATTTTGTGGGGTGTTGGAAAACGCCTTGCACTGTCCTCTATCTGGCCTGACGGGCTCAATACAATAGGCGCCGTGACGCCAACCTCTCGACCCTTGAAGCTGGAGATAAGCCCCGCAAATGGGCATGAATCAAATCGAATGTCTGGATTCAGAACACAAAAATAATGGCCTCTTGCCATTTGAAAAGCCTGATTATGATTAGCCCCAAAACCCTTGGGAGTTGTATTTTTGATGACTTGAATTGGAAACCAAAAGACAGACACTGCAAATGTGGCGTCTTCGTCGATATTGAGGGTCAAAATGAATTCGATATCCTGACCGATGCAATGAGCCCGTATGTCATGCATTAAATGTTCGATCAGGCGCATTTGGCCATGACTCACCACTGAGATCGAAATAGTCACCGGACCGGATTGTTCTATTTTTTCCATCGCAAATAGGCCGAATAAATCATCAAGCGCCGCAGATACTTGAGCATGGAGTAAATCACCAGAATGACAAGCTGAATGTTATTGATACTCTGGTCGTCATACAGTCGTTTGTAGTTGCCAAGGTCACTGCGCTCCATCAGCCAAACCCGTGAACTCAAGCCGGTGACACCAAACGGATCCTTGTATATGGCTGCCAATTCGCCTGGCAGCTTGACAACCCTGGAGCCTGCACACACCACACGCAGCCAGAGCATGTGGTCTTCCATATAACGCTGGCGATCTACAAACCGGTGCACGACATCGCGCCTGATCATGACCGACGGTGTCACAAAACGATTCGACAGCATCATGCGCCATTTGCTGATTGGCTGAGGGAGGTCTTTTTGTACCTCCCAATAGGGCAGCACTCCTTGCTTGAGCAAGCGAAAGCTATGGCCGCACAACGCCACATCTGGGTTGGCATCCATGTAAGCATGCTGGATTTCAATTTTTCGAAAATGCCAGGCATCGTCTGCGTCCAGAAAAGCAATCAGTGGCTGAGTGGCGGCAGCCCAGCCGGCGTTGCGGGCGCTGCCTGCGCCCACATTCTGGTCCAGCAGCACCAGCTTGACCCAGCCCGCTGCATAGTGATCTTTTAGCGCGCTCAACAACAGTCGCGTGCCATCGCCACTGGCGTCATCGACCAGAATCACCTCTGCTGGAAGCACCGTTTGCGCGGCAACGGATGCGATGGCCCGCTCGATTGTTTTGGCACAGCGAAAACAGGGAATGATCACCGACACCGCCACGGGGTTCTTCATGCGCTGACCAAGCCTTTGCCTACCGCGCGCGCGCGCGCAAGTTCACCCATCAGTACACGTTTCAAAAGCATCAAACCCACCATCATCAGCACTGAAACTATAGGGAAGGGCGCGTGCCGCCGCAGGAACCGGACACCCGAGCGGGTGAAGTATTCGTCAAGCAAGGGGCTGCGCTTACCCAGACTGGCTGATTGTTTGTGCCAGACACGTGAGTCTTGCGCAACACCCAACTTCCATCCAGCTGCGCGTAGCCGGAATCCCAAATCAGTGTCTTCCCAATACATGAAGAATGACTGGTTATCCAGCAAGCCAACCGCCAGCAACGCCTCCCGACGTAGCAAGATGGAGGCTCCCGAGATGAAGTCGAGCCTGGCCGGTGATCGTTGATGGTGCGAGCGCCCACTCCAAAGCTGCACTTTCCCTCCACCCCAGAGCTGTATGTCATCGACACGATGGGCTTCATAAAGCACTGAACCCACAGCACCAATGTCGCGATTGGCTTCTGCTGTTTGAACCATGGCAGACAGAGCCCCAGGGTCGACGGTTGCATCGCTATTGATCAGCCAAATGTATTGCGCGCCTCGGTCAAGCGCAATTTGGATACCAACGTTGCAACCCCCGCCAAAACCCAGATTGGCACCCGTTTGAATCAACTCGACGGTCGGCTGATGGGCGCGAATATGCACGGGTGATCCGTCGCTGGAGTCGTTGTCCACCACCATCACGTGAAAGTTTGGGTAGTCAAGGTGCTGCAATGAGCTCACACATGTCAACGTGTCCTGCCAGCCGTTCCAGTTCAGTACGATGATTTCAACTCGTTTCAAGTGACAACCCCTGATCTGGGTTTAAAGCCCAAAGCGCGTTTTTCGATCAGATGCCAGGATGCATACGCCAGAGTGGATGTCAACAAAAACGACAGGCTCAGGTACACAAGAAATGGCCATCCACGAGACCGACCCACTTCAACCAGCCATTGCTGGACCGGAAACGCAAAAATATACATACCGTAAGACAGGTCTCCGAGGCGGTCTGTCAGGTGGGCACCTGCAGTGAACCTCCGCGCGAAAATCACCAGGCCAGCAGCAAAAAGCAGCATGGCAGTTCGTTCCAGGCCGCGTGGACTGGACACGAAAAAGACCGCCAAACCCAGCGCAACGACCGCGCCGATTGGCGGTAGCTGGGTTTTGCTGATGGTCAATTTTTTACTCAAATAGGCGTACAAAACGCCCCACCAGAACAGCGCGACCATCTCAAAATGAGTGACAAATCGCTCGCCGGCAAGGTCAGTCCCGACCGCTGCAATCAGCAAGGCGAGTGAAAAACCTGCAAGCACCGACCAGCCAGTGCGAACCGCGCGAATGCACCCCAGAAGTGCGACACTGACATAACTAAAAATCTCAACGGGCAGGGTCCAAAGCGAGCCGTTCATCACATGCGGGTACGGGTTGTTGGCGAAAACACCGGGTAAGCCTCTGAGGATCACCATATCGCCAATGCTCAAATAGCGCCAGGTTTCAGTCGCGGCAAAATAAGCCGGCAATGACAAGTCCGAGAGTATTGGGCCAAAACAGAACACCGTGGCAACAACAAGCACCAACAGTGCTGGAAAGATACGCAGTGCCCGCCGCTGGAAAAACCGTCGCAGGTTGGCGTCGCGCGCCCAACTTGACCAAACCAAAAAACCACTCAGAAAAAAGAAAATGGAAACGCCAGCGCCACCAAAACTGTTCCAGCCAAAAAAACTGGGGTCTGGCAGGCCGAGCAACACATGCTGATGGCTGTATAGAACCAGGCTTGCCGCCAGCAAGCGCAACAAGTCCAACGAATTTTTCGCTTGGGCAGCCATTGGGGATCAAAAAGTCGTTTTATGTGCCGTCAGGTAGTACTGGTAAGTAACAAATTCCCGAAAAAGGCCAAGCGTCAGGGTGTTGACGATCTGCTTTTTTGAGAAACCGTCAAAGCCGGTGGCGCTGCACAGGGGAGCGGAAAGTTGTGCGTGTGTCAGCAATTGCAGGGCGGAGCCCCGGGTAAAAAACCGCAAATGCGTCCGGTCCAGTGGTCCGGCTTCGGCGTAGTCCCAACGGCCCCCGAAAAGCAACGGAAGCACCACGTTGTAATGGCGAACATTGGGCACGCTGGCGATCATCAGTCCGCCTGGTGCCAGATGCTCTGTCACCAGACGGTCCACAACCGCCCAGGGATTGACCATGTGCTCCAGTACGTCCAGACACAAGATGACATCAAATTGGTCTGTGGCCATGGTCAAGCGGTCATGTTCAAAATCGGCCCAGTACACCTCATCGGCGTTCGCTCTTGCTGCACTGGCTGCGGCTTCGACAATCTCGATGCCAACGGTACGGGAGGTTTTCAGAGACTGCCTCAGCCAACCCAGCGTGGCACCTGAGCCACAACCCAGTTCCAGCACGCGCCCGCAATGCGCGGGCAATAGCGGCGCTATTTCTGTGCGCGCATGCGCAAAATAATCAGTGGTTTTGTCGATATAACTTTGCATGGCTCAACTTTTGATGGCAGACGCCGGGTGACCCTGGGCCACATGCCATAGCCACGCCAGAACGATATAGTCTACGATGCTTCTAAGCAGCCATGCCCAGGCCGCACCCACAATGCCCAGCCACGAAATCGCAAAAAAAACAAGCACCGCATAAGGCAGCAACTCGGCACAGTGCAGCAAAGCCACCGCTTTCACCCGGCCGACCGCCTGCAAAGCCGTGAACGGAATTTGTGCCACCGCGTTAACGCCAAATGCCAGCAGCAATAGCTGAGTGACGGCGGTGCTGCTGGCCGCGAACGCCTGCCCCAGCCAAATCGTCAGGGCCCAGGGAGTTGCCCAGCACCCGATGATCACGATCAAAGCTACCACGATAGCGCTGAGCCAGCCCGACTTTTTGACCAAACGACGGGCACGCTCTCCCGCGTCCGGATCGGCGCTGGCGGCCAAACTGGCCAAACGGGTCAACTCTGGCAGCAGCACGCTGCACAGGGCTGCCACCAGCACCGGCAATCTTGAAACCAGATCAAAAGGTACAGCGTAAACGGTCACCGCGCTGGCTGCCAGTGTGACGCCGATGACAAAGCGGTCCACATAAACAATGATCGGCCCCACCACATTGCTGACGGTGACCCAACCGCCAAATGTCAACAATCGCCGCAACCAGGGCAGGCTGGCGGCACGCAACAGCGTTGCGGCAAATGCCCAAGAACCATAGCCGGCCTGCTGCGCCACGATGCGCCACAACACCGCCATATGGACAGCGCGAACGATAAAAATGCTGATGCAGGATCCAACCAGGCTGGGCGTAAAAAATGCACTGAGGCAGGGCCCGACAACCAGCAGAATGCCCGTCGGAATTCTGATCATGTTCAGCAGCTTGAAGGCGCCGGCACCTTCGAGTTGCCCGCGCAGCGAGGACGACAACAACAGCAGCGGCAAACTTGGCAGGGTCCAGAAAAGTGCCAACGTGACTTCATCGCTTAGTTTGGAAGATGACAACTGAAAAGGTATGCCCAATAGGGCAATTGCTGCCGCCATAGCGACCGCTGCACCAAGCCCCACACCAAATAGCAGCGCCGACGCTGAGCCCAGCACATGCCGTTCATCAGCACCTGTTTGATCTCCGTTGGCACGCAACGCTGCAACCGCCACTGTTACCGCCCGGCCCAATCCCATGTCCAGAAAGCTGAAATACCCCACGACCACCCAAACCAGCGACAGGATGCCCAGTCGCTCCTGCCCAAGATAACGCATCAGCCAGGGCACGGCTGCCAATGCCGCCAGCATGGGCACCACCGTGCCCATCAGGGACCATACGGCGGAACTGAAAAGTCTACGGGAAGAGTTGGCGGCCACCGGCGTCTGTGCTGTGAGGTGCTGACAACAAGCAAAGCCTGACATCAAGCGGTTGAATCCATGAAGTAAAAGGGCACCACCCGGTGCCCTCGATCCTCATTATCGCAGTGGCGCCAGTCGTCTTAAAAATGAATTCCCCGCATCATTTGCTGCATCGCCACAGCCTCAGGCGACAGCTGTGATTTGGCAGGTTTGTCGCCAGTTTTGGCGCCTTTGGCCGCGCTTGAGTCCGGAAACATTCTGAAGGTGGTGTTCATCACAATCTGCGCCACCCGCGGAAGTGCTGCGTGCAAAATCTGCCCGGTGATGCCAAGTCGGGTGGCAATGCGCACCGGTTTGAAGATGCACGCCTGCGCAATCATGTCGGCAGCCTCTTCGGGCGACAAGGTGGGGACATTGTTGTAAAGACCGGTTGGCGCAATCATGGGTGTGCGCACCAAGGGCATGTTGATGGTGGTAAAGCTGATGCCCTGGTCGGCAAACTCACTGGAAGCACAGCGCGTCCAGGCATCCAGCGCCGCCTTGCTGGCCACGTAGGCACTGAAACGCGGCGCATTAGTCAGCACACCAATGCTGCTGATGTTGACCACGTGACCTTTGCGCTTGGTTACCATGCCGGGCAAAAACCCGGTCGTCACGCGCAAGCAGCCAAAGTAATTGAGCTGCATGGTGCGCTCATAGTCATGAAAGCGGTCGTAGCTTGACTCAATGGCCCGGCGGATCGAGCGCCCGGCGTTGTTGATCAAAAAGTCCACACCGCCGTGCTGGGCAAGCACCTGTTGCACAAAAGCATCACAGGCCTGTTGTTCAGCAATGTCCACCGCGTACGCAATAAAACCATAGCCACGAGTTTTGGCCTCGGCACAGGCGTCGTCGAGTTTGTTCTGGTCGCGCCCGCAAATCACCGTGATGGCCCCGGCCTCTGCAAACTTGTGCGCTGCCGCCAGCCCAATGCCTGAGGAACCACCGGTGATCAACACCACCTTGCCGCCCACCGTGCCGCGCAAACTGCGGTCGATGTGCAGGTCGGGGTCCAGGTGGCGCTCCCAGTAGTCCCACAGGCGCCAGGCATAGTCGTTGAGGTTGGGGCAGGCCACACCGGTTCCCTTGAGCGCGGCTAGGGTGTCGCGGCAATCAAAACGAGTCGGGTAGTTGACGAAAGTCAGCATGTCTTGTGGCAAGCCCAGATCATTCATAATGGCATTACGCACCCGGCGCACTGGTGCCAATGCCATCAGGCCCTTGGTCACGCTGCGCGGAATAAAACCCAGCAAGGCAGCATTGACAAACAGGTTCATCTTGGGCGCGTGGGCTGCCTTACTGAAAATGTCCAGCACATCCCCCACCCGATACCCGACCGGGTCAACCAGGTGGTAACACTTGTGGGTAATGTCTTTTTGATGGCTGATGGCGATCAGCGCCGCCACCACAAAGTCAACCGGCACAATGTTGATGCGCCCGCCTTCCAGACCAATCGAGGGCAGCCAGGGCGGCAGCAGTTGCCGCATGCGCTGGATCAGCTTGAAAAAATAATAGGGGCCGTCAATCTTGTCCATCTCACCGGTGCTGCTGTCACCCACCACCATGGCTGGCCGATACACCGACCAGGGCAGTTTGCACTCGGTGCGCACTATCTTTTCGCTCTCATGCTTGGTCATGAAATACGGGTGTTCGTAATTCTCTGCCTCATCAAACATGTCTTCGCGAAAGACGCCTTCGTACAAACCAGCGGCGGCGATCGACGATACATGGTGAAAGTGACCCGCGTCGATGGCGCGCGCCAGCTCAACCGTGTTGCGCGTGCCTTCAATGTTGATTGCAATCTGAGTGGCCTCATCGGCTCCCAGGTCGTAGATCGCCGCCAGATGGTAAAAATGGTCGATTTGCCCTTTGATTTGCTTGATCTCTGTGGCAGAAATCCCCAGTTTTTTGCTGGTCAGATCACCGAACACCGGAATCACCCGCGCTGCGCTGGCACCCCAGAATTCGCGCAAAGCGCGGACTTTGTCCTCACTTTCCTTGCGAATTAAAAAATAGACCACAGAGCCCTTGTTCGCCAACAGTGCCTTGACCAGCCGCTTGCCAATGAACCCGGTGGCACCCGTTACAAAATATTGCATAAAAATTATCTCCATTCGAGTCTGCCATTTTTGCCTGTCCTGAGTGGTTTTGCCTTCAGCGTAAACCCGCGCCTGCGCAAATAGTCCAACACATTAATTAGAAAGCAGCACCTACACCTTGCACCACTTGCCCCCTAAAGTGCAGCCCATGCAGGAGTCTTACCCTGCTGACACCTTACTTTTTGAACTTAACTGGAGAACCTCATGGTGACCAAACTGAAAAAAACTGCCGCTTCAAGCAAGACCGCTGCTGCCAAAAAATCGGGCGCCCCATTGTCGAGCTCAGTCAAAGACTCTGCGCAGCAAATCTGGCAAGCCGGCTTAGGGGCTTTTACCAAAGCGCAGGTCGAAGGAAGCAAAGCCTTTGAGTCACTGGTCAAGGAAGGCGTAAGCTTCCAGCGTAAAACCCAGTCAGCCGCTGAAGAAAAAATCACCGAAGCCACCCAAAAGATGACCAGCATGGCCACCGACATCTCCAGCAAGGCCTCTGGCCAATGGGACAAACTTGAGACCATTTTTGAAGACCGCGTGGCCAAGGCGCTGAACAAACTCGGTGTGCCGTCTGCCAAAGATGTTGCAGCCTTGATTGCCCGCATTGACGAACTCAATGCCAGTGTGCAAAAGCTCGCACCTGCCAACTCGAAAGTCTCCAAACCTGCGGCCAAGCCAGTTGCAGAGGCGCCAGTTTCCAAACCTGCCAAGAAAGCGGCCGCCAAAGCCATAGCGCGCAAACCCGAGGTGGCGGTTGCAGCAGCAGGTCAGGAAAACCCTGTATGAAAATAGCACGATCGGTCTTAAACTGTGACCTATGAAGCCGTCCACATCGTCATCCCCCAAGATCGCCTTGGCTTTGGCAGGTGGCGGCCCATTGGGCGCTATTTATGAAATTGGTGCGCTGTGCGCGCTGCAAGAGTCGCTCCAGGGCATCCATTTCAACCAGCTGCAGCACTATGTGGGGGTTTCTGCCGGCGGGTTTATCGCGGCAGGTTTGGCCAATGGCATTACGCCACTCCAGTTGTGTTCGCTTTTCATAGAAGACCGCCAGCACCAAACCGAAGTGTTCGATCCGGCATTGTTGCTGCGACCTGCGTTTTCAGAGTTTTTCTCGCGCTCGTTGCTGCTGCCGGAGTTGATGATGGCAGGTGCCTGGCAAAGCACGCTGGGTGGCAAATCGCTGATTCGGGCGCTGGAGCGGATGAGCCCAGGTTTACCGACAGGATTTTTTTCCAATGCAAGAATTCACACTGAACTTGCGCGGCTGTTTTCCCGTGTTGGCCGCAGCAACGATTTTCGGCAACTCAAAACCCGTCTGACGCTGGTTGCCACCCACCTTGACAGTAGCACGGCGGTGGCCTTTGGGCGTCCTGGCTGGGATCACGTTCCGATTTCAAAAGCTGTTCAGGCCAGCGCTGCACTGCCTGGCTTGTTTCCACCGGTTGAGATCGATGGACAGCATTTTGTTGACGGGGCGCTGATTAAAACCATGCACGCCTCGATCGCCCTGGATGAAGGGGTGGACCTGATGCTGTGCCTGAACCCACTGGTGCCGTTCAATGCCACCGAACCCCTGACCGCCAGCGACCGGATCATGCCCTGGACGGCCCCAGAACCCATTCCGCGAATTGTGGATGGCGGACTGCCAGCGGTGCTGAGCCAGACCTTTCGCTCGCTGATTCACTCTCGCATGGTATTGGGCATGAAAAGTTATGAGCAGTCTTACCCCGACACCGACATCCTGCTGATTGAGCCCAACCAGCGCGACCCCGTGTTGTATTTGGCCAACACCTTTCAGCTACAGCCAGCGGCGCCATTTGGCCGAGCATGCCTACCAGCAAACGCGCCAGACCCTTCGCTCGCGCCAAAGCAACCTGAGCGCAAAGCTCGGTCATCATGGCATCACGCTTAACCATGCGGTGCTAGATGACACGCGCCGCCACCTGTGTCTGCCCAAGCACCCGCCGGCGCGCGTCGGCCGGTCGCTGACAAAGCTGCACAACATCATGGACAACCTGAGCCAAATCATTCGAATGGCACCAATGGAGACCCAGCCAACATGGTAAAAAAGGCGCCAAGGCGCACTGCCGAGCGAATTCTTGAAGTCACACTGGCCTTGTTCAACCGCTTTGGTGAGCCCAACGTCTCGACCACGCTGATTTCTGCTGAGCTCAACATCAGTCCGGGCAACCTGTATTACCACTATCCCGCCAAAGACGAGCTGATCAACGCACTGTTTGACCGCTTTGAGCGCGAACTTGGTGAACTGCTAAGCGCCAGCGACGATGTTCGCAATGTCGAAGACGCCTGGTTTTTCATGCACACGCTGTTTGAGCTGATTTGGCAATTCCGTTTTCTGTACCGCGACATCAATGACCTGCTGAGCAAAAACCGTCGTCTTGAAACCCATTTTCAGCTGGTTCTGAAAAGCAAGACCCGTGCGGTCAAGGGCCTGCTAGACGGCATGCGTCGGGGCGGAGCCCTGCAGATAGACTCGCGCGAGATCGAAGCCACTGCTACTAGCATGGTGGTGGTGCTGACGTATTGGCTGAGCTTTGAGTATGTGCGCGACCCGCGCAATGCGCTGGAGGTCAACAACGCTCAGGCAGCCTTGCTGCGCGGGGCGCAGCACACGCTCAATCTGCTGGCACCTTACCTGGAGCAAGGACAAAGGGCGCACTTGATCAAGTTGTCAGATGCCTACAATAAGGGCTAGCAAACAAAAAACAGGCTTCCGGAGACAACAATGGCCAAGTGGACCCCTTTTCCTTATGCCGGCGAATACAACTATGATGCAAGCACGGTCAAAGACAATTGGACCAGATTACATGCAGGTGACCTCGAGGCTCTGCCTCACGATCCGCAGCTGCTGGAGGCGTGGGCGCATTTTCACAATGGCGAGTTTCACAAGGCCGCCCTGCTTGGCTTGAGCCTGGGGCCGGCTGGCCTGAATGTGGCCAACAAAGCCACCTGTGTGTACGCCACCTACCTTGAAAAGCATGAGGATCGGCGCTTGGCGCTGTTTCTGGAAGTTGCTGCGCGTGCCGAAGAGCAGACCCTGCGCGATACCCTCAACATCAACGCCCTGTATTGGCGTGCCTATGCCCTGGGCCGCTATAGCCAAGGCATCAGCGTGGCCAAGGCGTTGGCCCAGGGTTTGGGCAACAAAGTCAAAACCAATCTTGAACACGTCATCAAGCACCAGCCCAACCATGCCGATGCCCATGTGGTGCTGGGTAACTTTCATGCGGAAGTGATCGACAAGGTGGGTTCCCTGATTGGTGCCATGGCATATGGTGCCAGTCGCGACATCGGGCTCAAGCTGTTCGCCAAGGCTTTGCAGCTGAACGTTGACTCGGCTTACTGCATGGTTGAATACGCCCGGGCCATTTTGATGATGGACGGCGAAAAAATGATGGAAGAAGCAACCCGCCTGTACCAACTGGCCGCGCGTGCCAAACCCATCGATGCCCTGGAACGCCTTGAAGTCGAAATGGCCAGAAACCAGCTGGACGACTGAGTCGCACAGCTTGCATGGATTTTTGGCCTCTAGACCATACTAATAAATCGCTGATAGCTACTATTTTAATAGTAAATTAGTCACTCCAGGGCAGCATCATTGTCAGCAGGCTGAGCTTTTCAAACTCGGGCGCAAACTGGTCGATGATGGCCTGCGGGTTGGGGCACAGTGTGGTGTCGCTGATCACGCCAAACTGCACGCCGCCACCGTAGCTCAAAATCGACACGCCCAAACCCACGGTGCCAGACTGTGGCACCCAAAACAGGGTTTGGTCCAGCGTGGCACCGCAAAAGGTGAGCTTTTCTCGCGGACCAGGCACGTTGGTCATGACCGCAGTGGTTTTTTTGGAAAACAGGTTCAGCATCGCATCTTGCGCCGGTTTCAGCAACACGCCGGCCACGGCCAGCATGCCGAACGCCAGCAGCGGTTGCATGCTGCCCTTGAGCGCAGACATGCGCCGGCGTACCTCGTAAACCCGCTCAATCGGGTTTTCCAGCCCCAGCGGCAACACCACCGGGGCCAGGCCAAACTGGTTGCCCAGTTTGTAGGCCTCTGACATGGGCCGTAAATTAACCGGCACCATGGCGCGAATTTCCTTGTCTCGTACCGAGTCGCCGTGTTGCCTTAAATACTGCGCAATGGCACCGGCCACACAGGCCAGCAGCACATCGTTGATCGAGCAGTGCAGGGCCTTGCTGACGGCGCGCACGTGGTCCAGTGGCAGCGGTCGGCACCAGGCTACGCGCTTGGTCACCCCAGGCGTGCCTTTGAGGCGGGTCGGTGAGTCGTCTGGCATCAGCGCCAGTGCAGCGCCGTCACGAATCACCTGATAAGCCAGGCGCGCCACATCGGCTGAGCCGGCCCGGCCTTTGCTCAGGCCACTTTCCAGCCACCTTTCCAGCACGTTGCGTGGGTCACCGATGGCCTCAAAGGCATGGATGGCACCTTCGCCGGCCATGCCCAGCGCCTTGACGGCTGCCACCGTCAGCGGCTCGATCAGGGTGTGGCTCATCCATTCTTCAGCGGCCTCCCAACCGTGCGGGTGGGGCGCATGTGCCGGGCGTTGCGGCGGTTCGGTACCGCCATCAACCAGGGTTTGAATCACTGAGATCAGAGCCAAACCATCGGCGATGCAATGGTGGATGCGCACCAGCAGCGCCGAGCCACCGTCAAAATGCTCCACCAGCCGAAAGTCCCATAGCGGATAGCGGGCATCAAGCGGCTGCATGGCCAGTTCACCCATGCGCTGCTGCAAGGCCAATTCGGGGTGTTTATTGGCCGATGCCGGCAGCTTTTCGCGCAAGACATGGCGCTTGATGTTGAACTGGGTGTCGGTCACCCAGCTGGCACCCGTGGCGTCCAGTTGCACGCGTTGCCCAAACCGTGGGTACTTGAGCAATCGCTCTTCAATACGTTCGCACACCGCCTGGTAGGTCACACCGGGCTTGATGATCCACACCCCCACAATCATCATCAGGTTGCTGGGAGAATCCATGCGCAGCCAGGCGGTATCGACCTTGCTCATGCGCTCTACGGTAAAAGTGGGTTTCGCTCGGGTGACCATGAGAACTCAATAATTGGGAAAGTTCTCTATTTTGTCGGCAAACCGGCCCGTAAGATAGCTGTGTATTACCCTGATACCTCAAATCCTTCCTTTCCCGGAGACCTTTTCCATGCCCAATCTCAAAGCCAAATTTGAAGCCGCCGTTGCCAACTCCAAAAACCTCAGCGCGCGCCCTGACAACATGACCTTGCTCAAGCTCTATGGCTTGTACAAGCAGGGCAGCGTGGGTGACAACACTGACAAGAAACCCGGTTTTACCGACATGGTGGGTCGCGCCAAGTGGGACGCCTGGAACGCCCTCAAAGGCACGTCCAGCAACGACGCCATGCAGCAGTATGTGGACCTGATCACGTCGCTGAGCTGATTGCGCCGCGCCCGCCCAAACGCCAAACGCCAGCCTGAAGCCCGCGCGGCTCAGGCTGTTTTGTTTTTGGTGCTGCCGGTGCCAGTGGCGTTGCGGGCCGGAGCGTGCGCCTTGGGAGCCAGCAGGGCATCGAGATTTTTGACGATTTCGGCTTCGATTCGGTGCTTGAAAGCGCCCACCAGAAACCCGAGTTGCGCGCGCAGCTCGAACTGGTCTTTGGTGACCCGCAACTGGCCATTGACACCCGAGCGCGAGAACTCGACTTCGTCACTGGTTTTGCCTTCGGTGTAGCTGCACGTCATGCTGAAATCAGCTTCGACCTGCTCGGCCCATTTGAATGCGATTTTGCGGGCTTTGGCCAAGCCCAGCGCGTGTTCGCGAACGATGTGTAAGTCAGCCAAGTTGTTGCTCCTGTGCCCATTGTTGAAGTTGTGCCGCGCGCTCGAACGCAGGCAGTTGGGCCAATTGTCGGACTGCCGCATAAAACCGTGGCCAGTCGCGCCCCTGGCGCACAAACAAGGCCTCAAAACCTGGCACCCAGTCATCATAGGCCGCCTGTGCGGCAAAACTCGCATTGTTGGCCTGCGCCACCCAGGCTCGTAGCCGCTGTAGCCACCCCATTGCTGCTTGAGCTTTGCGTAGGCGTCCTGAATTCGGCTGCATGATCTTATTTTTCATAGCAGAAAGCGCATTGTCTAGATGGGCTAGAGCCTGATTTTGATGCATAAACCTGCGCCAGCTGCAAGCGCGTGGCACGGGTCAGCGCGCGAAACTGCAGGCGGCGCACTTCCTGCAGGCGGTAGTGCCCAAGTGCCTCAGGGTGGCCCGGCGGTCCAGCCACTGCTGCACACCCAGGCGCTCAACGGCCGTGGCAAATGATTCGTTGAAGGCGGTGTCGTCAGCCACATACAGCACCTGGTGCGCCAGCTCGTGGAACATCAGGCGTGCCAGTTCGCCGTCCGGATAGTCGGCAAAGGTATTGAGCAGCGGGTCGCCACCGGCCCAGTTCAGCCAGCCCAGCGTGGAGTAGGCCGGCACCCCATACACACTGACCTCCAGCCCCTGGGCGCGCAGCTCGGTGGCCAGGGCCTGGGCATCAGCTTCGTCAAAATAGCCACGGTAGCCGACGCAGCCTGCCACCGGGAAACACCAGGTTTTCAGCGTCAGCGACAAGGCGGGCGCTGCTGCCACATTCCACACCGCGTAACGGCGCTGCAAATCCGCAAAACGCTGGTAGCTGGCGTTGTCGGGCAGGTGCAGGTCGGTGACCGAAAAACGCCGGATGGACTGCGCCAGCAACAACCGCTGGCGCAACGGTGCAGGCGTCTGCGTCCGGGCCAACCACTCGTCAATCGGCTGCGCCGCCCGCATCAGCTGCACATGGCCGCGCACCGACTGCCAGTAATAACGCGAGTCGGCACAACCCGACAGCATGCCCACAAGCAGCAGAAAACCGATAACATACGCCCATTGACGAAGGGAGATTGACATGATTTACAAATTCAAATCAAAAAATGCAGGCGACGTGATTATGTTGCAGCCCAACGGCCAGCGTGTGCTGGAGATCATTGGCAAGCACAGCGCGGACGACCCCAGCGTGAAGGGCATCTTGTTGCCAGAGCAAATGCCGAAAGCACTGTCAGCGCTGGCCACGGCCATCGCTAACGAGGAAACCGCCAAACGCGAGGCCATTGCCCAAGCCCAGGCAGACAACTTGCCGCCACCGCGCTTTGAGGCAGTAAGCCTGCGCCAGCGCGCCCTGCCATTCATGGACATGGTGCGGCAATGCCTGAAAGCCAATGAGGCGATCACTTGGGGAGTCTGAAAGTTATCTGATAAAATCCGGCTCTAGCCCTTGATTCTATTGCCTTTGAAGCTCATCTTATTAGAGCATTACTAGCGGTAGCTGCGCGCGTCTTCAATCACCTTGCCATCGTTGGGCAAGGACCCCGGCAGCACAATCTCGACCTGGCCGCGCAGTTTGGTGACATCGCGAATCGCCTCCATCAGCTTGGCCGACAGCGCGTCGGGACCGCCACAAGACGTTTCGACCTTGAGTGTCATGGTGTCGCTGGCCATTTCGCCACTGACCACCAGCCGGGCCCGGCCCACTTCAGGGAAGCGCTTGGCGATGCTGTCCACCTGGCTGGGATGCACAAACATGCCGCGGATTTTGGTGGTCTGGTCAGCGCGCCCCATCCAGCCCTTGATGCGGGTATGGGTGCGCCCGGTCGGGCAGGGACCCGTCATCACGGCCGACAAGTCACCGGTCCCAAAACGGATCAGCGGGTAGGTCGGGTTTAGCGTGGTTACCACCACCTCGCCCACCTCGCCCTCAGGCACCGGGTCTGCGGTGCCCGGGCGCACGATCTCGACCAGCACCCCTTCGTCCACCACCAGACCCTCACGGGCAGAGGTTTCATAAGCAATCGAGCCCAGGTCTGCCGTGGCATAACACTGGTAGCCGGCAATGCCACGTTCAGTGAACCAGTCTCGAAGCGATGGCGGAAAGGCCTCGCCGCCAAACATGGCTTTGGTCACGCTGGGCAGTAGCACGCCCATCTCGGCGGCCTTTTCGACAATGATCTTCAAAAAGCTCGGGGTGCCGATATAACCAGCGGGTTGCAGTTCTGCCATCGCCTGCACTTGCTGCTCGGTCTGCCCTGTGCCGCCCGGAAACACCGTGCAGCCTAGCGCGTGGGCGCCGGTTTCCATCATCGAGCCAGCGGGTACAAAGTGGTAGCTGAAACTATTGTGGATCAGCTCACCTGGCCTGAAACCGGCTGCAAAAATCGCCCGTGCCATGCGCCAGTAATCTTTGGCCGTACCCTCGGGCTCAAAAATCGTCCCTGGGCTGGCAAACACCCGCAGCAGCCCGCTGCCAAAGGAATGTGTGCAAAAGCCCCCGAAAACATTGCCTCCGCTGCTACGACTTTTAAGTTGCAGCTCAAGCAGTTCGTGTTTGCGCGTCACCGGTAACTTGGCCAGCGCCGCTCGACTGCTGACCTGGGCCGGGTCGACATCTTTCAATATCTCGGCAAATGCTGTCGACGCCAACTTGGCATGCGCCACCTGCAGCGGCAGGGCCGCCAACAAGGCCACTTCACGCACGGCTGGATTGCGCGTTTCCAGCGCATCAAAAAATTCGGTCATGACCCATATCTCCTAAATTCAATCAACGCTCAGGCGGCAATGCAAAGCGAGCAACCCTTCCTGAAAAACCCAGGCGGCTTCGCCGCCCACTGGCCCCCCCCCCCCCCCCGCAATGCAAGCTTATTCATGAACATGCCCTAAGCCAGCCAGCGTTTGCGACGCTTGTAGCTCTTGACATCCTTGAAGCTCTTGCGCTGGCCACCACCCATGCCGAGGTAGAACTCTTTGACGTCTTCATTGTTGGCAAGGTCACCGGCCACGCCATCCATCACCACCCGGCCTGACTCCATGATGTAGCCGTAGTCGGCATATTTCAGCGCCATGTTGGTGTTTTGCTCAGCCAGCAGGAAAGTGACTTTTTCTCGTGCGTTGAGGTCTTTCACAATCTCGAACACTTCTTGCACAATTTGCGGCGCCAGTCCCATGGACGGTTCGTCGAGCAGCACCATATTGGGGTTGGTCATGAGGGCCCGACCAATCGCGCACATCTGCTGCTCACCGCCCGAGGTGTAGGCGGCCTGGCTGGTGCGACGCGTTTTAAGCCGGGGAAAATAGGTGTAAACCTTGTCCAGATTGGCGGCGATCTCGCCCTTGTCACGGCGGGTGTAGCTGCCCGTCAGCAGGTTTTCTTCAATGGTCAGATGGGCAAAGCAGTGCCGCCCTTCCATCACCTGCACCACGCCGCGCTGCACCAGGTCGGCGGGTGAAAGATTCTCGATACGTTCCCCGCGCAACTCGATCGAGCCTTTGGTGACTTCACCACGCTCGCCATGCAACAGGTTCGACACCGCCCGCAGCGTGGTGGTTTTCCCTGCGCCGTTGCCGCCCAGAATGGCCACGATCTTGCCTTCCGGCACATTCAGGGACACGCCCTTGAGCACCAGAATCACATGGTTGTAAATAACTTCAATGCCATTGACATTGAGAACGATGTTGTTGGGTTCCATATTTCCTTGCTTTCACCAAACAATAACCCTGCACGCAGGGCTGTTGGCTGGGCTGTCATGCCGAACCTGATCCGGCATAACAGTCAAAAAGTGCCTAAGGCCAAAGGTCGATCAAGACTGGCAATCCGCCGGCGTGCGGGGTGCAAGCTTCTTGTCTTCAGCGTATTTGGCAGCGGTCTTTTTCACCAGGGGTTTGAGAATCTGCTCGTCAGCCTGCAACCAATCCGAGCTGAAAGCCCACTGCTTGCCATCCCAGGTGTGAACGCGTGCCCAGTTGGAACCCATGTGATCGGCACAGGTGGTGGCCACCGGACGCATGACACCGGCAAAACCCAGGGCATCAAGCTTTTTCTGGTCGAGTGCCAGGTTTTCATAACCCCAACGCGCCTGCTCGCCACTGACCCATTTGCCTTTTCCAAAACGCTCCTGGGCCCGACGCACACCTTCCACTGCAAACATGGCGCTCATCATGCCGCGCATATAAAGCACCTGGCCTACTTCTTCTTTGGGGCCGGTGCCCTGGCCCTTGCCATGGAGCTTTTCAAGAACTTCCTTGACCACCGCAGAGTTCGGCTCAGCACCATGCTGCATGGTCACGGCGCTGTAGCCCTTGGCACCTTCTCCCACGTCTTTCACGTCCGGCTCGGCACCCGACCACCAGACGCCATACATCTTGTCGCGCGGATAACCGGTGGCCTGCGCTTCCTTCAATGCTGTCGAGTTCATCACACCCCAGCCCCACAGCAGCACATAGTCAGGCTTGGCCTGACGCACTTGCAGCCAGGTGGCTTTTTGGTCCACGCCAGGTGCCGTGACAGGCAGCAGTTGCAGGTTGAAGCCGTGCATGGCAGCGCGCTCCTGCAGCAGCGGGATCGGCTCTTTACCGTAAGGAGAGTCGTGATAGACCAAGGTCACCTTTTTGCCCTTGAGTTTGTCCAGGCCACCCTCTTTTTTGCCGATGGTTTGAACCAGAGCATCAGCAGCCAGCCAGTAGGTGCCAGCGATCGGGAAATTCCACTTGAAAACCAGACCGTCCTGGCTTTCGCTGCGACCGTAGCCCGCTGTAATCAGCGGAATCTTGTCGCCAGGGGCCTTTTCAGTCAGTGCAAAGGTGATGCCGGTGGACAGCGGTTGAAACACCGTGGCGCCACCATGTTTGCCCTTCAGACGCTCATAACACTCGACCCCACGGGCGGTGTCATAAACGGTTTCACACTCCTCGTAGATGATCTTGACACCATTGATGCCGCCACGCGCATTGGTCAGCTTCATATAGTCGGAATAACCGTTGGCCCATGGCACACCGTTGGGCGCATAAGGACCGGTGCGATACGGCAGGCCCGGGAAAAACTGCTCTTTAGCCTGGGCAAAAGCCCCGGCACCGGCAGCGGCCATGACACTGGCGAGGACGATATTGCGAATTTTCATAAAAGTCTCCTGAATAATTGACACTCACGTGCCTGAGATTGACGAACGGGAAAAAATGAAACTGATCAGTGCGGAAACGGCCAAAGCCGCATCTTCTGCTTGCCAATCGACCAAAGTTTGGCCAGACCGTGCGGCTCCACAATCAGGAACCACACAATCAAGGCCCCAAAAATCATCAGTTCGGCATGTGAAATGCCCGAGGTGGAAATCTGTACCCCGACCAGCGCGCCGAGCAGCGGCAGAAACTGGTTCAGAAAAATCGGCAGCAGCACAATAAACGCAGCACCAAAGAAACTGCCCATGATCGAACCCATTCCACCAATGATCACCATGAACAACAAATTAAAGGACTGATTGATGGAAAAAGCCGCCGGCTCCCACGAACCCAGATAAACAAAGCCCCACAGCGCGCCCGCTACACCCACAATGAAAGAACTCACGGCAAATGCGGTCAACTTGGCGTACATCGGTCGAATGCCAATCACGCTGGCGGCCACATCCATGTCGCGAATCGCCATCCACTCACGCCCGATAGCGCTGCGCACCAGGTTCTTCGCGAGCAGCCCAATCACAACCAGAATCGACAGGCATAACAAATACTTGGACAGCGGAGTCTCGATGGGTTGCCCAAGCACCTGCAAGCCTGAGACCGAGACCGAACCCGACGGTGCGTCATTGGTAAACCATTTGATGCGCAGGAACATCCAGTCGCTGAAAAACTGCGCTGCCAAGGTGGCCACTGCCAGGTAAAGACCCTTCACCCGCAAACTGGGCAGTCCAAACAAGATACCAAAGGCTGCCGCGCAAACCCCGCCGAGTACCAGGGCCAGCAGCATAGGCATGCCCTGCACCCGGACAAAAAAGTTAAAGGCGGCATAGGCTCCGACGGCCATGAAGGCGCCCGAGCCGAGAGAGATTTGCCCGCAGTAGCCGACCAGAATGTTCACCCCCAGCGCCGCCAGCGCCATGATCAGAAATGGAATCAGGATGGCGCGGAACATGTAGTCGGTGCTGAGCAAGGGCACCACCAAAAATGCTGCCGCAATGATCAGCAACACTGCCACGCGGTCCTGGGTGATCGGAAAGATCTGCTGATCAGCCCGGTAGCTGGTCTTGAATTGGCCGTTTTCTCTGTAAAACATAACTTCCTTAAAATCTACGGTCTATTTCGCAAGGTCGACATCCAACATCCGACGATCAGTTGGGAGGACAGAGCCTTTGATCTTCGATGCGCCCAGCGGCGTTGGTCTGTCCCGCAAGGTCTCAGACGCGGTCAATGATCTTCTCGCCAAACAAGCCTTGTGGCCGGTACAGCAGGAACAACAAGGCCAGCACGTAGGCAAACCAGATCTCGATGCCGCCACCGACATAAGGTCCCAAAAACACTTCAGACAGTTTCTCGCCCACACCAATGATCAGGCCGCCAATGATGGCGCCTGGCACCGAGGTCAAGCCACCCAGAATCACCACTGGCAGAGCGCGCAACGCCACCGTGGTCAACGAAAACTGCACGCCGAGCTTGCTGCCCCAGATCATGCCGGCCACCAGCGCCACCACACCCGCCACGCACCACACGATGACCCAGATGCGGTTCAACGGAATACCGATACTCTGAGCGGCCTGGTGGTCGTCGGCGACAGCACGCAAGGCGCGCCCAGTCACCGTTTTCTGAAAAAACACTGTCAGCAAGCCGACCAGCACTGCAGCAATCAAGGCGGCATACAGGTCTTCCTTGTTGATCAGGATGCCGCCCTCAAACAGACTCTCAAAGGCCAGGATCGGCTCTTTGGGCATGCCCACGTCGATCTTGTAGATATCGCTGCCAAAAATGGTTTGACCAACACCGTCGAGAAAATAGCTGATACCCAGTGTCGCCATCAGCAGCGTGGTGCCCTCCTGGTTCACCAGGTGGCGCAAGGCCAGCCGCTCGATCAGCCAGGCCACGCCAAACATCAAGATACCAGCGCCAACGAACGCCAGCAAGTTGGCAATCACTGGACTTCCTATGCCCGCATACAGGGGAAGCCACTCTGAAAAGCGCGCCATTGCCAGTGCTGCAAAAAGCACCATCGCACCCTGTGCAAAGTTAAAGACCCCTGAGGCCTTGTAAATTAGTACAAAACCTAAAGCGACCAGCGAATACAACATGCCAGCCATCAGGCCACCCAACAATGTCTCTAAAAAAAATGCCATGGTTATTGACTCCCCCCTGTTGCTTGCTCACTTCGTGTAGCAGCCCCGTGTCGCAGCCGCAGGCTGCGCCTCTTAGAGCACGTCCAAGCCTGCACAGGCAGGCTTGGAGCCGCGGCTCTCAGCCCCATCAAGGGGGCGATGCCAGTGGCCCGGCGGAGCCGGTTCCACGGCATCTCTGGCTTGGTGCTGTTGGCGCTCGAAGACTTCATATTCAATCCAATCGTTGTGTCATGCATGTTCAGTGGCTGGTGCCCAGATAGGCGCTGATCACTTCTTCGTTGCTACGTACTTCGTCTGGAGTTCCGTCACCAATTTTTTTTCCATAGTCCAGCACCACCACGCGGTCGCTGATGTCCATCACCACACCCATGTCGTGTTCAATCAGCACAATGGTGGTACCAAATTCTTCATTGACTTCCAGCACAAAACGGCACATGTCCTGCTTTTCCTCGACGTTCATGCCGGCCATGGGTTCATCCAGCAGCAGCAGTTGGGGCTCCATGGCCAGGGCGCGACCCAGGTCAACGCGTTTTTGCAGACCGTAGGGCAACTGGCCGACCGGGGTTTTGCGAAACGCCTGGATTTCCAGAAAGTCGATGATGTGCTCAACAAACTCGCGGTGTTTTTCTTCTTCACGCTGGGCCGGACCGATGCGCAACGCCTGTAAAAACAGGTTGCTTCTGATCTTCAGGTTGCGCCCGGTCATGATGTTGTCGATCACGCTCATGCCCTTGAACAAGGCCAGGCTCTGAAAGGTGCGCCCGATCCCCATGCTTGCCACCTGGTAACTGTCCATGTGACTGAAGCTTTGGCCCTTGAAGGTGATGGCACCTTGCTGCGGGCGATACACGCCGTTGATACAGTTCAGCATGGAACTTTTGCCCGCGCCATTGGGGCCGATGATGGCGCGCACCTCATGCTCGCGCACGTCAAACGAAATGTCAGTCAGTGCTTTGACACCGCCAAAACTTAAAGAAATGTTTTTGACATCCAAAATGACGTCGCCAATTTGTTTAATTACCATGATATTCAGAAATATTTGTGGGGAAGACCGCGTGACACCGAGTGAACCAGCCCTGTCCCCAACTGATCAGAATCATGCCGCCGCCTTGACTGGGGCAAAAGTCCTGGCATCGTCAATGCGCAAAGTGGCGCTCACCTTGCCTATGCGACCGTCTTCAAACTTGACCACGGTTTCAATGAACTGGCTGGTCTTGCCACCGTACAACGCGTCAATCAGCACGTCATACTTTTCTGCAATAAAACCGCGACGAACCTTGTTGGTGCGGGTCAGTTCGCCGTCATCGGCATCCAGTTCCTTGTGCAGCACCAGAAAGCGGCTGACCTGCGAGCCCGCCAGCAGTTCATCCGCGCTCAAATCGGCGTTGACTTTTTCGACACATTCCTTGACGAGCTGATACACCTCAGGTTTTTGTGCCAGGTCGGTGTAGCCGGCATAGGGCAGGTTGCGCCGCTCCGCCCAGTTGCCCACGGCATCAAAGTCGATGTTGATCATCACGCACACTTTTTCGCGGCCGTCGCCATAGGCCACCACTTCCTTGATATGCGGAAAAAACTTGAGCTTGTTCTCAACATACTTGGGGGCAAACATGGCACCATCGTTGCTGCCCCCTTTGATGCGCCCCACGTCCTTGACGCGGTCAATGATCTTCAGATGGCCATGCGCATCCAAAAACCCGGCATCACTGGTGTGGTACCAGCCATCAGCGGTAAGAACTTCAGCGGTGGCTTCAGGGTTTTTAAAATAGCCTTTGAGCAAACCGGGCGACTTGACCAGAATCTCGCCGTTGTCGGCCACCTTGATCTCGACCCCGGCGCAGGGCACACCCACCGTGTCGGCACGGGCCTCATGGTCAGGCTGCAGGCAGACAAACACGGCGGTTTCGGTCGAACCATAAAGCTGCTTCAGGTTGACCCCGATCGAGCGGTAAAAGCTGAACAAGTCCGGGCCAATGGCCTCGCCAGCCGTGTAGGCCACACGCACACGGCTGAAACCCAGGCTGTTGCGCAGAGGGCCAAACACCATCAGGTTACCCAGGGCGTACAACACACTGTCCATCAGGGGCACTGATTTGCCATCCATCAGGGTCGGACCCACCCGCTTGGCGATGCTCATGAAATAGCCGAACATCTTGCGCTTGATGACACCCGCATCCTCCATGCGAATCATCACGGAAGTCAGCAAGCCCTCGAACACCCGGGGTGGCGCAAAGTAATAGGTGGGGCCAATTTCTTTCAGGTCGATGGTCACAGTGGCAGCAGACTCGGGGCAGTTCACCACATAACCACAGGACAGCCATTGCGCATAAGAGAAAATGTTTTGCCCGATCCAGGCCGGAGGCAAATACGCCAACACGTCCTCGGCGTGGGTAAGCTTGTCAAAGTCAGCACCGGCACGAGCCCGGTTCAACAACGAATCATGCGTATGCACCACACCCTTGGGGTTGCCGGTGGTGCCCGAGGTGTAAAACATGCCAGCCACATCGTCGGGCATGACCTTGTCGACCTCGTTGCTGAAAAAATCGGGGTGAACCACTGCAAAAGCCTTGCCGGCTCCGATCAATTCATCTAATGCAGCCAGCCCGGGCTCGTCGTAATTGCGCAGGCCACGTGGGTCGTCAAAGTAAATATGGGAAACTTGTGGGCACTGTCCGCGAACCTCCAGCAGTTTGTCAACCTGCTCCTGGTCTTCGGCAAACGCGAAACACACCTCGGCATTGTTCAGCGGAAACACGCATTCTTGCGCAGCAGCATCCTGGTAAAGGGCAATTGGCACCGCGCCCAGCGCCTGCGCGGCCAGCATGGTGGCGTAAAGGCGTGGCCGGTTGGCGCCCATCACCACCATGTGGTCATGCTGGCGCAATCCCGCCTGGTGCAAACCACAAGCCAGGTGCTCCACCAGCGCGGCCATGTCACTCCAGGTGATGGCCTGCCAGATGCCGTATTCTTTTTCACGCATGGCCGCGTCCCCGGGGCGCTGGGCGGCGTGGTTCAAAAGTAAACGTGGAAACGTCGTTCGCATTGCAACACCTTGTTTTCAGATCAATGCAGGCTAACCCTGACCGGACCTGCTGGAATGAACCGAATATAGAACCCGCTTTGACGTTATGTTGTCGCTTGGACGACAATTGAGCGGTTTGCAGCTAGGTGTTTTCCCTGCACCGTCTGTCCCACATCGCCTCCAGCCCAGGTATGCCAAATGAAAACTGAAGCTTCTTTGTTCCAGCGCAGACGCCCTTTGACACCTGTTGAACTGGACATGATTCCCTGGTTCAAGCTGCTCTCGGGTGATGAGCGCGACCGTGCGGTCGCAGACCTCAAAATCTCCGACGCCCAACCCGGCGACTACCTGTGCCGCACCGGTCGCCCGGTGACCTACTGGTTTGGCGTGATTGACGGCTTGCTGAAAATGAGCGCCGACAACGCCGAAGGTCAAACCATGACCTTTACCGGTGTGCCGCCCGGCGGCTGGTTTGGCGAAGGCACGGCCCTGAAACGCGAGGTGTACCGCTACAACATCCAGGCACTGCGCAAAAGCCTGGTGGCTGGCCTGCATGTGGACACCTTTCACTGGCTGCTGGACCACTCCATTGCATTTAACCGTTTTGTCATGAACCAGCTCAATGAGCGCCTGGGCCAGTTCATTGCCGCGCGCGAGATTGATCGCATGACCAACCCCAACATCCGCGTGGCACGCAGCCTGGCAGCGCTGTTCAACCCGGTGTTATACCCCGGCCTGGGCACCGTGCTGCGCATCACCCAGCAGGAACTGGCCTACCTGGTCGGCCTGTCGCGCCAGCGGGTGAATGAAGCACTCACCACCCTTGCTGCGCACCGGGCCATTCAGGTGGAATACGGTGGCCTGCGGGTGACCGATTTACAAGCCTTGCGCAGCGGCTATTTCTTGTAGAAAGTGTGTCAGTCGTTTCGATACGGGTTGCGAAACCCCAGGCGTGCCATGATGTCGCTTTCGCGCAGCTCCATCACCTGGGCGTCTTCGTCCTCGTCGTGGTCCCAACCCTGGGCGTGCAGGGCACCGTGAACCAGCAAATGGGCATAGTGCTCTTCCAGCGTCTTGCCCTGTTCCGCCGCCTCCTGCGCCACCACTGGCGCGCACAACACCAGATCAGCCGTGACCAGCGGCTCTTGCGAGTAGTCAAAGGTCAGCACATTGGTGGCGTAATCTTTTTGCCGATAGTCGCGGTTCAGCGCTTGCCCCTCCTCTGCCCCGACCACCCGCACCGTGATTTCAGCATCGTCCTGCAGCGCATGGCGAACCCAGCGCATGACCTTGTGACGCGGCAAGGCCGCGCGGTGCACCGCCACCTCAGGAAATTTGCCAAATTGCAGCGAAAGCGTCAGTTGATTCATAAAGGTTGACTTGCCAAAATTGAGAGGGAGGTTGATCACAACCTGCGCCAGGTTAACCGGCCAAATAGGGCTGTTCAAGCCCCCTCTCGCCCGGCGGGGCGAGAGGGCTGGGGAGAGTGGGGGAAGCAGCAAAACGAGGATACAACAAAAAATATAACAAGAAATAAGCCTCTAGGCCATATAAATAAAGCGCTAATAGCTACCAATAAAATAGCAAAATCAGGTAACTGCTTTCCGACCGCGCCCACCGCTGACCGGCAAAGGCTCAGCATCCAGCCGCGGATGCGGATTAAACCGCCCCGGTGCATCATAGGCATCGACAATGCGTGCCACCAGCGGATGCCGCACCACGTCGGCACTGGTCAGGCGACACATGGCAATGCCCTCAATGCTTTTGAGCACGCGCTCGGCGTCAATCAGGCCGCTGAGCTGGCTGGCCGGCAGGTCAATCTGGCTCACGTCGCCGGTCACCACCGCCTTGGAGCCAAAGCCGATGCGGGTCAGAAACATCTTCATCTGCTCGGGCGTGGTGTTTTGCGCCTCGTCCAGAATCACAAACGCCGTGTTCAGGGTGCGCCCACGCATGAAGGCCAGCGGGGCAATCTCAATGGTCTGGCGCTCAAAGGCTTTTTGCACCGCTTCAAACCCCATCAGGTCATACAGCGCGTCATACAGCGGGCGCAGATAGGGGTCGATCTTTTGCGCCAGGTCCCCGGGCAGGTAGCCCAGCCGCTCGCCAGCCTCGACCGCCGGGCGGGTCAACACAATGCGCTGCACCGTGCTGCGCTGCAGGGCGTCCACGGCACAAGCCACGGCCAGGTAGGTTTTGCCAGTGCCGGCCGGGCCAATGCCAAAGGTGATGTCGTGGCTGGCAATGCAGTCCAGGTAATTGGCCTGGTTGATGGAGCGAGGTTTAAGGTCAGCGCGACGCGTTTTCAGCGATGGGCCATCCGCGCCATTCACATCGCCGTCACCTGACAGCATCAACTGCACGGTGCGTGGCTCGATGGGGCGGGCCGCCATCTCGTACAGCGCTTGTATCATTTCCATGCCGCGCTTGGCGTTGGCTTTAAGGCCATCGACCTTGAACTGCTCGTGGCGGTGGGCGATTTTGACTTGCAAGGCGGTCTCGATGCTGCGCAGATGCGCGTCCATGGGGCCGCACAGGTGGCCCAGGCGGGTGTTGTTGGGTGGGGAGAACAGGTGGCGCAGGATCACGTTGATAATTCTTTGAAAAATAGGACTGAAATACAAACCCCATGATAGGCAAAAAATGATCGGCAAACTCACTGGCATGCTGGACCACAAAAATCCTCCAGAAATCATCATCGATTGCCACGGTGTGGGCTACGAGGTGCTGGTGCCGATGAGTACTTTTTACAACTTGCCGGAGCTGGGTGCCAAGATCAGCCTGCTGACGCATTTTGTGGTGCGCGAAGACGCCCAGATTTTGTATGGCTTTGCCACAGCGGCTGAGCGCGAGGCGTTTCGTCAGTTAATCAAGATCACCGGTGTGGGGCCGCGCACGGCGTTGTCGGTGCTGTCTGGCATGAGCGTGTCAGAGCTGTCGCAGGCCATCACGCTGCAAGAGGCTGGTCGCCTGATCAAGGTGCCCGGCATTGGCAAGAAAACCGCCGAGCGGCTGTTGCTGGAGCTCAAGGGCAAACTGGGGCCAGACATCGGCGTGGTGGCCACGGTGGCGAGCGACGCGCAAGCTGACATTTTGCAGGCGCTGCTGGCGCTGGGCTACAGCGACCGGGAAGCTGCTGCTGCGCTCAAGGCGCTGCCCAAAGAGGTGGGCGTGAGCGACGGCATCAAGCTGGCGTTAAAAAGCCTGGGGCGTTGATTCGCTCTGGATGGACGCAACGCCAGGTTCGCTGATCCCAGCAAATTCTAGGGTCTGAAAACCTGCAGCTTAAGGCCTTTGATGGCTGAGAAGTGTTTGTCGTTGGCACTGAGCAAAACAAGATCGTGCGACATTGCTGTGGCGGCAATCAAAGCGTCCGCCACATGAACGCTGTGCGACAACGCAAACTGTTCCACCAGTTTGCAGGCCAGGTCGCTGATGCTTTGGAGCAATGGCAATACGTCGTGATCATTCGCCTTGAACGCCTTTTGGATCACCCGAAGCTCCGCCTTGTTGCGACAGCCTTGCACCAATTCCATATAAGAAACGGCAGAAATATAGCTGTGCGCTATTTCCCCAACGGCAGTGATGGCGCGTTCATTTCCTCTTGCAAACCAGATCAGTACATCCGAGTCGATCAGAACACCCGTGGCAGAAATCAGCGCCCCAGTCATTAGAAACCCGACGCGCGCTGCGCACTGATATACGCTGTGGGGTCGGCCATGTCGCTGCGGTCTGCCCACAAACCCGCCAGACCGACCAGACGCTGCACCTTTGTTTCAGGGCTTGTGGTGGCCTGCTGCTTCAAAAACTGGTCAACGGCCAAACGGATGAGTTCGCTTTTGGTGACAGATGCGCGCAGCGAAACTTCCGCCAGCCGCTGCTGCTGGTCGTGCGTGAGGTAAATCTGGGTCCGCTCAAGAGATAGAGATTGTTGCATGATGTACAAATTGTACATTGCCTAAACGATAGCATCAGCAGTGTGCAGGCAAAGTGAAATCATGTTCTTTAGCCTGCTTTTTCGTCAAAGTCGGCATCTTGAAGCTTGCGAACGAATTGATGGGTGTCAAAGGTGATGGTTGCCATGAAGCAAAGCCTATCATCCATCCAGAGAGAAGTGCTGTCGTCGATAAGACAAAAATATTCAGTTGGGGATCATCTGCTATCTCAAAAATAGCAGCTGAATCAAATAAAACCTGGGCTAGAGGCTGATTTCTATCGCAGACCAAGGTGCTTTGAAATGACCACTCGGTGCCCCTTTGCAAAAAACCCCGCCAGGTTACCCCGGCGGGGTTCTAAGGTTTCTCCGTCAGCTGACTTGCGCCAGCGTCAGATTAGAAACGGTGCTGAACGCCAACAGCCAAGGCGCTGATGGTTGCATCATCCTTAGAACCGTTGGAGCTCTTTTTGCCACTCACGTAACCACCGTACAGGAACGTGCGTTTTGACAAGGTGTAAGCAGCGCCGATACCGAAAGCATTGCGGACGCTTTCCCCGGGATCAAGTTCCTTGCTGTCTGAAGAACGTGCAAAGTTAGCCGACACTGTGAGTGCGGAAGAAACCGGGTAATCAACAGCGATTTGATATTCAGTTGCCTTTGCGTCCTTGACAGCACCAACATTACCAGCAATACCATAAGAGGCCTTCAGCTTGGCAACACCAAAGTCGTAGGAAGCGCCCAGACGAGTATTTGACACAGTTTCAGCAGTGTCGGTGGCTTTTTGTTGTTGATAGGCTAAACCAGCGCTCAATGGACCTGCCGCGTAGGTGGCACCCAGTGACCAATTAGCACCTGCGTCAACTGAAGTTGTTTTGTTCTCCGTAAAACCGTATTGGACGGAACCAGAGAAACCAGAGAAATTCGGTGAATCGTAACGAACAGAGTTGTCATAACGGCTAACGAGATTTGACTTCTCGAAGCTGACATCACCACCCGAAGGCGTACGGAACGCCACAGCCGCTGCAGAAAGTGCAGAGTTAAACATACCGTCCCATGTGCCTTCAGTGTCATAGTAATAAGTTGGGACGCGCCCTAACCGGACCGCACCAAAGCCGCCTGAGAAACCAACTGAAGCCTGACGATGGAACGCCAGTGCACTGGCACCAGCGCCCGTATCAGAGTTAATGCCGGCTTCGAGTACGAAGTTTGCTTTCAAACCGCCACCCAGGTCTTCAGAACCCTTGAGGCCCCAACGAGAGCCATTCACAGCACCACTCTGAATCAAGTTTTGAGTTGTACCTGCATAGCCCGTCGCCACAGCGTGCGACGGGGCGGTCACGCCATTGCCTCTGTCCCATTTAGCATTGGCGTAATAGGTATCGATCAAGCCATATAAAGTCACAGAAGATTGGGCCATAGCGGCACCGGAAGCGGCCAGCACAGCCAGCGCGATGAGCGATTTTTTCATTGAGTTACTCCAAAGTTGATTTCGGTGAAGCGCTTTGTTTGCGCTTCGTTTCACTTCTTAACCAGAAGCTAATTGGATTAAAACAGAGCCAACCGGACCGGCAAAGTGTTTTTACGACGAAAGGGCAGAATCTTCGCACCATTGTGGGGTGCTTACAACGATCAATTCATCGTACACGAAAGCACAGTCGAAAAAAACCCCGCTTAGTTTGTCTAAGCGGGGTTCTAACGTTTTAACCGTCAATTGGTTTTATAGCCAATTAAAACGAGTGATTGACGCCCAATGCAAATAGCGTCGATTTCGCAACATCGTTGCTGACCTGTGACTCAAGTTTGACTTGCTGCAAAGCACCATACACAAACGTCCGCTTGCTCAACGTGTAGGTCAATGCGCCAGTGAAGCCCGAGGTCTTCCAAGCGTCCACGCCGTTAACTTGCACGTTGGACTGTGCGTAACCACCACCCAAGTTTAGGCTAGCAGAAAGGGGCACCTCGACGCCAAGGTCAAACTCTTTGGCTTTGAATTCACCAGCAGATGTAGTACTTGTAGCATCAATTGTTTGCTTCGCTATGTTGTAAGCACCAATGAGCTTGGCAACACCCAAGTCGTAAGATCCATTGATCGTTGTGTAGGTTGTTTTTCCTGTAAAGGCTGTGCTCAATGCAGGGAAAATCTTCGCAGCGTCACCTGGGAGAGCGCTAAAGACACTGTTCGCGCCACCAGTCTGAGTTTGCTCTTGGTAGGCCAACCCAACAAACAATGGACCTTGAGCATACTGACCACCCAAAGCCATGACGTGGCTTGCGTCATTCTTAGCAGTCTTATCTTCACCCAAGCCATAAGTCAAAGAGCCGCTGAACCCGCTGATAGTCGGCGAAGCGTATTTAACGGCGTTGCTGGGACGGTCTTGATAGCCTAACCAGACGTTGTATTTGGCTGCTACATTGGCACCAAAGGAGTCGATGGCTGAGGAGTTGATATCGTCATAGGATGACCAAACGCGACCAAACTGCACTTCACCAAAGCCGCCAGATACCCCGACCCAGGATTGACGGTTGAAAGTTTGCCCAGTGACACCAGCGGTACCCGTGTCAACATTAAAACCCTGCTCAAGTTGGAAGTTGGCCTTCAAACCACCACCCAAGTCTTCAGATCCCTTCATGCCCCAACGAGAGGTGTTCACACCACTGCTGTCCAACCTAGTTTGTGACAGGCTGGAGCTACCAAGATTTGTGCCACTGGTTTCCGACTTCACGGAGCCGAACCAAATATCGGCCTTGCCGTACAGGGTCACATTTGATTGCGCGAAAGATGCGCCGGAAGCAGCAAGCACTGCCAAAGCAATTAGACTTTTTTTCATTTCAAAACTCCAAAATAAAAATTACATTCAAAACCTTGTGATGCAAGAGTTTCGAACGGGCGAATAAAACATCACAGGCCTAATTTGATCATGTGGGCACCAATAAGACGGCCTAACCGCGTAACATGGGCTGATTAAATGCCATATTGAGCCTGTTTTGTAGCGATATCGCAACAATTCGATCTGTTTTTCTGCGGTTCCAGATCAACCGTCACAAAACCAGTGTTTGTTGAATGGCAGCAATGAGTTAGCCCAAGGGTTCAGGCCAGGCTTGGTGCACTAATTTAGGGAAAACCCTTGTTGGGAAAATGCCCGAAACGGTGCACTATGCGAGTTAGCGAACGGTCGTACTATTTAAGATGCGTTTGCCCATTGCCACTTCAACAACTTTACAACAATGAATCACTCAATCATGACAAAGGCCGTTCCCTCCATATTTAAGTGCGCCGCATTGGCCAGCGCGCTGTGCTGTGCCAGCTTGGCCAGTGCCCAGTCAACGGGCTCCAGTGTGACCCTGTACGGTCTGGCAGATATCGGTATCACACAAGTTACCGGCCTCAAGGCAGGCTCGGTCACACAACTGGCCAGTGGCATCATGGAAGGCTCGCGCTGGGGCTTGAAGGGTACCGAAGACCTGGGCGGTGGTTATAAAGCCATCTTTACACTTGAATCGCGAGTTGAGCTGGACACTGGCAGTGTCAAAAACAGCCCCATTTCCTTGGGGCAATTGTCGGACCGTTATTCACAGGCCAGTTTGCTGGGTTTGCCGGCTTCCTTGAACCCGGCCTTGCCGCCAACACAAGGCATATTGAACCTTTTGGTTCCAAAACTGGCTGCTGAGGTTTATGGCGTGAACGTGGGCACCTATGGCAATCGCATTTTTGACCGTCAGGCCTATGTGGGCATGATCACACCGTTTGGCGCGGTGTTGGCGGGGCGCATGTACACACCAGCATTTGAGACCAATGCGATGTTTGACATCATGGAAATTCAATCGGCGCTTTCGGCCGGTCAGATTGTCAGTTTTCCATCCATACTGGAAATCCGCAAGTCCAATGCGCTGGCCTACCGAGCAGTGATGGGGGGGGTTTCTGGGTCGTTGATGTATGCCTTGGGTGACAACGGTGAGGCCACCACTGATTCCAGTCAAATGATTGGTTTTAACCTCAGCTACAAGACAGACGCTTTTGCGGTGGGTGCAGCCTACAACGGTGCCAAAAATGAGCTGGGTCAGGACTCTCTGAAGACCACGGTTTTGGGTGCTTCCTTGACCATGGGTGCACACAAGGTGTCGGGTATGGGCATTCAGATCACCGACGACAACCCCTCCAATATGGGGCTGATTGGCGGTTCGCTGATGGCATCGGGATTACCGGCAAGTGTGGCCGGTGTCATTCAAAACGCCTACACCCAGGCACTCAAGGTTGATGGCCAACTGTTTCACCTGGGTTACCGGCACAGCAATGGACCGCACACGGTGTCGGTTGCTTACAACACATACGACGACAAACGCCCTTCTGATGCGGATGTGAAGTCGTATGGCGTAGCTTACACCTATGCGCTGTCCAAACGCACTGACCTGAATGCCGTGCTGGTGCGTTATGACAATGGTGAGCGTGGTCAGGCGGCACCGGGTGGCAATGGCTACCTGGGTGGTGTGACCGCATCGGCCGGGACCAGTTCTACCGGCATGGCCTTGGGCGTGCGCCACCGTTTTTGATCGGCTTGTGTCGCTTTCATGAAAAAAGCCCCTTGCATGGGGCTTTTTGCTGAGTGCCGATCGGGGGGCTCCCTGAACCGGCGGTGACACCTGGATAATCGTCTCCATGGCAGAACAGTATTTTGAAATGTTGTGGGACTGCCCACAATGCGCGACCCCTGAACTGTTGGGCACCACGCACCGTCATTGCCCCACCTGCGGCGCTGCCCAAGACCCGGCGCGACGCTACTTTCCCAAACCTGGGGCCGAGGTTGAGGCCAGCGGGCATCGTTTTGTCGGGGTGGATTGGACTTGTACCTACTGTACCTCTCCCAATTCAGCCGCCGCCGCGTTTTGCGGCAATTGTGGCGGCCCCAAAGATGGCGCCAAAACCGCGGCCATCGTGCCGGACAACGCGCCTGCACCTGTGCCCTCTGCGCCAGTACAAAGCGCAATCAGCCCAAAGTCCAAATTTTCGTGGGCCAGGTTTGTCCTTGCAATGGGGGTGCTGGCCTGTGTGGTATTGGCTTTTTTGTTTTTCAGCAAACATGACGAAAGCGTGCAACTGGTCGAAAAAACCTGGAGCCGCTCTGTCGATGTTGAGCAGTTTTCGGCGGTGCGTAGCTCAGACTGGTGTGATGCCATGCCGCCAGACGCCTACCAGGTCAGCCGCAGCCGCGAGCAACGCAGCACGCGCCAGGTTCCGGCCGGGCAAGACTGCATCGATGTGCGCTCAGACATGGGCGACGGCAGCTTTACCAAGCGGCGCGAATGCACACCGCGTTACCGCAACGAGCCGGTCTTTGATACCAAATGCAGTTATTTCATCAATCGCTGGCGGCTGCTGCGAACCGACCGGTTGGCGGGCGCGGCCAATCTGGCACCAAACTGGCCTAGCCCTTTGCTGGCAAACACGCTGTTGCCGGCCAACAGCCTGGGTGCCCAGCGCCTGGGGTCGCGCCAGGAAAATTACCGTATTACGGTGCAATCGAAACAGGGCAAGTCGTGGCACTGTGATCTGAGCCCCGACGTCTGGTCGGGCCTGGCTGAAAACCAGGCGCTATACCTCAAAGTGCGTGGCACGGGCGGCGCGGATTGCGCCAGTCTGAAAACTCAGCCGTGACCTGCAACCCACCTCTGGTGATCTGGCTGTCGGTGGCGCAACTGATCAGCTGGGGTAGCATTTTTTACCTGTTTGCCTTGCTGATGGCACCGTTGGAGCAGGAACTGGGCCTAAGTCGAGCACAGGTTTCGCTGGCTTTCAGTCTGGCCCTGCTGGCCGACGGGCTGGCCGCTTACCCGGTGGGGCGCTGGATTGACCGGGGTCATGAGCGCCGGGTGATGACGGCCGGGTCGCTGCTGGCAGGCGTGAGCCTGGTTTTACTCAGTGCGGTGAACACAGTGGCCGGTTTGTACGCGGTGTGGACGGCGTTGGGGTTAGCCATGGCCGCCGTGCTGTATTCGCCAGCCTTTGCAGTGGTCACGCGCCGGTTTGCGCATGATTTCAGGCGTGCCATCATCACGCTGACCTTTTTGGGTGGCCTGGCCAGCACGGTGTTTATTCCGCTGACAGCCTGGCTGATGAGCAGCCTGGGCTGGCGCTTGGCCGTGCTGTGTCTGGCACTGCTGCACCTGGTCGTGTGTGCACCACTGCATGCCGTGGTGCTGCGCAGTGCACCGCGCAAGCCGGTGCTGGGTGCCGCAGAAACCTCAGGTGCACACCGTGCCAGCGGCGTGCGCGACTTGATCCGCAGCAAGCCTTTTTTGCTGATTGGCCTTTTTGTTACCTTGATGATGGCCGTGGGTGTGGCTATTCCTGCCCACATGGTGAGTCTGCTGCGTGAACACGGCTTGTCTGAAACCTGGGTGATCGCCATGCCTGCGGCCATTGGAGTGATTCAGGTGCTGGGGCGGGTGCTGATGTATCTGTTTGAACACCGCCTGGACCTGCACCAAGTCAACCGCTGGGTGCCAGCGTTGATACCGCTGGGCTTGCTGATTCTGTTGCTGGCACCTGGTTTGGCTGCTTGGCAGGTGACGGCGGTAGGCCTGTTTGTGATGCTGTACGGGCTAGGCAACGGCATGCTGACCATCGTCCGGGGCACGGCGATTGCCCAGTATGTGAGCAGACAGCATGTGGCCACACTGAATGGCGCGCTGGGTGTTCCGCAGGCCCTGGCACGGGCTGGCGCACCGTTGCTGCTTGGGGTGATGTGGTCGCCACATGGGGGGTATCAGAACGGCTTGTGGCTGATGCTTGCCTTGAGCCTGGTGGGCCTGGCGGCGTTGATACTGGCGCAAGCCCAAAGCCTGATCCAGCATGACACGCTGGATTGACTCGGCCGCCGACTATTTTTGCTGGTGTGATCGACGCGCACTTTCGAATCGGTTAACGTCAAGCATCACTGTAAAGGAGCCATCCATGAAACTCTCTAGCCTTTCGAGTCGTGCGCATCAATTGATGTACCAAACATTGGTTTTAGGGGCTGCCGCCATGCCATCGGCACCGGCCAGTGCGCAAGCCGTGTGCACGATTCGCGCCGATGGCCCGATCGGCTGGGGGGCATGCTCAGGTACACAGCGTGCACAGTCTTTCAATGCTGGGCAAAGGGTGACCGTTCAAAACACGGCACCCGGCTTTACCGGGTCGTTGACCCGCATTTGTGGCGTCAACGGAACGCTGGCAGCGATTTCAGCACCTTGCAGGGCAGTCAGCGCCACCCTGCCATTGCCATTGCCCATGCCACCTGAAAGACCCAGCCCCCTTCCTTGGCAGGGGGGCGACTGGACGCTTGGCTTTATGGGTCAGAGCAAACCAGTCACACTGACCGTCAATTCCACGGGCGGCTGCACATCGTCACGGACCTTTGCGGGAAGGGCATATGTCAACCGGGACGGCTCAATTACCGTGACCATGCCACCCTATTCGGGCTTTGCCAATTGCACTGCGCCCCGCCCCTATCTGCAAAACCCGACATCCTGCAAGCTGACCAGCCCCAGTGACGGCAATTCAGTCTTTAGTTTTGAGCCGGGTTTTGTGGTCAGCTCGGTGCCGGCAGTCAACGACAACGGAGGCGGCTGCCGGTAATTTGGCGACAGAATTGGCAGCGCTACAGGTTGGGTGCGAGAAGCCTCACCAGGCTGGATTCGGCCACACCGCGACGAGTCGCCAGGTCCTGAAGCTGATCAGCCCCGATCTTGCCGACATTGAAATAGCGGGCGTCCGGGTGCGCCAGGTAAAAACCACTGACGCTGGCCGCCGGGCTCATGGCCAGGCTGTCAGTCAAGGTCATGCCGATTTCTTCGCACTGCAACAGATCAAACAGGTCTTTCTTGACGCTGTGATCGGGGCAGGCCGGGTAACCCGGCGCTGGGCGGATGCCGGTGTATTGCTCGGCAATCAGCGCTTGCGGGCTTAAAGCCTCAGACGGTGCGTAGCCCCACAGGTCGGTGCGCACCCGGTGGTGCAGGTATTCGGCAAAGGCTTCGGCCAAGCGGTCGGCCAGGGCTTTGAGCATGATGGCGCTGTAGTCGTCATGCTGGGCTAAAAACTGGGCTTCTTTTTTGTCCACGCCCAGGCCGGTCGTGACTGCAAACACCCCGACATAGTCAGCTCTACTGGTGGCTTGTGCCGATGGCTGGGGCTTGGACGTGTCTGAATTTTTTGAGTCTTTTTGGCCTTTATCCCTTATGGAATAAGCGCGACCAGCTACATTTACTGTAGCTTCCAGCCGGGGGGCTACAAAGTCAGCCAGACAACGGCTAGGCATCATGGTGCCATCAATGGCCTCTTTGGCAGCTTGCTGGCGCAGACCATACCAGGTCAGCGCGACGGTGCTGCGGCTTTCGTCGGTATAAAGCACGATGTCGTCGTCATTCACTGAGTTGGCTGGGTACAGGCCAACCACGGCGTTGGCTGATAACCAGCGGCCTTCGATCACACGCTTGAGCATGGCCTGGCCGTCCGCGTAAACCTTTTTGGCCTCTGCGCCCACCACTTCGTCGTCCAGAATGGCGGGAAAAGGCCCCGCCAGGCCCCAGGTCTGAAAAAACGGGCTCCAGTCGATAAAGCCCGCCAGGTCGCCCAGGTCAAAGTTTTTGAACACCCGTCGGCCGATAAATTTGGGTCGCGTGGGCGTGTACTGCACCCAGTCAACCGGGGTTTTGTTGGCACGGGCTTTGGCCAGCGGCCACAGCGGTGTCTGTTTTTTGCCGGCGTGCTGGGTGCGCACCTTGTGGTAGTCGGCATTCAGCTCCGCAATATACGCACCGGATTGGTCAGACAGCAGGCTTTGCGCCACACCCACGCTGCGCGAGGCGTCGGGCACATAGACCACCGGGCCGTCGTAATGCGGCGCAATTTTGACAGCGGTGTGCACCCGGCTGGTGGTGGCCCCACCAATCAGCAGCGGCATGGCGCGCAGGCGGAAGTAGTCGTCCTTTTGCATTTCAGCGGCCACATACTGCATTTCTTCGAGGCTAGGTGTGATCAGGCCTGAGAGACCAATGATGTCGGCACCCTCGGCCTTGGCCCGCGCCAGAATCTCGTGGGCCGGCACCATCACGCCCATGTTGATGACGTCAAAGTTATTGCATTGCAGCACCACGGTGACGATGTTTTTGCCGATGTCATGCACATCGCCTTTGACGGTGGCCATGATGATCTTGCCTTTGGTCTGCACATCGCGTCCTGCCGCTTCATCCAGCCGCTTTTCTTCTTCAATGTACGGAATCAAATGCGCCACGGCTTGTTTCATGACGCGCGCGCTTTTCACAACCTGGGGCAAAAACATCTTGCCCTGACCAAACAGATCACCCACGATACTCATGCCAGCCATCAGCGGGCCTTCAATCACATGCAGCGGTCGGCCGCCTTTGGCTGCGATTTGCTGGTAGGTCTCTTCGGTATCGACCACAATGAAATCGGTAATCCCGTGTACCATGGCGTGGCTCAAGCGTTGCTCCACAGTCACCGGGTGCTCGGGCGTGCCACGCCATTCGAGCTTTTTGGTTTCGTCCTTGGCGCCGCTCTTGGCGCTGTCGGCAATTTCGACCAGGCGCTCTCCGGCGTCGGCTCGGCGGTTCAGCACCACGTCCTCCACCCGTTCGCGCAGCTGGGGTTCCAGGTCGTCGTACACGCCGACCATGCCAGCGTTGACGATGCCCATGTCCATGCCTGCCTTGATGGCGTGGTACAGAAACACGGTGTGGATGGCTTCGCGCACCGGGTCGTTGCCGCGGAAGGAAAAGCTCACGTTGCTGACGCCACCCGACACCTTGGAACCGGGTAAGTTCTGCTTGATCCAGCGCGTGGCGTTGATGAAATCGACCGCGTAGTTGTTGTGTTCTTCGATGCCGGTGGCAATGGCAAAGATGTTGGGGTCAAAAATGATGTCTTCAGGTGGAAAACCGACCTCGCCGACCAGCACGCGGTAGGCGCGTTGGCAAATATCAATCTTGCGCGCATAGGTGTCGGCCTGGCCCTGCTGGTCAAACGCCATGACCACGGCGGCGGCACCATAACGGCGCAGCAGTTTGGCCTGGTGTTTGAAGGTATCCAGACCTTCTTTCATGCTGATGGAGTTCACCACTGCCTTGCCCTGCACGCAGCGCAGCCCGGCCTCGATCACACTCCATTTGCTGGAGTCAATCATCACCGGAACCCTCGATATATCTGGCTCAGACGCTATTAAATTCAGAAAGCGGACCATTGCTGCCTGGCTGTCGAGCATGGCCTCGTCCATGTTGATGTCGATGATCTGTGCGCCGTTTTCCACCTGTTGGCGCGCCACGCTCAGGGCCTGGTCAAACTCGCCATTCAAAATCATTCGGGCAAAGGCCTTGGAGCCAGTCACATTGGTGCGCTCACCCACGTTGACGAACGAAGCGGTTGGGGACAGATCGTCGGTGTTGGCTAAAACACCAATGATCAGGGGTTCCAGGCCAGACAGCTTCATGGGGGGAACAAAATTTTCAGACATACGACTCACCTGTGGGAAAAAGTTGGGGCAGGTGAGCGTCGTTACAAATGCTCCAAGCCTGGCGGGATTAGCAACCCGATGCAACGCTCCTTGGAAAGCAGGATTTTAGGGTCTGGAATGGAAGTGTATCCGTCACAGACTCGCTAACAGATCGCCGTTTCGGCCACACGCGTGAAACCCCCTACAATCGCCGCTCGAATCACAGTCTGCGGCTGTAGCTCAGTGGATAGAGTATTGGCCTCCGAAGCCAAGGGTCGTGGGTTCGATCCCCGCCAGCCGCACCACGTCTCGATAACTTGTTGATTTAGTTAATAAAAATCAGCATTTCAGCGCCCTCTACAGCACCCTCATACAAAGGGTGTCTCGATGGAGAACTTGCAGCGCCGCGCAAGCGGCATCTATTTTGTGCGTCTGACGGTTCCATCTCGCCTGCATGGGATCGTATGTAAGCGAGAATTCATAGCCACTACCGGCACCCAGCACCTACCAGTTGCCAAGATTGTCGCGGCAACCATGCTGCTTCGATGGCGACAGCAATTCATGGACCTTGAGCGGCTCGCTCTTGGCAACAACGCAATGCATCACGACAGCGTCATCAAGATTGCAGACGGTCACCCTCTCATTGCCGGGGGCAGCTTTTTGCCCATCGAATATAGGCGGCTTCAGTGTTGAGTCTGGCCGTTAAAGACATTCTTCGCAGCGTGTCAGAAGAGAGCTTGGGCATTTTTCACAGATTTGCCGGAACCGTAGGGTATCTCCTGCCGTTTGAAGACCTAATACCTGATGACATGGAACTGGGAACTCTGATCGTCCCCAACCCAGACCAAATGCCGAACAGCGCAAGAGCATTTGTCGCCAATGGTGTTTTGTCGGTTCCGAAGAACAGTGTTGTAGCTGTCGCAGCCAGCTTGTTGATGACTGGCGAGGCGGTCATAACAATGTTTTCTGCGCCAGATGCAGGCAAGGTCGATGGCTTTGTGCCAGATGAACCTGTGAAATTGACCCTTGCCACCATCGAAGTGAGCGCCCGGGAAATGGAAGCGCTGCGTCGCACCCTTGCCGCTGTACTTGAACCCGAGCGCGTCGAGGCAGCAAGAGCGAGCCAAAAGGTTGCACTGGGCGCAACTACAGGTTCAGTCGGGAAGAACTCTCACCGCCTGTTTTCTGAAGCGCTTGATGCTTATTCAAGAGACTTCCTGCCCACATTGCGCTGCCGTAGCGAATTGGCCGCTGCTGACAGCGTATTCGGTGTGGTCTTGTTGCCAACCCACAGCCCCAACCGGAAAGGTGTTTCACCCCATTTGGCAGCGTCATCGCGACGGATCGTCTCACAGGCGCACATCAACGCCGCCGCCCGCTGAAACTGCTGCAAGGTCAGCAGCCGCAAGGTGTAGCGCATCAACACGGCGATGCCATGATCGCCGCGCCGCCCCTCAATGTCACCTTGAAGCCGACGCAGTGCCAACGTGTAGGCCGTCAGACCCAAATATGCCTCGGTCTTGCCACCGCCAGTTGCAAACCACAGCAGATCAGCCACCGCATCCGTCTCATGGCTGCGGTCAGGATGGTGCAAGTCGGTCAGGCTGGGCAGATTGAGCAATACAAAGGCCATCTGAAACAAACGCCAACTGCGGTTCTTGGGTACATCCAAGGATGTCACGCCGTCTTCGACCGTCAGCTCTTTTTTGCGCACCTTGCGGGCAAAGATCGAATGAATACGTTGCTGCCACATCGCACGGTTGGCGAAACGGAAGGCTTCTTCAGCCAATGGGTTCGACTCAATCAGGCTGACACCCGCTTTGACGCGCTCCAACGCACGGCGGCAGTTTTTGACTGCGCGTCGAGCGGCTTCCTCATGCCCGGCCAGCCGCTCCATGGGCAACTGAAGCTTACCTTCCTCTGCGTTGATCCAGACCCGATAGGCGGTTTCGATGTGTCGCAGGCTCGCAATCAAGCCATCTTGGGGCAGTTCACACAGTGCTTTCATGTCCATCGTCAAGCCGGCCAAATTTTCATCATCATTGGCAGACCGCGGTGTCTGTTGGGGCACGTCAAACTTTGGCACCCATTCGGTTTCGACCATCACGGCACGCTCGGTCGGCGCACCTTCAAGTGGTTCGGCGGTCGTGGCGTGAACGGAGATGCCATGCCCGACTGCAAACTCGCGTTGATGCCGGTAGAGCATATCCAGCGTTTCGGTTTCCTCTCGGGTGAGCGGGTCCATGCGGGACAAGTCTGCCTTGGCATTCTTGCGCTGAACGAAGATGGGGGCTTGCCCGGTGCCATGCACACGAAGCTTGGGCTGGAACAACCAGACCTCATCTTTGGGCTGGTTACGCCCCTTGCGCTCTTCCTGTTGGTTGACCATGAACAGCGTCACTACCCAGCCATCCCCAGTCGGGCGCATTCGCCCCTGCAAAAACACCAGCGGATGATCAGAATGCAGCACTTGCGGTGCAATGCCGCCGTCTTGAAGCGTCAGGTTCAGCGGCGGTCCGATTACTGGCGTGCGTTTCCAAACATTGGCCTGATTGCCGTCTTTCTTGTGTTGCATGGCGCTTTTGATCCTGATGTATTGCCCCCAGTCAGCCTCAACCACAATTTCAGTCGTGTCGGCCGCAACAACAAAGCTCATGCCCATGGACGAGGGGAAATAGGTGCTGCCTGCGGGCACACCCGAGTCCGGCGTGCCTTCCTCGCCTTCATCACCATCACTGGCGGCCAATTCGTCAAGCGTACCGCGGTCAACGTCTTTATCTTTGGGTGCCAGCATTCCGACCAGATAACGCTGGTAGGCATGGTCTTCGTACTGGTTCAGTTCCTCATCAGGCACACCGGCGGGGCCAAGGAGGTCACGAATGACCATGTCGGTCAGGGCATCGCGAATGTCAGATGGACTGGCGGTAGCGGGTGGCGGATGGCGGGTGGGCAGGTGACACCATCAAAATTTCTCCCTGCAAGCGGTGACTTCAGCCACTGAATTATTAGCCTTTTATGCCTCTAGCGCTTATTTAGCAAGCGCAAGTAGCTACATTAAATGTAGCTATTGAATTCACCTTGGCTGGCTTTGGGGCAAGCATGGTTCATTGGCCCGGTACAAACAGCGCTGGGCTGACACCGAAAAACTTGCTCAGTTTGCCTGCCAGTGTCGCACTGATTTTGCGCTTGCCGGCCAAAATTGCCGACAGGTTGCTTTGCAGAACAATGCTGCTCAAGTCCTCTTGAACCATGCCACGCGCCTCCATTAAAAAACGCAGGGAATCTTTTGGGCTAGCGGCATCAATGGGGTAATGTTCCCGCTCATACCTGGATACCAAATCGCCCACCAGTTCCAACAAGCCTGACAGGGCGTGATCTTCATCATCGCCAGTTACATCAAGCAGGGCGTTCATCAGAGTCACCATGCGGTCGTAGCCTGGCTCGTCATGAATGGGCTGAAGATGCACCATGGCATCGAATGCCATCCAGGAAGTCTGAATGGCTTGCAGGTCGAATAACGTTTGTGTGGCTTGCATGATTACACCTTTCCTGTGCGGTAGCGTTTGCACCAGTCATCGTATTCACGGTGCGTCATAACATCGCGGACATACACCCGTTTGGCCCGGTACTGCACGACGACCACGACGCGGTAATTATTCCCGGCAGCATCAAACACCACGAAAGGTGGAACATAGTCTGCCGAGTTGTAGAACTCACGAATTTGCCCAAAATCCCGAAAGTCGGTTTGCTCAACCATCGAATGCCACTGGCGCAAGGCCGATTCGGCTGCGGGATGTTTCTGCCAAAACTCGCGCAGGATTTTGAGAGAGATGATGTGCATGGGTAAATTATATCATTTTGATATAACCATCCAATGCGCTGCAACTGCATTCAACCAAGTGCCATCAAGGCGCCGCGAGCGAGCCTTTGGTGGGTGCCCATCGTCAAATGCCAATGGCCGGAATTTATAGACACTAACATTTTTGGGCATGGTGGTGAACGTGAAGGTTGCTAAGACGGCATGGGTTGAAGCCAGTTGCTGGCGTGAGGTTGGTTAATTATCTAAAAACAATAGCTGCTTACGCATGTACTGTAAGGGCTGGAAGGCTAAAACATTAATGAATCATGGGCAAAATGTGTGGGTGAGCCTGGCTACATGTCCATGGTGATTTGGCTACTGTTGCCGCTGTCTTTGGGCTTGCGGCGGCGTCTGGCTGGGGCGGTGCTGGTTGCAGCGGCCAATGCGGCGGCGGCTTGTTCGTCGGTGCGGCGCGGGTGGTTCAGGGCCAGTAGGCGGTCGAGGACTTCGCGGCGGGCGGCTTCGGAGAGGGTGAAGCGGATGCCTTGCTTGGTTTCGTGGAAGCCGTGGGACAGGTTGAGGTCTTGCCAGCCATAGGCGGCAGCTACGGCTTGATCCATCGCGACATGCTGTTCTCGTAACTTAACTACGTCAGCGCCAATTTCAGCCTGATTTTGGAAACGGTTGTAGATTTGCGTCAGTCCTTCCTGGCGGGTCAACTGTATCGGCTGACGATACGAAAAGTATTGTTGACCCAGATCATGGAGTAAGTCGATACTATTGGGAAAGGGAAAAGTTTCAAAACAATCGGAGGGCGTAAACCGAAACCGAGTTTCCAATGTAGAGCCTTGATTCCTTGCCCATTCTTCAAATATCGCTGATTCCAGTACAGCAAAGCGCGACATTTCGTTAAATCCAAAAACAGCCAGAGCGTGCGAAAAAACGCATTCAGTAGGGCAAATTGCCATCGGCCAATGTTAATCATTCAAAACAATGACGCTGTAGCCGTTTCAACGCAATTGGCATCGATCCTGAGCAAAGTCTGTTTGCCAGCACGCTGCGGCTGTGCATGTTTTGCACCAGCCCAGCTGGATGCTGCGGCCAATCCACCGAAGTTAAGGTAAAATATTCCTCGTAAGCTGTTGATTTAGTTGAATTTATTTTAAATTTCCCCAAAATATTGGAACTGAATATGTCAACAAAATATAGGGTTAACCCTTAGTTCTCTTTTCTCCAAACTCACCGATCGCATCAATTCGGCGGAATTTTCGCCGATGCCCGCCACCCTCCCCAATGCCTTCACGCGCACTGGCAAGTGCCTTTGCCCAAGCTGATTGGCGCTTTGCTTTCCATGCGAGCGTCTACAGCGGTCATGCTCGACTCTTCTTTGGTAGCTTGTCTGTTGACGGCACTGGCAGCGTGGCATAACTGATCGTGGTTTTGCTCAGCACGAGACAAGTTGTCCTGGACTTGTTTGGAGCACTGAACACCTTTGTGGTCAAAACCCCGGTTGGGCTGGTCCTCGTTGGCACGGCTGCGTTTGGCAGGCGATGCCTGATGCCGCGATTCCCCCTGTTTCACCACAGGTCCGCCCCAGCTGATCAACGCTTGTTTGTCTTGTATCTGCCGGGCGCTGAATTGACGCTGCACGCCAGCGTGCATGGGCCGATGGCCTGAGCGGCAGATGCTGTTGAGTCGCTGTTGTGCCTGGGGCCTGATGATGTTGATCCTGATCGGGGCTATCCGGCAGCTTGGCTGGTGGCGTATTTGACTGAGCACATATTCGGTTTTGCATGCGCTGCGAGAAGTCCAGTGGTGGTTGGGCAGAGGTACGCACCTTTGAGCGCAGCGATCAGGTGGATGCCACGGTCACGCTCAATAAGCCCAACCAGTGGGACTGCGAAGATTATGGCTGTTCTGGTGCTGCACCGCGGGTCCGGCTGGTCAAGTGTGTGACGCCCAATGGGCTTGTGCGGGTGATGGCGACCAATTTGCCAGACAGCCAAGTCCCGACAGCAGCTTTTGGTGAGCTTTACCATGAGCGCTGGCGTATTGAGGAGGCCTTTAAACGCCTCAAGCATCGCTGCAAACTCGAGAGCGTCTCAGGGCTGACGCAGCATGCGCTGATGGTCGATGTGCACGCAAAGGTGTTGGCTGACAATTTGGCTTCTTTGGTGTGCATGGGCGCGTCAGCGGCAGGGGTTTACAGGACAAGCAGCGTACATGTAACCGCGCCTACGCCGCACCATGTTTGCAGCGCCTGCTGCCGCGTATGGTGTTGGGGTTGGGCTGTCTGGTGACTCTTTTGGGAAAGGCGTTTGAACTGTTGGGGGCAAACTCCCATAGACAACTGTCTGATCGCAAGCAGCCACGACCGAAAAATCATGTGAAACCTCATCCAAATCTGGCTTACAAGGGGTGACATGGCTTAACTTCGGTGGATTGATGCTGCGGCGCAGGAGCCGTTTGAGGACTATGTTGCGGCTTATATTGACCATGCAACAACAACTTGACTTTATTGACCGTCACTCAATGTAACTACAAACGCAGTACACTGAAATCATGGAATTTGAGTGGGATATCAAGAAAGCACAGGCTAACCAAAGCAAGCATAGTGTCTGCTTTGAGGATGTATCTCAGGATTTACATGACCCAAATCGAACCGACACATTTGATGGCCGCGAAGACCGCTGGAAAACTGCGGGACTGGTCTGACTGGCTCTGTTGGCTTGTATATTGACTTTAGTGACATTCCCCGTCAAACCACCGCAGTGCAATGGAGTCGCATCGGCATGATGCTGCCCAGTCAGAACAAGCAGCAAATTACCTTGCGTGTTGACGTTGATGTGCTGAGTTTTTTCAAAGGAACAGGCAAACGTTATCAGAGCCGAATCAACGCGGCACTCCGCGAATATGTCAACGCCTATCGAACAGATCCGGATTTGAGCAACCCATGATAGGCAAGCACCGCGAGGTCACCCTTGGCCGCCAGCCCAGTCTGCAATTGCTGGTACATAACCGCGAGCAGCCACTGCGTGGCTTGGCGATTCATCTGTTTGTCGACTGGCCCCGTTTGCAGCGATGCTTAAGTCCAAAAATTACACCCGAAACCTTCAGTCTGAGCTGCTGAGCCAGCGGGACGATGAACGGTTCAGGGCCTATGTGCGGGACTCGGTGGAAGCGAAGGCGCTTCTGGATGCGGCGGAGCAGGAGCCGTTTGAGGGCTTTGTTGCTGCTTTTTGGCCCATACTCATGTTGCGTGAATAGTTAATGAACATTCACAGCCCAAGCGTGGGAAATATACCTGTCGTGAATAGACATTTCAAATTATTTATTTCTATGAAACAGAATTCATATATTGGATTTTAATCAAATTGGTGCGAAGATTTATGAGAGTCGATTCAAGTTAGCGACCTGCTAAAAATCCTTCGTGGTTAATCAAAAATTATGAGCAACTAAAGAAATATACTGCATTTGAGACCCAATTTTGAAGCTTACGGCATCCCAGATATCAAAAGTCTTCAGCTTTGCCAACAAAGCATATAACAAATGCTTATTTAATGACTAGTTTTAATTTATGCTTAATAAGTATGAAATCGTCTTGCAGCATGATTTGAAATCACTGCAGTTTCTACGTGCACTTGCATCGACGAGTGTTGTTTATTATCACGTAGGATCATACCCAGTATTTGGTTCGTTTGGTGTAGATATTTTTTTTGTTTTGAGTGGCTTTGTAATGGGACTGCTTGTCGATAAAAAACAAGATCTTTTGGAGTTCACAGTAGGGCGTATTTCACGCATTGTCCCTTTGTATTGGATATTTACAGTAATTCTCTATTTTGTAATATTGACGTTTCCTCAGTTCGTACCAATGAGTAAGGCTAGCCTTACTGACTTACTAAAATCTTTGTTATTTATTCCTTATTATAGAGATGCTGAAATATTTGCCCCCATACTTGGGGTTGGCTGGACATTAAACTACGAAATATTCTTCTATTTATGTATTGCGCTTTCTATTGGCACGGGAATTAGACACATTTTTCTAAAAGTTTTATTTTTAATCTTTGCATGCCATATATTTTTTGGATTAATTATGGAATCCAGAGTACTCAATTACTTTTTTGGCAGAACATTCGTTTTTGAGTTCTTGCTGGGTTTTGTTTGCTTTTATATCTATAAAAACAATTTTACTGCAAAATGTCCTAACGTTTTACTATTTCTTTTGGGCATGATTTCTTATTTAATAATGGCATTGTTCCAAGTATATCAATTTCATTTCGACAATTTATTTTTGTACGGCATTCCATCAATGATATTAATAATTTCATTTTCTGGCTTGGAGCGATGGCTTAAAACAAATAGATCTCACTTTCTGACATTATTATCAAACTTGGGTGATTCGAGCTATGCTGCATATCTTACACATTTTTTTGTTATTGAGTTGTTTAAAAAAGTTTTTTATAAATACCAATTTATATTTGGTGAATCAATATTTTTTACTTTTTTTCTCACCCTTTTATGTTTAATAATCGGAAATATTGTTTTTCATTTAATTGATAAACCAACGCATATTTTTTTCAAAAAAAAGTTGAATTTTTATCTACGTGTAAGACGAGGTACCAATTAATTAAATACACCAATCAAAACAATTTCCCCGGTCCTATCAGCCTAGTAAGACCCACCGTACCAAGCCTATAGAATCATGCATTTACCTTCACCACCAGGATCTGTTGCCATGATGCCATTTACCAAGAACACGCTGGCTTGCGCCGTGCTGCTGAGCCTTAGCGGCCTGACGCTGGCGGCCACCATTCCCGCCGGTGTCCAGTTACACGCCAAACAGGAAATGATCCGCAACAACGGCTCCGAGCCTGACACACTCGACCCCGCGCGTGCCGAGGGTGTGCCCGCCAACAACGTGATTCGTGACCTCTTCGAAGGCCTGACAGCAGTCGATGGCGCTGGCAACATCGTGCCTGGTGTGGCTGAGAGCTGGAAGCAGACCGACCCCAAAACCTGGGTCTTCAAACTGCGCAACAACGCCAAATGGTCCAACGGCGACGCGGTCACCGCGGACGATTTTGTTTACGGCATGCGCCGCTTTGTCGACCCCAAGACGGCCTCTGAATACGCGGCCACCTTTGGCATCTTTCTGCAAAACGGCAAGGAAATCGTGGCTGGCAAGATGGCCTCGACCGAGCTGGGTGTGAAAGCTGTTGACAAGTACACGCTGGAAATCAAGACACCCTACCCGGTCGGATTCATGTCCGGCCTGGTGTCGAACCTGCAGCTGGGCCCGGTGCACAAGGCCACGGTTGAAAAATTTGACAAGGAATGGACCAAGCCCGGCAAAATCGTCAGCAATGGAGCCTTCACCATGGCCAGCTGGGATGTCAACAGCAAGATTGTGCTGACCAAAAGCCCGACCTACTGGGACGCCAAAAACGTGCAATTGACCAAATTCACCTACCTGGCGGTGGAAGACGGCAATGCCGACGTCAAGCTGTGGGAGTCGGGTGAAAACGACTTTGTCTACCAGCTGCCGCCCGGCACCTATGAGAAATATAAGGCGCAGTACCCGAAAGAAATCCGCAACTCGCCAATGCTGGGACTGCGTTATTACTCGTTCCTCAATACCGACCCAGTGCTCAAAGATATCCGGGTGCGCAAAGCCCTGTCACTGGTGATTGACCGCGACATTTTGGCGCAGCGTGTGACCGCTGACGGTCAGGTGCCGGCGTATGGCGTGCTGGTCAAAGGTGTGGATGGCGGTGATGTCACGGCCTACGACTGGGCCACCTGGCCGATGGACAAGCGCGTGGCGGAGGCTAAGAAGCTGCTGGCTGAGGCTGGGGTGACAACCGGTACCAAACTCAAGTTCAGCTACAACACCAGTGAGTATCACAAGAAGATGGCGATTTTTGCCACTTCCGAGTGGAAAACCAAGCTTGGCATCGAAGTTGAGATGGAAGCGATGGAGTTCAAGGTGTTGATCAAGAAGCGCAACGACGGTGAGTACCAGATCGCCCGCAATGGCTGGGTGGCCGACTACAACGACGCCACCACGTTCCTGACGCTGGTGCAATGCGACTCGGACCAGAATGCGCAGAAAAACTGCAACCGTGAAGCCGAAAAGCTGATTGACCAGGGCAACCAAAGTATGGACCCGGCTAAGCGCAGGACCTTGCTGACGCAAGCCGCCAAGATGATCATGGACGACTACCCGATGCTGCCGCTGCTGCAATACACGGTGCCGCGTCTGGTCAAGTCCTATGTGGGCGGCTACACCAATACCAACAGCATGGACCGTTACCGGGCCAAAGAGTTTTACATCATCAAGCACTGAGCCGCCCTTTCACTGAAATGTCGGGCAGCCTAATTGCGCGGGAGCGACAACCGGGCCGATGCCGCACCCAGACCATGAACGGGAACACCGGCACTGCCAGCGAAGCACAGCAGTCCATGTATTCAGTGACTTTTGATTGCCGCGTTTCGCTCGCAATGACAAGCATGGTCTGCGCCACCAGCGCAGCGTGTTTGCGCTAATTTGGAGATTTGTCGATGTGGACCTACGCGCTGCGCCGCCTGATTGCCACCATCCCCACCCTGCTTGCGGTGATCACGCTGTGTTATCTTATGCTGCACCTGACCCCCGGCGGGCCGTTTGACTCCGAGCACAAGGTGTCTGAGGCCGTCATGGCCAACCTGCAGGCCAAGTACCACCTTAATGAGCCGCTATGGAAGCAGTATCTGCTGTACCTCGGCAGTCTGCTGCAGGGCGACCTGGGCGCCTCGTTCCGGTATGAGGACTGGAGCGTCAACCAGTTGGTGGCCAAGGCCTTGCCGATATCCGCCGCGATTGGCGGCGGCTCGCTGCTGATTGCCCTGCTGCTTGGCATTGCGCTGGGCACCCTGGCAGCCCTGCGGCAAAACAGCCTGGCAGACTACCTGACCATGATGATCAGCAGCCTGGGCAGCGTATTTCCGTCGTTTGTCATTGGCCCGCTGCTGATTCTGGTGTTTGCCCTGTGGCTCAAGGTGGCCCCGGCGGGCGGCTGGGACAATTTTGCGCCGCGTTACATGCTGCTGCCGATGGCGCTGCTGATCTTCATCAACGTGGCAACCATCGCCCGGGTGATGCGCGGCAGCATGATCGAGGTGCTGAACAGCAACTTTATCCGCACCGCGCGCGCCAAAGGCCTGCCGATGCGCACCGTGGTGCTGCGCCACGCCATGAAACCGGCGTTGCTGCCCGTGGTGTCACTGGCCGGGCCGCTGGCCATATCATCGATCACGTCGGCAGTGGTGACCGAGTCGGTGTTTTCGCTGCCGGGTCTGGGAAAGCTGATCGTGAACGGCGCCAGCAACCGTGACTACACCCTGGTGCTGGGCCTGGTGGTGCTGGTCACCGTGATCACCGTGATGTTCAACCTGTTGGTGGACCTGGCCTATGCGTTGCTGGACCCCAAGATTCGCTATTAAAGTTATTGCTGCCAGCGCTTGATGCATAAGGGCTGGAGGCCAATTTGACCTAAATTCACATGTTCAACAACAAAGACGACGCCCTGGTGGCCACGCTGGACACGGCACTGACGCCCGAGATCCACGGCCGCAGCCTGTGGTACGCGGCGCGCCTGCGCTTTAGCGCCAACAGGGCGGCGGTGGCCAGCCTGCTGCTGCTGGGCCTGATCACGCTGGCCTGTGTGGTTGGCCCCTGGCTGCTGCCGCATGCCTTTGACTCGGCCGATTGGGATGCGATGAGCCAGCCGCCCACGTTCAAAAACATGCACTGGTTTGGCACCGACGAGTCGGGCCGCGACCTGCTGGTGAGAAGCCTGATGGGCGGGCGCATTTCGCTGATGGTAGGGCTGATGGCCACGCTGTCGTCTGTCAGCCTGGGCATTGCCTGGGGCGCCACGGCCGGTTTTCTGGGTGGCAAGGTCGATGCAGTGATGATGCGCATCGTGGACATGATGTACGCCGTGCCCTACCTGCTGATCGCCATTCTGATGGTGACACTGCTGGGGCGCGCCTTTTACCTGGTGGTGATCACCATCACGGTGTTTTCGTGGATGGACATGGCGCGCGTGGTGCGCGGGCAGACCCTGTCCCTGCGCTCCAAGGAATTTGTCGAAGCCGCGCGCGCCATTGGTGTGCCGACGCGGCGCATCATCTTTCAGCACATCGTGCCTAACCTGCTGGGCATTGTGGTGATCTACACCACGGTGACGGTGCCGGGGGTGATCCTGACCGAATCGGTGCTGTCGTTTCTGGGCCTGGGCATTCAAGAGCCCATGACCAGCTGGGGTGTGCTGATTCATGACGGAGCCCAGGTGATGGAGATATCGCCGTGGATATTGATCTTTCCGTCGTTGCTGCTCTCCAGTGCGCTGTATTGCTTTAACTACATTGGCGACGGCATGCGTGACGCGCTCGACCCCAAAGACCGGTAACTGGCATGCGCCATGTCCAAATAATGAAATTGCCCCAACAGCGGCTAGCGGCGTGCGTTGGGTGTCTGACGAAGCGTGGACTTGGGGTATTGCCCTTTCAAGGCTTGGGGTCACCCCGCCGGGGCGGGCCCGGCGTTGGGCCCCCCCCCCCCCCGCCGGGTCCACCCCCACACCCCCGGTCTGGCGAACTGCGATCCCCCCCCCCAGGCATGGCCATGAACTTACTTGAAGTCACCAATCTGGCGGTGCAGTTTGCCACCCAGGACGGCACGGTGTACGCCGTCAACGGCCTGAGTTTTGCGCTGGGCAAGGGACAGACGCTGGGTATTGTGGGCGAGAGCGGCTCGGGCAAGAGCCAGACGGTGCTGGCGCTGATGCGCCTGCTGGCGCGTAACGGCCAGGCCACGGGTGAGGCGCTGTACCAGGGCAACAACCTGCTGACGCTGCCCGCCGCAACGCTGAACCAGATTCGCGGCAACCGCATGGCGATGATTTTTCAGGACCCGATGACCTCGCTCAACCCGTATCTGACAGTGGAGCGACAAATGACCGAGGTGCTGCAGTTTCACAAGGGACAAGACCGCAAAAGCGCCCTGGCTGCGTCGGTGCGCATGCTCGACGCGGTGCGAATCCCCGAGGCGGCCAAGCGCATCGACATGTACCCGCATGAGTTCTCGGGCGGCATGCGCCAGCGCGTGATGATTGCCATGGCGCTGCTGTGCGAGCCCGAGGTGCTGATTGCCGACGAGCCCACTACCGCGCTGGACGTGACGGTGCAGGCGCAGATGCTGAGGCTGCTGCGCGACTTGCAGCAAGACTTTGGCACGGCCATCGTGCTGATCACCCACGACCTGGGCGTGGTGGCGGGCTTGTGCGACCAGGTCATCGTGATGTATGGCGGACGGGTCATGGAGCAAGGCAGCGCGCAGCAGCTGTTCAAAACCGCCACCCACCCCTACACGCTGGGGCTGCTCAAGGCGGTGCCGCGCATGGACCGCGATGACGAATCTCTGCTGGCCATTCCCGGCGCACCGCCCAACATGGCGCGCTTGCCCAAAGGCTGCCCGTTCAGTGAGCGTTGCAGCTTTGCCGAAGTGCGGTGCCACGACACCTTGGCACCACTGCAAAGCGTGCCCGGCACCGTCGGCCACCTGCGCGCCTGCCACCGAGATATCGCCCGCGTGCAAGGCATGCAAACAAAGGAATCTCGCCATGATTGACCCTTTTGCTCGGCGACCAACCCAAAGTAGCAGCACAGGTTTGGCGTGCGCGCGGCTGTTCCACCCTCTTCCCATGGGAGTGGGCAGAGGTCAGGACAAAGCATCATGAGCACCCAACAACCCATTTTGTCGGTGCGCGACATCAAGGTCGAATTCCAGATCAAGGATGCCAAGGGCTGGCCCTGGACGCCGCCGCGCAGCCTGAAAGCGGTGAACGGCATCTCGTTTGACCTGCACGCCGGTGAAACGCTGGGCGTGGTGGGCGAATCAGGCTGCGGCAAATCAACCCTGGCACGCGCCCTGCTGAACCTGAACCCGGCCAACTCCGGCAGCATTACCTGGATGGGCCAGGAAATGCAGGGCGCTACGGACGCCGCCTGGATGGCGGTGCGCAAAGACATTCAGATGATTTTTCAGGACCCGCTGGCCAGCCTGGACCCGCGCATGACGGTGGCACAGATCATTGCCGAGCCACTGCGCACGCACCACCCCGACATGCCACAGGACGAGGTGATGGACAAAGTGCGCGCCATCATGGGTCGCGTGGGACTGACGGCGCATCAGATTAACCGCTACCCGCATGAGTTCTCGGGTGGGCAATGCCAGCGCATCGGCATTGCGCGGGCGCTGATTCAGCAACCGAAGCTGATTGTGTGTGACGAGCCTGTCTCCGCGCTGGACGTGTCGATCCAGGCACAAATCATCAATTTGCTCAAAGAGCTGCAAGCCGAATTTGGCCTGGCGCTGATTTTTATCGCGCACGATCTGGCAGTGGTGCGCCACATCAGCCACAGCATCATGGTGATGTACCTGGGCCGGGCCATGGAGTTTGCGCAAAAACGCGCCTTGTACGAAGACCCACAACACCCCTACACGCAAGCGTTGTTGTCCGCCATCCCGATCCCCGACCCGGAGCTGGAGCGCTGCAAGGTGATCCAGTTGCTGCAAGGCGATCTGCCATCGCCGCTCAATCCGCCCAGCGGCTGCGTGTTTCGCACCCGCTGCCCGAAGGCGCAATCGGCTTGTGCGGATCAGGTGCCAGAGCTTCGTGCCACCTCAGGGGGGTCGCAAGCCGCTTGTGTTTTGATTTGAATATCCAACCAAATGACCTTCCAGCCCTTTCTGAATAAGCGCTGACAGCTATATTTTTTGAAATGAGCACAAACGGTAGCTGCTTTGGGGTCGGATCCCAATTCGGCAACCCGATATCCGCGCAGTCAACAGAGCGTAACCGAATTGGGCTCTGACCCCAATTCTGCGGGCCACGCGCAAGGCAACAAGACGACTCAATCAATCCCGCAACAGCCCCACCACCGCCAGCACCGGATGCAGCACGCTTCCCCCCAGCCGCTTGGAGCGCTCACCGTTCCAGCCCACCAGCGGGTCGGGCAGGTTGGCGTTGTCCTTGAACGGCATCTCGATGGTGAACGCCAAGCAATCAAACTGATGACCAATCCAGTTGGTGGCCAGCGTCATGTTGGCCTCGCCATGTTTGCCACGCGGGTAGCCATGCGTGGTCTGAAAGTCCGGGCTGGCCGCCAGCCAATTGACTTTGAAGGCCTCTTCCAGCGCAGCGATGCGGGGGCTATAGCCGGGCGTGTCTTCTGTACCCGCCACAAAGTTATACGGCAGGCCCTCGTCACCATGGGCATCCAGGCTCAGGTCAACGCCCACTTCCAGCATCTTTTGCCGCACCCAAAACACCTCGGGTGATTTTTCCAGGCTCGGCGTGGCCCATTCGCGGTTCAGGTTGGCACCCACCGCATTGGTGCGCAAATTGCCCCGCACCGCGCCGTCGGGGTTCATGTTGGGCACCACGTAGAACACACATTGATTCAGCAGCACCCGCGCCACCGGGTCGGCATCGTCAAGCAATCGCTCCAGAAAACCCTCGACAAACCACTCGGCCATGGTTTCACCGGGGTGCTGGCGAGCGATCAGCCAGACTTTGCGCTTGTGCGCCAGTGGCGTGGCGGACGTGGCATCGGTGATCTTCACCAAGCTCATGTCGCGGCCATCCACCGTGCTGCCCAGGTGCTCTTGCGTCACATGCTCTGAGTTGCCCGCCGAGCCCAGCAGGTCAAGATGGCGCTCCTGCGAATACGGCTCAAAGTAGGCCAGGTAAACGCTGTCGCTGTCGGGCGTGAGTTCTACCGTCATCACCTGGCCGTCAAACTGGGTGTCGGCGCGTAACCAGTTCTGGTGGTCTTCGCTGTAGGCCACGCGGTAGCCGTCCCAGCCCTTGGGGTAGGCGCTTTGCCCGGCGTTCAGAAACCGCAGGCGCACCGGCGCACCTTTGGCGCCATGCAGGCAGAAGTAAAACCACTGAGCAAATTCGCTGGCGTTGTCTGGGCGAATGTTGAGCTGAATGTCTTGCGGTTCAGCCAGACTGACCACTTGAATGGCACCGGCGTCAAACTGACTGGAAATATGAAGGCTTGGCATGGGTGTTCCTGGTGAGTGACCATTTTAGGTGGCCTGCACTGAATTGATAAGAAATTGGGGGGCGCGGGGGGGGGGGGGGGGGGGGGGGGGGGGGGGGGGGGGGCGGGGGGCGGGGCGCGCGGGGCCGCCCCCCCCCCCCCGGGGCGCCCCGCCGCCGGGGGCGCGGGGGGGGGGGGGGGGGGGGGGGGGGGGCGGGCGGCGCGCCCCCCCCCCCCCCGCCGCGGGCGGGGCCGGTGGGGGGGGGGCCCCGGCCGGGGCCGCGCGCGGGCCCCGGGGGCCGGCGGGGGGGGCGCGCGGGGGGGGGGGGCCGGGGGGCGGGGGGCCGGCCCCCGCCCCGGGCGGGCGGGCGGGGGGGGGGGCCCGGGGGGGGGCGCCGGGGCGGGGCGGAGGCGGGGGGGGGGGCGGCCCCGGGGGGCCGCGCCGGGCCGGCGGGGGGGGGGGGGGGGGGGGGGCGCGGGGGGGGGGCGCCCGGGGGGGGGGGGCGCCGCCGGGGGGCGGGGCGCGGCGCGGGCGGCCGGGGGGCCGCCCCGGGGGGGGGGGCCGGGGGCGGGGCCCGTTGGGCCGGGGCCGGGGGGGGGGGGCGGCGCGCGGGGGCGGGGGCCCCGGGGGGGCGGGCCCCGCCCCCCCGCGCGCGGGCCCCCCGGGGGGGGGGGGGCCGGGGGGGCGGGGGGGGGGGGGGGGGGGCCGCGCCGCCCCCGCCCCCCGGCCGGGCGCCGGGGCCCGGGCGCCCCGCGGCCCCGGGGGGGGGGGGGCCGAGGGGCGGGCCGGGGCCGCGGGCCCGGGGCCGCCGGGGGGGGGGCCCCCCCCCGCCCGCCCGCCCCCGGCGGGGGGGCCCGGGGCGGGGGGGCCCGCCCCCCCCCCCGGCCGGCCGGGGCGCCGGGCGGGGGGGGGGGGGGTTGGGGGGCCCGCCCCCCGCCCCGCTCCCCGTCCCCCCCGGCGGGGGGGCCGGGGGCGGGCGGGGGCGAGGGAAAGGCCGGGGCCCGGGCTGGGCCCCCCGGGGGCCCGGGGCCCCCGCCCCCCCCCCCCCTGCGCGCCCCCCGCCCGGGGGGGGGGGCCCCCCCTGGGCCCCCGCCCCCGCCCGGGGCCCCCCCCCCCGGCCGCCCGCCCGGGCCCCCCCTCCCTAAATTAGGCTGGGTGGGAAAAGAAATTGACTGTTAGCCCTTATGCAATAAGCGCAGCTAGCTATCATTAATAAAGCACCTCATCTATCAAGCGACGCCGGTGGTCGCTTCAAGTTGGGCCGTCCCGATAATCAGGACATGACACACACTGACACCCTGGCCTTTCAAACCCTGCCGCTGAACCCCGCCACCCTGGACAATCTGACGCAGCTTGGTTACCTGAACATGACGCCAATACAGGCGGCCAGCCTTCCCACCGCGTTGGCGGGCAAAGACCTGATCGCTCAGGCCGAGACAGGTAGCGGCAAAACCGCCGCCTTTGGCTTGGCCCTGCTGGAGCGGCTAAACCCGCGCCGTTTTGCCGTGCAAGCGCTGGTGCTGTGCCCCACGCGCGAGTTAGCCGATCAAGTCACCGTCGAGATTCGTCGGCTGGCACGCGCCATGGACAACATCAAGGTCGTCACCCTGTGTGGCGGCGTGGCCTTGCGTGGTCAGCGGGCGTCACTGGAAAACGGCGCCCACATTGTGGTCGGCACCCCTGGGCGCGTGATGGATCACCTGGCGCGCGGCTATTTGTTGCTGGAAGCACTCAACACCTTGGTGCTTGACGAGGCCGACCGCATGCTCGACATGGGCTTTTTTGACGACATTGCCACCGTGACCCGGCAATGCCCGCCAGAGCGGCAAACCCTGCTGTTTTCGGCCACCTACCCCGAGGGCATCGAAAAGCTGGCCAAACAGTTCATGCGTGCGCCCGAACAAATCAAGGTGGCCTCGGCCAGCGCCAAAAGCCTGATTGAGCAGCGCTTTTATGAAGTGACGCGACCCACCCGGTTCGAGACCGTAGCCAAACTGCTGAACCACTTTCGCCCCATCAGCACATTGGCTTTTTGCAACACCAAGCAGCAATGCAAGGATTTGGTGGTGTATTTGCAACAGCAAGGCTTCAGCGCGCTGGCCCTTTATGGCGAACTGGAGCAGCGCGAGCGCGATCAGGTGCTGGCCCAGTTTGCCAACCGCAGCACCTCCATCCTGGTCGCTACCGACGTGGCCTCGCGCGGCATCGACATCAAGGAGCTTGAAGCAGTGATCAATGTCGACATCACACCTGACCCCGAGGTGCATGTGCATCGCATTGGTCGCACCGGGCGCGCCGGTGCGACCGGTCTGGCGCTGAGCCTGGCGGCGATGGTTGAGATGGGCGCCGTGGGCAAGATTGAGCAGTACCAGAAGCTGGAATCGAGCTGGCACAAGCTTGATGAATTGACCCCCACTGGCTCCGGGCCGCTGCTGCCCCCCATGGTCACGCTACAAATATTGGGGGGTCGCAAAGAAAAAATTCGCCCTGGCGACGTGCTGGGTGCGCTCACCGCCGACGCTGGTTTTAGTAGAGAGCAAATCGGCAAGATCAATGTCACCGAGTTCACCACCTTTGTGGCGGTGCAACGTGACATTGCGCTGGTCGCCATGCAAAAGCTCAACGCCGGCAAGGTCAAGGGCAAAAGTGTCAAGGTGCGGCTGCTTTGACGCCACGGATGGCAAGGTTGGCTGACAGCTTGTCAGGCAACTTCTGACACGCGATCGGGCAAAACACCGACTTCAGTTTTTAATGGCACAGGGATACAGTTCAATTCAGCGTTTTGCAGTTCGCCAAACGTGATTGCCACAGTAGGAGTACGCCATGACAACCAGCTTTGAAACCCTCAATCCGTTCAGTCTGATGATGGAGCCTGAGCGTGTGCTGCAAACCATGGAACGTTCGCAGCAGCTGCGCGGCCTGCGCCGCCACAAGCTGCGCCCACTGGACAAACCTCTTATTCCCTACACCAGCGAGGCCCTGGCCAGTCGCGCTGCTTACGACGCAATGATTGATGCGCAGGAGTTGGACACCGCCGACGATTTGCTGCTCAATTGAGCAGACTGTTTAGCGGGTCATCCGGTTCGAGTTTGCAGCAGGCGGTAGACCGACATCACGCGCTGCACATAGGTTTGAGTCTCTTTGTAATTGGGAATCCGGTTGCCGGCCCGGGCAACTGCCCCCTCACCGGCGTTGTAAGCCGCCAACGCCAACTCAGTCTGGCCGCCAAACAAACGCAGCAAATCGGCCAGATAACGGGTACCGGTCTGGATGTTGAGGTCAGGGTCGGTCAGCTTGGCCGACACCGTGGCACCGCGGTCCGCCTGCACACCATACCGCTGCGCAGTGGCCGGCATGATCTGCATCAAGCCCACCGCCCCTTTATTCGACACGGCTTTGGAATTGAAAGCCGACTCGGTCGCTACCACAGCCTTGAGCAAGTCGTAATCAACCCCAAACGACTGCGACGCCGCAGACAAGCTGCCGTGCACTGCCTGGTAGGCGGGTGAGGCGTTGATCACGGCCACGGTGGTGTGGGCTGCTGCATCCGGCAAGCCCGACGGTCGGTTCATAGCCACTGAAGGATTACTGCCAGATGGGTTGGACTCAATCACCAGTTGGCCCTTTTTGCCAGGTGGCTCGTTGGTGAACTGCACCATGCCGTTTTCGTCGATCACCTTCCAGACGTCAGCCAGTGCCTGTCCGCACAGCATGCAACCCATCGCCAGCCCCAGGCAAAAACTTGCCTGATGCCCCACATTTTTTGAAAAACCCAAAACAAAAGCTCTCATTGACCGTGCATTTACAATTTATCTTTATTCAATACCAGACAAGTTCAAAGTCAGGGATGACACCCAAACAAACTTCAGCGCTCTATGCCGTTGCACTTGCAGCCGCCATTGCGCTTCTTTACAGCTTTAGCATCAACAACCAGTTGGTGTTTGACGACGAGCGCCTGATTGATGGCACTATCTTTGGCCAATATGGCAACTTAATGGTGCTCAAGGTCCGCTCGCTCTCTGCAGGCAGTTTTGTCTGGCTGCAGAGTATTCTAGGCGAAGGCTGGTGGAAGCAGCGCATTCTCAACATCGTGCTGCACATTGCGACTGCGTTGACCTTGTACACATTGGTGCTGACACTGCTTGTTCGTAACTCATGGGGCAATGACCACCTGACTGATGCTTTTTTAAGCTCACTGCAAAACGCGGCGCGTGCTGGCGTAGCGTTATGGGCATTTAATCCCGTGGCAGTTTACGCTGTGGCCTACCTCATGCAGCGCTCGATCTTGATGGCCACTCTGTTTGTCACATTAGGTTGCCTGAGTTATGTGCGTGGCTTGATGAGTGGCCGCTGGCCATGGCATGTGCTGGCACTGATCAGTTACATCTTGGCAGTGGCAAGCAAAGAACACGCCGTCACCGCCATTTTGCTCACGGTGCCTCTGTTTGTATTCTTAAAGCGACCCTCAAAACGGCGCATCTTGCAGATATCAGCGTTTGCATTTCTTGTTATTGGATTGATGGGCATGTACCTTTACGGCCAATATGGCAATCTGTTAGGTAGCCTGTTTGATTTATTTTCACAAACCTACGCCCAGCAGCTAGAAGCATTGCAACCCGGTATCAGGCAGCGCCTGTACCCATTGAGCATCGTGAACCAGGCATCGCTGTTTTTTCATTACGGCTTTTTGTGGTTTGTGCCCGTCGTCGGCTGGATGTCCATTGATCTTAGGCCGGTGTTTCCCATCACCTTTTTAAGCTGGCACGGCATAGGTGCCGTTGCCTGGCTAGGCTCTTTGGTAGGCAGTGCCTGGTTGATCATTAAGGGTTCTGGCAGCTGGAGGCTGGCAGGTTTAGCGTTGCAGATTCCGCTGTTGCTATTTGTAACTGAGTTCGCCACAATCTGGATTCAGGACCCTTTGGTGCTGTACCGCAGTTATCTCTGGTCAATGGGTGTACCAATCTTGATAGCATCATTGCTGGTGGGCCGCAATCATCTTCAAGTCTACGCAATTGTTTCGGTCGCCATGGCAGCGCTCATTGCGAGCAGTTATGAGAGGATCGTTAGTTTAAGTTCGCCAATCACGGTATGGACTGATGCCAGCGCTAAGATCGATCTGCAAGCACCTGCGAATGCAGTGGGCCGCTGGCGGCCATTTCTGAATTTAGGCGAAGTCGCTGTGGACCGCGGTGACTATAAGGAGGCGCTGCGCCTTTTCGCAGTGGCCGATAGCCTGGGAAATACCTTGGGTGAAACAGCGCGCTTGAGGACGCGAATTACCCAAAAGCAGCAGTTGGAGCAATCGAAGCTACTTACTGACAAACTCGCCGACCCTGAGACCCCAGAAAATGTAAAGGCGGGTCTTTATTTTCAGCAGGGTGAATCACAGTACGCGCAACAGAAGTATGCTGAAGCATTTGACAGTTTTACGAGTGCTTTGACCTATCCGCAATCCTCTGCAGAAAAAGAGCAAGCGCATTTGCGCCAAGCTGAGTCAGCGGTCGCCAGCCAGAAGTATGATGAAGCGATACTGGCTTATCAGCGGCTGATGAAGGAAAAACCTGATAATCAACGCTATCAGGTAGGCATGAGCATGGCATATATTGGTAAACAGAATTACGCAGCGGCGCTGGCCATTTTGAATCCGTCGATTGTCAAGCATCCCTCAGAGCCTGCTTTTTACGCCAGGGCGCTAGCCCTTTATTCCACAGGCAAGCGCGATGAGAGTGCAAAAGACCTCGCTATTGCCCTTCAAACCGCCCCGAACAACCCGATGTATCGCCAACTCCAAACCATGCTGAGCACGCCCAGCGCCACACCAGCAAGCTCACCCTGATGGCTAACCTTCAAATCACTACCAGCTTGCTCGGCCTGGGGCTGGCACTGGTCATTTTGCACCTGTTGCGCCGTGACCACATTTACATCTTGCACGGTCTGTTCTGGATCGTTATCGCTGTACTTGCAGTATTGCTAGGTTTTTGGCCTGGCCTGATTGACCGTATTGCGGGCTGGGTCGGCATCAGTTATCCCCCTGCCGCGCTGCTACTGGGCACCGTGCTGGTTTTGCTGGTCAAATCGCTTTACGCTGACATCACCCAGACACAACTGGAGCGACAGTTGAGGCGGCTCAACCAGCGCGTTGCATTGATGGATGCACAAAAACCACTACACAAGGACCGCAGCTAGCCCGAGAACCTGTTCAGGACTGTTGTCCCTGGCACAGCATAATCGGCTCTGGTGCCAGTTACTTTCGTTTTTGTTGGAGCCCTGTCGCATGCACTTCAAGGCTGTTTTCGTCGGTGATCCCGCTGAATACGCAACTGTTAATCGCCGCTTCATTGCTCGTAAGTCCTATTTTGATGCTGATGCTGAATTAGCGCTTTCTTTACTTGGCTGTTTGATATGAAGCACCTATGTCCAGCATGGCTAAAACCCTGGTTTAAGTGGTGTTTCAGGTTAGCAATATTGGCCAATCTGAGTGCTGTTCTGCTATGCAGCACAGCAAATGCGCAATCAGCAAAGCGAGTGTTGCTGGGCAACGCTCCTGCCGCACCATTGACTATCAGTGCCAATGTGGCAGCAAGCAAGTCACTGGAGCAGTTACGCAGCAAAGCACAGAATGGTTTACCAATACGCGTGATTGTGGGCATGCGTGTGCCATTTGCGCCTGAGGGTCTGCTGTCTGCTGCCAACTTAAACCAGCAGCAGGACGACATTGCCACCGCCCGCACAAGCCTGCTCAATAAGATGCCCACCTTGCGCAACAAACTCGACAAGGTAAAGAACTTTGACCATATCCCGTTTGTGGCACTCGAAGTCGATGCCACAGAGCTAGAGCAACTAGCCAATCTGGTCGAGGTTACATCGATCGAAGAAGACCAGCTGATGTTTGTCAGTTTGGCGCAGAGCGTGCCTCTCGTGGGCGGCACCACGGCTTGGACCAGCGGCTACACCGGCGCAGGGCGCACAGTGGCGGTGCTGGACACTGGTGTTGACAAAAACCATCCATTTCTGAACGGGAAGGTGGTGTCTGAGGCCTGCTATTCGACCACCTATTCAGGCTATGGATCTACTTCTGTTTGCCCAGGGGGCGTTACAACATCAACGGAAGCAGGCTCAGCATTGCCCTATGCATCAGGGGTGTGCCCGGCTGGCAAATGCGACCATGGCACGCATGTGGCGGGCATTGTTGCTGGCAACGATGGTAGCAAGTTCGGAGTAGCCAAAGATGCCAACCTGATTGCGATACAGGTCTTTTCGCGGTTTGACGGCACTGCCTGGTGCGTTAGCAGCGCAAGCTGCGCGTTGACTTGGAGTTCTGATCAGGTCTTGGGCTTGCAAAGGGTGTACGCACTGCGCAACACCTACAACATTGATTCCGTCAATATGAGCCTTGGCAGTGGCAGCTACACCAGCCAAGCCACCTGTGATGCAAACAACGCATCTGTCAAAGCTGCCATAGACACCCTGCGCTCGGTCAACATTGCCACGGTAATTGCGTCTGGCAACAATGGCTACCCCACCAGCATGAGCGCGCCAGGTTGTATTTCAAGCGCGGTGAGTGTGGGAGCGACCCTGGACACGGCTGACTCGGTTGCTTCTTATTCCAATTCGGTCTCTTTTTGAATCTGCTGGCACCCGGATCTGGCATTAATTCCTCACTACCCAATAGCGCCTACGCAACCTGGAACGGAACATCAATGGCCACACCCCATGTGGCAGGTGCCTGGGCAATCTTGCGACAAAAAGCGCCTAACGCAACCGTGAGCGAGGTGCTTGCGGCGCTCAGCAACAATGGCGTTGCGGTGACAGACAGTCGCAACAGCCTTGTCAAACCACGCATCAATTTGCCAGCCTCCCTGGCAGTACTGACAACGGCGCAATACGCCTTGACCGTCTCCAAAACTGGCACTGGCACCGGCAGCGTGAGCAGTTCACCCGCGGGCATTGACTGTGGCAGCACCTGCTCGGCCAACTTTGCCAGTGGAACCGTCATCACCCTGAGCCCGGTGGTCAGCGGCAACAATCTGTTTACCGGCTGGAGTGGTGCCTGCACGGGCACAGGGACCTGCAGCGTGACCATGAGTGCTGCAAAAAGCATGAGCGCAAACTTTGATGTGCGTGGTGCCATCACACCTGTCAACCTAAGCAATCTGGCTGGGGCTGTGGGTAGCACCGCCTATTTTTCTTTCAATGTGCCTGCGGGGGCAAGTAACTTGGTTGTCAAGACACTTGGCGGCACCGGAAATGTTGACTTGCTGGTTCGCGCATCTGCCCTTCCGACAAATTCTATTTTTCAATGCGAATCTCACGCAGCCGGCAATAACGAGACTTGTACATTTGCGACACCTTTGGCGACGACTTATTACATTTTGCTGGATGGGATTTTGGAATTCAGCGGCGTTACTTTAACGGCCAGTTACACCTCAGCAACACTGAACAATCCTGGGTCTCTTGGCTTTACAGCGATAAGCATGTCAGTCAGAGAAAACGCTGGCAATGCCGTGATTACAGTTACTCGCACCGGTGGGAGTGACGATGTGGCCAGCGTCTCATACAGTACCAGTGCAGGCAGCGCAGTAGCGGGGGTTGACTATGGTTCAGTGGCTGGCAGTTTGACTTGGGGTAGTGGCGATGCCAGCGACCGTAGTTTTAGTGTTCCAATCATCAACAATACCATTAGAAATCAAGGATCACGGGTGTTCACAGTTAACTTGACCAACGCAACTGGTGCTAGTTTGTTGTCAACTTCCAACATGGCAGTCAGAATTAATGATGATGAGATCATCTCGATGCCATGGCTAAATCTGCTGTTGCTGGACTAAACAACAGTTGAGGCGGCTAAATCAGCACAGTCCTCTCATGGACGCACAAAAGCCATTCCATAACGACGGACGGGCGACCTAAGCGACCAGCCGGTATAGTCATTAGAACCAAAGCCAAAGCATAATCGGCTGGTGCCAGTTACTTTCGTTTTTGTTGGAGCCCTGTCGCATGCACTTCAAGGCTGTTTTCGTCGGTGATCCCGCTGAATACGCAACTGTTAATCGCCGCTTCATTGCTCGTAAGTCCTATTTTGATGCTGATGCTGAATTAGCGCTTTCTTTACTTGGCTGTTTGATATGAAGCACCTATGTCCAGCATGGCTAAAACCCTGGTTTAAGTGGTGTTTCAGGTTAGCAATATTGGCCAATCTGAGTGCTGTTCTGCTATGCAGCACAGCAAATGCGCAATCAGCAAAGCGAGTGTTGCTGGGCAACGCTCCTGCCGCACCATTGACTATCAGTGCCAATGTGGCAGCAAGCAAGTCACTGGAGCAGTTACGCAGCAAAGCACAGAATGGTTTACCAATACGCGTGATTGTGGGCATGCGTGTGCCATTTGCGCCTGAGGGTCTGCTGTCTGCTGCCAACTTAAACCAGCAGCAGGACGACATTGCCACCGCCCGCACAAGCCTGCTCAATAAGATGCCCACCTTGCGCAACAAACTCGACAAGGTAAAGAACTTTGACCATATCCCGTTTGTGGCACTCGAAGTCGATGCCACAGAGCTAGAGCAACTAGCCAATCTGGTCGAGGTTACATCGATCGAAGAAGACCAGCTGATGTTTGTCAGTTTGGCGCAGAGCGTGCCTCTCGTGGGCGGCACCACGGCTTGGACCAGCGGCTACACCGGCGCAGGGCGCACAGTGGCGGTGCTGGACACTGGTGTTGACAAAAACCATCCATTTCTGAACGGGAAGGTGGTGTCTGAGGCCTGCTATTCGACCACCTATTCAGGCTATGGATCTACTTCTGTTTGCCCAGGGGGCGTTACAACATCAACGGAAGCAGGCTCAGCATTGCCCTATGCATCAGGGGTGTGCCCGGCTGGCAAATGCGACCATGGCACGCATGTGGCGGGCATTGTTGCTGGCAACGATGGTAGCAAGTTCGGAGTAGCCAAAGATGCCAACCTGATTGCGATACAGGTCTTTTCGCGGTTTGACGGCACTGCCTGGTGCGTTAGCAGCGCAAGCTGCGCGTTGACTTGGAGTTCTGATCAGGTCTTGGCTTGCAAAGGGTGTACGCACTGCGCAACACCTACAACATTGATTCCGTCAATATGAGCCTTGGCAGTGCCAGCTACACCAGCCAAGCCACCTGTGATGCAAACAACGCATCTGTCAAAGCTGCCATAGACACCCTGCGCTCGGTCAACATTGCCACGGTAATTGCGTCTGGCAACAATGGCTACCCCACCAGCATGAGCGCGCCAGGTTGTATTTCAAGCGCGGTGAGTGTGGGAGCGACCCTGGACACGGCTGACTCGGTTGCTTCTTATTCCAATTCGGTCTCTTTTTTGAATCTGCTGGCACCCGGATCTGGCATTAATTCCTCACTACCCAATAGCGCCTACGCAACCTGGAACGGAACATCAATGGCCACACCCCATGTGGCAGGTGCCTGGGCAATCTTGCGACAAAAAGCGCCTAACGCAACCGTGAGCGAGGTGCTTGCGGCGCTCAGCAACAATGGCGTTGCGGTGACAGACAGTCGCAACAGCCTTGTCAAACCACGCATCAATTTGCCAGCCTCCCTGGCAGTACTGACAACGGCGCAATACGCCTTGACCGTCTCCAAAACTGGCACTGGCACCGGCAGCGTGAGCAGTTCACCCGCGGGCATTGACTGTGGCAGCACCTGCTCGGCCAACTTTGCCAGTGGAACCGTCATCACCCTGAGCCCGGTGGTCAGCGGCAACAATCTGTTTACCGGCTGGAGTGGTGCCTGCACGGGCACAGGGGCCTGCAGCGTGACCATGAGTGCCGCGCAAAGCGTGACCGCCAACTTTGCCGTGGGATACGCCTTGACCGTCTCCAAAACTGGCACTGGCACCGGCAGCGTGAGCAGTTCACCTGCTGGCATTGACTGTGGCAGTACCTGCACTACCAACGTTACGAGTGGAACGAGCGTAACGTTGACTGCGACGGCCACCGGCACCAACCTGTTTACCGGCTGGAGTGGTGACTGTACCGGCACAGGGACCTGCAGCGTATCCATGAGTGCGGCCAAAAACGTGACCGCCAACTTTGCCGTGGGCTATACCTTGACCGTCTCCAAAACCGGAGCCGGCACCGGCAGCGTGAGCAGTTCACCTGCAGGCATTGACTGTGGCAGTACCTGCACTACCAACGTTACGAGTGGAACGAGCGTAACGTTGACTGCGACGGCCACCGGCACCAACCTGTTTACCGGCTGGAGTGGTGACTGTACCGGTACAGGGACCTGCAGCGTATCCATGAGTGCGGCCAAAAACGTGACCGCCAACTTTGCCGTGGGCTATACCTTGACCGTCTCCAAAACTGGCACTGGCACCGGCAGCGTGAGCAGTTCACCCGCGGGCATTGACTGTGGCAGCACCTGCTCGGCCAACTTTGCCAGCGGAACCGTCATCACCCTGAGCCCGGTGGTCAGCGGCAGCAATCTGTTTACCGGCTGGAGTGGTGCCTGCACGGGCACAGGGGCCTGCAGCGTGACCATGAGTGCCGCGCAAAACGTGACCGCCAACTTTGCCGTGGGATACGCCTTGACCGTCTCCAAAACTGGCACTGGCACCGGCAGCGTGAGCAGTTCACCCGCGGGCATTGACTGTGGCAGCACCTGCTCGGCCAACTTTGCCAGTGGAACCGTCATCACCCTGAGCCCGGTGGTCAGCGGCAGCAATCTGTTCACCGGCTGGAGTGGTGCCTGCACGGGCACAGGGGCCTGCAGCGTGACCATGAGTGCCGCGCAAAGCGTGACGGCTAACTTTGCCGTGGGATACGCCTTGACCGTCTCCAAAACTGGCACTGGCACCGGCAGCGTGAGCAGTTCACCCGCGGGCATTGACTGTGGCAGCACCTGCTCGGCCAACTTTGCCAGTGGAACCGTCATCACCCTGAGCCCGGTGGTCAGCGGCAGCAATCTGTTTACCGGCTGGAGTGGTGCCTGCACGGGCACAGGGGCCTGCAGCGTGACCATGAGTGCAGCAAAAAGCGTCAGCGCCAACTTTGCCACTCAATTTGTCTTGACCGTCTCCAAAACTGGCACTGGCACCGGCAGCGTGAGCAGTTCACCCGCAGGCATTGACTGTGGCAGCACCTGCTCGGCCAACTTTGCCAGTGGAACCGTCATCACCCTGAGCCCGGTGGTCAGCGGCAGCAATCTGTTTACCGGCTGGAGTGGTGCCTGCACGGGCACAGGGGCCTGCAGCGTGACCATGAGTGCAGCAAAAGCGTCAGCGCCAACTTTGCCACTCAATTTGTCTTGACCGTCTCCAAAACTGGCACTGGCACCGGCAGCGTGAGCAGTTCACCTGCTGGCATTGACTGTGGCAGTACTCTGCACTACCAACGTTACGAGTGGAACGAGCGTAACGTTGACTGCGACGGCCACCGGCACCAACCTGTTTACCGGCTGGAGTGGTGACTGTACCAGCACAGGGACCTGCAGCGTATCCATGAGTGCGGCCAAAAACGTGACCGCCAACTTTGCCGTGGGATACGCCTTGACCATCTCCAAAACTGGCACTGGCACCGGCAGCGTGAGCAGTTCACCCACGGGCATTGACTGTGGCAGCACCTGCTCGGCCAACTTTGCCAGTGGAACCGTCATCACCCTGAGCCCGGTGGTCAGCGGCAGCAATCTGTTCACCGGCTGGAATGGTGCCTGCACGGGCACAGGGGCCTGCAGCGTGACCATGAGTGCAGCAAAAGCGTCAGCGCCAACTTTGCCACTCAATTTGTCTTGACCGTCTCCAAAACTGGCACTGGCACCGGCAGCGTGAGCAGTTCACCTGCAGGCATTGACTGTGGCAGTACCTGCACTACCAACGTTACGAGTGGAACGAGCGTAACGTTGACTGCGACGGCCACCGGCACCAACCTGTTTACCGGCTGGAGTGGTGACTGTACCGGTACAGGGACCTGCAGCGTATCCATGAGTGCGGCCAAAAACGTGACCGCCAACTTTGCCGTGGGCTATACCTTGACCGTCTCCAAAACTGGCACTGGCACCGGCAGCGTGAGCAGTTCACCCGCAGGCATTGACTGTGGCAGCACCTGCTCGGCCAACTTTGCCAGTGGAACCGTCATCACCCTGAGCCCGGTGGTCAGCGGCAGCAATCTGTTTACCGGCTGGAGTGGTGACTGTACCGGTACAGGGACCTGCAGCGTGACCATGAGTGCCGCGCAAAACGTGACCGCCAACTTTGCCGTGGGATACGCCTTGACCGTCTCCAAAACTGGCACTGGCACCGGCAGCGTGACCAGTTCACCTGCAGGCATTGACTGTGGCAGTACCTGCACTACCAACGTTACGAGTGGAACGAGCGTAACGTTGACTGCGACGGCCACCGGCACCAACCTGTTTACCGGCTGGAGTGGTGACTGTACCGGTACAGGGACCTGCAGCGTATCCATGAGTGCGGCCAAAAACGTGACCGCCAACTTTGCCGTGGGCTATACCTTGACCGTCTCCAAAACCGGAGCCGGCACCGGCAGCGTGACCAGTTCACCCGCGGGCATTGACTGTGGCAGCACCTGCTCGGCCAACTTTGCCAGTGGAACCGTCATCACCCTGAGCCCGGTGGTCAGCGGCAGCAATCTGTTTACCGGCTGGAGTGGTGCCTGCACGGGCACAGGGGCCTGCAGCGTGACCATGAGTGCAGCAAAAAGCGTCAGCGCCAACTTTGCCACTCAATTTGTCTTGACCGTCTCCAAAACTGGCACTGGCACCGGCAGCGTGAGCAGTTCACCTGCTGGCATTGACTGTGGCAGTACCTGCACTACCAACGTTACGAGTGGAACGAGCGTAACGTTGACTGCGACGGCCACCGGCACCAACCTGTTTACCGGCTGGAGTGGTGACTGTACCGGTACAGGGACCTGCAGCGTATCCATGAGTGCGGCCAAAAACGTGACCGCCAACTTTGCCGTGGGCTATACCTTGACCGTCTCCAAAACCGGAGCCGGCACCGGCAGCGTGAGCAGTTCACCTGCTGGCATTGACTGTGGCAGTACCTGCACTACCAACGTTACGAGTGGAACGAGCGTAACGTTGACTGCGACGGCCACCGGCACCAACCTGTTTACCGGCTGGAGTGGTGACTGTACCGGTACAGGGACCTGCAGCATATCCATGAGTGCGGCCAAAAACGTGACCGCCAACTTTGCCGTGGGCTATACCTTGACCGTCTCCAAAACTGGCACTGGCACCGGCAGCGTGAGCAGTTCACCCGCAGGCATTGACTGCGGCAGCACCTGCTCGGCCAACTTTGCCAGTGGAACCGTCATCACCCTGAGCCCGGTGGTCAGCGGCAGCAATCTGTTTACCGGCTGGAGTGGTGCCTGCACGGGCACAGGGGCCTGCAGCGTGACCATGAGTGCAGCAAAAGCGTCAGCGCCAACTTTGCCACTCAATTTGTCTTGACCGTCTCCAAACTGGCACTGGCACCGGCAGCGTGAGCAGTTCACCTGCTGGCATTGACTGTGGCAGTACCTGCACTACCAACGTTACGAGTGGAACGAGCGTAACGTTGACTGCGACGGCCACCGGCACCAACCTGTTTACCGGCTGGAGTGGTGACTGTACCGGCACAGGGACCTGCAGCGTATCCATGAGTGCGGCCAAAAACGTGACCGCCAACTTTGCCGTGGGATACGCCTTGACCGTCTCCAAAACTGGCACTGGCACCGGCAGCGTGAGCAGTTCACCCACGGGCATTGACTGTGGCAGCACCTGCTCGGCCAACTTTGCCAGTGGAACCGTCATCACCCTGAGCCCGGTGGTCAGCGGCAGCAATCTGTTTACCGGCTGGAGTGGTGCCTGCACGGGCACAGGGGCCTGCAGCGTATCCATGAGTGCGGCCAAAAACGTGACCGCCAACTTTGCCGTGGGATACGCCTTGACCGTCTCCAAAACTGGCACTGGCACCGGCAGCGTGAGCAGTTCACCTGCAGGCATTGACTGTGGCAGTACCTGCACTACCAACGTTACGAGTGGAACGAGCGTAACGTTGACTGCGACGGCCACCGGCACCAACCTGTTTACCGGCTGGAGTGGTGCCTGCACGGGCACAGGGGCCTGCAGCGTGACCATGAGTGCCGCGCAAAGCGTGACGGCTAACTTTGCCGTGGGATACGCCTTGACCGTCTCCAAAACTGGCACTGGCACCGGCAGCGTGACCAGTTCACCCGCGGGCATTGACTGTGGCAGCACCTGCTCGGCCAACTTTGCCAGTGGAACCGTCATCACCCTGAGCCCGGTGGTCAGCGGCAGCAATCTGTTTACCGGCTGGAGTGGTGCCTGCACGGGCACAGGGGCCTGCAGCGTGACCATGAGTGCAGCAAAAAGCGTCAGCGCCAACTTTGCCACTCAATTTGTCTTAACCGTCTCCAAAACTGGCACTGGCACCGGCAGCGTGAGCAGTTCACCCGCGGGCATTGACTGTGGCAGCACCTGCTCGGCCAACTTTGCCAGTGGAACCGTCATCACCCTGAGCCCGGTGGTCAGCGGCAGCAATCTGTTCACCGGCTGGAGTGGTGCCTGCACGGGCACAGGGGCCTGCAGCGTGACCATGAGTGCCGCGCAAAGCGTGACCGCCAACTTTGCCGTGGGATACGCCTTGACCGTCTCCAAAACTGGCACTGGCACCGGCAGCGTGAGCAGTTCACCTGCTGGCATTGACTGTGGCAGTACCTGCACTACCAACGTTACGAGTGGAACGAGCGTAACGTTGACTGCGACGGCCACCGGCACCAACCTGTTCACCGGCTGGAGTGGTGACTGTACCGGCACAGGGACCTGCAGCGTATCCATGAGTGCGGCCAAAAACGTGACCGCCAACTTTGCCGTGGGCTATACCTTGACCATCTCCAAAACTGGCACTAGCACCGGCAGCGTGAGCAGTTCACCCGCAGGCATTGACTGTGGCAGCACCTGCTCGGCCAACTTTGCCAGTGGAACCGTCATCACCCTGAGCCCGGTGGTCAGCGGCAGCAATCTGTTTACCGGCTGGAGTGGTGCCTGCACGGGCACAGGGGCCTGCAGCGTGACCATGAGTGCAGCAAAAAGCGTCAGCGCCAACTTTGCCACTCAATTTGTCTTGACCGTCTCCAAAACTGGCACTGGCACCGGCAGCGTGAGCAGTTCACCTGCAGGCATTGACTGTGGCAGTACCTGCACTACCAACGTTACGAGTGGAACGAGCGTAACGTTGACTGCGACGGCCACCGGCACCAACCTGTTTACCGGCTGGAGTGGTGACTGTACCGGCACAGGGACCTGCAGCGTATCCATGAGTGCGGCCAAAAACGTGACCGCCAACTTTGCCGTGGGCTATACCTTGACCGTCTCCAAAACCGGAGCCGGCACCGGCAGCGTGAGCAGTTCACCTGCTGGCATTGACTGTGGCAGTACCTGCACTACCAACGTTACGAGTGGAACGAGCGTAACGTTGACTGCGACGGCCACCGGCACCAACCTGTTCACCGGCTGGAGTGGTGACTGTACCGGCACAGGGACCTGCAGCGTATCCATGAGTGCGGCCAAAAACGTGACCGCCAACTTTGCCGTGGGCTATACCTTGACCGTCTCCAAAACCGGAGCCGGCACCGGCAGCGTGAGCAGTTCACCCGCGGGCATTGACTGTGGCAGCACCTGCTCGGCCAACTTTGCCAGTGGAACCGTCATCACCCTGAGCCCGGTGGTCAGCGGCAGCAATCTGTTTACCGGCTGGAGTGGTGCCTGCACGGGCACAGGGGCCTGCAGCGTGACCATGAGTGCAGCACAAAGCGTCAGCGCCAACTTTGCCACTCAATTTGTCTTGACCGTCTCGAAAACTGGCACTGGCACCGGCAGCGTGAGCAGTTCACCTGCTGGCATTGACTGTGGCAGTACGCACTACCAACGTTACGAGTGGAACGGGCGTAACGTTGACTGCGACGGCCACCGGCACCAACCTGTTTACCGGCTGGAGTGGTGACTGTACCGGTACAGGGACCTGCAGCGTATCCATGAGTGCGGCCAAAACGTGACCGCCAACTTTGCCGTGGGATACGCCTTGACCGTCTCCAAAACTGGCACCGGCAGCGTGACCAGTTCACCCGCGGGCATTGACTGTGGCAGCACCTGCTCGGCCAACTTTGCCAGTGGAACCGTCATCACCCTGAGCCCGGTGGTCAGCGGCAGCAATCTGTTCACCGGCTGGAGTGGTGCCTGCACGGGCACAGGGGCCTGCAGCGTGACCATGAGTGCCGCGCAAAACGTGACCGCCAACTTTGCCGTGGGATACGCCTTGACCGTCTCCAAAACTGGCACTGGCACCGGCAGCGTGAGCAGTTCACCCGCGGGCATTGACTGTGGCAGCACCTGCTCGGCCAACTTTGCCAGTGGAACCGTCATCACCCTGAGCCCGGTGGTCAGCGGCAGCAATCTGTTCACCGGCTGGAGTGGTGCCTGCACGGGCACAGGGGCCTGCAGCGTGACCATGAGTGCAGCAAAAAGCGTCAGCGCCAACTTTGCCACTCAATTTGTCTTGACCGTCTCGAAAACTGGCACTGGCACCGGCAGCGTGAGCAGTTCACCCGCAGGCATTGACTGTGGCAGCACCTGCTCGGCCAACTTTGCCAGTGGAACCGTCATCACCCTGAGCCCGGTGGTCAGCGGCAGCAATCTGTTCACCGGCTGGAGTGGTGCCTGCACGGGCACAGGGGCCTGCAGCGTGACCATGAGTGCTGCAAAAAGCATGAGCGCAAACTTTGATGTGCGTGGTGCCATCACACCTGTCAACCTAAGCAATCTGGCTGGGGCTGTGGGTAGCACCGCCTATTTTTCTTTCAATGTGCCTGCGGGGGCAAGTAACTTGGTTGTCAAGACACTTGGCGGCACCGGAAATGTTGACTTGCTGGTTCGCGCATCTGCCCTTCCGACAAATTCTATTTTTCAATGCGAATCTCACGCAGCCGGCAATAACGAGACTTGTACATTTGCGACACCTTTGGCGACGACTTATTACATTTTGCTGGATGGGATTTTGGAATTCAGCGGCGTTACTTTAACGGCCAGTTACACCTCAGCAACACTGAACAATCCTGGGTCTCTTGGCTTTACAGCGATAAGCATGTCAGTCAGAGAAAACGCTGGCAATGCCGTGATTACAGTTACTCGCACCGGTGGGAGTGACGATGTGGCCAGCGTCTCATACAGTACCAGTGCAGGCAGCGCAGTAGCGGGGGTTGACTATGGTTCAGTGGCTGGCAGTTTGACTTGGGGTAGTGGCGATGCCAGCGACCGTAGTTTTAGTGTTCCAATCATCAACAATACCATTAGAAATCAAGGATCACGGGTGTTCACAGTTAACTTGACCAACGCAACTGGTGCTAGTTTGTTGTCAACTTCCAACATGGCAGTCAGAATTAATGATGATGAGATCATCTCGATGCCATGGCTAAATCTGTTGTTGCTGGACGACTAAACTAAGCTGGTTGAGGCGTTCCACCTCAAGCCCACGCAGCAAGTACGGGTAGATGGGTGCTGTAGTTGAGCACTACTTGTTTCAGAACTGCTGTGATGTATGACTCAGCGCTTGTTCCGCTGGACGATGCGATGCAGGCACCGCCATGACCAAGACAAAAAAACCAATGACGCGAAAGTAGACCGTTTTGACCTAACCAAACTCTACCCCACCCGACCCCGACACCATGCTGGGTTTTTTACGCCTGCTGTTTCTTGACAGTTACGAAAACCTGATGCAGACACTGCGGGAATGCACTGGCTACGCAGTGGCTACGCAGAGCACTAATTGAAAATTTTTCGTAACTACTCAGCCCCCAATGAAGTCCAGTCGTCAATTGCTATGAAATTGAGAGCGATAATCGGGCCTGATGCAAAACTTACCCGATCTCGCAAAGCTCAGCCATGTGCAAAAGGACGATTTGATCCGTGCGCTGTGGCCATTGCAGAGCCAAGTACGAGAACTCGTGACGCAGATGGCTGTGCTGCAGGAGCGCATCAATCAGCTCGAAGGCCGTCTTGCGCTCAACAGCAAAAACTCCAGCAAGCCGCCATCAAGCGACGGACTGAACAAACCCGCACCAAAGTCCTTGCGTGTTGCGGGTCGCAACCCAACAGGTGGGCAGGATGGTCATCCAGGGCGTACCTTGAGGCAGGTCACTGAGCCCGACAAAATCATTACCCACAACGTACCCGACAACTGCCCAGCGTGTCACGGCAAGCTCGCTTTTGCGTACGTCGCAGAAACACGTCAAGTCTTTGATTTGCCTGTTCTGCAGTGTGAGGTGACTGAGCACCGCGTCATGCAAGCCATCTGCGCTTGTGGGCATGTGCACACCGCAGAATTTCCAGCCGATGTAGCCGCGCGCGTGCAATACGGCCCACGGGCACAGGCGGCCATGGTGCACCTTAACCTTAATCACGCTGTCTCCGTAGAGCGCACGGCTGCGCTGATGAAAGACCTCTTTGACTTACCCGTGAGCCAAGCAACGGTTATCAAGGCAGGCCAGATGGGCGCAAACCTCTTGAAGCCCAGCGTTGAAGACATCGGCCAAGCTGTGGTCAAAGCAGAGGTGGCACATGCCGATGAGAGCGGCCTGCGGGTTGCCAAGACGCTGCACTGGCTGCATGTATTGGCCACCGAGACACTGACCTGGATGGGTTGCCACCCCAAGCGTGGCGGTGAAGCGTTTGAATCTCTGGCCCTGCTACAGCTTTTCAAAGGCGTGTTGGTGCACGACGGCTGGATACCCTACAAGGCCTTGGAGTGCCAGCACGCCCTGTGCAACCAACACCACTTGCGCGAGTTGACTTACCTCCATGAAGAGCAAGGACAAGCTTGGGCAGGCGACATGATTGAGTTGCTCTCGCACGCCAATCACTTGGACAATCGCAATTGTGCTGATGACAAAACGCCCCGCTACGCCAGCGTGAAGTATCAAAGCCAAGTAGCTGATCTGCGCGACTTGTATGACGCAATTCTGGCGCAAGCTCAGACAGAAAACCCCATTGAGCCCGCCACTGGCAAACGCGGCAGACCCAAGCAAAGCAAGGCCACCAATTTGATCGGCCGACTGCGTAATTACAGCGATGATGTTTGGCGCTTCATGACGCAGCCCAACGTACCGTTCACCAACAACCTTGCTGAACAGACCGTGCGTATGCCTAAGGTCAAGCAAAAGGTCTCGGGCTGCTTTCGAACACCGCAAGGTGCCAAGGACTACTGCGTCATCCGCTCCTATTGCGCCACCATGCACAAGCAAGGGGCCAACATCTTTGAGTCCCTCGTCGCTGCCTTCAAGGGTGCACCCCCTCAGCCAAGCTTCGCCTGAATCCGATCTACCTGCCTAAAATTGGCCTGAGTAGATACAATTTTTCTATGTTTTATGTAGCAAATTTTACTTTTCTAGCTTGGTAGGCCGTGTAGGACTTGAACCTACGACCAAAGGATTATGAGTCCTCTGCTCTAACCAACTGAGCTAACGGCCCGTCCGAAGCGTTAATTGTAAATGGCTAGTTGTGATAGCTCAGCGCGATACTGACCAATTTGGACGTGATGTACACATTTTGAATCATCCGGTCATAGGCCATACGCGTTGGCTCGATAACACCCTGCGCGCCAACCACCAGTCCGTGCACCTCGTAAGGTGCTGCCGTAGAGCTTGGTGGCATTGGCGCTCAACGTAGCCTCGATATCGCGCAGAGATTCGCGCCAGGTCAACTGCGCGTAGGCCATGATGCGGAAATGTTCGGTGCTGGGCAAAGTCGAAACCCGCGCATCACCCGAGTAGCGAGCCACGATGCGCGAGAAGCTGGTCCAACGGGCGAAGTCCATTACCTGAGCGAAAAGCGTCATTCCAGAATTCACAATCATTTCCCGGAGGTAACTACTCAGCCCCCAATGAAGTCCAGTCGTCAATTGCTATGAAATTGAGAGCGATAATCAGACCTGATGCAAAACTTACCCGATCTCGCAAAGCTCAGCCATGTGCAAAAGGACGATTTGATCCGTGCGCTGTGGCCATTGCAGAGCCAAGTACGAGAACTCGTGACGCAGATGGCTGTGCTGCAGGAGCGCATCAATCAGCTCGAAGGCCGTCTTGCGCTCAACAGCAAAAACTCCAGCAAGCCGCCATCAAGCGACGGACTGAACAAACCCGCACCAAAGTCCTTGCGTGTTGCGGGTCGCAACCCAACAGGTGGGCAGGATGGTCATCCAGGGCGTACCTTGAGGCAGGTCACTGAGCCCGACAAAATCATTACCCACAACGTACCCGACAACTGCCCAGCGTGTCACGGCAAGCTCGCTTTTGCGTACGTCGCAGAAACACGTCAAGTCTTTGATTTGCCTGTTCTGCAGTGTGAGGTGACTGAGCACCGCGTCATGCAAGCCATCTGCGCTTGTGGGCATGTGCACACCGCAGAATTTCCAGCCGATGTAGCCGCGCGCGTGCAATACGGCCCACGGGCACAGGCGGCCATGGTGCACCTTAACCTTAATCACGCTGTCTCCGTAGAGCGCACGGCTGCGCTGATGAAAGACCTCTTTGACTTACCCGTGAGCCAAGCAACGGTTATCAAGGCAGGCCAGATGGGCGCAAACCTCTTGAAGCCCAGCGTTGAAGACATCGGCCAAGCTGTGGTCAAAGCAGAGGTGGCACATGCCGATGAGAGCGGCCTGCGGGTTGCCAAGACGCTGCACTGGCTGCATGTATTGGCCACCGAGACACTGACCTGGATGGGTTGCCACCCCAAGCGTGGCGGTGAAGCGTTTGAATCTCTGGCCCTGCTACAGCTTTTCAAAGGCGTGTTGGTGCACGACGGCTGGATACCCTACAAGGCCTTGGAGTGCCAGCACGCCCTGTGCAACCAACACCACTTGCGCGAGTTGACTTACCTCCATGAAGAGCAAGGACAAGCTTGGGCAGGCGACATGATTGAGTTGCTCTCGCACGCCAATCACTCGGACAATCGCAATTGTGCTGATGACAAAACGCCCCGCTACGCCAGCGTGAAGTATCAAAGCCAAGTAGCTGATCTGCGCGACTTGTATGACGCAATTCTGGCGCAAGCTCAGACAGAAAACCCCATTGAGCCCGCCACTGGCAAACGCGGCAGACCCAAGCAAAGCAAGGCCACCAATTTGATCGGCCGACTGCGTAATTACAGCGATGATGTTTGGCGCTTCATGACGCAGCCCAACGTACCGTTCACCAACAACCTTGCTGAACAGACCGTGCGTATGCCTAAGGTCAAGCAAAGGTCTCGGGCTGCTTTCGAACACCGCAAGGTGCCAAGGACTACTGCGTCATCCGCTCCTATTGCGCCACCATGCACAAGCAAGGGGCCAACATCTTTGAGTCCCTCGTCGCTGCCTTCAAGGGTGCACCCCCTCAGCCAAGCTTCGCCTGAATCCGATCTACCTGCCTAAAATTGGCCTGAGTAGATACTCCCGGAGTTGTTAACTTAGGGAAACTGCCAGTAAAAGGCACCATGAAATTCAAATCGACACCAAACTATTTCGCCCGCAACCTCGGATGACTATTGGGTTTGCGTGAAATCAAAACTGCGATCACCGGACAGTAGTGATCCCCGCTTTATAGGCTCGCTCGCATATCTCACGCCGCACCTGTCTACTGTGCTGCTGACTCAAGTCAATGGGTACAGCATTACCTTGCATACTGCGCTTGCAGCTGGGGCTATTCTCGTTGGTGCGATCCTTGGAAATCTACGATTTCCATCGACTTCAGTGGAGCATCCAGACGATCTTGAAAAGGCTACACCGGCAACTGCAGCCAAGACGTTGGCAACCAGGGTGACGAACAAATTGGCATTTTTCATTGGTTTGGTTTCCAAAGAGCAAGACGGCGGCGTCAACATGAAACATTTGGCAACGCTTGCTGCCAAGTTCGGTTATACCCTTCCTGCCGAGGCTTTCAGAATAGCCTGCTCTGCACCTGGACTGAGCAGCGCTTCCTTAGTCAGAAGTCCCATGGTTTGAATGATGCGCGCCACACAGCCAGTCCAGCCAGTCTGGTGGCTGGCACCAATGCCGGCACCTGTGTCGCCGTTGAAATACTCGTAAAACAGGATCAAGTCTCGCCAGTGTCGGTCTGCCTGGAACTTCTGCGTTGCACCATGTGCAGCGCGCCGCCCTGGTTGTGCGGCATCGTCTGTAGGCTCTTGCAGGAACAGGCGAGTGAGGCGCTCGCCGAGTTGCCCGGCGACGTCGAACAAGGTACACATCTGCCCGGATCCGGTTGGACATTCAATGGTGAAGCCATCTCCATAGTAGCCGTACAGGCGCAGCAACGAAACGTAAAGCAGGAAGTTGACCGGCATCCATACCGGGCCACGCCAGTTGGAATTTCCGCCGAACATGCCAGAATTTGAGTCTCCTGGCACATAGTCGACCCGCGATTCCTGTCCGTCGTGGTGGAATACAAAGGGATGGTCGCGATGAAAACGCGACAGGGAGCGAATCCCATAGGGGCTGAAAAATTCGTTCTCGTCTAGCATTCTGCTCAAGATTCGGCGCAGCTTGTCTTCGTTGACGATCGACAAGAGCCTCCGTCCATGCACACCCGGCTCGTTCGGCAGGTGGATGTTGACCGCCATGTCCGGATGTCTGGCCAGAAAGTCCCGCGCAAAGGCTCGAAACTTTGGCAACCGCTCCAGAATGTCTTCCTCAAAAACAGCCACGGCTGCCAGTGGCAGAAGACCAACCAGCGACCGCACCTTCAGGCGCATGGAACGGCCATCGGGCAGGCGCAGCACGTCGTAAAAGAAGCCATCTTCCTCGTCCCACATCTCGTCTTCGTGTTCGCCCATGCGGTCCATGGCAGCAGAGATCCAGACCGTGTGCTGAAAGAATTTGGATACAAACTCTTCGTACAGCGGCTCTTGCAAAGCCAGTTCAACCGCGATGCGCAGCATCTGCTGGCTGTAAAAAACCATCCAGGCCGTGCCGTCAGCCTGCTCCAGAAAGCCACCGGTCGGCAACGGCGAGCTGCGGTCAAACACACCAATATTGTCGAGACCTAGAAAACCGCCCTCGAATACGTTATTACCACTGCGGTCCTTGCGGTTGACCCACCAAGTGAAGTTGACCAGCAGCTTGGAGAAAGCGTACTTGAGGAACTCGATGTCGCCCTTGCCCTGGTTTCGCTCCTTGTCCATCTGGTAAATCTGCATCGTCGCATAGGCATGCACCGGTGGGTTGACATCGCCAAAATTCCATTCATAGGCCGGGAGCTGGCCGTTCGGGTGCAGGTAGTCGTTGCGCAGCACCAGATCGAGCTGTTCCTTGGCAAATTCCTGATCGACAATGGCTAGTGGCAACATGTGAAAGGCCAAGTCCCAGGCGGCGTACCACGGGTATTCCCACTTGTCAGGCATCGAGATGATGTCGTCATTGAGCATGTGGAACCAGTCGCTGTTGCGCATCTTCTTGCGCTCTTCTGGCGAGTTGGTGTGCTCGGCCAGCCACTTGTCAACGTCGTAATAAAAATACTGTTTGGTCCATAACATGCCGGCCAGGGCTTGGCGCATGACGTTGGTACGGTCCTGGTCCAACCGGGTCGCAGGCGGGGTCAATGCTGCATGAAACTCGTCCCCTTCGGCAATGCGCTGGCCAAACACCTGGTCAAAATCGGCAAAGGTCTTGTCAGCGCCGACCGGGGCGGTGCGGGACAACCGAAGGCGAATCGTTTGCTGTGAGCCAGCCTCAACCATCAAGGCGTAATGGGCAGCAGCTTTGGTGCCGGTTTGCTGGGGGTTGACGGCATCTTGCTGGCCACCGATGAGGTAATTGCCCATGCCATCCTTGACATACGGACTGGCATTGGGATGGCCGTAGAGCCGCGCCAGGTTGGTTTCGTTTTCGGTGAACAGCAGCGGCACATCACCCTCGCAACACAGGTAGTAGTCACTGAGCATTCGCTGGAACAGCGCATCGGTGTGGTGGGCGTGTATGACCGCGTGCCCGCCTGCATCGGCACGTGAAAGCACCGGCTTGGAGCCGCCATCAGGCCACGACCAGGTGTTGCGAAACAGCAGCGTGGGCAGCAGGTGCAGCGGTGCCGCCTGCGGCCCCCGGTTGCAGACAGTGATGCGGATCAGCACATCTTCGGCATCGGCCTTGGCATATTCGACAAACACATCGAAGTAGCGGTCTTCGTCAAACACCCCGGTATCAAGCAGTTCGTACTCTGGTTCGGTACGGTTGCGCTGGTGATTGGTGGTGACCAGATCAACATAGGGATAGGCAGCCTGCGGGTATTTGTACAGGTACTTCATGTAAGAGTGGGTTGGCGTGCTGTCAAGGTAGAAGTAGTACTCCTTGACATCCTCGCCGTGGTTGCCCTCGCTGTTGGTCAGCCCAAAGAGCCGTTCTTTGAGAATTGGGTCATTGCCGTTCCAGAGTGCCAGCGAGAAGCACAGGATCTGGTGGTCGTCCGAAATTCCACCCAATCCATACTCGCCCCAGCGGTAAGCTCGGGAACGCGCTTGATCATGAGGGAAATGGTTCCAGGCATCACCATTGGGGCTGTAATCCTCGCGCACCGTGCCCCACTGGCGCTCGCTGAGGTAAGGTCCCCATTTTTTCCAGGGTGTTTGCGCCGACTTTGCTGCTTGCAGGCGCTTTGATTCGGTATTGACGTTCATGATGTGGGAGGCTCTTTCGATTGGATGATTGAATAGGTTAATGCAGATCCAAACTTCTTTCAAACTTGGCCAAAACGACCAAACTATAAAATACAAATGTCGTACCTATATGACGGTCGCGGAGCGATTTATATGCGGCCAACAGGCAGTGCTTGTTGGCGCCGATCAAATATTGATCCAGGGCGGGTAGTTGCTTTCTGAATTGGCAACTTTGCATAAGCGTACTGAATTGCTGGTTGTGGCCCCCTGACTTCGGTTTTCTGAATTGATTCGTTGCGCAAGCGGGACAATCTGGGAATTAAGGTCGGAGACGCACTTGAAGTGGCCGAGCAGACCGATATTCAACGGAAAACATTGACGTGACGTGACGGAAGTTTGGACCGCCGGACAGCGGTCATCCGTGACCGACGGCAACTGGCCCAAACCGGGTGCTCCCGATCTTGATTCGACTGCCCGCAACCGCTGCGCAGGCGAAATTGGTCTGACCAAGATGCAGTCACTGATACCGACGGTCCGATCTGTTGTGGAAGTACGCCAAACCGTTGATGCCAGTTGCCGCTGATGCCCATCACCAAACATGACCAACAGACCATTCAATTTGTTGACCATACTCATAGCGCTGGCGCACAGATGCATAGCGCTGCTAGGTCTTATCTTCCAACACTTCCCCACAAACGGATTCCCGAACTTGAAGACGGACTCTTCACCCAAGCCTTGCGCACGGCCAGACAGACCGGCAGTGCGCACGGCAGTCTGGCTTGTTGCGTTTTCCGCCACGGTACTGTTCGCCTTGACCATGCCAAGTTTTGCCACACAAGAACCCGGTTACACCCTGGTGCGAGAACTTGAGGGCGCCGAAGTGCGCGACTATCTGGCCTACGCGGCCGCCGAGGTGGTGGTGCCGGGCCCGGCCACCGAGGCGGGCAACCAGGCTTTCCCGATTCTGGCCGGCTACATCTTTCGCAATAACAAGGGTGAGCGTAAATTTGCCATGACTGCGCCGGTCACCCAGGCGGCCGTGCCGGTCAAAATGGCGATGACGGCACCCGTGACCCAGGTGGCTGCACCCGGCGGGTTTCTGGTGCAATTTTGACTGCCAAAGGGCGTCAGCGCAGTCAGCGCGCCAAAACCGATTGACGTGCGCGTCATGCTGCGCGAGGTGCCGCCGAGCCGGGTGGCAGTTATTCGCTGCTCGGGGTTCTGGTCAGAGGCCAATGACAACGAGCATCTGGCAAAATTGCCGGCGGCGCTGCGTGATGCCGATCTGGCCTGGACCGGGGAAGCGATTTATTCGCGCTACAACCCGCCGTTTGACGCCGTGGTTTATGCGGCGCAACGAAATCTGGCTGCATCTGGCATCGCAGCCCTGAGGCATCAGGTTCACCCACAAACCGAACCAAGATGCGCGGGTTTGGGCCTTTTCAAACCTGCCTTGATCTGCTTCATTATTGAGAGCTGGAAGCCCATATATGATAAGGGCTAAAGCACTAAAATGCTCTCAACATTGCCATCCAAATGCGACGCGCCGACCGCCTGTTTCAAATTGTTCAGCTCATTCGCGGGCGGCGCCTGAGCACAGCCGCCTGTCTGGCACAGCGCCTGGAAGTCTCCGAGCGCACGGTGTACCGCGACATTGCCGACCTTCAACGTCAGGGTGTGCCTATCGAGGGCGAGGCAGGCTTGGGCAACACGTGCCACCATTGTGGGATGGCGGCGATGCGCAGATCGGTGAGGGTGTTGCGGTCCAGCCAGGCTGGCATCTGGCAGCAAAACCGGCCCCCGATTGCGAGACAGATTGACGCATCAGTTGGCGAAAGGCGCAACGGCCGGGCCACCGGCCATGGGGGCTAGACCCGCAGCGTTTCAACGGCTACGGACGAATGCCTCAAATGCCTCTACCGGCAGTGGTTTGCTGAACAAATACCCCTGGTACGCATGGCAACCCAGATGGGCCAAAAAGTCTGATTGCGCCTGCAACTCCACGCCCTCGGCAATCACCACCAGCCCCAGGCTTTCGGCCAGCGCCACCACCATGCGGGCAATCGCGGCATCGTTGGTGTCGGTGACGATGTTGCGCACAAAACCCTGGTCAATCTTGAGCTGGTCCAGCGGCAGGCGCTTCAGGTAAGCCAGCGACGAGTAGCCAGTGCCAAAATCATCCAGCGAAAAAGTCACCCCACGGGCCTTGAGGTTGCCCATCTTGGCGATGATGGCCTCGACGTTGTCCACCAGCATGCTTTCGGTCAACTCCAGCTTGAGCCGGTGCGGGTTGGCCTGGGTGCGGGCCAGGGTGCCTAGCACACTGTCCACAAAATCCATCTGTTTGAACTGAAGCGCGCTCACGTTGACGGCCATGGTCAGATGCGCCAGCTCGGGTTGCAGTGCCCAGGCGGCCAATTGGCTGCAAGCGGTTTCCAGCACCCATTGGCCAATGGGCAAGATCAGGCCACTTTCTTCAGCCAGGGGAATGAACTCGGCCGGCGACACCAGGCCGCGCAGCGGGTGCTGCCAGCGCACCAAGGCTTCCACCCCGGTGATGCGTCCGGCACCCACCACTTGCGGCTGGTAGTGCAGCAAGAATTGTTGTTGCGACACCGCCTCGCGCAAATCGGCTTCCAGCGCGGCGTGGGCCGAGACTTCGGTTTGCATCTGCGCGTCAAAAAAGCGCAGCATGTTGCGCCCCGCCGCCTTGGCCTGGAACATCGCGAGTTCGGCGCGTTTGAGCGGCTGCTCGCTGCCCTCCAGCGCCTCGCCGCCAAACAAGGTGATGCCAATGCTGGGGGTGCTGTGGTGGTCGCCCTGGTCGAGCGTAAAGTCTGATTGGAAGGCGCGCAACACGGCATCAGCCACCGTCTCTGCCTGGGTGGCGGCTTCAATTTCGTCTTCGCTCAGGTCTTCCAGCATCACCACAAACTCGTCACTGCCCAAGCGGGCCACGGTGTCGCCGTCGCGGATGCAGGTTTTCAGGCGCTGTGCCACCTGCACCAGCAGCAGGTCGCCCTGGTAGTGGCCCAGCGTGTCGTTGAGTGTTTTGAAGTTGTCCAGATCAACAAACAGCAAGGCGCTTTTGCGCGCGTGGCGGGTGCTGGTGTGCAGCGCCTGCTCCAGCCGGTCAAGCAACAGGCGGCGGTTGGGCAATTGCGTCAGCGGGTCATAAAAAGCCAGCGTGTCAATTTGCGCCTGGGCACTCAGGCGCTGGCTGATGTCGGTGAAGATGCCGACAAAGTGGCTGGTCAGGCCGGCTTCGTCCTTGACGGCACTGATGTTGAGCCACTCGGGGTACACCTCGCCATTTTTGCGCCGGTTCCAGATTTCGCCGGCCCACACCCCGGTGCGCTCCAGCGCCTGGTACATGGCGATATAGTAGGTGTCGTCGTGGCGGTCAGATTTCATCAGGCGCGGGTTTTGCCCCACTGCTTCTTCGGCGCTGTAGCCGGTAATGTCGGTAAACGCCTTGTTCACCTGCAAAATCACGCGTTCGGCGCTGGTAATGAGGGTGCCTTGCTGCGACTCAAACGCGGTGGCAGCAATACGCTGCGCCATATCCTGGCGGTATTTTTCGGTGACATCGCTGAACACCAGCACCACCCCCACAATGTCGCCCGCTGCGTTGCGGATTGGCGCGGCACTGTCGGCGATGTGGAATTCCTGCCCGCCCGGGGCCAATAGTACCGAGTGGTTGGCCAGCCCCACCACCGCGCCACAGTCGATCACAAGTTGCACCGGGTTTTCCACCGGTTGGCGCGTGGTGACATTGACGATGTGAAACACGTCGGTTAGCCAATGGCCCAGGCCGTCAGCCAGCAACCAGCCCGTCAAACGCTCGGCCACCGGGTTCATGTGCGTGACGCGCCCTGCCACATCGGTGGCAATCACCGCATCGCCAATCGAATTCAGGGTGATGGCCAGGTTTTCCTGGCTTGTCCGCAGCGCCGCCTCGCGCTGTGTCCACAGCGCCAGAATGCGGTTGAAGGCTCGGATGAGCTGGCCGGTTTCATCTTGCCGCTGGGTCGGCAGGGGCTGCTCGATCTGGTTGGTATTGGCCAGCGCCGTCATCGCATCCGCCGTGGCCACCAGCGGTGACAACTCGCGTTTCAAAATCCACCAGGTGAGCAATCCGGTCAGCCCGGTCAGCAGCAGCGTGGCCAGAAACATGCGCTGCTGCATGTCATGAATGGGTGCAAATGCCTCTGCGGTTGGCATGGTCACCGCCAGGAACCAGCCCGCAACCGGAATGGCCTTGGCCGCATTGAGCTCTTCGACACCCCTGTAATTGAACCCAATGCCAAAACCCTCAAAACCCAGCATATAGCAGTCATGCATGGTGTTGATACCCTGCGCCGGCAAGGGCTGCATGACGCGTGTTTTGTCGGAGGCCGTCACAAACAGCTGGTGTTGTGGCGCCACCAGCAGATAGCCACCCGTTTTGCCATAACGCCCTGCCGTCACCTTGTCCAGAAAGTTCGGTTGACCCAGATTGACGGTCGCCACCAGGGTGCCAATCACCGCGCCGTTGCGATGGCGAAGTGGTGCGACGATGCTAAATATGGGTGCGCCCAGCTTCTTGCCCATGGCGGGCCGGCCAATCAGCGTTTTACCGGTCTTCAGCGGCACGGCGACGGAGTCGCGGTCGAGGTAATTGGTGCCGATGCGGCCATACGAGAGCGGCACATCGGCAATCGCCGTGCCGTTGGCATCGGTGGCGAAGACACCGCCGTTGAACATCAGTTGCAACAGCGGCCGCTGCTCCAGCGTCGCCTGCAACGCGGCGGGTTGGCTGACCAGACGCTCGTCGATGTTTTTGGCTATTTGTTCGAGCGCCAGCAGCCGCTCGGTGAGCTGGTCATTGATTTCCGTGGCAACGACAGAGACGGTTTGAAACTGCTGCTCGCCCAGCACGCGCTGCATGTCCACCTGCAGCAAGTGACTCACGTAGAACGACAGCGCCCATAGGTTGAGCACAAACACCGCCAGCGTGATCCCCACCGCGCGACTTCCAAGCGAGTGCCGCCAAGGCACCCTGTAGTTCAGTTGAGACGTCATTGACACTCTCCTTATAGTAGCTTCCTACGCTCTATCCACGGGGGCTACAGCCCCATTTGATGCATAAAATCGAACCACATTGCGGCCGGCATCCTTGGCCTGGTACATGGCCGCGTCGGCCCATTTCATAAGGTCTGTCTGGGTTTCTTCGTGGTTGACAAACATCACCACGCCAATGCTGGCACTGCAACGGTGCTCTACCAGGACCACCGGTTCACCCGGCCGCGACACCGTCAAGCGGTACGGAGCGGCCAGCGCGAGCCGAATTTTCTCGGCCACGGCGCGGGCCTCTTCGATGGCGCGGGCCAGGTCGGCATCGAGTTCATTGAGCACCACCACAAATTCATCTCCCCCAAGCCGCGCGACCGAGTCAGCTCCCCGCACACTGTCGGTCAAACGCCGGGCCACCTCCACCAACAGCAGGTCGCCTACGCCATGCCCGTGCAGGTCGTTCAAGGGTTTGAAGTTGTCCAGGTCCAGGAACATCAAGGCACCATACTGCCCACTGCGCTTGCTGGCGACCATGGCCTGGCCCAATCGGTCGTCGAGCAGGCGCCGGTTAGGCAACTGGGTCAGGGGGTCCATAAAGGCCAATTGCCGAATCTTCTCCTGCATTGCCTGGCGCTCGACATCGGTCTGATGCGGCTCGGTATTGTCGGTATGCGTGCCAATGGCGCGCAAAGGTTTGCCAGCAGCATCCCGGGCAACCACCAGGCCCCGGTCCAGAATCCACTTCCAATGGCCATCCTTGCAACACAAGCGATGTTCGTTGAAGTAAATCGGTGTCAGGCCGTCCAGATGGGCTTGCACATCGGCCATGACGCGCGCCAGATCGTCGGGATGAATCCGCTTGCGCCATTCGTCCAGGTCGCTGCCGATCTCGTCTTGCGAAAAGCCCAGCATCTCTTTCCACCGAGGGCTGAAATACACCGTGCCCGCCAACACGTTCCAGTCCCACAGGCCGTCACCCGCCCCTTCAGTGGCAAACTTCCAGCGAAACTCGCTGTCAATCAGCGCCGCTTCACGTTTGCGCAGGGTTTCCAGCAAATGGTTGAAACCGCCCAGCATTGCGCCAATTTCGTCATGGCGGGTGATTGGCAGCGCCTTGATCGGCAGGTTTTCGGTTGCCAGGCGCGTCAGCGCGTTGGCGGCGCCCAGCATGGGCGCGAGTTGGCGTTGCAACAGCCACCAGGTCAGCGCGCCGGTCAGCAGGGTCAGAAACAAAGTGGCCCACAGCATGCGCTGCTGCATGGCGTGAATGGGCGCAAAGGCTTCTGCGGCGGGCAACACCACGGCGATGAACCAGCCCGCAATCGGAATGGCTTTGGCGGCGCTGAGTTCGGCCACACCGCTGACATTGATTGCCACGCCGTAGCCCTCAAAACCCAACATGTAGCGGTCGTGCAAGGTGTTGCGGCCCCGGGTCGGCAGCGGCTGCATGATGCGGCTTTTGTCCGAGGCCGTCACGAACAGGTCATGTTGCGGCGCCACCAGCAGATAGCCCCCGGTTTTGCCATAACGCCCGGCGGTTACCTTGTCCAAAAAGTTCGGTTTACCCAGGTTGATGGTCGCTACCAGGGTGCCAATCACCGCCCCAGCGGTGCTGCGTATCGGTGTGACGATGCTGAATATGGGTGCGCCCAGTTTCTTGCCCATGGCAGGGCGGCCAATCACGGTTTTGCCGGTCTTGAGCGGCACCGACACTGACTCGCGGTCAATGTAGTTGGTGCCAATGCGGCCAGTGGACAGCGGCACATCGGCAATCGCCGTGCCGTTGGCATCGGTGGCAAAGATGCCGCCGTTGAACATCAGTTGCAGAATGGGCCGCTGCTCCAGCGTTGCCTGCAACGCGGCGGGTTGGCTGATCAGACGCTCATCCATATCTTTGGCAATGTGTTCGAGTGCCACCAGCCGGTCGGTCAGCTCATCATTGATTTCTGTTGCCACAAAAGACACGGCTTGAAACTGCTGCTCACCCAACACCCGCTGCATGTCCGCTTGCAGCAAGCGGCTCGCGTAGAACGACAGCGCCCACAGATTGACCACAAAAACAGCCAGCGTGATCACAATCGCACGGGTTCCCAGCGACTGTAGCCAGGGAATACCCTGGTTTGTATGAGATGTCATATCCACTATGTTTTTAGTAGCTATTTACGCAATGTCTACAAGGGCTACAGCCCAATTTGATGCATAAAACTGCACCCACGGCGGGCACCATCCTTGGCTCACAACCGTGCCGCGTTAACCCATGCCCGCTAAAGCATACGCGCCAGCCCACGCCGCAGTTGCCGAAAAGCAGGTAATTGCGCTACCGGTAAACCGGTAGTGTTGCCCCTGTTTTTCTGTGGCACCAAATCATCCCGGCGTAAAATTTCTCATCGCAAATACCACCCAAACACGGGAGGCATCCATGGACGATCATCAGGCCACACGCAGCCCTCAGTCACCGGGTGTCGAGACGCAGCCATTACAGGCATTGCGCGACGAAGCCGAGTCGCGCTGGCGTGTGTGCGCAGCCGGTATGGCTAACAGCGCCAGCCCCCTTTTGCCACATGACACCGGGCTTCTGCTGCACGAACTGCAGGTACACCAGATCGAGCTTGAGTTGCAAAACGAGCAGTTGCGCAGCGCACAACGGGCAATTGAGATTGAGCGCAGCCGCTACTTTGACCTCTATGATCTGGCACCGGTTGCCTATTGCACACTCAGCGACAAGGGCTTTTTTTTACAAGCCAACCAAACCACCGCCACGCTGTTTGGTCTAAGCCGCGAGGCTTTGGTTGAGTGGGTGTTTTTTCGCCTGATCCTCAAGGCCGACCAATACGCCTGGTACCAGCACTGCCAACAGCTCAACAGTTCGGGTGCGCCGCAGACTAAAGTGGACCCAAGTGTCAAGACAATTTTTCAGTTAATTTAAGCAATCCCCGTTTTCATATACAACTGGACGGCGTTGCCCCGGTTTTGGCCAAACCCCAAGTCCTCTGGCTTGGTATTTGGTATTTTTGAATTCATTTTTTAAAGGCTGTTTGGCAAGCGAAGCGCGTCAGGCCGAAGGCGGAACTCTTGTGGGTAAGCGCTGGGGGGAGGGGTGGGTAGGTGGTCAAGCTGGGCGTTTTGCAAGCTTGTCCACATATCCATGCCGACCCCCTGCTTATCCATCAAGCTGATCAACCAGGGCCGTTGTGCACACGGGTTTTTGGTCTTCGGATTTTGGACTTTCTTTGAATTTATCGATGATCAGCGCGCCACCGCCGCTGGCACTGACGTACACCGAATCAGGCGTGTTGTAGTCGAGTGACTGATGCGGACGTTCGGTGTTGTAGAGCACAAAATACTTGCTCAGCCCAACCATCAATTCGCCCATCGTGGCATAACCGTTGAGGTAGACATCCTCGTACTTGACGTTGCGCCACAGACGTTCTACAAAAATGTTGTCAAAGGCCCGACCCCGTCCGTCCATGCTGATTTTGATCTCCTCGCGTTGGAGTACCCCGGTAAAAGTCGGCGCTGGTGAACTGTGCGCCTTGGTCGCTATTGAAGATGTCGGGCGTGCCAAAGTTGCGCAGCGCCTCCTCCAGACAGTCCAGGCAAAAGCTGGCATCCATGCTGTTGCTGATTCGCCAGCTCAGCACCTTGCGGCTGTACCAGTCCATCACCGCCACCAGATAGACAAACCCGTTGGCCAGACGGATGTGGTGATGTCAGTGCTCCAGACCTGGTTGGGCCGGGTGATCTCAAGGCCACGCAGCAGGTATGGGTAAATCGGGTGCTGTGGGTGTGCCCGGCTGGTGTTGGGGCCGGGTGCCATGCCTTGCAAGCCCATCTGGCGCATCAGGCGTTGGATGCGCTTACGATTGACCCGGTAGCCTACTGCCTTGCTGATAACAACTACCATGCGCCGGGTGCCGTAAAACGGATGCCGAGTGTATTCTTCGTCGATCAGGCGGCTTAGCAGTTGATCGTCTTGGTCGGCCACTTTGGGCCTTTGACGGGAATACATCGTGGCTCGTGAGACACCCGCGAGTTCGCACTGGCGCGTGGTGGGCACCAAGTCGTCTTTCATGTCGATCCAGTCCTGGCGCATCATGATGGGCTCATCCCGGACTTTTTTTTGAGCCAGTCGAGTTCCATTTTGAGGCGGCCAATCTCGCCATACAAGCGCTCCGGCTCACTTTGAGCATCCACCGACTTGGGGCCACGCTTGCACTCAAACAAAGTCTTTGCCTGCTCTTGGATAGCCTTCTTCCACAGCCCGACTTGCCTGGATGAACATCAAAATCCTGGCCAATTTGGTTGATGGTCTTGTCGCTACGCAAAGCCTCCAACCCCACCTTGGCTTTGTACTCTGGTGTGTGGACTTTGCGTTTCTTGGTTTCACTCATGGTCTTGGATTTCCCGGATTTGAGGTCATCTTAAATTCTTGTCTTAAATCCGGGATCCACTTTATCAACGCCGGTTTTCACACCATCTGCATGACCTGACCAGCGCCAACCTGGCTGCGTTGCGCCTCAACCTGGAGCTGATGATTGCCACCGCGCCCAACTCGCGGCACACCCAGGTTTTTTCAGATTGCGCCGCCGACACCCTGGCGTTGCTGGAAGACACCAACACCGGCATACGCAACCTGTGTGCGGATTTGTACCCCAGCGTATTTGAGTTGGGTGGCTTGTCTGCCGCCTTGCAAAGCTATGCCAGATTGTTTGGCCAGCGCACCGGTTTGAAAGTGGAAATAAACTGCACGCCAGACCAGCTTCGGCTGCCAGCAGATACCGAACTGGCCTTGTTTCGCATCGCCCAAGAGGCATTCACCAACTGCGCCAAGCACGCCCAAGCCCGCCACATCAGTTTGTCGCTGCAACTCACCAGCTGGCCAGTCCATCTGACGATTGCTGACGATGGCATCGGCTTTGATGCGGCAGCCACGCACTTGCCTGGCGAAAATGGTCTGTTTGCCGGGCAAGGCTTGCGCCACATGAGCCAAACGGCTGAATTCCTGGATGGTCGCTTTGCGCTTGAAAGCGCCCCCGGCCAGGGCACCTGTATTCGCATTGAAATACCCAATCACAGCTTGGGGTCATGGTGATGAAGGTTCGCCTCTTGCTGGTCGACGACCATCAGATTTTTCGTGAAGCGCTGCAACGCCTGCTGCTGTCGGTGACCGACATAGAGGTGGTCGGCCTGGCCAGTTCGGGGTCTGAAGTGCTGGAGTTGGCCCGCGCCACTGCGCCACACGTCATTTGCATGGACATCAATATGACCGGCATGAACGGCATAGAGGCCACACGCGTCCTGCACGCTGCGCTGCCCGGGGTCAGGGTGGTGGCTTTATCCACCCATTCGGAACAACGTTATGTGCTTGAAATGCTGCAAGCGGGTGCCACCGGTTACGTCACCAAGTCCGAGGGCTTCGATGAGCTGCTGCACGCTGTGCGCGCAGCAGCACAGGGCCGCACTTACATCAGCTCAGAAGTTACCGCCTTGATGGCCGACGGTTTGCTTGATCAACATGCCGGGCGCAGCCGCAAGACCATTGGCCCGCGTGAGTGGCAGGTGCTCAGGCTGGTGGCAAACGGCCACACCTCGAATGTGATCGCCGGCAAGCTGGGCATTGCCGCCTCTACCGTTGAAGTGCATCGGCGCAACATCATGCGCAAGCTTGACCTGCACAGCGTGGCCGAGCTGACACGCTATGTGGACAGCCACGAACTGCCCGACCGTCGCTCGACCAACAGGTAACAATTTGTGACTGCATCACCCGATCAAGCCGCGTGCGGCATCGATCTGCGAATGCTCAAACGCCGGCACAAAATCATCAAGCTCCCGGGCTACCAGCCCCACCGCTGGGCTCAGCGCCACGGCGCGCCAGTCACACACCGCGGCAACCACCTGCGCCAGCACTTGCAGTGCGTCGGTTGGCAGCAAACTGAAATAGCGCGCCTGCGCCATGAGCATGTCCAACGAGGTGATGGGGCCAGTGGCTTCACTGAGCCAGGTTTTGGATTCGCGGTCTTTGTCGGGGAACGGGTTCACATCGAAATGCGGTGCCAATCGCCATTGACCTTGCCCGACGTAAAGAAATCCCAGGTTTTGCAGGTGATCATCGACATTGGTGATGAGCAGGTTAAACACCAGGCGGCGCCAAAGCTGTTGCGCATCGACACTTGGGTTGGCACATTTGGCACGGATGATGTCGGCAATTTCGGTGTAGGAGCGGTCTTCGTTGCGGCTGGCTTGCAGCATGGACGCTGCCGACAAATAGGGAATGCGCGCGTGGTCAGCGGTGCGGTCAAAACGGCGAATGACAGCCACTGGGGTGCCACCCACCAATTCCACTCTTGCCAGTGCCGCATCGATGCCCGCACGTTGCGCCAGGCGCAGCGCCAGCACCTCGGCTCGGGTCACTTGGCGTGCGTCCATCAGACTGGGAAACTTTCCGAGCGCCAGGCGGCCATCCACATCGAGCACCGTGCACTTGGGCCGCATCCCGCCAAGAGAGGTGCCCTTGCCTTGAAGGTAGGTTAGGTCCTCAATGGTTTCATGTCCGCCCTCCACCGCCCGACTGGCCTCAAACAGGCGCTGCAGATCGACCAGCGGTGGGGTGCGACGCTTTCCCTCCTCTACTGTTCTCAAGAAGCTGCCGTTGTCGTGTTGCAGACGCAGAGCGCCCATGCGACTGAAATCATCTACCGCGCTGAGGTAATCCAGCGCATTGAGCGCCTTCAAACGGGGGTTGGTTTGGCGTGCTTTGGCATGTGCCCTGGCAATCACGCGGCGCCCCCAGGCATCGGGTTCGGTGTCGGCCAAGGCCAGGTGAAAACACGAGTCGTCACGGCTGGGCGCACGCCGGGACTGGTGCCCCTTGATCAGCGCCAGGTCGGGGGACACCTCGAAGCGTGCCGGGTCATTCAACCAGGTGTTGTCATAGGCAAAAGCCGAGTATTCCCGTGCGCCGTCCTTCACGTAGCTGAGTTGTCCTAGGGGCTGTGCCTCTTTGCCGATGCACACCATCACCAGGCTCTTGAGCGCAGACACCGTCATAAGGCCCCCGATTGATCATGCGTTTGACGCGTACGCACGCGTTTGGACACCTGCTCGTCCATCAGGCTCAAGCCAATCTGGTCTTCACCGGTGTCAAGCAACTGGTTGAGCCGGTCAAGTTCACCAAAGACCTGCAGTGTGCGCGCCATGAAATGTATTGGAATACGTGGGTCGCCCTTTTCAAGTCGGCGCACGGTCGCCAATGAGGCACCAATACGTTCGGCCAACGACGCTTGCGTGATGTGGCGACGTCGGCGCGCCAGTGAGAGGTCTCGCCCCAGTTTTGAAATGGCGCGTTCGACCGGTAAAGGAATGGGCAAAGTTATCATTTAAATATCTCTAAAGATCACTTAATTGACTTAATGGATCTGATAAGACGCATTATTGACTGAAGCGAGAGTGATATCAAGCGCAGCACGGCGACTGCGTTGGCAGCACGAAGATGACACCACGCTGTTGCAGCCGATATAAATGGTCCGCCGGATACCGAATTACCGGTAGTCAGATTACCGGCCTACCGGTAGCCGGCCAGAAGCAGCCGCCCTACAGTGAATGTGTGCCCGATCTTCCTTCGAGCATATCAGTCCGATTACGACTGAAGTTCGACCGATCAACACATTTACAAGGAGCGCACCATGGCGCTGGTCAAAAAGTTTTCTGTAGCCCCCGTTGTTTCCGCCTCTGACAGTGGCAAGCCCAGCGCGGCTGCCGCACGCGAGGCCGAACAGCAGCGCAAAAAGGCGCGCACCTTGGGCAAACAGCAGCAAGCGGCCGAGCGCATTGCCGCTGCCACCGGGCAGTTGTCCTCAGGCATCAACGAAGCCGCCTCGGCCGCCGAAGAACTCAAACGCGCTTCAGACCAGATTGCCACGGGTGCTGAAGAAGCCTCGGGTGCGGCACAAGAGTCCACCGCTGCCTTTACCCAGGTTACCGGTGCAATCGCCCGTCAATTGCAGAACGCCGACATCAGCCAGGCCAAGATGGAAGTGTCACAGACGCTGGTGGCCAAAACCGGTGCCGACATTGGCAGCTTGATTTCCAACGTGGCAGTCGCGGGCCAGCGCCAGATTGCGTCGGTGGCGATGGTGGTTGAGCTGGAGAAGCAAGCCGCCAACATTGGCGACATCGTCAAGGCGGTGGCGCGCATCGCCGACCAGACCAACCTGCTGGCCCTGAATGCAGCCATTGAAGCCGCCCGCGCCGGCAAACACGGCAAGGGTTTTGCCGTAGTGGCTGATGAAGTGCGTACCCTGGCCGAAACCTCGGAAAAAAGCGCCAAGCAGATTCAAGACCTGGTGGGGCAAATTCAACAAGACGTGAAAGCCATTGCCGATGGCATCAACGCGTCAGCCAAGGCGATTGAGGGTGAGGTTGAAAAGGGCAAGGTCATCACCGCCCAGCTCGAAGTCATTCGCACCGATGTGATTGAAGTGGTGCGCGGCATCACCGAGATTGCCACCGGTGCCAAACAGTCGGATGCAGCCGCCCAGCAAGCCCTGAAAGGCTCTGAAGAAATTGCCTCGGCCTCGGTGGAGCAGTCTGCCGCCGCTGAAGAAACAGGCAAAACCGTGCAAGAACAGACCAAGGCGCTCTCTGAATCAGAGCAGGCAGCGCAAGCCCTGTCTGAGTTGGCAGAGGACTTGAAGAACTCGACCGATGTGGCCAAGAGTGCCGAGCAAGTAGCATCTTCGGCCGAAGAGCTGTCCTCGGCGGTGCAGGAAATCAACCGTGCCAGCGCCCAGATCATGTCAGCCATTGAGCAAATTCGCAAAGGTGCGCAGACATCGGCTGCGGCGTGTGAAGAGTCTGCCGCAGCAGTGAACCAGATCGAAAAAGGCGTTGAAGTGGCGCAACAACGAGCCAAGTTCAGCGGCGAAAAGCTCAAGAACATTCAGGCCTTGCTGGTGACAAACAAGACCTCGGTCGATGAGCTGATTCGGGGCATCACAACCTCAGTGGTAGGCACACAGGGCAGCATCAAGCAGGTCAAAGACCTGGAGCAGGTGTCCCGGCGCATTGACAAAATTGTGGGCGCCATCACCACGGTGTCGATCCAGACCAACATGCTGGCCGTGAATGGCTCGATTGAGGCCGCTCGCGCGGGTGAATTTGGCAAAGGCTTTGTGGTGGTGTCGACCGACATTCGCAACCTGGCACGCGATTCGGCTGAAAACGCCGACCGCATCAAAGACCTGGTCAAAGCAGTGCAAGACCAGATTGGCCTGGTCAGCACCGATCTCGAAGAGATTGTGAAGTCCGCACTCAGCGAAGTTGAGCTGGCCAAGGCATCGACCTCCAATCTCGTCCAGATTGAAAGCGACATCATCGTCGTCGATAAAGGCACGCAAGAAATCCTGGCCGCCTCGATGGAAATCGCCACTGCCATTGTGCAAGCCAAGAAAGGCATTGAGCAAATCTCCACCGCTTCGCAAGAAGCCGAAAAAGCCGCCAATGAGGCCGCCGCCGCCGCCGCCCAGCAGTCCAAGGGAGCGGAAGAGCTGGCCTCGGCGATTGAAGAGATTTCCTCGCTGGCTGACGAGCTGCAAAGCGCAGCCTAAGCGGACACCATCATGGCAACAGAAACACTTGAACAACGGGCGGCTGAAGCGCCCGTGCAAGATAACGAACAGGTCAGCAGCTCGGCTGAGACGCGCCAGTTTGTGACCTTCATGACCGGTGGCGAGGTCTTTGCGGTCGATATGGCCCCGGTGCAGGAAATCATCCGCATGCCCGAGGTGGTGCGGGTGCCCATGGCCCCTGCCACACTCAATGGGCTGGCCAATTTACGCGGCAAGGTACTGCCCATCATCTCTCTGCGGCGCCTGTTTGGCTTTGCCGAGCAAGCGCCTGACGATGCCACCCGAGCGGTGATCATCGATGTCGGGCAACCGCTGGGTTTTGTGGTGGACCGCGTGGCCAGCGTGGTGGGCGTGGAGCCCAACCAGATTGAAGGCGTGGGTGCCATTCGCAGTGCGGTCGATACCGACTTGCTGTCGGGCCTGATCAAAGGCGTGGGTGTGACCGCTTGAAGGGCTTGAGTGCATGATCAAGCTGCTGATCGTTGACGACTCGGCGTTGATGCGCCGCCAGCTGACGCAAATCTTTGCGGCGGCTGGCGACTTTGAAATCAGCCAGGCGCGCAATGGTCTGGACGCGGTGGAGCAAAACCGCACGTTCAAGCCCGACGTGGTCACGCTGGACATCAACATGCCCGAGATGGACGGCATTACCGCGCTGTCGTTGATGATGGCCGAGCGGCCAGTGCCGGTGGTGATGTTGTCATCGCTGACCGAGCAGGGTGCCTTGGCCACGTTCGAGGCGCTCAACCTGGGGGCTGTGGACTATATTGCCAAACCGGGGGGCACCATATCGCTGTCGATGGGTGATATCACCGATGAGCTGATTGCCAAAGTGCGCGCCGCCGCCCGTGCCCAGCTCAAAGGCAAAAAACCAGGGTCCGCCGGCGGCCTGGTGCAGCGCCTGCGTGAAGACAAACAAAAAGTCATTGGCCGCCCCATGGCGCTGCGCCAGGGTGTGGGCTCGGCAGGCTTGGTGATCATCGGTGTGTCCACCGGTGGGCCACGCACGCTGGAAGACATCTTGCCCCTGTTGCCGGCCAATTTTCCGTGGCCGATTTTGGTGGCGCAACACATGCCGGGCGCCTTTACCAAGTCGTTTGCCGAGCGCCTCAACAGGGTGTGCCCGCTGCAGGTGGTCGAGGCCGCCTCACCGCTGCCGGTGCTGCCAGGCACCATCTACATTGCCAAAGGCGGGGCCGACATGGTGGTGGCCATTCGCGCTGGCCGCCTCACCGTGTTGCCCAAGCCAGAGAACGCGCAGTTCCTGTGGCACCCCTCGGTGGAGTTGTTGGGCCGCTCGGTGCTAGAGCATTGCGACCCGGCGCGCGTCACCGCCGTGATGCTGACCGGCATGGGCAACGACGGCTCGGATGCTTTCACCGATATCAAGAAACTGGGTGGCCAAACCATTGCCGAGTCTGAAGCCACAGCGGTGGTGTTTGGCATGCCGCATGAGCTGATTGAAAAACGCGGCGCCAGCGTGGTGCTGGGTGCCGACAAAATTGCCGCCCAGCTCACCCTGTGGGCCGGGCGCTGAAGGAGGAAACCATGGCATTTGTCAAGCACAAAGACACCGAGATGGTGGAACAGGAAGACCGTAAGCTGGCCAGGGAATGCCCAGATTTGCTGCTGAGTCTGACCGATGCCAACGCCACCACCCGGCGCTGGGCAGCCCGCGATTTGGTCAACTGCCCGGGTGCGGCGGCCGCACTGGTGGTGCAACTCAAACTTGAGCTGGAGCTGTCGGTGCGCGAGGTGATTCTGACCACCTTGACCCGCCTGGGTGATGCCACTGCAGTGGCCGGTCTGGTGGATTGTTTGCGCAGTGAAGATGCCGCGCTGCGCAACGAAGCCATTGAGGCCATGAAACAGCTGCCCGACGAAGTGGCCCCCATCATGCACGGGCTGCTGACTGATGCAGACCCCGATGTGCGCATTTTTTCGGTCAACGTGCTGGAGTCGCTGCGCCATCCGGATGTCGAGCTGTGGCTGATGGAGGTCATTACGCAAGACGCGCATGTGAATGTTTGCGCCACCGCGGTGGACTTGCTCAGTGAAGTTGGCACGGCCGCCGCAGTGGCCCCGTTGCAGCAGCTCAAAGCGCGCTTTAAAGACGAGCCCTACATGCAGTTTGCCGCCGATCTGGCGCTGCGGCGTATCAACGAGAACTGAGCCAACCATGGCCGCCATCACCATCACTGAAGACGAATTTCAAAAGTTTCGGGAGTACTTCTACCGCAAGACCGGCATCAACTTTGAGTCCACCAAGCGCTATTTTGTGGACAAACGGCTGGTGGAACGCATCGAGGCCACCGGCAACCCTGACTTTCGCAGCTACTTTGTCATGCTGCGGTTTCAGGCTTCGGGTGAGGAGGTGCAGCAGCTCACCAACCTGATGACGGTCAACGAGACCTATTTTTTGCGCGAGGAATACCAGTTCCAGTGCCTGGTGAACTCAATCTTGCCCGAGCTGGTCAAAAACAAGACCAGCAACAGTCCCATTCGTATCTGGTGCATTCCATCGTCTTCGGGTGAAGAGCCCTACACCATTGCGCTGTACCTGATGGAGCGCTGGGCAGGCATTGCCAAGTGGGATGTTGAAATCATCTCGTCTGACATTGACACCAACATTCTGCACAAGGCCCGCGTCGGGCGGTTTTCAACCCGCTCGGTGCAGCATGTGCCCATACCTTGGCTGACCAAGTATTTCACCCGCCATGGTGATGAATATCAGATAGGCGAAGACATCCGTCAGGCGGTTGAATTCACCCGCGTCAACCTGGCTGAGCCGTCCGACACCCGGCCGTACCGCAACTTTGATGTGATTTTTTGCCGCAATTTGCTGATTTATTTTGACGACGTGTCGCGCAAGTCAGCGGCCGAGACTTTTTACGATGCGCTCAAACCCGGGGGCTTCATTTGCCTGGGCCACTCGGAGTCGATGAGCCGCATCTCGTCGCTCTACAAAGTGCGCAAATTCCCTGAAGCCATTGTTTATCAAAAATCCCCGGAGGCTCGATGAAACGCATCCTGATTGTGGATGATGCTGCCACAGTACGCATGTACCACCGCAACATCCTTGAAGACGCTGGCTACCACGTGTCAGAGGCCATCAATGGCGTTGAGGCCCTGGAAAAGGCGCTGCAAGAGCCCTTTGACCTCTACATTGTGGACATCAACATGCCCAAGCTCGACGGCTTTGGCCTGCTGCGCCAACTGCGCAGTGAAGACATTGCGCACGCGCCGGCCATCATGGTGTCCACCGAGTCCGACAACAACGACCAGGCGGCCGCCGTGCGCGCCGGGGCCAATGGCTACCTGACCAAGCCGGTGAAACCCGAGCAACTGCTCACCCATGTGCGCTTGCTGCTGGGAGAGCTTGGCTCATGAATCCCTTGCTAGAACAATTCTTGTCTGAAGCGCGCGACTTTTTGCAAGGTATTGGCGAAAAGCTGATGCAGCTCGAACAAGCCCCCGACGATGCCGAACTGATGGTGGTGCTGTTCCGGTTGGTGCACACCTTGAAAGGCAACAGCGGGCTGTTTGAGTTTCCGGAGATGACGCGGGTGTTGCATGCTGGCGAAGACCTGATGGATGCGGTGCGCCATGGCCGGGTGGCCTATTCACAGCCGCTGGCGGACCAGCTACTCGATGCGATGGACTTTGTCGGCCTGCTGTGCGACGAGATTGAAGCGAGCGGCCACATTGACGCCAGCCGCGCCACCGATGCCGCGCAACTGGCCCAAGCCCTGCGCGCGCTGATCGTGACCCAGGCGGTGGCGCAAGCTGACGAGGCCCAAGGCCTTGACCCACAGCCACCAAACAGTGTGCCCTTGGCTGCGGCGGCGCTCATGCCCGCCCAGCTGCCCTTGGCCGACATGCCTGAAGCCGTGCGATTGGCCGCTTTCAAGCGTGCGCAAGCCGGCGACACCCTGCACTGGCTGGCCTACACGCCGATTACAGAGTGTTTTTTTCAAGGGGACGATCCGTTTTTTAACGCGCGCCAAACCCCGGATATTTTGTGGTGTCGCATTGTGGCCAATGCGCCCTGGCCGGTGCTGGCCGAGCTGGATGCTTATCGCTGCGTGCTCGAATTTCAGCTGCTCACCACCGCGCCGCGCGCCGAGCTGCTGGAGCAGTACCGCTATGTGCCAGACCAGGTAGCCATTGTTGACGTGGCACCCTTGTTTTTGGTCATTCCACAGGGCGACCCCAATGGCGGCCCGGTGTACGAAGATTTTGTGGCTGATGCGCTGCAGCATCTGGATGCCAACCATTTGCCGGCGCTCAAGCAGGCGGCCCTGACCATGCTGCACCTGAGCAACCCCGAGCTGTGGATGTCGTCGGCGTTGCGCTGGTTGCTGCTGCTGCTGGAACACCAGCCGCAAGACACGCAAGCTTTGCGCACGCTGATTGAGTCACTGCGCAGCCTGCGCCCGCCAGACTGGACCGCCCAGACCCTGGCCGTGACATTGGAGCCACCAGCGGAGCCGGCCATAACACCGGCACCAACGCCAGCGCCACTGCTGGAGCCAGTGTCAGAGCCTGCTGTTTTGTGCAACACGCTGACTGTCATGGAGTGCGCAGCCATTCAATCGATCATGGCAACCCAGCGCCAGGTGTTGTTGCTGAATGACCACCCGGCATGGCATGCTGGCAGGCTGCAGGCCGCAGCCAAAGTGCTGGTAACCTGTTGCAAGGCCCTGGGAGAGGTGTTGGCGCAAGGCCAAATTGAAGCCGCACTGGCGCGCGATTTGGCGCAAGGCAAAAGCCAGGCGCTACTGTCCTGGTTGAACGCCCGTGATGGTGCGCCGACTGAAGCCCTCAGCAGCCAGCCCAATGCAGCCGCAACGGCAGCCGAAGCAGCTCCCGAGGATGCTACACCAACTATAGCTTATAGCGCTTTATTGACGGGGGCTACAGCCATATTAGCCACTGAAAAAGAAGCCGCCGACGAGGGCCCCAAGTTTGGCCGCCGCGCCGATGATGCCAGCGCAGCTGCGGCAGGCCCGAAGAGCCTGAAGGTCGACCAAAGCAAAATTGACCGCCTGATGAACCTGATTGGCGAAATGGTGGTGTCCAAAAACGCCTTGCCTTATCTGGCCCAGCGCGCCGAAGAACAGTACGGCGTGCGCGAACTCAGCCGCGAAATCAAGTCGCATTATGCGGTGATCAACCGCATTGCCGAAGAAATGCAGGACGCCATCATGCAGGTGCGCATGATGCCGGTGTCGTTTGTGTTTCAGCGTTTCCCCCGGCTGGTGCGCGACATCTCGCGCAAGCTGGGCAAAGAAGTGCAACTGGTGCTGGAAGGCGAAGACACCGAGGCCGACAAAAACATCATCGAATCGCTGGCTGACCCGCTGATTCACATCGTGCGCAACAGCCTCGACCACGGGCTTGAAGCCCCCGAGGCGCGCAAGGCGGCAGGCAAACCGGTCACCGGCACGCTGACCATCCGGGCGGTGCAGGAAGGCGACCAGGTGCTGATTGACATCATTGACGACGGCCGCGGCATTGACCCGCTGGTGATCAAACGCAAAGCCTACGAAAAGGGCCTCATCGACGAGGCCATGCTGGAGCGCATCAGCGATCGCGAAGCCGTCAACCTGGTGTTTGCGGCGGGCTTTTCAACCATGGACGTGGTGTCTGACTTGTCGGGTCGCGGTGTCGGCATGGACGTGGTGCGCACGGCGGTTGAAAAGGTCAATGGCACGCTGCTGCTTGACAGCGAGGTAGGCCGGGGCACCCGTCTGCGCATCACGCTGCCGCTGTCGATGGCGGTCACCAAGGTCATGATTGTGGAGGCCGACAGCCAACTATTTGGTGTGCCCATGGACCATGTGGTGGAAACCGTACGTATTGCGCGCCGCGACATTCGCACCATCAAGCGCAGTAAAACTGTGGTGCTGCGCGGCAGCATTGTGCCGCTCAAAGCCCTCAACACGCTGCTGGGTCTGAGCGCGCAGCCACGCGCCAATGCCGACGACGAAATGGCCGTGCTGGTGGCCCGCGTGGGCGGGGCGGCGGTTTGATGGTGGATGACTTCCGCGAAACCGCCCGAGATTATTCAAAAACCACTGCGGCGTATTGGC
>JADKAW010000008.1 GCA_016719055.1 Candidatus Rhodoferax mariagerensis | reverse complement strand
CTACTGTCCGGTTAAAAGTCGAACAAAATCAATTGGTTATTGACAGGTAGGGGTGTAATTTGGGAGCGATCGGGCTGCAAGGCGCATGACAGCTGGGTTTTCTCAAAGATTGAGACCGACAAAATCTGTAGACAAGTGTAAAGCGAGGCATCGAGGTGGAGTTCTTTTTTGACGATGGCGATCAGCACATAGGTCGATACGGCGCACCAAATTTGCGTCTTCACCGCGTTCTCGCTGGTGGCCAGAAATCGCTTGATGCGCAGATGCTGCTTGATCCACTTGAAGAACAATTCGACCTGCCAACGGCTTTTGTACAACGCAGCAATGGTCAAAGGCGGCAACGTCATGTTGTTGGTCAAAAACACCAGCGTCTTGCCCGACTCCGGGTCTTTGAATTTCACCCGGCGCAAATGTTCGGGGTAGTCGCGTCTGACGTAAAAGCCATTGAGAGCGATGCGCTGATCGCAGATCACGCCGGTTGCTCTGTCTGTTGCACTGGAGTACACACGGCGGGCGTTCATGCCGCGCTTGGCGCGGGTAACGAAGAACGCGCCGCTTTGATGGAGTTTGAACAGACGAGCAAAATCCAGATAGCCCCGGTCCATGATGTAGAAGGCGCCCGCCTCGATAGGCAAGATGTCGAGCACATTGACATCGCCGAGTTTGCCGTCGCTGACATGGATGAACGCGGGGATTGCCCCTCTCAAATCGAGCAACGTGTGCATCTTCACAGCCGCCTTGGTCGAACGAAATGGTGCCCAAAATCGAACAGACTCAAACACAAGTCGATGGTGGTGGAGTCCAGCGCGTAGACGGTGGCATCGAGATCAACGCTCATGGGCTCTTTGACGTAAAGCTCCCTGGCCTTGGCAATCAAGCGCATGGCCAGCGCGTGATAAATGCGCCAGTCCCGCAGATTCAATGCATCAGCCAAAGTCGAGCGAGCGGGCACGTTCTTCAGGCCCATGTGAAAGAGCTTGGCTTGATTGGAAGTGAGGCACACTTCAATGTCGCGCAGCGATTCGCGCCAGGTCAGTTGCGCAAACGCCATAACGCGAAACACATCGGCACAACTGAGCGTGCGAACGCCAGCATCGCCGTTGTGGCGTTCAATGATGCGACCAAAAGTTTTCCATGGCACGTGCTCCATGACTTGTGCAAAAAGCGTCTTGCCGGTGTTCATGCGGTGGCCCAGGTAGTACAAACCTACGAGCATCGCAAAAACATGGATCATTCCGGGCTTAGCACCCGACGAAAAACAATGAAATCAGGGAAAACCCTTGGTTTTTATGAATCCACTTTTTCTGAAATTCAAATCGTGGACACCCAAAAACCTGCACAAACCCGCATTGGCATTGGATTTGCGGACGATGGGCTCTGATTTAACCGGACAGTAGTGAGAAAATTTAGTTGTTAGAAAAGCAACGAATCCCGGTTTTCTGTTAGCCCATCTTTGCCACTTTGCAAATCACTTCTGAGTCTTTGAAGCCAGTTTTGTTCCGATCGGTCGCAGGTTTCCTGCCTGGCCTACATTGGTTTGGTGGCATGGTTGATGTGTTGTCCAGGCCACGGCCATCCTGAGTCACCGTATCGTTTGAGCTGGCCATCAAGATGGCCTGTGCTACCCTCGGTGACAACCATCGTGTTCACTCCATTTCGAGCGTGCGCGCGCGCGCGGTGCCGTGCGCTGGGACATTGTCAAAAGCCTGGCACCGGCATTGTGTTGGGCGCGGTGCTGGCCAGCCCGGGGCGTGTTTGCCAGACTCACTAAGGGTCTCCTCGCTGGCGCTGCTGTTTGCCGGCTTTGTGAGCTTTTCAGCGACGCAGATGTTTCCGGTGAGAAAACCTGCCCCCAGCCAGGCCTTGCTAAGTTTTCAGGGCATGCTGGAACCGCAACGCTGATTGGCTTTTTGTCCGGGCTGGGGGCGCTGGTGGCGGATTATCAGCGTGCGCCCTTCATGGTCTGCGCAACGTGGCCATTCACAATGCGGTGGGCCACCCCGGCAGCGCCTGGGTTTCCCGACTGCGCCGGCCAACGCCCTGGGTTATGCCTACAGTGTCTGGCGGTTGGCAAGCTTACAGCTCATTCGCCAGGCTATATCTGGCCGCCGGCTTTGCCAGTGACGTTGTTGTAGCGTGCTGAATGCACCCTTGGGTCATGCGGCGCACCGGTTGCCGGTGAAAAAGCTCAAACGCGTCTTCGCCTCATCTTGTACGCTTTGGCGGCCTATATGCTGTATCGCGGCTTGGACCGCTTAGATTTATAAACAAATACGGCTCCAGCCCTTACGGACCATGCACTAGGCGCTATTATTTTAGTTATTTTCGCTAGACGGAAACTTTTCGGTATCGGCGTCCAGTTGGCTTGCGGTTGTACCGACCGCCCACCACGGCGCTGCGTGATCAAGCGCATTCAGCCCGACCAGCAGTGCCGGGCTCAAACTCACATCAACCGCGCCCAGGTGAATCGGCCAGATGGTCCACACGGGCGGTGCCCGAAACCGGAATGGATGTCGCACCCTGGTGCAGCAACCGGGCCAGCGCCAGTTGCGCCATGGGGTGCAACCTGCATCTGAGGCACAGTGGTCCTGGTAGGCCGGGTGCAACAGCTGGGTATTGCGCGACCAGTTATCGAAAGCGTCAAAGCGCGGTAATGGTCCGGGCGAAAGTCAGTGGCACCTAAGGCGCAGCAGCCAAGGGGCCGACTGGGCAAAGCCACGCCACCGGGCTGAATGCCAAAGCTCACCCCCAGGTCGCGGCAGGCCTGCAGCATTACGATTCGGGGTTGCGGGTCCATAGCGAGTATTCTGTCTGCATGGCGGTGATGGGGTGCACCGCATGGGCGCGGCGGCGTGTTTCCGCTGACATTTCAGACAGGCCAATGGCAAGTTGATATACCTTTTTTCGCCGTAGTCACTCAAGGCACCTACGCTGTCTCAATGGGTACGTTCTTGTCGAGCCGGTGGATGTAGTACAGGTCAATCTCGTCGGTTTGCAGGCGGCGCATTCCGTCTTCGCAGTTCGGCGCAGCTGTCTTGGGCGCCGTCAATCACCCGCACCAGTTTGCTGTCATTGTTTTTGTCGTTACCCAGCAGCCCGCACTTGAGCGGGCCAGGGTGAACTGTTGCCGGTGTTTGCGCAACACCTGGCCCATCAAGGTCTCATTGTCACCAAAGCCATAAAGGCCGCCGTGTCAAAACAAAAGTCACGCCATTTTCCAAGGCTTCCAGCAGAACGCGCCTGCCCTGGTCAGCCGAGATTGGCGCGCGCCGTAGCCCCGGCTCAGGTTCATGCAGCCCAGGCCCAGCGGCACTCACCCGGCCACTTGGCCGTTGTCGCTGTTTCCATGACGTGCCCCTCCGGAATAAGTTGTGATCGGGCCGACGCGTCGGAGCCTCAAACTGGCGCAATCATCTCGGCGTAGCCGTAGAGCGCGCCCAATATGGGTTTCGCCGCGCCGGTCGGCAGTTTCGGCCAGGGGTGTCCATGGTGTCAAACAGGGCTGGTAAGGTCAGTGCACCGCCTTGGCCAGACAACAAACGTGCTGCGGTGCGCCTCCAGCGGCTGGCTTCATCCGGGCTCAAACTGGCGGGGAAGTTGGGGACGGTAGCGCCACAAAAGTTCTGGCAGGCGCGCGTCTTCAAAGGCTGGGCGGGCGCGTGACAACTGCTCTGGCGTGTTATGGCGCAGCTCATTCAGGCGCCGCGAACGATCCGCATTGCCGACAAAACCACCGTACAAATCTTCATCCACATCAATGGGGCCGGCGCTGTCGCGGCGAAACACCTCGGCCCAGATGGCGCTCGTAATCGGGCAAGCCGCGGGCCGTTTCGGCATGTTTTAGCTGCGTGGGCACGTCGATACCCCAACGCTCGGCCATCGGGGCGCTGAGCACTTTCAAGTTGCTCATCACCATCGGCGACTTGTTCAGATGCACCGACTTGATGGGCAGGCGCTGCAGGCCCACTGGCAAATCGGCGGTTTTGGTGAACAGCCGCTGCTGGATCTGGCTGCCATTCAGACCCGTCAGCTCTGCCGGGTCAAACGCCAGATCCCACGCCAGCAGCTCGTTTTTGTTGCCAGGGTGCATGGCCAGCGGCCACATCAGCGCCAGACAACCGCGCTCAGGCGAAAACATGCCCGACACATGCCAGAACGGGCGCGCATGGTTTAGTGTGGTTTGCAAGCCCAGCTCGGCCAAAACGCGGTCTTTTTGTGCAGCCCAAAACAAAAGTCAAACAGCCTGGGCTGGGCGGTTTTGATGAGTCGGGCCAAGGCCACGGTGGCGTGCACATCGCTCAAGGCGTCGTGGGCGGACTCGTGCGCCAGGCCATTTGCAGCGCTCAGATCGGTGAGCTTGAAGCTGGGTTTGTCCTGCGCATTCAGCGGCCACTGCAGGCCCTCGGGCCGCAGGGCATAGGCGGTGCGCACCACGTCGAGCAGGTCCCAGCGGCCGCACTGGTTCTGCCACTCGCGCGCATAGGGGTCGATCAGGTTGCGCCAGAACATGAAGCGGGTGATTTCATCGTCAAACCGGATTGTGTTGCAGCCCACCCCACTGTGCCTGGGTGGCCCAGCACCTGCTCAATCTGTGCGGCAAACTGGTACTCGGGCAGCCCTTTTTCAAGGCATTGCTGCGGCGTGATGCCGGTGATCAGGCAGGCCTCGGGGTCGGGAAGAAAGTCGCGGGCGGGCTGGCGTACAGCATCAGCGGATCACCCACCAGGTTCGGGTCGGCATCGGTGCGCAGCGCGGCAAACTGCGCCGGGCGTGCACTGCGGGTGTTGGTACTAAAGGTTTCGTAGTCGTGCCACAAAAAGGTATGGTTCATGGGCGGGGGCCAAGTGTTGCGTCAAAATGCTTCTGAATAAATAGCTACCAGCGCTATACAGTGCGGGCTGAAGCCAAATTTTTACTTATTTTCTGCGGGCCCAGCGCACCCCCGGCAAGTCTGCCACCAGGCCCAGCACTGTGCAGACGGCCAGAGTCTGACACTTCCACGGTGAAGGTCATCCAGGCGACGTTCTTGATGGACTGGGTTTGCACACCGGTCACGTTCATTTTTTCTTTGGTAAACACCTCAGAAATGTCACGCAACAGTCCCTGCCGGTCTTGCGCCTGCACCGCCACATCGACCGGATAGACCGAGCCTGACGCAGCCTGCCCCACGCCCCACTCCACATCAATCAGCCGTTCGCCATTTTTGGCCACCATTTCACGCAAATTGGAGCAATCGGTGCGGTGCACCTGCCCCCTGTTGCTGCATGACAAAGCCACAAATGGCATCGGGCGAGCGCTGGTTGCACCATTGGCCATTTGCGTCATGAGCGAATCGACCCCGACCACCAGCAAACCTCCCTTGCTGGGGGTTGTCACCTGTGCGGGGTTTTCGCAGCAGTGGGGCCTGCGCATCAAACTGCGGTGCCTCGGGTGGGCGCAGCAGCTGCTCGATACTGCGCAGTGAAAATTCTTCTTTGCCGACATCTTCAAACAATGCATCGGCGTTGCTAAAACCCAGCTGTGTCGCCAGGTCATCGAGCTTGACGGCGGTTTTGCCCTCGCGCTGCAACAATCGCTCGACCGCCTCTCGGCCTTTGGCAATGGTCTCGGACATGGCCTGCGCGTTGAACCAGGCGCGTACCTTGGTTCTGGCCCGGTGGCTGACCAGGTAGCCCAGCTCAGGGTTAAGCCAGTCGCGCGGACGGGCCGCCTTCCTGGCGGTGGTCACTCGACCGTCTGGCCATTTTAGCGGTGTGTGCAGCGGCACCATGGCCCCGTCCACCCGCGCACCCCGGCAGCGGTGCCCCAGGCTGGTGTGCACGGTGTAGGCAAAATCGACCGCCGTGGCCCCTTGCGGCAGCTCCACAATGGCGGCGTCCGGCGTCAGCACATAAATGCGGTCTTCCAGCAGCGACTGCGCCTGTGGCTGCGCGCCTGACAGATCGCGCTCCCAGGCCAACAACTGGCGCAGCACGGCAATCTTGGCGTCGTAGGCACCGCTGGCCGAGACACCGGCGTAGCCTTTGGCACCCGCTTCTTTGTAAGCCCAATGTCCGCCACGCCACTTTCGGCATGGTCGTGCAGACCTGGGTGCGAATCTGGATCTCGGTGGGCTGGCCGCTGGCGTCGCGCACCACGGTGCAGCGACTGGTAACCATTGCCTTTGGGCTTGGCAATGTAATCGTCAAACTCTTCGGCAATCGCGACAAGCGGTCATGCACCCAGCCCAGGGCTGCGTAGCATCCAGGTATGCTGGCACCACCACGCGCAGGGGCGCGCACGTCATACACCTTGTCAAACACCAGCGACTTGCCGCGCATTTTTTGACAATGCTGTAGATGTGCTTGGGCCGCCTGACCCGGGCCGTCATGCCTGGGCATTCAGCTCGGCTTCAAGCTGGCTGCGCAGGCGCTCGACATTGGCTTCCCGCTCAACCCGCTTTCGTCCAGCAAGCGCGCCACCTGCTTGTAGGTGGCGGCTCCAGAAAACGAAATGCCAGGTCTTCCATTTCCCACTTGATTTCCCAGATACCCAGCCGGTTCGCCAGCGCGCGCAAAGAGCACCTGCAGCGCCTCAGAGGCTAGACCGTCTGGCACCGGCAGCTTGGTGGCGGCAAAAAACGCAGGGTTTGCAGGCGCGAGGCCAGGCGCAGCATGATCACCCGCAGGTCGCGGCTGAAGGCCAGCAGCATCTTGCGCACATTTTCGGTTTGCACGGCAGCGGCTTGCCGGGCCGCAGCAGAGTCCAGCAAACCGGGGTACGTGCCAGCTGGGCCAGGCGAGCCTGTCGTTGCACCCGCACCAGGTTTGGCCCGTTTCAACTGCCAGCTCGGCAAAATTGTCGCCAAACGCCTTGGCAATCACATCGTGCGGCTTGTTCAGATGGTCACAGGCATACACCAGATAACTCGCCGCCCGCATCGCCGCCGAGCCGCCAATGCCGGCAAGAATGCAGGCCATCGCATCGGCATGGCCAAATGCCCTCGCCCGTATCCAGCAGTTCACTCGCCAGCAACGGCTCGGCAAAAGCACGGGCGCGCGCCAAGGCATCGGTTTGTCCGGGCAAATCTGGGGCCGGGCGCAACAACACCACATTGGCCCGCTCAGTCGCGCCGGGTTGAACGGGGAGACTTTTCATTGGCGCTCAACCCGACCTCAATCAAGCAAGAACGACACCACGGCCTGCTGCTGGTCTGGAGCGATCAAGGTGGGCGCGTGGCCGACCCCAACGAATTCAAGCAAACGCGCGCGGGCCCCGCGGTAAGTCAGAGGCCAGCGCGGTGGCGCTGGTCAGGAAATCGGAATCTGCGCCACGCAACAGCAGGGTTTGCGCGATCTGATCATAGGCTTGCCACAGCAATGCCTCACCCTCGCTGGACGAGGCTTCTGTGATCGACTCAAACGGTTTGGCAATGCTGGGATCGTAATGCAGCGTCAGTCGACCGCTGCCGTCTGCCAGGGGTTTGAGCATGGGGCGGGTCAGCGCCAGCCACTGCTGTGGCGTGTGTGCGGGCCAGGGTGCTGGAAACCTGCCACAGTACTTCGGCGACGCGCTGCTCGGATTCAAAAACCGCCAGTTTTCTCCGTAGGTACAGCCAATAACGCGCTGCAGGGCCTGCCAGGCCAGCACCGGGCCGACGTCATTGAGCACCAAGCCGGCGAATGCGGGCACAAGCCGGCAACTCGGGCTGGCTGGCCACCACCATGCCTATCAGTCCACCCATGCTGGTGCCAACCCAGTCCACCGTGCTGGCTTGCAACTGGTTCATCAACACCAGCATGTCCGCGGCATAAAACCCAATCTGGTAGCCCTGCGGGTCTTTCAGCCAGTCGCTGCGACCGCGCCCGACCACATCCGGGCACACCACCCGCACTTCGCCGCTGGCAGCGGCACACAGGGCCTGGGCAATGGCGTCAAAGTCCCGCCCCTGGCGCGTCAGACCGTGCAGACATAGCACGACGTGGGGGCTGTCGGGCTTGCCCCACTGCCAATAGGCCATGCGGTGGCCTCCGTGGGCATCAGGACAGGTCACAAACTGCAAGGTGGGATCAGACATGGGAGATTAGGATTGGATAATGGCGTCATCCTAATTCAAAGTCGCACGCCGCCCGGGCGCAAAACCCCGTCAACCACTAATATTTTCTGGAGAAGCCCCATGCTAAAGGGAAAACAGCACTCATGACCGGATCCACCAGCGGTATCGGGCTGGGGCATTGCCAAAGCCCTGCAGCCCAAGCGTGCCAACATCGTACTCAATGGTTTTGGTGACGTGGACGGCCCCGCGCTGAGGTAGCGGCGCTGGGTGTGGCGGTGGACTACCATGGTGCCGACATGAGCCAACCGGCCGACATTGCCGACATGATGAGTTACGCCGCGAGGCCGCTTTGGCCGGGTTGACATTCTGGTCAACAATGCAGGCATCCAGCATGTGGCGCGTATTGAAAACTTTGCCCCCGAGCGCTGGGACGCCATCATCGCCATCAACCTGAGCAGCGCCTTTCATGCCACACGCCTGGCCTTGCCGCCCATGCAGGAGGCTGGCTGGGGCCGCATCATCAATGTGGCCTCCATTCACGGACTGGTGGCGTCTGCAGAAAAGGCGGCTTATGTGGCGGCCAAACACGGCGTGGTGGGTCTGACCAAGGTCACCGCGCCGGGAAAACGCCACCACCGGCATCACCTGCAACGCCATTTGCCCGGGCTGGGTGCCGACACCGCTGGTACAAAAAACAGGTTGATGCCAGGCCGCAGCGCTGGGCATCAGCAATGAGGCAGGCGACAAACTTTGTTGGGTGAAAAAGAGCCGTCGATGCAGTTCACCACGGCCGAAGAGCTAGGTGCGCTTGCGGTGTTTTTCTGTTCGCCAGCCGGCAACAATGTGCGCGGCGGGCCTGGAACATGGATGGCGGCTGGACTGCACAGTGACGGCGCACACTGAATCTGGCATGTCGAATGGCGCGGCTAGTCACCCGTCAGCAGCCTGAGTGCATCTTCCACGTTTCATATGGCTGCGAGACAGCGCTGCCAGTGGCTTGTCGCCCAGCAAGCGCTGGTTGGAGATGGTGCGAATCTGGTCAACCAGCAAATCCGTTTCTTGGGTCATGTCGCCCAGCTTGCCCACCGATACCCGCAACGGGTAGCCATCGCCTTGCGCGTCACGGTACACCTGGTTGGTGCCAGGGATGACGATCGTGGTGGCGTGGCCCGCCTGGTTCAGGATGTTCGTCTGAATCACCAGCGCCGGAAGCCCCGGGTTGCCGGGCTCTTCTTTGTGGGGCTTGGGGCTCCAAAGTCAACCTCCCAGACTTGGCCGCGCTTGTTGATCAGGCCGTCTCCAACGCTGCCATCCATGGCCAGGTTGTCGCCGAGATGCTGCGCGGACAACTGCCGAGATAAAAAAAATCATGCGATCTTTCATTGCACGTTCGTTCTTCTCGCGCACAGCTTCGCGCACGTAATCGGACGCAGACATGCTCAGCGCTTGGGCCAGGCCTGGTCTGCTGCGCAAAATCAGCCGGAGCACGAAAAGAAGAGTGGTGGGGTTCATGATTGCACATCAAATTTGTAACACGATATTGTAATAATTGATTGAGTTACAAACCGGTTTACATCGATACTGGCCGACCCAACCAATTGCTAGCCCTTCAACCTGCCGACCAGCCAAGTCTGCACCACATGTGCGACTTGACAAACCCGCCAGCCACCGCCACGGCAAATGGTTCCAGGCCAAATTCGACAAAACCATGGCGCTCATACAGCGCCCCCGCCGTTCGGTTTCCTGGGTCACCGTCGCTGAACGATCTGCACTTGGGCTTGGTGCGCGCATGCTGCAGGGTCGCCACCAGCAGTTCGCCACCGAGCCCGCGCTGGCGAAATTCGGGGGTCACAAACATGCCAAACAAGTGGGCTTGTGCCTGACCTTTTCGCGCTGTCAAACGACAAGCCCACGACGCCGGCCAATGCGTCACCCGCAGCAACACCCCAGACCCGTTCATTGGCGTCCGGTGCGCCACTCAGGCGTTGTTCCCACCAGCCAAGCGCCAACCCTATGCGATCAGCCACACCGGAGGTGAACGCGTCCGGGCAATCGGCATAGGCTTGCAGCATCAGTGCACGGTACTGCGCAGCATGGGCAGACGTCAAAAGGATCGGCAGCAAGGCCATAGTTGCTCCTGATTCAATAGTGATTGCCGCAGTACCCATATGGGCTAGATGCCAAAAGCGTTGCAACATCAAGTCGATTGCCGAAACGCCATCACCGCCTGGTTGCGCAGGGTGCGCAGCAGGGCCAGCTCTTTGTCGTCCACCTTCAGCCCACCAAGCTCCATTTTGTCGGCGTAGATCAGGCCAAAGGGTCGCCCCTTGAGCAACAAGGGCAAAATCAAAAAGGTCGGCGCGTTGTAGGATTTTTGGTACCAGGCCGGCAGGCGCTCGGCAATGCGCTGGTCGCTGGCGTCGCTGATCAGGTGTCGGCACCCTTGTTGAAGAGGTGGCAAACAGGTCGGGCACACCGGGCGCGTTCGTCGGCACGCAAAATGACTTGACCACCCCTTCCACGCCAGCCCCAGCCCAAAGCGGCCGGTCAGCGTGTCAATCTTGGGGTCGCGCATGCAAAAAATAATGCGGTGAAAGTCTAGCGCCCGAAACATCGCCTCAAGAATCATGCGCAGCACATCGCTGAGCTTGAAGTCTTCAACCATGGCGTTGGTGATGTCCTGGACCCAGCGGCCAGCGTTTGGGACACCTGATCGGAATTGACCGGCCCAGCAGTGGCGGCTTTTGGCGCGATGACCTGTGGCTTGCGTCGGTAGGGCCAGCGTCCTGGTCTTTTCGCTCGCGCTCAACATGCAGCCTGGTGAGCGTCGGCGCTGCCCATGAGCAGATAAGCCGCCAGTGAGTCAGTTCGGGCACCGTCAAGTCCATGGCATGCGCCAGCTCGACCAGCTTCTTGCGCGCGGAGGCGGTAGCGGCCTGAACCTGCGCGCTGGACTTGGCCCAGCGATTTGCTGAAACTTCTGGCAATCTGCCCCAGTCGATTGTCCACCCTGGCCTCGTCGGCGCAGACATGGCGTTGGCCATTTCGTTGGCCGCACGCGAACTCCAGCGCAAGCGGTCGATCGCGTCCACCGGCACACGGTTTTGGCGGTTCACCAGCGGGGCGCCGCATGCAGCGCTGAATACTTTCTGGCAAGCCCCAGGCCTTGGAAACCCCCAAACCCAGCGCTTCAAAACTCATACCCAGCACCCGGATGGACGCGGCCTCTTCCGGCACAGGATCGCGCGGGGAAGTGACCAGGCTGCGGATGCTGGCAGCCTCCTCGGGAAAGTAGAACTGCGACAGCATGCGGCCCAGATTTTGAAAAAGCGCACCAATAAAAGCCTCTTCACCCTCGCTGGTGCTCATGCCCAGCTCCGAGGCAATGCTGCCAGCCATCAGGGCACGCAAAAACTCTTCCTTGAGCAAATGGGCGTTGTTTTTGTCCTGCATGTGCTCCAGCAGCACCAGGCTCAGGGCCATGTTGCGAATACCATTAAAACCAACCAGGCTGACCGCGCGTGACACCGTGCCGATACTGCTGCCACGGGCATAGTGCGCACTGTTGACAAAACGCAGCAGCTTGTTGGTCAGCGCCACGTCTTTCAGAATTTCGTTGGTCACACTGCTGATGCTTTCCTTGTCGGACGAGGCCATGCTTTGAATGCGACCGATCGACTCTGACAGGGCCGGAAAATCACTTTTGTTGCGCATGCGGCGCAGCAAAAACTCAAGCGTGCTGTTTTTGCACCGCTGGTCACCGGCATCTTCTTGTTTGCCGCCGCCCCAATCGCTCAGGGCATCCAGAAACATCTGGGCGCTGGGGTAGCGCTGCTGGGGTCAAAGGCGGTGGCCCGCAGCAAATGGCGCGCATCGCGTCATCGAGCCGCTCCTGCAGGTCAGCGGGCAGTTGCAGCGGCTCGCTGGCCGCTTTTTGCAAAGCGGTGTTAAGGTCAGTGCCGCCGCGCAGCGCCTTGCCACGCAGCAGCTCTGCCAGCATCAAACCTACGCCGTAAATGTCCATTTGTGGTGATACCGCTTCGCCGCGCACGGCCTCGGGGGCCATATAGGCCGGGCTGCCCGCCACATCGACCTGGTGCCCACCCTGCGCCCCTTTAAAGCGCGCGGCAATGCCAAAGTCCATCACTCGGGCCTGGCCATTGTCGTCGATCAACACATTGGAGGGCTTCAGGTCGCGGTGCACCACGCCAGCGCCATGGGGCCGCCACCAGCGCGCCCAGCACATCCTGCATCAACGCAACAGCCTGGGCCGGGGCCATGGCACCTTGCCCGGCAAGTTGTTGCGACAAGGTTTGTCCTGGCACATATTCAAACACCAGGTAGGGCTGCTGGTCCTGCACATCGGCCTCAAACACCGGCACGATATTGGGATGGGTCAGGCGGCTGACGCTGCGGGCCTCTTGCAGCCACTGGCTGACAGCCGAGGCGTTGGCCTCTTGCACCGTCAGCATGATTTTGATCGCCACTTCACGTTCCAGCCTGGGGTCAAACGCCAGCCAGACCTTGGCCTGCGCGCCCTGCCCCAACAATCGCCTGAGTTGAAAGCGCCCCAGCATGGTGGGCTCTGCCGGGGCCGCCGGTATGGAGCCAACCATGCGCTTGACCGTCGAAAAAGGAGAAAAATCAACCAAGGTAAGCTCTCATTCCGATTGAAAAAATACCAGTAAAACCGCTCCTATCGCACCCGGGCAGAGCGTGGGCTATTAAAAAGCAGCGTACCTCAAAGCCTTCCTGCCGCCGGCAAGCCAGGCCCCCTGGCAAAACGCCTGGCGACCGCTGGTCGATGTCCGAAAACATTGGACGGCGATTTATCAACGCAAAAGAAATTTGTAACAGCTTGTCAAAAACCTGAAAAAGCCGTCCAACCCGACCAGTCCAAGCAAAATAGCTTTTGTTACAAATTTCATCAATGTAGTATGGCCGCAATTTCCGAACGTGTTGACAAAATTCTGATCGTTGATGACGACGCCTGCATCCGCGACCTGTTGCGGCGTTACCTGGCGCAGCAGGGCTTTGATGTGGTGCTGGCGGAAGACGGCAAGGCCATGACCCGGCTGCTGCTGCGTGAGTCGGTCGACCTGATTGTGCTTGACCTGATGATGCCAGGCGACGATGGCCTGACCGTGTGCCGGCGCCTGCGCAGGCCAAAGACCAAACACCGGTGATCATGCTGACCGCCAAGGGCGAGGACATTGACCGCATTGTCGGATTGGAAGTGGGTGCTGATGACTACCTGGGCAAGCCGTTTAACCCGCGCGAGCTGCTGGCACGCATCAACGCCGTGCTGCGCCGGCGCCCCGCCACCGAGGCACCCGGCTCCCCATCGAGCGGACAAGGAAGTGCGAGCTTTGGCCCATTCAGTTTTGACATGGGCGCGCGCATTCTGCGCCGGGGTGATGAGGAACTGACGCTGACCACCGGCGAATTTGCCATGCTCAAGGCCCTGGTGCGCCACCCTGGGACAGCCGCTGTCGCGCGAAAAGCTGGCGCAACTGGCACGCGGGCGCGGTTTGAGCCGTTTGACCGCAGCCTGGACGTGCAGGTATCGCGCCTGCGCAAGCTGATCGAAACCGATGCCACGGCGCCGCGTTATATCCAGACCGTCTGGGGCATTGGTTACGTGTTTGTGCCCGATGGCAATGAATGACAACACCGAACCCGGGTTGCCGTTTGCCGACCTGCAGGAACACCGCCAAACGCCGGGCCGGCGTGAGCCTGTTCTGGCGCACCTTTTTTGCAGGCCTTGTTGCTGGTGGGCTGCGTGCTGGCCTGGACCGAAACATTGCACGAAATGGAAACCGAACCCCGTGCCCTGCAAACGGCGCGCCAGATTGCCTCGGTGGTCAACCTGAGCCGCGCCGCCGTGATGCACACCGATGCCATTGACCGGGTATCACTGTTCAAGACCATGAAGGATCAGGAACATGTCATCATCCTGCCGCGCGAGCCGAAAGATGTGACCGAACCCAACGATGAGGACGACATCAACCAACACATCACCCAAGAGATCAGGTCCAGGCTTGGGCCAGGGCTCATTGGTGGCCAAAAGTGTCAACGGGGTGGACGGGCTATGGGTCGGATTCACCATCGACAAAGACGGCTACTGGCTCAAGGCCGACCGCTCGCGTTTTGATCAGCCCGCTGGCAGCACCTGGCTGATCTGGTTACTGACAGCGGGTTTTCTGTCACTGGATGGGGCGGCCTGGATTGCCGGGCTGATCAACCAGCCCCTGAAAAACCTGGCTTTTGCCGCCAAGCGCGTGCGTACCGGCGACTTTGAAGCCAGCGTGCTTGATGAAACTGTCAGCACGCATGAAATCCGCGCTGTGAATGTTGGCTTTAACCGCATGACACAAAAGCTGGCCAAGATTGAACAAGACCGGGCTGTGATGCTGGCCGGCATCTCGCACGACCTGCGCACGCCGCTGGCGCGCCTACGTCTGGAAGCCGAGCTCAGCGTGGACAACCTGGAAGCGCGCGAGAACATGGTCAGCGACATCGTTCAGCTTGACGCCATCATCGGCAAGTTTCTGGACTATGCCCGCCCCAGCCAGAGCCCGCTGGCGGCGGTGTCACTCAATGATGCGGTTGAAAGCGCGGTGGCCAAGCTGCGCAAGCGCAGCGACATCCAGTTTCGGGTGGCGCTGCAAGACGGCCTGCGGGTGCAGGCGGATGAGGTGGAACTGCAGCGTGTGATTGGCAATCTGCTGGAAAACGCCGCCCGTTATGGCAAATCGGTGGAAAGTGGCGTGGCCATGGTCGACATCTCAGCGCGCCAGCAGAACAAAAAAGTGTTGCTGCGCATACGCGACCATGGCCTGGGTGTGCCGCCAGAGCAAATCAAAGAGCTGACCACGCCCTTCTTTCGGGGCGAAGCAGCACGCACCGCCAGCAACAGCACCGGACTGGGCCTGGCCATCGTGGAGCAAACGGTGTCGCGCATGGGTGGCTCATTTGACTTGAGCAACGCGAACAGTGGCGGGCTGTGCGCCAACATTCTGTTGCTAAGCGCCAATGGCAGCGCATCCAATGAGTGATCAGCCCTTGCTGTGCCTGCGTTAGACGCTCTATTTTTAAGAGCAATTAACCTGCCTTGCGCGGTGGCAAACCCGTGTGCTGGGTCAGCAGCCGGCCCTTGAGGCTGGCAGCTTGGCCGGCGCACTTGGCCGGGCACCTGAGGTGTGGAGTTCTTTTGCGGGCACTCTGGTAACCGGCATCTGCCAGCGGTTGCCAGGTCGGAATCAGGTGGTGCTTGCCATTGCCAATCAAATCACTGCGACCCATGGCCTTGAGCGCTTCACGCAGCAGCGGCCAGTTGTTGGCATCGTGGTAGCGCAAAAATGCCTTGTGCAGACGGCGGCGCTTTTCACCGCGCACCACGTCCACGGTTTCTTCCTCACCCTCAACCTCGCGGCGCACCTTGCGCAGCGGGTTGCGACCTGTGTGGTACATGGCCGTGGCGGTGGCCATGGGGCTGGGGTAAAAGGTTTGCACCTGGTCGGCCCTGAATCCGTTCTTTTTGAGCCAGATGGCCAGGTTCATCATGTCTTCGTCGGTGGTGCCGGGGTGGGCCGCGATGAAGTACGGGATCAGAAACTGCTTTTTTCCCGCCTCGGCGGTGAATTTGTCAAACAAGGCCTTGAACTTGTCGTAACTGCCCATGCCCGGCTTCATCATCTTGTTCAGGGGGCCGGACTTCGGTGTGCTCGGGGGCAATTTTGAGGTAGCCCCCCACATGGTGCTGCACCAGTTCCTTGACATAGTCCGGGCTTTGCACGGCAAGGTCGTAACGCACGCCCGAGCCAATCAGGATCTTTTTGATGCCTTTGAGTGCGCGACCACGGCGGTAAATGTTGATCAGCGGCTGGTGGTCGGTGCCCAGATTCTGGCAAATACCGGGAAAAACGCAGCTCGGCTTGCGGCACGCCGCTTCAATCTCAGGGCTTTTGCAGCCCAGGCGGTACATGTTGGCCGTTGGGCCACCCAGGTCGGAGATAGTGCCGGTAAAACCTTTGACCTTGTCGCGGATGTCTTCGATTTCTTTGATGACCGAGTCTTCCGAGCGGCTCTGGATGATGCGGCCCTCGTGCTCGGTGATTGAGCAAAAGGTGCAGCCGCCAAAACAGCCGCGCATGATGTTGACACTGAAGCGGATCATCTCCCAGGCCGGGATTTTGGTGGCCCCGTCGTGGCTGCCATGCTCATCGGCGTAACTCGGGTGGGGTGCGCGGGCATAGGGCAAGCCAAACACCAGGTCCATCTCAGCCGTGGTTAAGGGAATCGGCGGCGGGTTCATCCACACGTCTCTTGCCGTGGCACCCTCGCCATGCGCCTGCACCAACGCGCGTGCGTTGCCGGGGTTGGTTTCCAGATGCAACACACGGCTGGCGTGGGCGTACAGCACCGCATCCGTCTTGACCTGCTCGTAACTCGGCAGGCGGATCACACTGCGGTCACGCGGTGGTACCACGAGTTTGCCGCTGGGTGAAGCCAATGCCGGGTTGGGCACAAAGGTCAGGGGTTGGGTCTGATTGACGGAAATGGTTTGGGCTTGCTCTTGAAAGCCTTTTTGGCCTGTAACCCTTATATCACCTGCGCTGGTCGCTATTGATTTCGTAGTATCCAGCACCGAGCTTGACGCACCGTTTTCTTTGGCGCAACTGCTCCCCTGCCCGGCCGCCTGTTCGCTGGTGGTCTGGTAGGGGTTGACGTGGGCCTCGACCCGGCCCGGCTCGTCCACGCTGCTCGAATTGATCTCAAACCAGCCCTGGCCAGACGCGTCATCCGGGCGGCGCACAAAGGCCGTGCCGCGCACGTCGGTGATCGACGCCACCGGTTCACGCCGGCCCAGCCGATGGGCAATCTCGACAATCGCGCGCTCGGCGTTGCCATACAGCAGCAAATCGCATTTGGCATCCACCACAATGCTGCGGCGCACCTTGTCGCTCCAGTAGTCGTAGTGGGCAATACGGCGCAGGCTGCCTTCGATGCCGCCCAGAATGATCGGCACGTCCTTGAAAGCCTCACGGCAGCGCTGGCTGTAAACAATGGCGGCACGGTCGGGCCGCTTGCCACCCACATCACCCGGCGTGTAGGCGTCATCGGTGCGAATTTTCCGGTCGGCCGTGTAGCGGTTGATCATGCTGTCCATGTTGCCGGCCGTCACACCCCAAAACAGGTTGGGGCGGCCCAGCACTTTGAAAGGCTCGGCGCTTTGCCAATCCGGCTGGGCGATGACGCCGACCCGAAATCCCTGCGCTTCGAGCATGCGGCCAATCACCGCCATGCCAAAACTCGGGTGATCCACATAGGCGTCGCCGGTCACCAGCACGATGTCGCAACTGTCCCATCCCAACTGATCCATTTCAGCGCGACGCATCGGCAAAAATGGGGCCGTGCCAAAACGCGCCGCCCAGAACTTGCGGTAGCTGTTCAGGGGTTTGGCAGCACGCGAAAAAAAAGACACGTCAACGAGGGCGTTCATGGGATAGAAAGTGGGGAAACAGCCGCGAAGTGTAAGGTTTGAACCTTTTCATTGACGCCTGTGGGGGCGGATCAGCAGATGCTGTCTTCGACAACCTGACGCAGCTGGGCCGCGACCTCGTTGGGGTTGGCCTGGCAAACCCACAGGCCGATGTGCTCAAACCCGCCAGTCAACTGGGTGCTGGCCAGCAGTTCCAGATACACGCCGGCACCAGGGCCGTTGTTGATATTGATGTTGTAGGCGGGCGTCTTGCCCATTTGCGGCATGATGGTGAGGATGGCCTGAATGGCAGCCACCATCGCCAGGACCAGATCGCGGCGCTCATCGGGCGTGAGCTGGTGGATGTATTGCTTGTGATGGTCTTTGACCAGCACCAGCATGTTGTACGGCCGCTTCATGAAATACGGTACCAGCAACACCGCTTGGCCAAAGTCTTTCACCAATAGCCGCTGCGGGTTCTCGCGCAGCATGTACTCTGAAAATGTCTGCCCGTTGCGCTGCATGAAGCTGAAATTGTTGAAATAGCGCTGCGGCATGATGTTGCTGAAGCCGATTTGCTGATGACCGTGCGACAGCGATGCCCCGGCTGCATGACCAAAGTTCTTGATGATCGACACATAGCCAAAGGTCTTGGGACCACCCGGCAGGTCCACCACTTGCGCACGTTGCGGCAGTTTCTGCAGCACCCGGTCTGACGCCGGCATGAAGCCCTCAGAGTCGGTCAGCAACTTGTGCTCCAGCGCTGCCAGCCGGTCAAAGCAGATCAGGCAGTCCGCCAGCGGCATGTTGTGCCAGTCATGGTCGTGGATGGACGACGTCCACTGCAGCAGGTGCATGCCGTAGGAGCTGCGACCATGGTGATAAGGATCGGGATACAGCGGCACACCCCTGGCATCGTCTTGCAAATTCTCAACCGGGTGCAGGATTGGATAGAGATTCTTGTTGATGAAGGTAAACCCTTCACTCAAGGCTTTTAAATCGATCACTCCGGTGCTTTTGGCGGCACAGATGGGGCACTGATCGTCGCGGTTGACAAGGTGTGGTGTGGAAGCGGTGGTGTGCAGGCGGATGGCGCGCGACGAGTTGTAGACAATCACGTCGCCGGTTCGGGGATCAATCTGGCAGAGTGAGTCTGGCAGAAAGGCCGCCATCTGTTCGTCGTCCAGAATGTCGTCCATGATCTCGCGGATCGACAGGTCATCGACATTGCGGGCGCTGATCAACGCTTCAATGGCTTCAAGTTTGAGTTGCTGCGGCTGACCCATGCTACAAAACCATTGAAGGGCGCTGTGCCATCGCTGCGCGCCAGCGCAACAGGTGCGGGTGTCGCTCATCGGGCTTGACCTTGACAATGCGGGCAAAGTCCACGGCGACCACAGCGGTAATGTCGGCGATGCTGAACTGCTGCGCCGCAATGAAATCCTGATCCTGGAGCCAGTCGTTGAGATCGACCAAAAACTGCTGCAATCTCGCCAGCCCACGCTCTGCCAATTGAGGAATTTGTGCATAGTTGACCGGTCCAGGCAGGGCACGGTTGACCATCGCCGGGGAAATGTTGCGGAGTGCCTCGGCAATCGCCAAAAATCCCTCAAATTCAACACGCCAATGCCAGCTGGCAATTTCAGCCTTTTCCATAGGTGTCACGCCCATCAGGGGCGGGCGCGGATAACGCGCCTCCAGGTATGCGGCAATCGCTGCGTTGTCGGTCAGCACCTTGCCATCTTCGGTACGCAGCGCCGGCACGGTGCACTGGGGGTTGATCTTGCGAAAGGCCTCACCGAGTTGTTCACCAGCTCGCAGGTCGATCTGCACGGTTTCGTGCTTGATGCCTTTTTCGGCCAGCACGATGCGCGCTCGGCGTGGGCTGGGCGCGGTGGCGCAATCGTAAAGTGTGATCATGGGGGAGTTTGCAGTTTGTCTTGTGTACGGGTGTCAAAGTCAGTGGCGTCGTGGCGCTCATGGAGCTGGGACGCCAGCGGCCCCATCACCCGGTTGACCATGCGCCCGCGCTTCACTGCGACGCGCTTGGCAATCTGGTCAGCCCAGCGGATTAGATGGGTGTAATCATCCACCTGCAAAAATTCACCCGCTTCGTACAGCTGCCCTTTGGCCAACGCACCGTACCAGGGCCAAATCGCCATATCGGCAATCGTGTAGTCATCACCACCGATATAGGGGCTTTCTGCCAGCCGCCGGTTAAGCACATCCATCTGTCGCTTGGCTTCCATGGCGAAACGGTCAATGGCATATTCGATCTTTGTCGGTGCATAAGCGTAAAAATGGCCAAAACCACCCCCCAGGTAAGGAGCGCTGCCCATCTGCCAGAACAACCACGACAGGCATTCGGCGCGCCGGGCGGGCTCTACCGGCAAAAACGCGCCAAACTTCTCGGCCAGATACAACAGGATCGAGCCTGACTCAAACACCCTGACCGGCTCGGATCCACTGCAGTCCAACAGCGCGGGTATCTTTGAATTGGGGTTGACACCCACAAAACCACTGCCAAACTGATCTCCGTCATTGATGCGGATCAGCCAGGCATCGTACTCAGCCCCGGCGTGGCCCAACGCCAGCAATTCTTCGAGCATGACGCTGACCTTGACACCGTTGGGCGTCGCCAGTGAGTACAACTGCAGCGGGTGCTTGCCGCGTGGTAGTGCTTTCTCGTGGGTAGCGCCGGCAACCGGCCGGTTGATGCTTGCAAAGCGGCCACCGTTGGCTTTGTTACAGGTCCAGATTTTGGGCGGGGAATAGGGTGCTGAATCAGACATGGGATGGGCTAGCAGTCAAGATCAATCAAGCTTATATGATATTTCAAGCATGGTGCAGATGCAGTGCGACAACCTTGCCAAAAACAATCAAACGCTGCCCGGCATCGGTAAAATCCGGGATTGGCGCGCAGCGAGCGGGCCCGAATTTTTGATTTTTTCACTCCAACTGGACGCTTTCATGTCACTATTTTCCGCTGTCGAAATGGCCCCACGCGACCCGATTATGGGTTTGAACGAGCAATACAACGCCGACACCAACCCCAACAAGGTCAACCTGGGTGTTGGCGTCTACTATGACGACAATGGGAAGCTGCCGCTGCTGCAATGTGTGCAGGCATTCGAAAAAACCATGATGGACAAGCCCACCGCACGCGGCTATTTGCCCATTGATGGCATTGCGGCTTATGACGTGGCGGTCAAGGGTTTGGTGTTTGGCGCTGACAGCGAGCCCGTCAAATCTGGCCGCATCGCCACCGTGCAGGGTGTGGGTGGCACCGGCAGCCTGAAAGTCGGTGCCGATTTCCTCAAACGCCTGAACCCTGCTGCCAAAGTGCTGATTTCTGACCCAAGCTGGGAAAACCACCGTGCGCTGTTTACCAACGCTGGCTTTGTGGTGGAAAGTTACCGCTACTACGACGCCACCACCCGTGGCATTGACTTTGCCGGCATGCTGGCGGACCTGAACGCTGCCCCTGCTGGCACCGTGGTGGTGTTGCACGCCTGCTGCCACAACCCCACGGGCTACGACATCAGCCCGGCCCAGTGGGACGAGGTGATTGCCGTGGTCAAGGCCAAGAATCTGACACCGTTCCTGGACATGGCCTACCAGGGCTTTGGTTATGGCATCACGGAAGACGGCGCGGTGATTGGCAAGTTTGTGGCGGCTGGACTGGACTTTTTTGTATCTACCTCTTTCAGTAAGAGCTTTAGCCTGTATGGCGAGCGCGTGGGCGCTTTGAGCGTGTTGTGCGCCACCAAAGACGACGCCGCGCGGGTGCTAAGCCAGCTCAAGATTGTGATCCGCACCAACTACAGCAACCCGCCCACCCACGGTGGCGCCATTGTGACGGGTGTGCTGGGCAACCCTGAACTGCGCGCCCTGTGGGAGCAGGAACTGGGCGAAATGCGTGTGCGCATCAAGGCCATGCGCCAGAAGTTGGTGGATGGCCTGAAGGCCGCAGGCGTCAAGCATGACATGAGTTTTATCACCACGCAAATCGGCATGTTCAGCTACTCGGGCCTGTCCAAAGACCAGATGGTGCGCCTGCGCGACGAGTTTGGCGTTTATGGCACCGACACCGGGCGCATGTGTGTGGCGGCTCTCAACAGCAAAAATATCGACTACGTTTGCGCTTGTATTGCCAAGGTGATCTAACTGGTTTTTTATGAAAAATTCCGGACTAGCCCATACCAGATATGCACTGGATGCTATTTTTTTTGAAGTACTCACACGGTCGAACACACCCTTTGTTTCATAGAGCCCCGTCACACATCACACCGTGCTATGACAACCCTCAATCTGGTAGGTGCCGGTCGAGTCGGTAAAACACTGGGACGGCGTTGTTTCAGGCTGCTGGGCTGTTTCAGGTGCAGGGTGTGCTGGCGCGGTCCAGAGCATCTGCACAACTGGCTGTGCAGTTTGTCGGTGCCGGACAAGCCTGCCAGAGTCTTGCCGCCTTGCCACAGGCCGATGTGTGGCTGCTGGCATTGCCTGATGCGCACATTGCATCGGTCGCACAGGGTTTGGCAGAGCTATCTGTGTCGCACCGCCCTGCCCTGGCGTTTCATTGCAGCGGCGCGCTGGGCTCCGATGTTTTGGCACCTTTGGCGCAACGTGGCTGGCAGGTGGCCAGCGCTCACCCGCTACTGAGTTTTGCCCAACCCAAACTGGCATTGACCCAGTTTGCCGGCACCCCTTGCGCCCTGGAGGGTGATGCGCCAGCGCTTCGCACACTTAAGCCGGCATTTACCCAAATTGGCGCACAGTGTTTTGCAGTGGCCGCACAAGACAAGCTGCTCTACCACGCTGGCGCCGTCTTTGCCACCAACTTTTTGCCGGTGCTGCAAGATACTGCCGAGCGGCTGTGGCAGCGCAGTGGCATGCCGCCAGCCCTGATAAAACAGCTTCGTAGCACCCTGCTGAACAACGCGGTGACCAACATCGTGGCGCTGGGCGCGCAAGCCGCATTGACCGGCCCGGCGGCACGCGGCGACCTGGCATTGGTGGCCGCCCAATCCCAGGCGCTGACGCAATGGGATACGCAGACTGGTGCCGCCTACCAGGCACTTAGCCAATTGGCCGGGCAACTGGCCCGTGCGGCCGACACCCATGTGCTTGACGGGTGATCAACAAGGCTGGCTCTCTACCTTTGCGTGTCAAGTCCTGTTATATTGCATCGCAACATTTTTATTTATCCGGGTCACTCTATGCTCTACACACTGTACGAAACACAACGTTCACTGATGGAGCCCTTCACCGATCTGGCGGCTTCAGCGGCCAAAATGTATGCCAATCCGCAATCCCTGCTGAGCAAACACCCCTTGTCGCCGCGCATTTCGGCCGCCTATGATCTGATACACCGCCTGGGCAAAGACTACGAAAAGCCCGAGTTTGGCCTGCGCACCGTCGATGTGGACGGCATTGAAGTCGCCATTCACGAACGGGTAGAGGTCAAAAAGCCGTTTTGTGAACTGCGCCGATTCAAGCGCTACAGCGATGATGCCGACACCTTGGGCAAGCTCAAAGACCAGCCCGCAGTGCTGATCGTGGCCCCGCTGTCGGGTCACTACGCCACCCTGCTGCGCGACACCGTCAAAACCATGCTGAAAGACCACAAGGTCTACATCACCGACTGGACCAACGCGCGCCTGGTGCCCGTGAGTGAAGGTGAATTTCACCTGGATGACTACGTCAATTACGTGCAGGAGTTCATCCGCCATCTGCAAAAAAATTACGGCAACTGCCATGTCATGAGCGTCTGCCAGCCCACCGTGCCGGTGCTGGCTGCGGTCTCGCTAATGGCCAGCCGGGGCGAATTGACGCCGCTGAGCATGGTGATGATGGGCGGCCCGATCGATGCGCGCAAGTCACCTACGGTGGTCAACAACCTGGTTTTGAAAAAAAACCAACAATGGTTTGAGCGTTATGTGATTTACCGCGTGCCCTCGCGCTTTGCGGGTGCCGGGCGGCGCGTGTATCCTGGGTTTTTGCAACATTCGGGCTTTGTCGCCATGAACCCCAGCAACCACGCGCGCAGCCATTATGATTATTTTCAGGACCTGATCAAGGGCGACCGCTCCAGCGCTGAGACGCATCGCAAGTTTTACGACGAGTACAACGCAGTGCTCGACATGGACGCCAACTATTACCTGCAAACCATCCAGACCGTATTTCAGGACTTCAAGCTGGTTGACGGCACATGGGATGTACGCGGTGTCGACGGCAAGATGGAGCGGGTGCGCCCACAAGACATCACTACCACGGCACTGCTGTCGGTCGAAGGAGAGCTTGATGATATTTCCGGCTCAGGACAAACCAAGGCAGTGCACACCATTTGCAGCGGCGTGGTCAAGTCCAAGCATGAGCACCTGGAGGTTGAAGGCGCCGGACACTTCGGCATTTTTTCCGGCCGGCGCTGGCGCGAGACGGTGTATCCGTTTGTCAAAGCATTTATCCTGCGCTTTCAGGCTGTACCGGCACTTGTTGCTGCACCCATCCGCACGCCCGTCGCCACACCCAAAGCGGCCTTAGTGGCCACCACACCTGCCACGATGCAGCCAGCTCTGGCAGCAGCAGTTGTAGCGCCAGCACCAGTTGCAGTTTTGCCGGTCGACGTGGCGCAGGCAGCGCCGACAGCCCCAACAAAAGCAGCGAAGAAAACGTCAGCGAAGAAGGTGCCTGCCGAGACTCCCTCAGCAGCCGTGGCGGCAGCCAGGCCGGGTCGCAGAAACGCCAGGCCGGCCAGGCAATGACCGATTTGGCCGCCAACATTCTGGCGGTGTTACCTCAAACCCAATGCACCCGCTGTGGCTACCCGGACTGTGCGGCCTACGCCCAGGCGGTGGCCAGCGGGGCGGCTGACATCAACCAGTGCCCTCCGGGTGGCGTTGAAGGCATCAACCGCATTGAAGCGGCAACAGGCCGACCCGCCAAAGCCCTGAACCCCGAGCATGGCGTGGAAGGCCCACGCAGCATGGTGTATATCGACGAGGCCTGGTGCATTGGCTGCACGCTGTGCATCAAGGCGTGCCCAGTCGATGCCATCATGGGCACCAACAAACTGATGCACACGGTGATTGAAAGCTACTGCACCGGGTGTGAACTTTGCCTGCCAGTGTGCCCGGTAGACTGCATCCTGGTGGAAAATGCCTCGGGCTCTGCCAGCGGCTGGGCGGCCTGGTCACAACCGAGAGCCGATCTGGCCCGCGATCGCTATGCTTTTAATAGCTTTAGGCGCAAGCGGGACGAGGCTGAGAACGACAAAAGGCTTGAAACTAAGGCACTGCTAAAACTTTCAGACCTCTCGCACCATTCACAGCACAAAGACCCGGCGGTACTTGACCAAAAGCGCGCCGTGATTGAAGCGGCGCTGGCCAGGGCTCGGGCAAAACAACAGCGGCTTACGCCGCCAGCGCCGAAAACGCCTTGATCACTTCGGGCGGTGCCTGCACCATCTCGATCAGCACACCCTCGCCCGAGATCGGAAATTCATCATTACCCTTGGGGTGCATAAAACAGATGTCAAAACCGGCCGCACCCTTGCGGATGCCACCCGGCGCAAAACGCACACCTTGTGCGGAGAGCCAATCCACGGCTTTGGGCAGATCATCGATCCAGATGCCCACATGGTTCAAGGGCGTGGCGTGCACGGCAGGCTTTTTCTCGATGTCTACGGGCTGCATCAGATCAACCTCGACCTTGAACGGGCCCTTTCCCATGGCACAAATGTCTTCATCGACGTTTTCGCGCTCGCTCCTGAAGGTGCCGGTGATTTCCAGGCCCAGCATATCGACCCAGAGCTTTTGCAGGCGTGTTTTGCTGGTGCCACCAATGGCGATTTGCTGGATGCCCAGCACTTTAAAGGGACGGCTGACAGTGGTCATGTGATTACTTTCGTTTCTGGTTGTTTAAAAAAGCCACAGCCAGTATTTTTACATCAAGGGCCAAAGCCCGGATTTTTTGCAGGTTATGTTCAATCGACGCCCCCGCAGGGGCGAATTTGGTTCAAACAAACTCAACAATAGGCTGATCGACTGCCAGACTTTCACCCTTGGCAGCGAGCAGCTTGGCCACCACGCCATCGGTCGCTGCAAACAGCACGTTTTCCATCTTCATGGCCTCGATCACGGCCACCCGCTCACCGGCCACCACCTTTTGACCCGGCTGCACTGCCACTTCGACCAGCAAGCCCGGCATGGGTGAGAGCACATAGCGGCTCATGTCCGGCGGCGGCTTGTGCGGCATCAGGGCCAGCATATCGGCCGCGCGCTGCAGCAACACCATCACATCAAGCTGCGTACCATTGTGAATCACACGGATAGCTAGCGGCTTTTTGGGCGTACCGCGCTCAACCTGGGCAGTGAAATGCTTGCCATTGCAAGTGCCTTCAATGCGAACCCAGCCAAACTTGGATTCACTTTGAATGGCATAACACTTGCCGCCTACGGTAATTTCGCCGACGCGCGCTTTGTCATTGAACTCGGCAATGTGGACCGGGTAAGACACGCCGTCGCCATCATGTCCCATCGTGACCACTACAAAGTCAGCGCCAACACGCAACTCGTGTCCTTCCAACTGTCCGGTGATGGAGGTCGCACGGTGCAGATAACGGCGATTGACAAAGGCCGCCAGCGCCACCAAAAACTCGATGTCTGTGTGCGGCACATCTTCGGCACGGAAGCCCTTGCCGTAGTTTTCGGCAATAAAGCCGGTGTTGAAGTCACCCGAGACAAACTTCGGGTGCGCCAGCAAAGCCGCTTGAAACGGGATGTTGCTTGAAACACCGCGAATTACAAACCCGTTAAGTGCCTCACGCATCTTGGCAATCGCCTCCAGCCGGTCTTTGCCGTGCACGATCAGCTTGGCAATCATGGAGTCGTAATACATCGGGATTTCGCCACCATCCTGCACGCCAGTATCAACCCGCACGCCCTGCCATTGCGACACATCAGAGGCGAACATGGACTCTTTGGGAGGCTGAAAGCGCACCAGGCGCCCAGTGGATGGCAAAAAGTTGCGGAACGGATCCTCGGCGTTGATCCGGCATTCCATCGCCCAGCCGTCACGCTTGACATCAGCCTGGGTCAGCGGCAGCTTTTCGCCAGCGGCTACGCGGATCATCAACTCCACCAGATCCAGCCCGGTGATGCACTCGGTGACCGGGTGCTCGACTTGCAGACGGGTGTTCATTTCCAAGAAGTAAAAGTCCTGGTTCTTGCCCACCACAAACTCCACCGTACCGGCACTTTCATAGTTCACGGCCTTGGCCAGGGCCACCGCCTGCTCACCCATGGCTTTGCGGGTGGCATCGCTGATGAACGGAGACGGGGCCTCTTCAATGACTTTCTGGTGGCGGCGTTGAATCGAGCATTCGCGCTCATTGAGATAAAGCACGTTGCCGTGACTATCGCCAATCAACTGAATCTCAATGTGGCGCGGTTCTTCAACAAACTTCTCGATGAACACCCGGTCATCGCCAAAGCTGTTACGTGCCTCGTTGCGGCAACTGGTAAAGCCCTCAAAGGCTTCCTTGTCGTTGAACGCCACCCGCAAGCCCTTGCCACCACCACCGGCACTGGCCTTGATCATCACCGGATAACCGATACCCTTGGCAATATCGACCGCTTTTTCGGGGGTTTCAATCGCGTCGTTGACACCGGGAATACAGTTCACACCAGCCGCACCAGCGAGCTTCTTGGACTCGATCTTGTCGCCCATCTTGCCGATGGAGTAGTGCTTGGGCCCGATGAAGATGATGCCTTCTTCTTCAACGCGCTTGGCAAAGCCGGCGTTCTCGCTCAAGAAGCCGTAACCCGGATGCACCGCCTGGGCACCGGTTTGTTTGCAGGCGGCAATGATCTTGTCCGCCACCAGATAGCTCTCTCGGCTGGGCGCGGGGCCAATACAAACGGATTCGTCCGCCAAGGTGACGTGACGCGCATCACGGTCGGCTTCCGAAAAAACAGCAACGGTTTTGATACCCATCTTGCGGGCGGTGAGGATGACGCGGCAGGCGATTTCACCCCGATTGGCGATCAGAATTTTTGTAAACATGTTGTGATGCTCCTCAAGTCTCAAAGGGGGATGTTGCAATGCTTGCGCCATGGGTTTTCGATTTGCTTCTCGCGCAGCATCACCAGACTGCGACAAATGCGCTTGCGGGTTTCATGCGGTTGAATCACATCGTCGATAAAGCCGCGCGCACCCGCGACAAACGGGTTGGCAAAACGCGATTTGTATTCGGCCTCGCGGGCGGCGAGCTTCTCGGGATCGCCCTTGTCTTCGCGGAAGATGATTTCGACCGCACCCTTGGCACCCATCACCGCGATTTCGGCATTTGGCCAGGCAAAGTTGACATCGCCGCGCAGGTGCTTGGAAGACATCACGTCATAGGCACCACCGTAGGCCTTACGGGTAATCAGCGTGATCTTGGGCACCGTGCATTCGGCATAGGCAAACAGTAGTTTGGCACCATGCTTGATGATGCCGCCGTATTCTTGCGCGGTGCCGGGCATGAAACCGGGCACATCAACAAAGGTAATGACCGGGATGTTGAAGGCATCGCAAAAACGCACAAAACGCGCCGCCTTGACCGCACTCTTGATATCCAGGCAACCGGCCAGCACCAAAGGCTGATTGGCGACAAAGCCCACTGTCTGGCCTTCCATACGGCCAAAACCGATCAGGATATTTTTGGCATATTCCGGTTGCAACTCAAAGAAGTCGCCGTCATCGACTGTCTTGGTGATCAACTCCTTCATGTCGTAGGCCTTGTTGGGGTTGTCTGGCACCAGGGTGTCCAGGCTGAATTCCTGGCGGTCGGCCGGGTCGCCGCTCTTGCGCACCGGGGCCTTTTCGCGGTTGTTCAGCGGCAGGTAGTTGTACAGGCGACGCAGCAGCAGCAGGGCTTCCACATCGTTTTCAAACGCCAGGTCGGCTACCCCGCTCTTGGTCGAGTGGCTGACAGCACCGCCGAGCTGTTCTGCCGTGACATCCTCGTGCGTGACGGTCTTGACCACCTCTGGGCCTGTCACGAACATGTAGCTTGAATCCTTGACCATGAAAATGAAGTCGGTCATGGCGGGTGAATAAACCGCGCCACCAGCACATGGGCCCATGATCAGGCTGATCTGCGGAATGACACCGCTGGCCATCACATTGCGCTGGAACACGTCGGCATAACCGCCGAGCGAGGCCACACCCTCCTGGATGCGGGCACCGCCCGAATCGTTCAGGCCAATCACGGGTGCGCCGACTTTCATCGCCTGGTCCATGATCTTGCAGATTTTTTCGGCATGCGCCTCGCTCAGGGCACCGCCGAACACGGTGAAGTCTTGGCTAAAAACAAACACCAAACGGCCACTGATCATGCCGTAGCCAGTGACCACTCCATCACCAGGGATCTTGTTGCCTTCCATGCCGAAGTCAATACACCGGTGCTCGACAAACATGTCCCACTCTTCAAAGGTGCCTTCGTCGAGCAGCATTTCAATGCGCTCACGCGCGGTCAGCTTGCCTTTGCTGTGTTGCGCATCAATGCGCTTTTGCCCACCGCCCAGACGGGCGAGCGCGCGTTTTTTGTCCAGGAGTTCGATGATGTCATGCATGGTCTTGTCTTTCTTGAGTCAGTGAAACATTCAGGTTGGTTGATACATCTTTGATAGCTGGCAGCACTTATCTGGTCTGGGCTGCAAGCATATTTCTTGCTGCTGTGGAGGCCGCCATGCGACCCTCAAGGACATCCCGCGTCAATGTCGGCAACAGGGCTTTGACAGCCGGGTGTTGCCGGAAGGCTTGTTTCAACCCCGCATCAATGCGCTCCCACATCCAGTCCAGTGCCTGACTCTGGCGGCGCGCAGCCTGCTTGCCATTGCCCAGTTGCAGTGTCTTGAATTCCAGCACTTTGGACCAAAACGCATCGACACCCTTGCCTTGCAAGGCGCTGAGTTGCATCACTTGCGGATGCCAGACCTTTTCATTGTGGTGCGCATGGTCGGGGTTGCCATGTAATCCCAGCAGGCGCAGGCTCGACGTGATCTGCGCCTGCGCCCGGGTGGCAGCGAGGGCATCCAGGTCAGCCTTGTTGATCGCCACCAGGTCGGCCAGCTCCATCACGCCTTTTTTGATGGCCTGCAAGTCATCGCCCGCATTGGGCAACTGCATCAGCACAAACATGTCGGTCATGTTGGCCACTGCTGTTTCGCTCTGGCCAACACCGACCGTCTCGACAATGACCACGTCGTAGCCGGCTGCTTCACAGACCAGCATTGACTCACGGGTTTTTTCGGCGACTCCGCCCAGCGTGCCGCTGCTGGGGCTGGGGCGAATGTAGGCCTTCTCATGGACCGACAACAGTTCCATACGGGTCTTGTCACCCAAAATAGAACCGCCTGACACGCTGCTCGACGGGTCCACTGCCAGCACCGCAACCCGGTGACCCAGCGCAATCAGGTACAGGCCCAAGGCTTCGATAAAAGTGGATTTGCCGACACCAGGGACGCCGCTGATGCCAAGTCGGAACGATTTACCGGTATGTGGCAACAAAGCGGTAAGCAACTCATCGGCCCTCAGGCGATGATCAGCCCGGGTGGATTCAAGCAGCGTGATGGCTTTGGCCATGGCGCGGCGCTGCTCAGACGCGGACCCCTTCAGGATAGATTCAAGCATTCAAACGACCAAGATACTTAAAGACCCCAACCACGCTAGCCTGGTGTCGCCATTAACAACCCGGGCTGGCCTGGTGGCTGGCGTTGACATTAATGGGTTTCCAAGGCCTTTTTGATCTGTTCAAGTACGTCTTTAGCGCTGGCCGGAATCGGTGTGCCGGGGCCATAAATACCCTTGACACCGGCTTCGTACAACATGTCGTAGTCTTGCCGTGGAATGACGCCACCCACAAATACAATGATGTCATCTGCACCTTGTTTTTTCAGCTCGGTGATGATGGCGGGTACCAGCGTTTTATGACCTGCTGCCAGGGTGGACACACCGACCGCGTGCACGTCGTTTTCAATCGCCTGACGGGCACATTCTTCCGGGGTCTGGAACAGTGGTCCCATATCCACGTCAAAGCCCAAGTCGGCAAAGGCGGTGGCTACCACTTTGGCACCGCGGTCATGGCCGTCCTGCCCAAGCTTGCTGATCATCACGCGCGGACGCCGACCCTGTGCGTCAGCAAAGGCGGCAATTTCGGACTTGAGGGTTTCCCAACCTTCAGCGCTGTCGTAAGCGGCGGCATAGACACCGGTCACTTTTTGCGTGTCAGCGCGGTGACGACCAAATGATTTTTCCATCGCATCGCTGACCTCGCCGACGGTGGCGCGCAGGCGCATTGCCTTGATGGTCAAATCGAGCAGGTTGCCGGTGCCGCTTTCCGCTGCAGAAGTAAGAGCATCCAACGCAGCCGCGACAAGGGCTGGATCGCGTTTTTGCCTGATTTGATTGAGTCTGGCAATCTGGCTGTCACGCACCGCCACGTTGTCAATGCTGCGAGATTCAATCACATCCTCGGTCTTGAGCTTGTATTTGTTGACCCCGACGATGACGTCTTTGCCCGAGTCAATGCGGGCCTGCTTTTGTGCCGCTGCCGCCTCGATCTTGAGTTTGGCCCAGCCGGAATCAACCGCCTTGGTCATGCCGCCCATGGCTTCGACTTCCTGAATGATGGTCCAGGCGGCATCGGCCATGTCCTGGGTGAGCTTTTCCATCATGTAGCTGCCGGCCCAGGGGTCAATCACGCTGGTGATATGGGTTTCTTCCTGGATGATGAGCTGGGTGTTGCGGGCAATGCGCGAACTTTGCTCTGTGGGCAGCGCAATCGCTTCGTCAAAACTGTTGGTATGCAGGCTTTGCGTGCCACCAAACACTGCCGCCATGGCTTCGATGGTGGTGCGCACGATGTTGTTGTAAGGATCTTGTTCGGTCAGGCTCCAACCGCTGGTCTGGCTGTGCGTGCGCAGCATCAGGCTCTTTGGTTTTTTTGCGTTGAAGCCCTTCATGATGCGGCTCCACAGCAGGCGTGCGGCGCGCATTTTGGCCACTTCAAGGTAGAAGTTCATGCCAACCGCCCAGAAAAAGCTCAGGCGCCCGGCGAAGTCATCCACGTCCATGCCCTTAGCGATCGCGGTCTTGACGTATTCCTTGCCGTCAGCGAGTGTGAACGCCATCTCAAGGGCCTGATTGGCACCGGCTTCCTGCATGTGGTAACCCGAAATGCTGATCGAGTTGAACTTGGGCATGTTGGCGGCGGTGTACTCGATGATGTCGCCAATGATGCGCATCGACGGCTCGGGCGGATAGATGTAGGTGTTGCGCACCATGAACTCTTTCAGAATGTCGTTCTGAATGGTGCCGGTCAATTTGTCCTGGCTCACACCCTGCTCTTCAGCCGCAATCACATAGCCTGCCAGCACTGGCAACACAGCGCCATTCATCGTCATCGACACGCTCACTTTTTCCAGCGGAATCTGGTCAAACAGAATCTTCATGTCTTCGACCGAGTCAATCGCCACGCCAGCCTTGCCAACGTCACCGGTCACGCGCGGATGGTCACTGTCGTAACCGCGGTGTGTGGCCAGATCAAACGCGACACTCACACCCTGCCCGCCGGCAGCCAATGCCTTGCGGTAAAAGGCGTTGGATTCTTCTGCGGTGGAAAAACCGGCGTACTGACGAATCGTCCAAGGGCGTACCGCATACATGGTGGCCTGCGGGCCGCGCAAATACGGCTCAAAGCCCGGCAAGGTGTCAGTATGCGCCAGGTCTTGGGTGTCTGCTGCGGTGTACAGCGGTTTGACCGTGATGCCATCGGGTGTGACCCAGTTCAGCGCTTCAACATTCCCATTTGGCGCAGATTTGGCGGCCGCTTTAGCCCATGATGCAAGCTCAGCGGGCTGAAATTCAGGTGTGTTTTGGGTCATGGCAGGTCAGCTTTAATTCAAGGTATTAAGAATTTTGTCAAACAGACAAGGGAAATGAAGGCAGGTTACGCGTTGCCAACAGCAGATGAGTTTACCGTTATTTATAATTATTGATGCAAAAAATTCCTTGCAACTTACAATTCAGACCATGGTTGCACGCTCCCTGGCCCCAGAGCACTTTACGAAGAAGTGGCCGAGTTGCTGCGCCAGCGCATCTTCAGCCGGGAACTTGCACCAGGCAGCTGGATTGATGAACTGAAAATTGCCGAAGCTTACGGCATCAGTCGCACGCCCCTGCGCGAAGCGCTGAAAGTGCTGGCCGCCGAAGGGCTGGTGACCATTAAAGTCCGCCGCGGTGCCTATGTTACCGAGGTGTCAGAAAGCGACCTGGCCGATGTTTACCATCTGCTGGGTTTGCTGGAGTCCGATGCCGCCGGCGTGGTGGCCCAATGTGCCACTGACGTGCAACTGGCCGAACTGCAAAACCTGCACGACAGCTTGGAGCAAGCGGCACAACCCGAGAACGAGGACCGCGAACGCTTTTTTATTGTCAATGAGCAATTTCACATGCGACTGCTGGAAATTGCCAACAATCGCTGGGGCCATCAGATGGTCGTTGATCTGCGCAAGGTGATGAAGCTCAACCGGCACAACTCCTTGCTTAAAGCCGGACGTATCGTCGAATCGCTGGCCGAACATCGCAAGCTGATGTCCGCACTGGTCACACGCGACAGCAGCTTGTGCCAACTGCGCATGCAACAGCATTTCAAGAACGGTCTCGAAGCCGCCAATTAGGGAGGCAGAAATTGCAAATGTACCGTTTATGGCGAGTGCTGACGGGAGCAGTGCTAGGCGCAATACGCGATGTTTAGCCAGCTAATCGAGCGGATTACGACAACGCAATGCACCCGCCAGAAATGGGATATTTTAAATTTCTGAATCCCTTAGCCTCAGGTGAACCCATTTTGGCCACTGCAAAGGCACTGTGACGCGCTTGTGGCGCTGGGTTGCGTTATTTGACGCGAGAGCGGATTTCCGGCAGCGCCTTTTGCAGGTAATAGACCATCGACCACACCGTCATGATGGCCGATATCCAGATCAGCCAAACGCCCCACACATGGGTATTGATCAGGCCCAACAACATGCCGTCAAACAACAAAAACGGGATCGCCACCATCTGCGCAGTCGTTTTGAGCTTGCCGATCAGGTGCACCGCCACGCTGCCAGAGGCACCAATCTGCGCCATCCACTCGCGCAGCGCTGAAATGGCAATCTCGCGCCCGATGATGATCAGCCCGACAAACACATCGGCCCGCCCCAGATGCACCAGCACCAACACGCAGGCACAGACCAAGAACTTGTCGGCCACCGGGTCCAGAAACGCCCCAAAAGCCGACATCTGGTTGAGCTTACGGGCCAGAAAACCGTCCAGCCAGTCGGTGGCGGCAAACACCACAAACATGAGGGTGGCAACCAGGTTGCGGGTGGCTGGCTCAATGGGTAAATAAAACACGCCCACAATCAACGGAATCGCCACAATGCGAGTCCAGGTCATGATGGTTGGAATGGTCCAGAACATGGTGCAATTGTGGCACGCACCCACGCCAAGCTTGATCAGGTCTTAATGCAGCGCGCGGTAGATTTCCTCGGCCAGCTCCTGCGAGATTCCTTCAACCGTGGCAATGTCATCCGCCGAGGCCATGCTGACCCCGCGTACACCGCCAAAACGCTGCAGCAAACGCGCCCGCCGCTTGGGGCCAATGCCGGCAATTTCTTCGAGCTTGCCACCGTCCATGCGCACCCGGGCGCGAGCGGCGCGCATGCCGGTGATGGCAAAGCGGTGCGCCTCGTCGCGAATCTGCGCTACCAGCATCAGAGCTGCCGAGTCCTTGCCCAGATAGACCTTGTCGCGGCCATCGGCAAACACCAGCTCTTCCAGACCAATGCGCCTGCCCTCGCCTTTTTCGACCCCCACGATCAGCGACAGGTCCAACCCCAGTTGCTCAAACACCTCGCGCGCCATCGTCACCTGACCCTTGCCGCCATCAACCAGCACCAGGTCGGGCATGCGCCCGGTGCCGGGTGGGGTTTCGCCCGTTTGCCGGGCCTGTTGCAACACTTCTGCCAGTTTGCCGTAACGGCGCAGCAGCACCTGGCGCATGGCGGCGTAGTCGTCACCAGGTGTGATGTCGCTGATCTTGTAACGCCGGTATTGGGCGTTTTGCATTTTGTGGTGCTGAAACACCACGCACGAGGCCTGAGTGGACTCACCCGCCGTGTGCGAAATGTCAAAACACTCCACGCGCAGCTCGTCCAGCGTGTCCATGGCCAGGTCAAGCGCCTCAGCCAAGGCGCGTGTTCTGGCCTGTTGCGAGCCTTCTTCAGACAGCAGGCGTGCCAGCTGAAGGTTGGCGTTGGTCTGGGCCATTTCCAGCCAGACCCGGCGCTGCTCGCGCGGGTTGTGCACGGCGCTGACCTTGATGCCGGTTTGCGCCGTCAGCGCTTTCAGCAACTGACGATCAACCGGTGCGCTGACCACCAGCGACGGCGGCATCGGTACATTCAAATAGTGCTGGGCGACAAAGGCATCCAGCACCAGCGACTCGACCGAGCGGACGGGCGCAGCCGTGGCTTGCCCACCGGACGCCTTGGCACCGTTGGCCGGCTGCGGCTCAGTGAGTGCGTCTTCGGTCAGCAAGTCGTCATGAAGCGCCAGTTCGGCACTGTCTTGCACCTGCACCGGAAAATACGGCCGGTCGCCCAGATGGCGTCCGCCGCGAACCATGGCCAGATTGACACAGGCGCGCCCGCCTGCCACCTTGACCGCCAGAATGTCCACATCTCGGTCCGACACGTTGTCCACCGATTGCTGGTGCAGCACATTGGACAAAGCGCTGACCTGGTTGCGCAACTCTGCCGCCTGTTCAAACTCCAGCCGCTCGGCGTGCGCCATCATGCGGGCTTCCAGCGCCTGCATGACGTCACGGGCATCGCCTTGCAAAAAACGCTCGGCATCCTGCAAATCCTGCGCATACCCCGCAGGCGTTATGTGCCCCACACAGGGGCCCGAGCAGCGTTTGATCTGGTACAGCAGGCAGGGGCGACTGCGGTTGTTAAACACCGAGTCTTCGCAGGTGCGCAGCTTGAACACCTTTTGCATCAGCAAAATCGCCTCTTTGACGGCCCAGGCGCTGGGGTAAGGACCAAAGTAATGGTGCTTTTTCTCGACAGCGCCGCGGTAGTAAGACACGCGGGGAAACCAGTCGCCGTTGACCTTGACGCTGCTGCTTTTAACGTCTTTTTCGGCTTGAGCCCTTACAGGGATTGCGGCAACCGCTCCTATTTTTGTAATACCTGAGTTGTCTTTGGGCAGCGGCGCTGGTGCGCTGATTTTCAGATACGGGTAACTTTTGTCGTCCCGAAACAGAATGTTGTATTTGGGGTTGAGCGTCTTGATCAGGTTGTTTTCCAGCAGCAAGGCCTCGGCCTCCGAGCGCACCACGGTGGTTTCGAGCCGCACGATCTTGCTGACCATGTGGCCAATGCGGGTGCCGCCATGGTTTTTCTGGAAATAGCTCGACACCCTGCGCTTCAGATTGATGGCTTTTCCGACATACAGCAGCTGGCCTTGCGCATCAAAGTAGCGGTAAACAGCCGGCAGCGGCGGCAGGCCAGCCACATCGCTTAACAACTGATCAGGATGCCCACTGGCAGGCAACTGCTCGACAGGTGGCACTGGCGCATGGTTGGCCGGGTTGACGCTGGCCGTGGTCACCTCGGCCGCCGCATTGACCGTCGTGTTGACCGGGGCGTTTGGAATTTCAGGCAGATCAGACATAGGCCGCTATTGTGGACAATCCGGCGCATGACAACGCTGACGCATCCCTCCCGGCTGTGCTGGGACATTTTTTGCCGGGTGATTGACAACTTTGGCGACATTGGTGTGTGCTGGCGCCTGGCGGTGAATCTGGCACTGCGCCAGCAGACCGTGCGCTTGTGGGTAGACGATGCCAGCGCCTTGGCGTGGATGGCCCCCGAGGGCATGGACAACGTGACGGTGCTGCCCTGGACCACGCCGATGGTGGCCCTCAGCCTGGCGCCGGGTGATGTGCTGGTGGAAGCCTTTGCTTGCAGGATCGATCCTGAATACATAGCAGCCTACGCAGACTGCATAAGGGCTAGAAACACGAAATGCTTGTGGATCAATCTGGAATACCTGAGCGCAGAAAGCTACGCGCAGCGCTGCCACGGCCTGCCGTCGCCGGTGATGTGCGGGCCAGGCCAGGGTTTGACCAAGCATTTTTTTTACCCCGGTTTCACGCCGGGCACCGGCGGGCTGCTGCGCGAACCCGAACTGCTGCAACGCCAGCGCGCGTTTGACCGCAACGCCTGGCTGAACCGGCTCATCACGTCGGCTCACGCGGTACCAGGCGCTGAGCCGCATGCAACAGCCCACCCGCACGGCCAGCGTCTGGTGTCGCTGTTTTGTTACGAGCCCGCCGGGCTGTCGCACTGGCTGGACGTTTTGGCAGCCGACAGTGTGCCAACCCTACTGCTCGTCACCGCCGGGCGCGCCAGCGCTGCCATCAAGCAAGCAGTTCATCATAAAAATGCCTCTCAGCCCTTATGGAATAAGCGCTGTACGCTCTCATTTTTATTCTTGTCCTGGTTGTCGCAAACGGAGTATGACCAGCTGCTGTGGGCCTGCGACCTGAACTTTGTGCGCGGCGAAGACTCTTTGGTGCGCGCGCTCTGGGCTGGCAAGCCGCTGGTCTGGCAGATTTACCCGCAAGACGATGGTGCGCATCAAGCCAAGCTCGATGCTTTTCTGGCCATGCTGCAGGCACCCGCGTCAATGCGCCGCTGCCATCAAGAATGGAACGGGCTGCCGACCCGCATGCCCACCCGCCATGATGACGCTAACGATCTGCAAGACACGCTGGCAGACTGGCAGCAATCTGTGCAGCAATCGCGCCAGGCACTGCTCAGGCACGACGATCTGGTCACAGCGCTGCTCGGTTTCGTGTCAAAAACAAACTAAAATAGCGGGCTTTGCGGCACATGTTGGGTACTGTCCAACTTTGACGCCGCCACCGCCGCCTGATGCGCGGCCTATTTTTTTTCAACTTTTATGAAAATCGCTCAAGAAATCCGCGCTGGCAATGTGATCATGCACGGCAAAGACCCCATGGTCGTCCTGAAAACCGAATACAGCCGCGGCGGCCGCAACTCTGCCACGGTGCGCATGAAGCTCAAGAGCCTGATCGCCAACTTCAACACCGAAGTCGTGTTCAAGGCCGACGACAAGCTTGACCAGGTCATCCTGGACAAAAAAGACTGCACTTACTCGTATTTTGCCGACCCCATGTACATCTGCATGGACAGTGACTACAACCAGTATGAAGTCGAAGCCGAAAACATGGGCGACTCGCTCAGCTACCTCGAAGACGGCATGCCGCTTGAAGTGGTGTTTTACGACGGCAAGGCCATTTCGGTCGAGTTGCCCACCAGCGTGGTGCGCGAGATCACCTGGACCGAACCGGCTGTGAAGGGTGACACCTCAGGCAAGGTCTTGAAGCCAGCCAAACTGGCCACGGGTTTTGAGATTGGTGTGCCCATTTTTGTGGCCCAGGGCGACAAGGTCGAAATCGATACACGCACTGGCGAGTACCGCAAGCGCGTCTAATTCCGGCGCACAGCCGGCGGTCACACCCGTTCAATCAAAAGGCTTCCTGACGAAGCCTTTTTTTTCACCCACACTCAGCGCCATGGAACACACCCAATCACTCCCTGAACACATCACCGAGCACCGTCTGGCCGATGCCTGGGCTGACCTGTTAAAGCACCCCGCCAACGCCACCGTGGTTCGCCCCAATGCGTACCGGCTGGCCTTTGCCGACCCCGAGTTCATGCTGCGCCGTGACACGCGTGGCATTCGCATCCAGCTTGAAATGCTCAAGCCCGACCTCGATCAGGCCGAGCAAGGCATCGACAACACCGTGGTGGTGTTTGGCAGTGCGCGCTTTCCGTCACCCGAGACCGCGCAGCAGGCCATGAAAGACGCCCGAGCCAGCGGCGACAGCCAGGCCATCGCCTTGGCCCAGCGTCACCTGCGCAACGCCCATCATTACGACCAGGCGCGCCTGTTTGCGCGGCTGGTGGCAAGCTACAGCGCCGCCCTGGAGCCGCCGGAGCGGCTGTATATTTGCACCGGCGGCGGCCCCGGCATCATGGAAGCCGCCAACCGCGGCGCCCATGAACTCGGTGCCCCCACCGTGGGCCTGAACATCACCCTGCCCCACGAGCAATCTGGCAACCCCTATGTCACGCCGGCGCTGAGCTTCAAGTTTCATTACTTTGCCATCCGCAAGATGCATTTCATGATGCGCGCCAAGGCACTGGTGGCGTTTCCGGGCGGTTTTGGCACACTCGACGAGTTGTTTGAGGTGATCACGCTGGTGCAGACACGCAAGTCGCAACCGGTGCCAATTGTGCTGTTTGGCTCGGACTACTGGAAACGCCTGCTCAACACCGACGTGCTGCTGGAAGAAGGCGTGATCTCACCCGTAGACCTGAATCTGCTGCACTACGTGGATGAGCCCCAGGCGGCCTGGGACATCATCAAGGCTTTCTATAAGCTTTGAGTCTTCGCTGCAGGCGGCCGCAGGTGCCAGGCAACTCGGGCACCCAGGGCCACGCCCGCGCCCACCGTCCAAAAAACAATCGACACCCCGACCACGGCGCCGGCCGTGCCAAACAGCATGGGCATCAGCACGCTTGATGCGTTGATCGCCATCAGCCGAAAGCCCAACGCTTCGCCGTGGCGCGCCTCGGGTGTGATCTGATGTAGCGTGCTCATGATCATGGGTTGCACCGAGCCTAATGAAACACCCAGCAATGCCGAGCAGGTGGCCATGGCCCATCCGGTTGTCATCAACGGGTAAATGGCAAACAACAAGGCTGTTGCCAGCATGGCCGTGGTGACCACCACCCATTCGCGCAGGTGGGCCACCACAAAGGGCAACACCACCCGCACACCGGTGGCCGCCAGGGCAAAGCCACCCAGAATTGCGCCAATGGCAGAGGCGCTTAAGCCCCGCTCGTGGCCCAACACCGGCACCACAAAGGTGTGCACGTCCCAGCACGACGACAGCAGCCAGTTCACCAGCATCAGTCGGCGCATCATCGGTTCGCGCAGCAGGTCAAACGCCTGGCGCGAGCTGGCACCCGGCTTGGTGGGGATGGGCGGCAGCTCAAGCGTGCGGCGCACCCACAACCAGGTCATCAAAGGCAGGCAGGCCAAGCCTATGAACGACACGCGAAATCCACCCGTGTCAATCAGCAAGCCCGCAGCCAGTGGCCCGATAAAGTTGGCCAGCGCTGGACCAATCGAGAGCCAACTGAACATTGATTTAAGCTGCGTATTGTCTTGGGCCGAGCGTCCCACATGGCGTTGCAGGCTGATGGACGCCACACCGGTGGCACCACCGGTCATCAGAGCACTCAGGCACAACACTGGAAACAGCGGAAAGACCACCGCCAGCCCGACACCCGCACTGGCCGCCAGCACACAGAAGCCAATGGGCCGTTTGAATCCGTGGCGATCGGCATAACGCCCGGCTGGCAGCGCCAAAAACACCTGTGTCAAGGCAAACAAGGCCAGCAGCACCCCGACTGCCAGCGCACTATGGCCCTCACGCAGCGCCATCAGGGGTGCGGCCATGCGCATACCAGCCATACAGGCGTGCAGGCTGATATGCCCGGCAATCAGACGCGCCAGTGCCACCGGGGTCAGTACCGGTACGGTTGCGCTAACAGGCGCCTTGGTTTCAGACAAAATTGGCTTCTAGCCCTTATAAATAGTGCGCTATGCGCTATGATTATTATAGTTTTCAGGCTTTGGATGCCAGCACTTGCGGGTTTAACGGTGTCAGCGCCTTGCCTTCAGTCAGATAAACAATCAGGTTGTCGGCAGCCAGCTCGGCCATGGCCCAACGTGTGCTGCGGGTGGCGCTGGCAATGTGCGGGGTTAACACCACGTTCGACAAAGCCAGAAGGTCTGCGTGCACGGTGGGCTCACCCTCAAAAACATCCAGGCCAGCTGCGGCAATGGTGCCCTGGCGCAGTGCTGCAGCCAACGCAACATCGTCCACAATGCCGCCGCGAGCAATGTTGACCAGCGTGGCCGTTGGTTTCATCAGGGCCAGCTCGGCGGCACCAATAGTGTGGTGGGATTCAGGGCTGTAGGGCAACACCAGCATCAGGTGGTCGCAAGTGGCCAGCAACTCGGCTTTGCTGACCCACCGCGCGGCACAGGCGGACTCGGTCACGGCGTCCAGACGGTTGCGATTGTGGTAGACCACAGACATGCCAAAACCATGCGCTGCACGCTTGGCAATGCCCTGTCCAATGCGCCCCATGCCCAAAATGCCCAGTGTGCTGCCATACACCTCGGCACCAGCAAACATGTCGTAACGCCAGCGGTGCCACAGGCCGGCACGCAAAAAGTGCTCGGACTCGGCCATGCGCCGGGCCGTGGTCATCAGCAGTGCAAAGCCAAAGTCAGCCGTGGTCTCGGTCAGCACATCTGGCGTGTTGGTGGCCAGCACACCGGCAGCAGTCATGGCCGGCACATCAAAGTTATTAAAACCCACCGCCATGTTGGCGCAAATTTTGAGCCCGGGGCAGGCTGCCAGCAAGGCTGCATCAATGCGTTCGCTACCGGTGGTCAGCGCGCCAGACGCGCCCTGAAGCCGTGTTGCGAGGTCCGCCGTCGTCCAGACTTCGTCGGACTGGTTGGCGCTGACTTCAAAGTGGTTGGCCAGTTTGTCCAGAATTTCCGGAAAAACAGCGCAGGCAACGAGTATTGAGGGCTTCATCGGTGTTGAGTGTCCAAACAAACACATGTCAAAATGATAAGAAAGCGCATTGCCAAAGTAGCGTTTTCAGCGCCAGCCTGCTTATTTTTTCATATCCTGGAGAAAATCGATTCTCTCCTGTCCGGTATGGCAATTGCTGCGAGCAAGATGCAAAATAAAAAAGCCACCCGAAGGTGGCTTTCTAGTTGCAGTCCAGGTAAAAATTACTTGGAAGCAGCCTTCTTAGCAGCATCAGCAGCGGCGTCAACAGCCTTCTTGGCAGCGTCATCAACTGGTGCAGCAGAAGTGGCAGCAGCAGGTGCCGAAGCGGCTTCAGAGGCAGCAGGAGCGGCGGGTGCTGGAGCCGGTGCAGCAGCGGGTGCTGGTGCAGGCGCAGGAGCTTCTTCTTTCTTGCCACAAGCGGCGAGAGCGGCAGCAGCGATCACGGCGATCAGTACGAGAGATTTGTTCATGTGAAATACCTAGTAAAAAATGACAATTTCGGAAGTTGATTTTGCAAGAAGATGCAAAGACCAAGCAAACACGCGACTGCAATATTCGCTCAGTCCGCTATTGTAGTTTGAAAATCGCTGGTTTTCACGCTTGACGTAAGGCCCGCGTTGTGCTTACGCATCAAAAACCATGCAACCAACCGGCTTGCATCCACGACTGCACCAGTTCTGCGGCCTGATCGCTTATTTTTTGAGCATCTTTGGCGCTGAGCAGGCGCAAGTTGGCCAGGCTGCGCATCAGCATCCCATCGCGGCCAGACGCGTTGAAACTCTCGCCGTTGATAAAAATGTGCTGGTCATCAAACATCATTTTGCTGCGGCGGTCCAGGCGCAAACCTCCGGTCAACCGCTTGAAATCTACCGCCTGACCCGGATCAAACCACACATGAGGTTTGGGCTCGGTCATGTACTCGCCCAGGCCGCGTGCCAAAGCTTGAGGGTCTTTCAACGCTTCCTGAACAGCCTTTTGGGCAAACTCCAGCATCTGCGCCGGAATGCCGGCTGGTTGATCAACCGCCACCTGGTTGGGGTCTCGGTACAAGGCCACACCGACATCGTCTTCGGCGTCTTCGGCCAGCCGTTGCAGTAGTTCGCGCGCCAGTTCGGCCTTGTTGGGGATGCGAAAACCAATCGAATAGGTCATGCAATCACCCTCGGCAATGCCGTCGTGGGCATAGCCGGGCGGCAGGTAGAGCAAGTCACCCGGCTCCAGCACAAACTCTTGTTCGGGCACAAAGTGGCTCAAAATCTTGAGTGGCACGTCGGGCTGCAGGCTCAGGTCTTTTTGCCGGCCAATGCGCCAGCGCCGGCGGCCATGGGCTTGCAGCAAAAAAACGTCGTAACTGTCAAAGTGCGGCCCGACCCCACCACCGTCGGTGGCAAAACTGATCATCAGGTCGTCCAGACGGGCGTCGGGCACAAAGCGAAATTGGTTCATCAACTGGTGCACCGACTCGACATGCAGGTCCACGCCCTGCACCAGGATTGTCCAGCCCGGTGTTTTTAGCGCTGGCAAGGCCTTGCGTTGAAACGGGCCCTGCTTAAATCGCCAGCCCGGTGTTTTTCCAGGCTCCTGAATCACCATGCGGGTCTGAGCGTCTTCGTTGGCGGCCAGTTCAAAGAGCTCAGCACGGTTCAGCAGCGGCTTGAAGTCAGGCACCGCCTGGCGAACCAGCAGGGGCTTTTTTTGCCAATACCGCTTCATGAAAACCTGCGGGCTGATGCCGCCAAGCAAGGGCAGCGCCTGGGAAACGTCCATTCCATTCTCCAAAGTTGGTGAAAATCGCCAAGGATTCAGGTCATTTCAAACTGCGACAATTCTAGGTATGAAAATTATTCAACAATGCGTTGCTGCTTTAAGCTGGACCCTCATGGACACCTTGGGCGAAGAACTGGACGTGCTTGACGACCCCGTCGAATTTTTGATCGGCGGTGATGATCTCTTTCAGGTCATCGAAGACGCCTTGCAAGGCTGCAGCGCCGGCAGCACCATCAACCTGCACATTGAGCCTGAGCAAGGTTTTGGTGAATACAACGAGCAGTTGGTGTTCCTTGAACCGCGTGCGCTGTTCCCTGATTTGCTGGAAGAAGGCATGACGTTCGACGGCACGGCACTGCCTGCCGGTTGCAACCCGAACACGCCGCAAGACGCGCTCTACACCGTGACTGACGTTTACCCCGAGCACGTGGTGCTGGACGGCAACCACCCGCTGGCCGGCATTGCGCTGCTGTTAACCCTGAAAGTGCGGGCTGTGCGCGAGGCCACCCAAGTGGAAATTGGCAGCGGCACTGCAGGCACCGGATTTTTCAAGGTCGCGGCATCCCACGACGTTGCGCCCGGCAGCCACACGCTGCATTGAGACTCAGGCTTTGCCGGTGGAGCCGTAACCACCCTCCCCACGTTCACTGGCAGGAAACTCGTTGACCAGGTTGAAGCGCGCTTGAAGCACCGGCACGATCACCAGTTGCGCAATGCGCTCCATCGGCTCGATGGTGAAGGCGGTGTCGCTGCGGTTCCAGGCGCTGACCATCAGCTGGCCCTGGTAATCACTGTCAATCAGGCCCACCAAGTTGCCAAGCACGATGCCATGTTTGTGACCCAATCCTGAGCGCGGCAGGATCAGCGCCGCGTAAGCCGGGTCTTTCAGATAGACGGCGAAGCCGGTCGGCACCAGTTGCCAGGCGTTGGCGGCCAGCGTGAGCGGCTCGTTCAAGCAGGCACGCAAATCGAGCCCGGCACTGCCTGGGGTGGCGTAGGCGGGCAATTGGCTGGCCATGCGCGGGTCAATAACCTTGACATCAATATTTAACATGATTGGCCTCAATCCCTTATTCGGTCTGCGATAGACGCTATCAATCTTCTAGCTAAAGCGAGTTTGCTGTCTCGTGCAAATTCTTCGGTGCCCTGCTCCTCCACCAACAGCAAGGCGTTGTCGTCCTGACCAAAGGTGGCTGGGCCAATGTTGCCGACCAACAGCGGAACACCTTTGCGCAGGCGCTTAGCCTGGGCGTTGGCCAGCAGGTCGTGGCTTTCAGCAGCAAAGCCGACGCAATACAGATCACCACTGCGCGCACGCGCCGACTGGGCCAGCGTGGCCAGAATGTCCGGGTTTTCGACAAACCGCAGCGCAGGCGTTTGCCCCGAGCCATCTTTTTTGATTTTTTGCTCGGAAGCAACGTCAGGCCGCCAGTCCGCCACGGCTGCTGTTGCTATAAATACGCGAGCTTCTGGCGCATGCAACGTAACGGCTGAGAGCATATTTGATGCTGAACGCACATCAATACGCTGCACGCCACGCGGCGTTGGCAAACTCACCGGTCCCGCCACCAGCGTCACGTCGGCTCCAGCTTCGCGCGCTGCGCGGGCAATGGCAAAGCCCATTTTTCCGCTGGACAAATTGGTGATGCCACGCACCGGGTCAATCGCCTCGTAAGTGGGTCCGGCAGTGATCAAGACCCGCTGGCCGGCAAGCACTTTGGGCTGAAAGAAGGCTATCAGGTCGTCGAGCAGTTCGTGTGGCTCCAGCATGCGCCCGTCGCCGGTCTCGCCACAAGCCTGTTCACCCACACCAACGCCCAGCACCACGGCACCGTCTGCAGCCACCTGCGCCAAGTTGCGCTGGGTCGCCGGATGCGCCCACATTTCGCGGTTCATGGCTGGCGCCAGCAATAGCGGCACCTGGTCAACGGGCCGCGCCAGACACATCAGGCTGAGCAAATCATCGGACTGGCCCTGGGCAAGTTTGGCGATGAAATCAGCGCTACAGGGTGCAATCAGGCAGGCGTCCGCCGCGCGGCTCAGGTTGATGTGTGCCATGTTGTTGGCCTCACGCGCATCCCATTGCGACAGCGCCACCGGGCGCTGGCTCAGGGCCTGCATACTGACTGCGGTCATGAAATGTTCGGCCGCAGCCGTCATCACCACCTGCACGGTGGCGCCGGCCTTGATCATCAGTCGGCACAACTCGGCTGATTTGTAACATGCGATGCCTCCGGTGAGGCCCAAAACGATGTGTTTTCCAGCTAGATCTTTCATGCGCCGCAATGTAACAGAGCGCTCGGTGGACTTTGGGTGATCGCCAGCCGCTTTTACCCACGGCGTGGCGACTGGGTCATGCGCATGCGTTTTTGGGGCGAAATCACGCGCGAGGTCAGCTGATTGTGTGCAAATGCCTGTTACTCGCGCGCCTTTCGCCCCAAAGCCCGGTCACATGACCCAATCACCAGGCCTTGCAGTGGTATGAAATTGCAGAAATTTAGCGCTGGGTGGCTGATTCTTGGTCGGGTGTGCAGCGTCAGAAGTCGTTCGGGTTTTGGCCGAGAATGACTCTTGAAGGCTGTAGGATAGGGGTAGGGAACGGTTCCCGCCGTCCCCTCCCTCCGAACCCGGTGTGCGGTTTTCCCGCGACGGGCTCTCCAGTCAGTTGTTTCCGCATCGGGATTGGCGCGCCAATTTATGAGCCTCTGACATTGTGAATAGCCCAAGATTAGCGAAGTATGCATTTGGCCATTGCTTGTGATCGCGATAACATCGTCCTTGACCCGGTCTGTGCTTTTGGCGGCGCAACATTGCCCTCAACCGACGGCGAATGAAACCATCGAGTGTTGAGAACGTGAACCGATGGGCGTGCTGGAAATAGCCGTATCCCACCTGTATCCCAACGGCAAGCGTCAGGGTGCGCAGTTCATCGTTGGCAATGTTCAGGGTGATACCGGCCACAGTTTGGTGGTGGAGTTGGAAGGTTCCAAACGTGGTGTCTGGCTCGATTTCGCCACGGGCGAATCCGGTGATGTGTTGGCGCTATGGGCATGTGCACGAGGCTATGCGCTTCCGCGCGATTCTGGTGACTTGCTGGACGACGTGGGTCACTGGTTTGTGGTTCCACGCATTGCCACAACGCCCATCAAGCAGACGCCTACAGTGGATGATCTTGGGCCATCATCAGCCAAGTGGTTCTATAGAGTGCAGAGGGTGAATTGCTGGCCTGCGAGTACCGGTATGACACACCCAGCGGAAAGCAGTACCGACCATGGGATGTACGCGCCCGTTTGACCCGGATGCCAACACCACGGCCACTGTACAACTTGCCGGATGTCAGCACGGCTGATGCGGTGGTGCTGGTTGAGGGCGAAAAATGTGCCGATGCCCTGATGAAACTTGGCATCGTGGCCACCACCGCCATGGGTGGGGCTGCCACTGCCATCGACAAGACTGACTGGTCACCACTTGCAGGCAAGACCGTGGCGGTGTGGCCTGATCACGATGATGCCGGTATGAAATATGCCAATGCGGTCATTCCCAAGCTGCAAAGCGCCGGTGCCATGGTCAGGCGTGTGACCGTGCCAGATGACAGACCGAAAAAATGGGACGCGGCCGACGCAGTGGTCGAAGGCTTTGATGTCACCGCACTGCTCAAGGCATCCGCACGAATTGAGAATAGCGATGGCATTGCGGCCGAGAAGTCCAATGGACGGTTCGATATTTCACAGTGGCGTGCCGCTGAGCGATTTGTTGGTCAGCCTCAACCCAGGCGCTGGCTCGTAGAGGGCGTGTTCCCAATGGCCCAGGCTGCACTGGTCGCTGCTGGCGGTGGTGTTGGCAAGTCGTTCCTGCTTTTGGCGCTATCGCGAGCGGTGTCTGCGTCCGACAGGGTTTGGGCGAATGAACCCGAACTGTTTGGTGGTGCCTTGAGCGGCCACGGCGTAGCCATCTATGTCACGGCGGAAGACGATGCCATCGAAGTCCACAACCGACTCAACGCCTTGGGCTCCATTCCAGAGCAGCTCCATGTGCTGCCGCTACCCGATGCTGGCGGTGCCGTGCCATTGTTTGCGCCCGATCCGGCATCGCGGGCGGCATCCACCACATCCGCATGGTTGGCGTTGGAGCGTCAGCTCAAGGCCATGGTTGATCTGAAGCTGGTCGTTTTGGATCCGCTTCAGCCGCTGTGCGCACTGGATTTGAATGTGCCAGAGAACGCTCAGTTCGTCTGTTCCCGGCTTTCGGCGCTTGCCGCCAGCACCGGCGCATCGGTCATCGTGTCTCACCATTTTGCAAAGCGGGAAGCCTCCACACCCGAACAGGCCCGTGAGGCCATTCGCGGCACCGGTGGTCTGGTCGATGGTGTTCGCTCTGTCTACGCATTGTGGAACCCCAAGGAAGAACAGGCCAAGACCATCTGCAAGACGCTGGGTGAGCACTTCGAACGTGGCCGCGTTGTGATGGGCGGGGTGGTCAAGGCCAACGGTCGCGCCAACATGCGGGTGACCACCTACTTGCGTGATGACCGTGGGTTGCTGCTTGACCGCAGTCAGGAAATGGTGTGTGCCCGCCAGACTGATGTCAACCTGCTGCCAGAACTCAAAGCGGCCATTGCTCGCGCCGCCGTTGAGGGCAAACCGTACACAAAAACAGGGGGCAACGGTGTGTATGAACGTCGCCATGAACTACCAGATGCATTCCATGCCATCAGCAAACACAAACTCGCGGAATGGGTCAGTGTTTTGCTGGCCAAGCAGGAACTGGTCGGTGCCATGGCGGAAGGGTCCAAGTTGGTCAAGTGGCTCGACGTGCCAAACGGACCCGTGGCGGGCGGCGATGCCGTGTTCATCAAAGGGCACTTGAGCCAGTCCAGACCCGGACAGCGGGATGCTTAATGATGCTGCCCGACCTACCTCAATCGTTCCCGGCTTCCCGGTTCCCGCCGGGAACGATTGGGTTCCCGGGAACGATTGCAGCCAGTGTTTACGCGGATTCAATCGGTCCCGGTGGACATCGTTCCCGAAATGCTGTCGGGAACGATCAAACCCAATGAATACGCTACTTTCCCGGTTCCCGGCCTTTCCTCTCTAAAGAGAGGGTGAGCATCGGGAATGCTCACACCCTCGTACCCATTGGTGGCTTTGGGAAGGCACATCAATCTTGCCAAATTTTGCCAAGACCTCTAAACTGTGGGCATGAGTACCATGAACATCTCTTTGCCAGACACCCTGAAGTCCTTTGTTGATGAACAGGTTAGCCAGGGCTCGTATGGCACCAGCAGTGAATACCTGCGCGAACTGATCCGCAAAGACAAAGATCGGCTGCACGTGCGCAGTCTGCTGGTGGCTGGTGCCGCCTCTGCGCCTGCAGGCGTGGCCGATACAGCGTACTTTGATGGCCTGCGTGAGCGTGTTCGCAAAGCAACAGCAGTGGGCGCGCACGGTTGAAAGTCAAACCTGTCGTCGCACGCGAGCTGGCCAATCACGATATTGACGAGATCATTGCCTACTACCTGGGCGAGTCTGCTGAGCAAGCGGCCTATGGTTTCATTGACGCACTGGAGGATGCCTACGCCCACATTGGTCGCCATCCTGCGACCGGTTCACCGCGTTATGCCCACGAATTGAACCTGCCCGGTCTGCGCTTTTGGCCATTGACACGATATCCTCATCTCGTGTTTTACGTTGAGCGGCCAGACCACATTGATGTTTGGCGGGTGCTGCATGGCACGCGGGACATACCGCAGTGGATGGTCACGATCGATGACATCTGATTTCCCGCCCAGGTAAAAGGGGTCCTTCCTGACGAAGAACCTATGCGGGGGAGACACGCGCACTCGTCGCCCACAGTCAGGGTGCAAACCAAGGTTTGCAGGGGTTTGCACCACCGCGGGTTTGCACCTTGGGCACCAAAGGGGGGAATTCAATTCACACCCTTTGTCCGATCGGCGGGCGGGTTATGCGGAGATAAAACGGCGGATTGGCCGCATTACCTGCGGCCAATGATGTGCTGGCGAAGAAAAAGGGGGGCCGTTCAATGGGCACCCTTGTGGCAGAGATGGCCTCCAGCATTTGGAGGTCACCGCCATTGATGGCAGTTGGCGCGACCGGTCAGATGTAAATTTCGTCGTCAATGGCGGTTTGCACCACAAACCCGGTCAAGTAAGCCATGCCGCGAGGGATGCCCGTTTCCTTGGCGGTGATGCGGCCAATCGTCCAGCCCATCCATTTGGCAGTGGCTTTCTCAATCGCGTCCTTGAGATTGGCACCCACAAAAAGTCCGTTTTGGACATCGTCTGCAAAGTGGCGACCGTGGCGGCTGTCCAGAAATGCCCTGACTTGCTCAGGTTTGCACCCGGTGGCACTGGCAATGGTTGGCAGGGCGATGGCCCAAGCAGCGGGGGCATGCTCTTGCATGGTGCCCCAAAAACCGAAATCGGTGACGGTGGCGGCGGGAATGTTGGCGGTTGCGTTCATGGTTTTCTCCGGTGGATTGATTGTTTCGACACCCGTAGTAAGACGCTGTTCAAGCCGGAAGCCAAGCTATTTGTGGCGTGTGAATCAACATGGATGCGCAAATTTGCGCACCCTATTCACGCATGCAATCAAGCCAGAATTTCGTCTGCCGATGCTGCGACGTGGTAGCAGCGTTCGCCACCATCGGGTTTTGCCGATGTAATGGTCAGCCCCAGTTTCTTTTTGAACGCACCGGCAAACGTGCCGCGCACGGTGTGGGCTTGCCAGCCTGTGCATGCGCAAATTTGCGCAACCGTCGCACCCTCCGGGCGGCGCAGCATCCCAATGATGGTGGCCTGCTTGCTGTGTTCACGCTGGCGGTGGGCTTTTGGCGCTGCCACCAGTGGGTGTTTTGCGGCTTGTGCCCACTGGGCCTCGACGTTGGCCACTGTGGCCTCCAGTTCTGGGTCTTCCTCCAGGGTTGCCACCTCTGGCGCAAACGCAGCCGTTGGCCGCGTGAGCTCCAGTGCATCGTAACCCTCGGCTGCGACAAAACGGTCGGCACCGTTGCTGGTGATCAGGGCGCGGTTGAACAGGCCGGTGAGCACTTTCTGGCGGGCACCACCTTTGACGTTGTCGGGAAACCAAGTGATCTTGCCGTTGGTGGCTTGGGCGGCATGGGTCAGCACGGCGTGCTGGGTGGGGTTGAGTTGGATGGTCATGACGTGATCCTGATTAATTGCGGGGTGGTGATGAACGCGCTGTTCGGCAGTGAAGCCAAGCAATATTTGCTTGGTTTGCCCAACAAATCAGTCCTGCGCGATTTCTGCCTCGGTGGCTTTGAGCGTGGACGCGCCTAACTCGACACCCGCTTTGAACGCTGCCTCCAAGGCATCGCGCACGCTCCAGACTGCCACGTCGTGGAAGTCGAGTCGGTCTGAGTGGCGTGTTTCAAGGGTCTCGATAAAAAGATGCTTTTGGGCGATCAGGGCAAAAATCTGGTCGATGGTGGTGCTCATGTCAATCTCCACCCATACCCCCGAAAAAGTAAAACCCCTACTGTCTCCCCGGCAAAGCCGGGGGATTACCTGTTTTATTTAGAAAGCTCTTTTGCTATAAATTAGAGAGCTATTAACGTAAATGAAACGGGGGATGACGGCTACTTTGACATATAAATCCACGCACTCAGCATGATTCCTGCCATCGCCATCCGTCAAACGCCCGTGAGGTACCACTTGCGGTATTCAAACTTCCCTTCGCACCCTCAATGGCAACGGCGCAGCAGCCGGACAGGGCGACCCCGATTTCTGGTACTCAAGTATGAGGGGCCGCCCCGTCCGGCTGCTGCGCAGTAACGACTCGTCGCACCACCCAAGCCCACTTGCTAAGCCAATGTCGCGCTGTGCGTTGGTGCCCGCGGATACGCCTGGCGCACCTGCAATCTGCACCACTGTGTCACTTCAAAGGTCACCCTCAGGTTCCGGACTGGCAAAACCCGGCCCCCTATAATCCTTTTTTCCAGCTCCCTGAGCGTGCAGCTCTCCTTGACATGACCAAATTTGTCTTCGTCACCGGCGGTGTGGTGTCTTCCCTGGGCAAGGGAATTGCCTCTGCCTCCCTTGCCGCGATTCTTGAGTCGCGCGGCCTCAAAGTCACATTGATCAAACTTGACCCTTACCTGAACGTCGACCCCGGCACGATGTCGCCGTTTCAGCACGGTGAGGTATTTGTCACCGACGACGGCGCGGAGACCGACCTGGATCTGGGCCACTATGAGCGTTTTATTGAAACGCGCATGAAAAAGGCCAACAACTTCACCACCGGCCAAATCTACAAAAGTGTTCTGGAAAAAGAACGCCGGGGCGACTACCTGGGCAAAACCGTGCAGGTAATTCCCCACGTCACCAATGAAATTCAGGACTTCATCAAGCGCGGTGCCGGTTTTGCTACCCCTGAAGCGGTCGATGTGGCCATTGTCGAGATTGGCGGAACCGTGGGTGATATCGAGTCACTGCCGTTTCTGGAAGCCGTGCGTCAGTTAAGCCTGCAACTCGGCCCCAACCAGAGTGCTTTTGTGCACCTGAGCTATGTGCCGTGGATCGCCGCAGCTGGCGAACTCAAGACAAAGCCGACCCAGCACACCGCCAAGCAGTTGCGCGAAATCGGCATTCAGGCCGATGTCCTGCTCTGCCGGGCTGACCGGCCGATTCCAGACGAGGAGCGGCAAAAAATCTCGCTGTTTTCCAACGTACCAACCTGGGGCGTAATCTCGATGTGGGATGTGGACACCATCTACAAGGTACCGCGCATGCTGCATGAGCAGGGTCTGGACGGCCTGATCTGCGACAAGCTGCGGCTCAACACACCGCCCGCCAACCTCAAGCGCTGGGATGATCTGGTGTATGAGACCGCCCATCCGCAAGGCGAGGTCATGATCGCCATGGTTGGCAAATATGTGGAGTTGAGTGACAGTTACAAGTCGCTCAACGAGGCCCTGCGCCACGCAGGCATGAAAAACCATGTCAAGGTCAAAATTGAATATATCGAGTCTGAGACCATCACGCCTGCCAACGTGGCTCGGTTGGCCAAATTTGACGCCATTCTGGTGCCGGGCGGTTTTGGCATTCGTGGCGTGGAGGGCAAAATCTGCGCCGCCCGCTTTGCCCGCGAAAACAAGGTGCCCTACCTGGGCATTTGCTTGGGGATGCAGGTGGCCACCATTGAGTTCGCCCGTCATGTGGCCGGGCTGAAAGATGCCAACAGCACAGAGTTCGCACCGCAGTGCGCCAATCCGGTGATTGCCCTGATCACCGAGTGGAAAGACGCCGACGGCAGCATTAAAACCCGCAGCGAAGAGTCAGACCTGGGTGGCACCATGCGCCTGGGCGCCCAAAGCTCCGACGTGGCAAGCGGCACACTGGCCCATCAAATCTATGGCGATGTGGTGACTGAACGCCACCGCCATCGCTTTGAAGCCAACGTCAACTACCTGGAGGCTTTGCGCACGGCTGGCCTGGTGATCTCGGCATTGACCCAGCGCGAGCAATTGACCGAAATTGTTGAACTACCGCAAGACGTTCACCCCTGGTTTATTGGCGTGCAGTTTCACCCCGAGTTCAAATCAACGCCCTGGAACGGGCACCCGCTGTTCAACTCGTTCATTCGCGCAGCCCTCAACCACCAGGTCGCCATCAGCGCCGAGAAAGCGGTGGCCTGATGAGGCTTTGTGGTTTTGACATTGGCTTGAACCAGCCATTTTTTCTGATTGCCGGTCCTTGTGTGATCGAATCTGCCCAGTTGCAGATGGACACCGCTGGCGCCCTGAAAGACATCACCACAAGTCTCGGCATTCCCTTTATTTTCAAAAGCAGCTTTGACAAGGCCAACCGCTCCAGTGGCGACACCTTTCGCGGCCCAGGCATCGAGCGGGGGCTGGAGATACTGGCACAGATCAAACGTGAACTGGGCCTGCCAGTGCTGACCGACATCCATTCTGAAGATCAGATTGCCCAAGTCAGCAGTGTGGTGGATGTGCTGCAAACGCCAGCTTTTCTGTGTCGACAGACTGACTTTATCCGCGCTGTCGCCCAAAGTGGCAAGCCGGTCAATATCAAGAAAGGCCAGTTTCTGGCCCCAGGCGACATGAAAAACGTCATCGACAAGGCGCGTGCTGCCGCGCTGGAAAAGGGCCTGGCAACCGACAATTTCATGGCCTGCGAGCGCGGTGTGAGCTTTGGCTACAACAACCTGGTCAGCGACATGCGCGCGCTGGCCATCATGCGCGACACCGGTGCGCCGGTGGTGTTTGATGCCACCCATTCGGTGCAGTTGCCTGGCGGGCAAGGCCACAGCAGCGGTGGCCAGCGTGACATGGTGCCGGTGCTGGCGCGTGCGGCCGTGGCGGTCGGCGTGGCGGGTTTGTTCATGGAAACCCATCCCAACCCAAGCCAGGCGCTCAGTGACGGCCCCAACGCCGTGCCACTGAAACACATGAAAGCCCTTTTAGAGAGTCTTGTGGCGCTGGACCGCGTGACTAAACTGCATGGTTTTCTTGAAAATGACTTTTCCGGGTGATGCAATCACGTTGTATCCCCATTTTTTCCCTATGTTCAACTATTGAAAGAAGCCAATGAGCGCAATCGTAGATATCGTCGGTCGTGAAATACTGGACTCTCGTGGCAACCCCACCGTCGAATGTGATGTGTTGCTGGAAAGCGGCACCATGGGCCGCACTGCTGTGCCCTCGGGTGCCTCCACCGGCAGCCGCGAAGCCATCGAGTTGCGCGATGGTGACAAGACCCGTTACCTCGGCAAAGGCGTGCTCAGAGCGGTTGAGCACATCAACACCGAGATTTCTGAAGCCGTGCTGGGTCTGGATGCCTCCGAGCAGGCGTTTCTGGACAAAACGCTGATTGACCTGGACGGAACCGACAACAAGAGTCGCCTGGGTGCCAACGCCATGCTGGCGGTCTCCATGGCCGTGGCCCGCGCAGCCGCTGAAGAGTCCGGCCTACCGCTGTACCGCTATTTTGGTGGCATGGGTGGCATGCAGATGCCGGTGCCGATGATGAACGTGATCAATGGTGGTGAACACGCCAACAACAACCTGGACCTGCAAGAGTTCATGATCATCCCGGTTGGCGCACCATCTTTCCGCGAAGCTTTGCGTTACGGCGCAGAAGTGTTCCATGCCTTGAAGAAAATCCTGCACGACAAGGGCATCAGCACAGCCGTGGGTGACGAAGGTGGTTTTGCCCCCAAGGTCGAAGGGGGCCACGAAGCGGCGATCCAGCTGATTTTGCAGGCGATTGACAAGGCTGGTTTTGTGGCTGGTGAACATATCGCCCTGGGCTTGGACTGCGCTGCCAGCGAGTTCTACAAGGATGGCAAGTACCACCTCGAGGGCGAAGACCTGGTTTTGAGCGCACAGGAGTGGACCGACATGCTGGCCACCTGGGTCGACAAGTACCCGATCATCAGCATCGAAGACGGCATGGCCGAAGGCGACTGGGACGGCTGGAAGGTGCTGACCGACCGCTTGGGCAAAAACGTGCAGATCGTCGGTGACGACCTGTTTGTGACCAACACCAAGATCTTCAAGGAAGGCATTGACAAGGGCATTGCCAATTCGATCCTGATCAAGATCAATCAGATTGGCACCTTGACCGAGACCTTTGCCGCCATCGAGATGGCCAAGCGCGCCGGTTACACCGCCGTGATCAGCCACCGCTCGGGCGAAACCGAAGACTCGACCATTGCCGACATCGCTGTGGGCATGAATGCCGGTCAAATCAAAACCGGTTCACTGAGCCGCTCTGACCGCATGGCCAAGTACAACCAGTTGCTGCGCATCGAAGAAGACCTGGGTGATGTCGCCAGCTATCCTGGTCGCGCTGCTTTTTACAACCTGCGTTAAACCTGCTGCCCATGGGCCGTCGACTGGTTCCGCTTTTCCTGATCACGCTGCTGGTGGTGCTGCACGCCCAGCTGTGGTTGGGGCGGGGCAGCCTGCCCAAGGTGGCGCAATTACAGGCCCAGTTGGCCGAGCAAAATCAACTGAACAACCAGACTCGGCTGGCCAACGACCAGTTGGCAGCCGAGCTGCGAGATCTCAAAGAAGGTCTGGAAATGGTTGAGGAAAAGGCCCGGATGGAACTGGGCATGGTCAAGGCCAACGAAATTTATGTACAAATTTCTCGTTGAATCCGACCCGGTCATCACCGCACGTTACAAGTGCGGCGACATTTGGCGTTACTTCAAGATATCGCCCATGCACAGGTACTTGATTTCCACATAGTCATCAATGCCGTGGTGCGAGCCTTCGCGGCCCAGACCCGACTGTTTGACACCGCCAAACGGCACATGCTCCGTGGCCAGGATGCCCACGTTGATGCCCACCATGCCGTATTCCAGCGCCTCGCTGACCCGCCAGATGCGGCCAATATCACGACTGTAGAAGTAGCTGGCCAGGCCGAATTCGGTGTTGTTGGCGGCAAAAATCGCCTCGGCTTCGGTCTCAAACTTGAACACCGGCGCAAACGGCCCAAAGGTTTCTTCTTTGCGCACACATCATCTCGGGCGTGGCATCGGCGACCACCGTCGGCTCAAAAAAAACTGGCCGCTGGCCAACGCTTGCCGCCCACCACCAAACGGGCTCCTTTGCCAATGGCGTCTTGCACGTGCCGCTCTACTTTTTGAATAGCCGCTTCTTCGATCAGCGGGCCCTGGTTGACCCCATCCTCAAAGCCGTTACCCACCTTTGCGGTGCCGACCTTGGCTGCAAACTTGGTGACAAACTCGTCATAGACCCCCGCTTGCACATACAAGCGGTTAGAGCAAACGCAGGTTTGACCGGCGTTTCGGTACTTCGAGGCAAAAGCACCTTCCACGGCGCTGTCAATGTCGGCGTCGTCAAACACAATAAAGGGCGCGTTGCCACCCAACTCCAGCGACATTTTCTTGACCGTGGGGGCCGATTGCGCCATCAAGATTCGGCCGACTTCAGTGCTGCCGGTAAAGCTGATGTGGCGCACCACGTCGCTGGCGCACAGCACTTTGCCCACCGCAATCGAATTGTCGGCATCGGCCGTGACCATGTTCAGCACGCCGGCCGGAATGCCCGCTCGAATCGCCAGTTCAGCGGCGGCCAAGGCCGTCAGCGGCGTGAGTTCTGCGGGCTTAATGATCACGGTGCAGCCCGCCGCCAGCGCCGGTGCCACCTTGCGGGTGATCATGGCAATCGGAAAGTTCCACGGTGTGATGGCCGCGCACACGCCGATGGGCTGGCGCAGCACCAGCAGACGCGGTTATTGTCGAACTGCGGCAAAGTCTCACCGTTGATGCGCTTGGCTTCTTCGGCGAACCATTCAACAAAACTGGCGCCGTAGGCGACTTCCCCCTTGGCCTCTGCCAATGGCTTGCCTTGCTCGGCGGTCATGATGCGACCCAGATCGTCCTGATTGGCCATCAGCAGGTCATACCATTTGCGCAGGATGATGCTGCGCTCTTTGGCGGTCTTGCTGCGCCAGGCCGGCCAGGCGGCGTTGGCGGCGGCAATGGCTTGCTCGGCGTCTGCCGGGCCAAGGTTGGCCACGTCGGCCAGATGCGCGCCGGTGGCGGGGTCGGTCACCCCAAAACGGCTGTTGCCTGCGGTCCATTGACCGTTGATCAACGCATCGGTTTTCAGCAGTGTGGGGTCTTTGAGCAGGGCCAGTGGTGAAGCAGACATATAAACTCCATTTATTTATCAACAAAGATGCGTCCAGCCCTTATTCAATAAACGCTGGAAGCTACAAACTAACTAGCGCGTCAACACGCCGGGCAACACGCACAACATCTCGAACAACAGATTGGCACCCAGCAACGCGGTGTTGCCAGAGGCATCATAAGGTGGAGACACCTCGACCAGATCGGCACCCACCAGGTTCAATCCGTGGCAGCCGCGAATGATCTCCAGCGCCTGCGGCACACTCAACCCACCCACCTCAGGTGTGCCGGTACCACCGGCGTAGGCAGGGTCAATGCCGTCAATGTCAAAGCTCAGGTAACACGGTGTGTTGCCAATGGTGTGGCGCACGCGTTGCATCAGAGGTTCGAGAGACTGGTACCAGACTTCATGCGCGGGGATGATGGTAAAACCCTGCTGGCGCGGCCAGTCAAAGTCGTCTGCGGCGTAACCGCTGCCGCGCAGGCCAATCTGGAAAACCCGGTCGCAGTCGAGCAGACCCTCTTCAACGGCACGGCGAAACGGCGTGCCGTGGGC
>JADKAW010000007.1 GCA_016719055.1 Candidatus Rhodoferax mariagerensis | reverse complement strand
ACGCGGTGCGTCGTTGTACTCGGGCCAGTTAGTCACCTTGTATTTGGGCTTAGTGAACTTGTGGCCGCGACTCTGGCTGTGTTTGTATGGCACGGGCTATTTTTGAAGATGAGGGTCAAACCGAGTCATGCCATCTCATGCACTTGTCGCTGGTTTTCCGAATTATTCAACAAAGCCCCCGCATTGCAACTCGATAAATCCGCATCTGTGTTTATGACACAGTAAGATCAAGGCTGTTGCAGCTTGCTCCTCTTCGTACTCCGGCTTTTGGGTATGCGAGCCGCCAGCGCTGCATCCAAAGCCAGACGCGCCCAAGGTGCCATTTCATTGCTTGACTCCATCGCATCTTCTGGTGCACTGTAGTACCCCATACTTTTGGGAACCCCTTTGACCAAATAAGTAAAACGTTCACATCCTGCGGATTCAAATCGGGCGGTGGCCTCAGGACTGGCCTTGAGCCAGAGCTTTTCGCCCTGACCCAAGTCAGCCAGAATGGCAATAGTCAACCCATCGGTGCTAATGCCGTGGCCACCGAACATGCGCTTGGCCACACACGGGCCGGCTGCTGACAGCAATTCACAGCAATATTGGGCAAACTCATTTTGGCGTGCTGTCATAAGAAAAGTCTATCACCCTCACACCCGCTGCGCTGATTTCAGGCGCAAAGAGTCAGTATTCAAACGCACGGGAGTCCATTCTGCAAAATCGAATTCTCCGTATGGAAAAAGGGAGATCGCTAGGCTGCAGCCTTAGCCAATAAAAACTCTGCGACAGGGCTGCAAACGCAATACCGACATCTTGGCCGCAGCAGCCTTCAGGTCTGCGAGTTCACTTTGGGCTCATCGGTGACCTATCACAATCAGGTCGGTGTTTCAGCTGCACACGAGAGGATGGCTGCCGCCTTTGACGTTGATGTCAACTTTATTGACAATACTGATGCCTATGCACAGGGTCGAAGTGAAATCTTTGTGGGGGTGAAACCATCAAAACCCTGAAGCTGTCTCGACTTAGTTACATCGTTTCAACCAGGTTCTATTGGGGCCATCAAGCAGACGGCCCCACTGCCAATCCACTCGGTGGGTAAGGGGATGGGATTTTTCACGTCATGCTTTGCAACTGAACAGGGACAGATTCAATCGCAGTATCCCTCTTAACCAAGGCAAACTTCGGATGACTTTCGGTGAGCAGTAAGAACATCGCAAAGATGGGGCCAGGCATGTTTCGGGGATCACTGGCACTTTCCAGCGCCTGCCAGGTACGCGATTGCAGCCCTCCCCGACTGCCTGACTGCACGGGGTAACCCATCAAGGCAGCAGCTTCGACCTGACTCAGGCCCACCTTTATCCGCGCAGCTTTGAGCGCTTCGCCACACGGAGCAGGCATTTGAATGTTGAGGTTCATGATGATCCTTGGTTGAAATCTGGTGTGATTTGACACCCTGAACAAATCAGGGCGGTTAGCGGCTCACCTGATTCCATGACGAAACCCAGCAGTTGCAATATTGATTTCTCGACTGACCTCAAGCCACTTGTCTTGAAGCCATCCCAAACGGCACCATGTAGCTCGATTGAAGCTACTGCGCCTTGGCTGTTGCCTTTGCGCCTATCTGCATGTCCATCCTCCCCCTGTTTCTGACTTCTCTGCTGTTGCACGCCTTTGTCGGCTGGACGGTTGCACCCGATCTAAGCGCCGTTCACCCAATACTGGGCGCAGCCCTGTGGGTATTGCTGTTGTTATCGGCGCTGCTGCTGCCGATGGGTTTGCTGGCAAGGCGTATCACTACACCGGTGTTATCCAATGTCCTGACCTGGATGGGACTGCTGTGCATGGGGCTCGGCTCCTCCTTGTTTGTATTTGCTTTGCTTCGGGAGGTCACTCTGTTGGCAGCCCAGGGTTTGCATTGGTTTTGGCCTTCGGTGTCTCCATTAGCCGCACTGGCGAACTTTCGCGCCGATACAGCGCTAATGGTGCCAGTGCTGGGTCTGCTGGTGACGCTGTGGGGATTCTCCAATGCCCGCCGGACTGCTGCGGTGGTGAGAGTCGATGTACCGATTGCCAACCTGCCCGCCGCCCTGCAAGGCTTTCGGATGGTGCAGATCAGTGACATTCATCTGGGGCCCACCATCAAGGGTGCGTATTTGAAACGCATTGTGGAAAGAGTCAACAGTCTGTCTGCCGACCTGGTGGCCATCACGGGTGACTTGGTGGATGGCAGCGTTGCCGAGTTGCGCAAAGATGTATCCCCGCTGACAACCTTGACTTCCACACATGGCACCTTCTTTGTCACCGGCAACCATGAGTACTACTCCGGGGCACATGAGTGGATTGATACCCTGCGGGGACTGGGGATTCACGTATTGATGAATGAGCATGTGGTGATTCATCACCATATGGACTCGCAAGACCCTGAGCCGGCCATGATGGTGGTGGCCGGTGTTGCCGACTTCAGCGCCCATCACTTTGATGAGAGCCATCGCAGCGACCCTGCCCGGGCGATGGTCGGTGCGCCAGATGACGCCATGTTTCGGCTGCTGTTGGCGCATCAGCCCCGTAGTGCCTCTGCGGCCCTGAAGGCCGGATTTGATCTGCAACTTTCCGGCCACACGCACGGCGGACAATTTTGGCCGTGGAACCACTTCGTCAAATGGCAACAACCTTTTACGGCAGGACTGCATCGGTTGCAGTCCCTTTGGGTCTACACCAGCCGAGGAACAGGGTATTGGGGTCCGCCCAAGCGTTTTGGTGCACCATCGGAGATCACCTTGCTGCGATTGGTTCGGGCTTGAGAGACGTCAATGGCATGGCCTGCCATGGCATGATCAATTCCCGCCCGGACGTGGACGATTTCATGTTTGCCTCAAAATATCGCCCACATGAATCGACCGTCCACTCTTGAAGAAATGCGCTCGCGTTACGGCGCCAGGCATCGCTGGCTTTTGCTGCTGTCGGTCATGGTCGGTGTCATGGCATCGGTGATGTCGTCAACCATTGTCAATGTGGCCATTCCCGATATGAGCAAGCACTTCGTCCTGAATCAGGCTCGGGCTCAGTGGGTGACATCCGGCTTCATGGTCGCCATGACGGTTTCCATGCTCACCACGCCGTGGTTGCTCTCGCGCTACGGTTATCGCCGCACCTACATGAGCACCATGGTTTTGCTGATGGTGGGCGGTATTTGTGGAGGGCTGTCCAACACCTTCTCACTGGTCTTGGCCGCACGCGTGGCTGAAGGGCTGGCTGCGGGTGTGGTGCAGCCAATTCCAGCCATCATCATCATGCGCGCTTTTGATCCGCACGAACAGGGGCGAGCCAGCGGCATTTTCGGCATGGGTGTGGTGTTGGCACCCGCCCTTGGGCCCAGCATTGGTGGCGTACTGGTGGATCTGTTTGGCTGGCGGTCCATTTTCTTAATGGTCGTTCCCTTTTGCGTGGTCTCACTCTGGATGGCAATGCGTTTTGTGCCTGTGACTGCGCCCGGCGGTGTGGCGGCGAATTCCAGCAACGCCACCTTGGACTGGCGTGGTTTGTTACTGGCCAGTGTCGGTACCCTATGCCTGCTCAACGGCATGGTGATGCTGCATGGGGACGCCATCGCCGAAGCTGTCGGCTTGCTTGGTTGCGCCGTCCTTGGTTTGGTGATCTTTGTCTGGTGGCAGAAGCGCATGGTGCGTCAACGCCAGGAGCCATTGATGAACTTGCGTCTGTTTGGCTATCGCCAGTTCGTCATGGCCAGCATCGTCGCGTTTATTTATGGCACTGCCTTGTTTGGCTCGACCTACCTGTTGCCGATCTATATGCAGTTGGGTCTGGGTTTGTCAGCGTCGTATGTTGGCAGCATTTTGTTACCCGCCGGTCTGGTGCTAGCCCTAACGATAGTGCTGGTCGGCAGACTGGCCGATCACCAGCCGACCCACCTACTGGTGAGCGTCGGACTTACCCTGCTGGCGTTGTCATTTGCATTGATGATGACAGTGACTCTGACCTCTGCGGTATGGGTCTTGGTGTTGTGGGCCATTGTGGGGCGCATTGGGCTTGGATTTATTTTGCCGTCACTTAACTTGGGGGCGTTGAGGCCGCTGGAGAAAGGCCTACTCCCCCAAGGTTCGAGCTCCATCAATTTTCTGCGCATGCTCGGTGGTGCCATTGGTGTCAGTCTGTGTGGCATCGTGCTCGAATGGCGTCTGTCCGCACATGGCGTCTCTCTGACTCAAGGGGCGAGCAGTCCAGCAAGGCTGGCGGCTTTCAATGAGTCATTCATGATGTTGTCTGCCATTTGCGCGCTGGCCCTGTTCGCCTCCTGGCGACTTCGGGAGGCGCCAAGAATTAGTCCTGAAATCATCGATACAAAAGAGCGATGAGTTCGCTGACGTGGCACGAACCGAAACTGTCTCGCTGAAGCGTTTTGAGGCTGGTCCATGAACATAGACCGAGATGTTCGGCTTGTCCTCGCCGAACTCTGCTCACGAGCCAAAACAGCCTATAGGACATCCATGAAATATTGATGACAATACGCCACTGGCAAATTTCCAAGCCAGGTCAATAACAAAGGACCAACTGAACATGGCAACTGCGAAGAAAGCGGCTCCCAAAGCTGCAGCACCCCAAACCAAAAAAGCGACCCCGGCAAAGGCCGCCATACCTGTATCCAAAGCACCGGCAACCAAGACCCCAGCCAAGAAACCTGTGGTCTCCAAGACCGCTCAGGCCATTGCCCGGATCACCGCCAACATTGCCAAGCTGACCGAACGCAAAAACAAGCTCTCGTCAGAAATCAATGCTTTGCGTGATCAGCGCACTGCACTCAAAGTGGCACCCACCCCCTCGCCTGCGGCAACACCCACGGTAGCACCTGTCGCCCCAAAAGCGAAAGCAGCACCCAAGGCAGCCGCGAAGACTCCCGTCAAGACCGCAGCACCTGCTCCCGCCAAAGCCGTCAAAGCTGCTGCAAAGAAGAAATAAGAATTTGCCATTCTTATCAATGTGACTCGGTCCAGGCCAGTCTGAAAGCTGGCCTGACCAAAATGGCAAACAAATGCGTCAGCCGTTGCGGCCCATTGCTTCCGATCCGGAATTCACTCATTCAAGCCAATTTTGCCGATGACGGTCCGGCCACCCCATACGCCTGAAAATTCACCTCTGAGTGTTGCCGCCAATGCCAAATTGGCCCCACAACATGCTCAAGTTGCCGCGAATCGATGCTGAGAATGCGCAGCTCCGACCTGCTACTTACCTCCGGTAAATAGACCGTCAGCTTTCTCGTGAAACTCCAGTAACCCTGGACGACACCCACTCAGTCTCCAGTCGCTTTCTATCTGCAGGCGTGAGCATGAACAAGCGCTCTTCTTTAAAGCGGACTTTGTCCTTGAGCGACATATTGGTTATGGAGCTTTCGTATGCCATTTACGATGTTTTGGCGGCACTCCGTTCAGCCGTCTGTACGGAGTTTTGGTTCCCATCGCGCCACTCGCTGATGTTGTTGAACAGCCGTTTGCAACCGGTACACCGATACCCGCCCGAATGGCTCATTGCCCCCAATGCATTGCGTTGGATGACTTGGCTATAGGTGGTCGAGCCACAGGCGTGGCATTTGTTGATTGGGTTCAAGCTGCCATGGTAAACGAGAGTTTGATGTCCTTGCATGCATACGCAAAATCGGTGGATCAGACGACCCCAACGCCCTGGCTTCAACTCAAAGAAATCCAGGCGAAAAACAACGACAAAGAGGAACTATGGCACTGGACAATACTGAGCGAGCTGTTTTGACAATTGGCGCCTTGACCAAATTGGTCCACCTAAAAAAAGAGACCCGTACTGACGATGCGTCCGGATTATTGGTCATCGAGATGCTGGAGCGCCTGGTCATCAATGGATCTATCGACCGTCGCGATGCCATCCTGCTACGCTTCAAGAATGACGAATCCTTCGATTCTTTCTTTGAATCACCCCAGCTCCTGCAAAGCAGCCTGAACATCCCAGCCATGCAATTACCACCGGAAGTGCTCCGCATTTCTTGGCATTTTTGCTGGCGATTCGCCCAAACGCTCGCGCACCCCTTTCAATGAAGGCACACTGATCCCGCATCTTGGCCTCGGCCAAAGCGCGCTCGTCGGAGCGCCCCCGAGTCTGCTCAGGCGTTGCGGTCGTTACCCGCCTTCCCTATTGGCGCTGCACCCTGCGGCTGACATTGGCACCTGGGTTTTTGCCCCACTTGAGACATCCGCTTGCTGTCGTCTGACGGCAGGCCGTTTCATTTTTCCATAGCCCATTGAGCCCGCCCGCTTCTCCCGAAGCCCGGCGTGCTCACGTTCACACACGGGGTCATTCCTGACCCTCGCATTCAATCCCACCCGGGGAGCACGCCTCCCCAGTGGGTGGCTGTGTTCCCCATTTTTTTGGAGAACACACCCATGGCACGCTATACCGCGCCTTCCCTCTGGCTACCCGGGTTCAATCCGGAGCCGTCCGAGTCCGCAGCTCTTGTCATCGAAACCGAATCGCCTGCTTCTGATCTGACCTCCACCACGCCGGAAAGTCTTGCCGAAGAATCAGCTGAACCTCCGCGCCAGCGTGCCAACTGGCGTGTGCTCAGCGGCACCGCAGAAACGGCAGCCCGCAATTGGTGGCCACCATTGATCCGCGCCGACGGTCGGCATCGTGGACAAGACCGGGGGCTCGGCGGTCAAGATCGTGGACAACGTGCCTTTTGGGGTGGCAGCACTGGGAAGCCTCACCAGCACCATCGGCCACACCTTGACCGGTCTGTTTGAGACCGCCTTCCAGGTGATCCCGGGGCCTGGGGCGCTTCCTTCGGAACTGAGCTACCAGCAGAACGGCCTGATGTTCGGCAACCGGCTGATCCGGGAGACCGGCAACGTGGTGTTCCCCGATCCGGGCTTTCGGACCGACCTCATCAACTTCATCCACAACTGCACGACCTACGACCTGGTCGACGGCACGTTGGATCCTGCGACCTTCTCCAGTTCCGGCGATGTCTGGCCGCTGATGGCAACCCCCAATCCGGCGCGTTTCAGCACGCTGACAGGGGCTGGCGGCACGCTCAAGTCCGGGAAATCGCTGTTTGTGCAGACTGAAAAGCAGGTGGCTGGCGATGCCGACGCGACACTTGATGCAGCCAAGGATGCGGTGAAGAGCCTGCTCAAGCGCGACAAGTAATCACGATTCGTGGCTGTGCGGGTCGATGTCGTCGGGGTGCGGTAGACCCGGTGCTGCGGTTAGCCTTCCCCGGTCCAGCCAGTAATTGCGTGCTTGTTCGTCCTGTACGGCTGCAAGCCCATCTGTCTCGTTGCATTGGGCGCGGGACCGACTGTGGCGACGGCCAATTCCTACGATCGCACCGCCGATTGCCGCCCCCACCACGGCGCCGATGAAACTTTGAATCATCTTTAGGCCCGTACTCTCGTTGAGAGCGAAAAAAAAGCCTGCCGCCGAGCCAAGTAGGATGAAAATGACAAAAAGGGTTTTACGCATGCGAGCCTCCTGAAAATTCAGGGTACCCGTCATTTATCGTATTTCAACTGGTCAGTTTGATGAGGTGCGTCATAATGGGAATTGCCACAAGCAAAGGGCCTGGCCCCCGGGCTATTTCGGTACGAAACCAATCTTGCAGGCCAAGGCGACGCGTCACTCCGATGCCACGACGGTGTTTCTTCGCTACTTGAAAGCATCTGAATTTTCCAGATGCCCATTGTCTTGGCGGTTCGAACGAGGTACGAATCGCCAATACAAATCAAAGGGCAAAGCAGGATTTCGTCTATTCGGATTTCCGCAGCGGCAACAGAAAAGATATTCTGATGCTCCAGCCTGCTGAAGGTAACCCATCAATTGTCAACATTCACAAAGAATATTCTCTACTCTTGGAACCCGCCGTCGCAAAACAAGTCACTATATGCGAATGCTTGGTACGTCGCAGTGCGCCAACCGTTCCTTCGAGCTTGTCGACAGCTTTCAGCACGCTCCTGTAATTCGATCTGAACAAGCGCAGCGCCACCACTCTGGTGCAACGCGTGAAGTTGATGACGGATATTCAGCAGTTCGTCAGCAGCCTCTGTCGAGTACAGACGCCCAAGTCCGAGCGTCCGAAAATGCCATTCAACACGCGACTTAAGTAAAGCACTCCAATGTGTAGGTGCGTCAACAGAAAACCGCAGCGCGGCTGGACGCACATAGACCACTTCTGCAACTAACCACAGATCACCATCGATGTCGTCGAAGTAGGGGTGCAAGGGTTCTTCGTTGGCATGTGCCGGAACACTTGCAAGCTTTGACTTGTTGCAGTCGCTGCACGCAGGCACAAGGTTCAGTGGTGCCACTGCGAGTGCTGGATAATGGGCTTTGGGAAGATAATGATCAAGCGTCGACACTGTACGGTGTCCGCAGAGTGGACATTTTCCATGGGGCGAAGAAGTAAACAGCGCATCGTAGATGTCTCGCCCTGGCGCTCCCTTTTTTGCCATCCGTTGTGTGTAGACGGCCTCCATCTCGGCTCGGGTTACTACCCCTCCAACCAAATCCTGGGGCGCGATCTGATGCAGTCGAGTGTGTGTAGCTGCGTCATCGAACTCTGCAGATGCATCGACAACAGCCTGCGTCACGCCCTCCAATCGAGCCTTCAATTGCGCATTCCGAACACGACTGATGCAGACGGAAAACACGTCCTCAGCCTCTTGAATTGGCCGGTCTCCCTTTTTCTCAGCATCAGTTGGATCATCGCGAACAATCGGTGGAAAAGGTAGTCAACGTGGTCGATGTCAATGACCGGCACCTGAGTGACCTCCGAGTGACGAATCAGGTGGCTGTTTCCAATGGAGTTCAACTCCATCGCCTCCGACTCTAGCCTTGCCCGCAGCGACGGCTCCGAAGTCGCTGCGTCCAGAATAATCTGGACCGACCTTTTCTTGTCGCCGGGGTCAGCGAGGGACTTAAGCCGCTCCCATGCGTCCCACAAACGCTCCAGTGCTTCGCGACGCACCAATGGGTTGCGGTCAGAAAACTTCGCCCGGCATTCCTCCAGCATGTTGTCGAGCGTCCGATCTCCGGTGTTAAATGCCGTTCGCTTCAGGTCATCGCCCAGCACCAACGGGAGCAATCGCACGAAACGACCTGTCAAAAGCATTTCGAATGCCACGCCATTGCGTGCAAAGATGCGGTTGACGGTCGCGCGAAACTCTTCCTGCCCGGCCTGTTGATCGAAACTCAGGTGGTGGTGATTGAAGAAGTCGTGGTACTTGCCGGAGATCGGTTTCGCCACTGAGGCATGGACAAACTCGATGAAGTCCAGGATCAGCAGAGTATCAGGCGCGAACGGCTGACGCTGTGAGAAAAAGCCATCCTCCACCTCGCTCGTGGATTCAAGCGGCCACGCCAATCCCGGCATTTCCGCAATCACGGCCGCAGCCAACGAATCGGGATCGCATCCGCAAATAGCCTGCCCATCTGGGCAACGCTCGGGGAACCGAAACCCAAAGGCACCGCTATTGATTAATCCCTGCACCGTGGCGACCACGCCGGACCAGACCGTAGGAGAGATCACCTGATCAGTCCGTGCGCGTGGTCCGTTCTCTCGGTCACTGAAATAGTCGCTCATCGAGCCTCCCCTCGCATGGGCAATGCTGTGACAGAACCGCTATTGACGATGTTGTTCAGCGCTTCGACACTGGCAAGCACCGCCTCCAGCGAGGGCACATCACCAAAGATCATTCCTGCCATTGCCTCATAGTCTTTCACCAGCGCATCACGCATGGCCGGAGTCGGCACCAGCGTGTATGTACCGGTCTATGCGACGCAAGTCGCCCGCTTGCACCATGCGCTGCAGGGTTTTATCGATGGCATCGCGGGAGCCGAGTTGTGCGAAATCAGTCGGCACCCAGACGTGGCCAGGGCCAGCGGCGGCAATCAGCGATGAGATGCGGGTCTTTAAGTCGGACATGAAAATGCTTTAGTCCGATAATTGTGTACATTTTTCGGACATTTGGCAAATCTATTTTGTCCGAAAAATGTATACGTATTTCAGTCAGCTCTGTAGTCCCCCCTGCCACCAGCACGAATTCAATACGACCTACGAACGCTGCCGCCCATGTCGTGCGTACGGCATCAGGAATCCGGCCAGGTCCGCAACCACTGTTTCGAAAACCGGGATTTCGATGGCCAAGTCGCGAACGAATGCAGCCCACTGTCGCTGCTTGCCCGCGTCGGTCGCAAAAGTCTGGGTCAATGCCACAGGCGCGTCAAATGGAATGGCCGTGCCGCGCCGTTCAAACGTCGCTGCAATCGCCCGGGACAGGCGGTCTTCATCGAAGTCATAGCTCCGGCTCAAAATCCACACGTCGTAGAAGTCTTTCATACGGCTGTTGGCCAATCCCAACATGACCATGGCCTGGAATTTTTCGGCAATCACCGTCTCGCGGGCATAGACGCGCAATCTCGGCTGCGGCAGATCGAGCAGGACCGGCAGATTGATCTCTTCAATGCCGGGTTCGATGGCGTCGCCAAAGCCTATGTCAATAATGACAGTAATCCGCGCACCGGCGAGCTCCCCGGTGGTGCGAAGACGCAAACCACCGTATTCCAGCTCTTCGCGGATCAACTCAACGCGCAGCGCATCGACGTTGAACACAATCCCGTCGTCTACCTCAATGGCGCAGATCTCGCGAAACGTGTCGAGCATCGCATCCGGCGCCGGATCGCCATAACCCAGAAAATCCACATCGCGTGTCGGGCGGTGCGGATCGTCGAACCAAGTCGTCATCAGCATCGCACCCTTGAGTACGAACCGATTGCGATGGGGCGACAGGCTGAGCCGATGCAGCAGTCGCTCGTTGGCATAACGCGTCAGCAAGAGATCAAATGCCTGCCCCTTCTGGCGTGCCAGCGTCAGCAGGCGGGCGCGCACCGAGGCACCGACGTCTCGTGGTTTCTTAGGCTCAGCCAAGGGACGTCAACGCACTCATGTACGGCTCCATAATCTTCCAGACTTTGGCGTCCGCCGCCTCTTTTGCTATTTCAGACGGCGACGCTTTTTTTTGTCTGAGTGCCTCCCGCAGCCCTTCCAGTGCGACGTTCACGCCGACGGTCAGCCGATAACGGAACAAGTCTGCAATGGTTTTGGCCACCCCAAAGATCGGCACGGATACCCCGTCAATGACGTGGTTCTCGACGCCAAGCAGCAGACGTGGCCCAGAAAAACGCGCAAAACGAACCGGCGGATATTCAAACGTGGGGTGCCAGTCTTTCGGACCAATGGCCATCCAGACCTTGGGCGGAATCTGGTCTGTCAAACTGTGGAACGCCAGGGACGACGTAAGGCAGATGACTCCCTTGGGAACAAGTTTGGACGCCTCGGCAAGCGTGTGATTCACATCGAGTGATGCGTCTGCCAGCTGATACAGCCCTCGGGCAAGGCGCACGAGAACGCCCTCACGCTCAAGGCGCGACACTGTAGCTGCAGTAATACCCTTGGCAGTCAATTCGCTGAGGCGCGACATACCCGTGGCCTGCAAATGGGCCACCACACTATCTCGCTGGGAGGGTGGGTTTTTGGGATTCACTGATAGAAAACATAGGATACATTCGAATACTACCCTATGATTCATATCATTTCAAGAAAACGAACATCTCCGTTCAGGACGGCACTGCCAAGGTGCAGAAAGACTTCCCAACGCTGTCCGCCCATCAATGTGGACTTCCCTCGAAATCTCCGCAATCGGTCGCTACGGGTTGGTGTGATCCATTTTGCGTCTTGCATATCTCTTCAAACTCGCGCATGCCGTCAAGTTGTCTTCACCAATCAACTGGGTGACCCAATCAAGTTGATGCGGTCGAACTTGCATTCTTGCAACGCGCAGCGCCTGAAATGTTGCACTGGCTAGTGCTGTGTGTCCGAGCAAAGTTCGTACTGGCTCATGGGCAAGTATGTCTAAGCTTGTGACAAGCTTCACCGCATCAAAACGTTCACCAGCAATCCGTGTTGCCTTCTTTTCGTCAATAGCAGCAGAGAATCCATTGCCATACGCAAACGCAAGAGTTGCAGCCTCACCGTCGCCGAGAGAATCCGACGTATTGCCAGACACCATGCTAAAGAAATGCTCTAGCGACGGACCAGAAATCTCCTTCATTTGCAAAAAATGCGCATCAATCAATTCGGTCAGAAGCGCGGATTCTTGTCGGCCATTTGCCGCACCCTGCTCGATTTCACGCACGACATGGCCGGTTACGACAAGGGACACTTTCAACGCTTGCAGAATTTCGGTCACGTATCCGGTCGCCAGCAGATTGATGATTACGCTGGCGTCCAGAACGATCACTTTATCTTGGTCAGTGAGGCAGCTTGAAAAGATCATCTGTTTCGTCCTCTTCGGCTTCATCGAGCAGTTCACGAACCTTTTCGCGATTGAGCTTCAACATTTCCGACATCTGCCCTTCGCTGATCAGATCCTTCTTCCAAGCTTCAATAGTCAGCAGGAAAAGTCTTGAAGATTGCGCGCCATCTACTGGAACTGGTCCATATGCTGCTGAACCAAGAACTTGGCGTACCTGTTCGTCGGTGATACCACCGTTGTCCGCGAACCAATCCCAAGTTCCTTTCTTCGTCAAACCAAGCTCTTCAAGCCGAAGCACCATTGCTTGTCGGGATACACCAAAGAAGTTGGCAAGCAAAATGATATGCCGTCGCGTCAAATGGGTCGAGCCTAAAGTCAAATCGTTGAACTTCTCCATGACAGCGCGGGCGGGCATAAGAAACGCACTAGCAAAGGCATTGGCATAGCGCTCCTCGCGAGAGTTTTCGTACTTCTGGTCCTGATAGATCTCTGGCCGACGTCGCGTTCCAATGAAGTGACCAAGCTCATGAGCGCCAGTCAGGGTCCTGCGGTCTTCTCGATGACTTGCATTGATCAGTATGCAGGCGCCAACCGCCTCATCGTAGGCAAACAACCCAGAGACTTTGGCATCCAACTTCCTCGCATAGATCCGCACGCCAAGCTGCAGCTCTAGAAGTGAAAACAGGTTTTGAATAGGACCTTCACCAAGTCCAAGCCAATTGCGCAAGCTCTGCGCATCTTGTTCCGCTTGCTTGCGGACATCACCCGGAAGGATGGTTTTTTCTGCAGGATAGTTGTACGGCTTCTCAATACCCAGAATATTCTCTAACTCCACCTCTGCCCTAACTAGGTCATTCAGCATTCGCGCTGCCTGTTCGATACCAATACCTGCAGTTCCCGGAAGTGATCGAAAGCGAGGGACCAAATCGACATGAATGGCATCCCGGCGCAGTAGAAAATTTGCAGATATTCCATACAAACGGCTCAGTTCCTGAATCTCTTCGAGCCTTGCTGCGCGTTGTCCCTTCTCAATGGAGACCAGCGTAGTACGAGCGATGCCTGCGGTCTTGGCTGCAATATCTTGAGTAATGTTGGCGGTCTCCCGAGCAATCTTCAATCTTTCGCCCAACTCTATTGGGCTCAACTCAATGTTTGGCTTGTTCATGATGCACCGTCTATCCATTGCCTTACGAACGACCCTGGTCCAAGATTATCAATGAATGCAGACCATTCAACGGTGTGTTGTCGCAGGAGTCGGTCAAGGTTTTTCGCCACGACTGCCGACGGCTCAGACAGAGCGCGAGCCAGCTCGTTCGTCCCTCGGCGTTTAACTAGCTCATACTGCATGGAATCACGAAGTGAAGCGAAGTGCTGAAAATGGAGTACCCCTGCGATAGAGTATTCATGCAATGCTGGCGTGAAGTTAGTGAATTCTTTTGCTGCGCCAGCGTTCCAGGTGGTGGCCTTCAGTGATTCCCACACATAGTTTTCAGATGGCTCACTTAAGCCAGCCGCATGAACACTGAGACGGCGGAGTATGCAAGCTGCACAAACTCCACATTGCCGTCTTTTTCCCGAGACGGCAACCTGCCGAGATTGCTGCCAACACGATCTGGTCTTCGCCCACGGCAGGTCACTGCCACAGACATCGACGAACTCGCGAAGGGTCTCGCCCTTCGTCATCCACAGCCGTGGAAATCGGTACTGAATCTGATATCCGAGCAATTCATTGAAGAAGCGCTCCATCAATGCAGCGAAGACGGGATGACTTCGATAGTCTTCATAGCCCTGCCCAACGGGGAGAAGAGCTGGTGCCAGGGCCCCTTGTCCACTCTCCGGAATAATGACCGACGGCACGTCAATCAAATAAGCCGCCATAGTTGATACAACGCTGAATTTGAACCCTCGGCTCCGTGCGCTACTTTCGGCATTCCTGCCATCTTCAAGATTTATGGTGTACGGAACAGCCGTAAAAGGAATCTCGCGACGATCTCTCTTCGAAATGTCGTGCTGCTTGCTGCCCACTCTCACACGCACCAACCGATTACCAAGACGGTGGCTCTCCAGCCCGGCTACCGCGCGCGAATCCATTCCATCGCTAAAGGCGATTACGGACTCTGCGTTGGATGGAAACCCCATGCGGCCTTGCGCAGGCCGTTCCGCTGGGACCTTGCGAGAACGGAATTCAAAGTGCCAGTCGTCACCGGTAAGTAGGTTCAACGCCTCCACTAGAGCCCGGGTGACCTTGTTGCCTGACCACTTGTCGGGATCAAGAACAGGAACATATACAGAAAATTTTCGTCCCCAGTTCATGGCACTACGGGCCAGACCCCGATCACAGAACTCAACTGCGGCAGCCACGACAAGCGCGTCATACACCGTCGGCTCCCATTTGATGGACGAGAACGATTCAAGAGCTTCAAGGTCGAAATCAATGTTTCGGTCAAGCCGACAAGCGACCGTACCTTTGCGCCGACGGGCACCAGCTTCAACCACATCCACGACCAGTTCCTTGAGAGGCAATGGGTTCATCACAAGGACACTCCTTCGTCGAGGTGGGTCTTCTTTTTGGGGCGTTGGGTTTTGGCTAATTCAGGGCCCGCGAGCATCGAGCCCAGTCTGCCTTCTGAAAGGCTGGAAATAGCGGCATGGAGTCGCTTGCTTACGTTTTCAGACCGCCGTTGATTTGACTCCCGAAGATAGTGCTCTTCAACCGACCGCACGTTTGCGAAGCCACGCATCTTGGCCGCAAGGCCAATCGCATCGTAAAAAGCATCCAAGCCAAATCTACCTTCGGTGATGAGCTCAATGCTCCATGCAACTGCGTTCATTCCAAATACGGAACCAGCAGCCAAAACCTTCGCATCTTCAAGTTCTTGAAGAGCAATTTCAGGGAGCCCCAAGGAGTTGTCCCGTCCAGTAAAGATCGATTTCAAAGCATCGATGAGTGACCACTTGACTTCATTCTTGAAGTCGCTGGCAAGCGCACCCGCAGCAGCCTCGATTACCTGCTCAGCATCGTAGGTACCCTGATCTCCGCACTTGGCCAGTTCTCTCCACGGCTTTCGCATCGGCAGACTTCTATGCGGTCCATCACTCATGATTTTGCTCCATTTGTCAGATTTTAATAGTAAAAATATGACAATGTCAACTTAATCGCCAAAAGGAGAGTGCTAAGGCAACGTCATTGCCAGCCTCGGCCGCGTGCAGTCAGGTGCCTGGCCACATAACCTTCGGGAAGGATCTGAACGGCAACTTCCAGTTCGGAATGGTGCAAGGACAGATGGACTGAAAACTCGACAAACGGCAGAGCCAGCGCATCGAGTTCACCTGGCACGGCTTTGACGAAGACGACGAACTGGCCGGGCGCGATCCCGCCGAGATCGTCAAGGATGAACTGCACGGGCATTTGTACATCCACTTGGGCGATGATTCCGCATTCCGCGCTGTCAGGCAACTGACTGCGGCGCAAGCAGAAGTCCGGCTAAGTCCGTGTAGATCAAGCAAGCATGAGCGAATACCAGTACTACGAATTCGCGGCCATTGACCAGCCGCTCACCCGCTCCGACATGGCAAAACTGCGCGCGGTCTCCACGCGCGCCGAGATAACCCCGGCGGGTTTCGTCAACCACTACGAGTGGGGCTGCCTGAAAGCCAATCCGTCCGACTGGATGCGGCGTTACTTCGATGCCTTTGTCTACACCGCCAGTTGGTGCAGTTGACGACTGGCCTTGCTCGTGCCGTTGAAGACATTCACGAAGTCGGAGTTGAAACCCTTTACCACCCAGTACACCTTACGCATCAAGACGAGCGACGAGCACTGGGTCATCGACTGGTCTCTGGATGAAAGCGAAGACTACGACCGCTTCGGCGTCGAGGACGGCCACGGCTGGATGCGACGCCTTGTGCCGCTGCGCGACTACCGGTCAAGCGGTCTGGGCGAATCAAGCTCAAAGCGGCCAACCCCACTTTTGCCGACATCATGCCCACGGAGGGGCATAACCTTGAAGTCTGGTGTGTTGTGACCAGCAGCATCAAGCAGTTCAGCTTGCCGTCCAGTTCTGCCAGTTCGTGTCGGCCAGATCAAACTGAGCGCGCAGCGCCTGGCGCATAGCGGTCACAGTGGCGGCAGTGACGGGTGGCGAGCCTGGTGGCATGGGCTTCTCGGCTCGGGCTTGGATGATGTTGGCAACTGTCACGGTGGCTTGCAGGTTCCAGATTTGCGCTGCCGTGCCCACGGGGTATTTCGACGTGCCCATGCCCAGGTTGCACCGATACACGCCGCCGGAATGTGACCACTGCATGGTGCCCGATGCCTGCAGATGCGCGGCCAGACGGGCTGGCGTGGAAACCGTCGCGTCGTTCCAGTTCTGCAGATGTGGTCGGTCATGCACTGGGCCGCGAAATGCACCCACGAGACAGCCGGTGCCCACGGTGCGCAGCGCTTCCCAAAACAGGTTGGCTTGGGCCATGTTGTTGGCGTTCAGATGGTGCAGCCACCAGGTTTCGTTGTTGTCCACCGTACCGTTGGCTTGCAGCCAGGCCAGGTCTTTGAAGCCTATGTCGGTGGCCATGCCAAAGTTGTGGTTACTCTCGCCAGGCCCAGCATTGGTCACGCTGGGCACTTGCAGCAGCAGAGCGTATTGGGCAGCAAAAGTGCGCCGATCGCCCTGCGGGCACACACCCACCGCGATGCCGTGCTGGGCATGCATCTGGTCAATACAGGCGCGCACTTTGACGCGAAAAACTGGTGCGAAGGTCATCGCAACCAACTCCATGATCCTGGTCTGCAACTGCGCGGCCGTGGCTTGCAGATACACCCGCTTGCCACCGGGCAACACCCGCAGTTCGGCAAATGCAGCCGGAACCCGGGCCAGCAGTTGCGTCCAGGTTGCGTCGTTGGGCAAAACCTGCCCTGCGGTCGCGTTGGGGTTGGGCACACACTGCTGAGTGGTGGTGTTGACAAACACGTGATCGGCTTGAAAGGCCTGAATGGCTGCCAGTGTGGCGGGACCGTAAACCCCGTCGTAGCTGGCCAGGTAAGGGGCCGCTGCGCAGGTGGCGGTGGCTGCACGGGTTGTTTTGAGCAGTATGGCCTGCACCAGCGCCACGTCGTGCGCCGCATTGGCCGCGCCCTGCCCCACTGCACCGGTGATCAACTGCATAAAAGCTCCTTGTCAGGTTGGTTGAAACAAAACCTCGGTCGCACCCTATTCGCCACAGGCAAATGGAATCAGTGATTGAGCAGACTGCGCTCCAGCCTGGCGTGCCACCGTGAGCGTGGCGCGCAGCTGTACCTGCCTGCATCCGGTGGCGGGCAACCAGAAACCAAGGTGTGTTATGCCGCCCGTGCCCACCACGCCCAGCGGGATCGTGCTGTCCAGCAGGCGCTTGGCGGGCGCACGCCCTTTCGCAGATTCGAGCGCTACCAGGCGAACCCGCGAATCAGACGGCAACGACAGCCCACGCGGCAAGGCCACGGCCACCAACACCAGTGTGGCGGTGGACGGATCGTCAAGCGCCACCACATTCAGCAGCTCAGGCCCCCCGGGTGCCAGTACGTCGGCTGACAGGCTGGCGGATTTGCTGAAAAACAGTTTGGCCTGCAGCGACAGCCTGGCAGGTGCTGCGAGCGCAGCCGCAGTCTGCGCCAGGCTGCCACCTGAGCAGATGGCCAGCGCACCTGCAGCGGCCAAGTGGGTGAAAAACCGGGGAAATGCCTTCATAAGGGCAGCACAATAAAGAAACCTCGAAGTTCTCACGTCACAGAAAACGGATAGGAGATTCAATCGCATGAGCCCAAGTATCGCATCCTGGAATCGCCCTCAATCCGCGTAAAACCCACAATCAGCCGCCCGGCGTGGCAAATTCACCACCAGAATTTGTGGCGAGGACGTTGGTTAAAGTCATGTTGAAGCTTTCCTCTCAGTTAAAACGCTGATCGTCGTTGATCCGCTCCTTGGCGTGCCCAGTGCGGCACGTGCAAAATACCGACGTGTACAAAGGCCAGTCGGCATGCCCGGCCTTCACATCCAACTCTCGGATGTAGTCCGACACGGGTTTTTTGATTTCTGTTCTGCGCAATTAATGTCGTAAACAGGCAGTGAGGTTTCATGCTGTGTAGCGGTGTTTCGATTTAACAACATGGCATCCTAAAGTCGTAAACACATTGATTTTGCACTATGCCAAGTCTATGTCAATGTCTGAAACGTAAAGTGGACCCAAGTGTCAAGACAATTTTTCAGGTATCTACTCAGGCCAATTTTAGGCAGGTAGATCGGATTCAGGCGAAGCTTGGCTGAGGGGGTGCACCCTTGAAGGCAGCGACGAGGGACTCAAAGATGTTGGCCCCTTGCTTGTGCATGGTGGCGCAATAGGAGCGGATGACGCAGTAGTCCTTGGCACCTTGCGGTGTTCCGAAAGCAGCCCGAGACCTTTTGCTTGACCTTAGGCATACGCACGGTCTGTTCAGCAAGGTTGTTGGTGAACGGTACGTTGGGCTGCGTCATGAAGCGCCAAACATCATCGCTGTAATTACGCAGTCGGCCGATCAAATTGGTGGCCTTGCTTTGCTTGGGTCTGCCGCGTTTGCCAGTGGCGGGCTCAATGGGGTTTTCTGTCTGAGCTTGCGCCAGAATTGCGTCATACAAGTCGCGCAGATCAGCTACTTGGCTGATACTTCACGCTGGCGTAGCGGGGCGTTTTGTCATCAGCACAATTGCGATTGTCCAAGTGATTGGCGTGCGAGAGCAACTCAATCATGTCGCCTGCCCAAGCTTGTCCTTGCTCTTCATGGAGGTAAGTCAACTCGCGCAAGTGGTGTTGGTTGCACAGGGCGTGCTGGCACTCCAAGGCCTTGTAGGGTATCCAGCCGTCGTGCACAACACGCCTTTGAAAAGCTGTAGCGGGCCAGAGATTCAAACGCTTCACCGCCACGCTTGGGGTGGCAACCCATCAGGTCAGTGTCTCGGTGGCCAATACATGCAGCCAGTGCAGCGTCTTGGCAGCCCCAGGCCGCTCATCGGCATGTGCCACCTCTGCTTTGACCACAGCTTGGCCGATGTCTTCAACGCTGGGCTTCAAGAGGTTTGCGCCCATCTGGCCTGCCTTGATAACCGTTGCTTGGCTCACGGGTAAGTCAAAGAGGTCTTTCATCAGCGCAGCCGTGCGCTCTACGGAACAGCGTGATTAAGGTTAAGGTGCACCATGGCCGCCTGCGCCCGTGGGCCGTATTGCACGCGCGCGGCTACATCGGCTGGAAATTCTGCGGTGTGCACATGCCCACAAGCGCAGATGGCTTGCATGACGCGGTGCTCAGTCACCTCACACTGCAGAACAGGCAAATCAAAGACTTGACGTGTTTCTGCGACGTACGCAAAAGCGAGCTTGCCGTGACACGCTGGGCAGTTGTCGGGTACGTTGTGGGTAATGATTTTGTCGGGCTCAGTGACCTGCCTCAGGTACGCCCTGGATGACCATCCTGCCCACCTGTTGGGTTGCGACCCGCAACACGCAAGGACTTTGGTGCGGGTTTGTTCAGTCCGTCGCTTGATGGCGGCTTGCTGGAGTTTTGCTGTTGAGCGCAAGACGGCCTTCGAGCTGATTGATGCGCTCCTGCAGCACAGCCATCTGCGTCACGAGTTCTCGTACTTGGCTCTGCAATGGCCACAGCGCACGGATCAAATCGTCCTTTTGCACATGGCTGAGCTTTGCGAGATCGGGTAAGTTTTGCATCAGGCCCGATTATCGCTCTCAATTTCATAGCAATTGACGACTGGACTTCATTGGGGGCTGAGTAGTTACTTTTTCAGTTAATTTAAGCAATCCCCGTTTTCATATACAACTGGACGGCGTTGCCCCGGTTTTGGCCAAACCCCAAGTCCTCTGGCTTGGTATTTGGTATTTTTGAATTCATTTTTTAAAGGCTGTTTGGCAAGCGAAGCGCGTCAGGCCGAAGGCGGAACTCTTGTGGGTAAGCGCACGGGTGGGAGGTGTGGGTATGTGGTCAAGCTGGGCGTTTTGCAAGCTTGTCCACATATCCATGCCGACCCCCTGCTTATCCATCAAGCTGATCAACCAGGGCCGTTGTGCACACGGGTTTTTGGTCTTCGGTTTTTGGACTTTCTTTGAATTTATCGATGATCAGCGCGCCACCGCCGCTGGCACTGACGTACACCGAATCAGGCGTGTTGTAGTCGAGTGACTGATGCGGACGTTCGGTGTTGTAGAGCACAAAATACTTGCTCAGTCCAACCATTAATTCGCCCATCGTGGCATAACCGTTGAGGTAGACATCCTCGTACTTGACGTTACGCCAAAGCCGTTCCACAAAAATGTTGTCAAAGGCCCGGCCCCGTGCGTCCATGCTAATTTTGATCTCCTGGCGTTGGAGTACCCCCGTGAAGCCGGCGCTGGTGAACTGCGCGCCTTGGTCGCTGTTGAAGATGTCAGGCTTGCCATAGTTGCGCAGCGCCTCCTCCAGGCAGTCGATGCAAAAGCTGGCATCCATGCTGTTGCTGATTCGCCAGCTCAGTACCTTGCGGCTGTACCAGTCCATCACTGCCACCAAGTAGACAAACCCGTTGGCCAGGCGGATGTAGGTGATGTCTGTGCTCCAGACTTGGTTGGGTCGGGTGATCTCAAGGCCACGCAGCAGGTACGGGTAAACCGGGTGCTGTGGGTGTGCACGGCTGGTATTGGGGCCGGGTGCCATGCCTTGCAGGCCCATCTGGCGCATCAGGCGTTGCAGGCGCTTGCGGTTGACCCGGTAGCCCACCGCCTTGCTGATGACGACCACCATGCGCCGGGTGCCGTAGAACGGATGACGGGTGTATTCTTCATCGATCAGGCGGCTTAACCGCAGATCATCTTCGTCGACCGCTTTGCGCTTTTTGACGGGCGTACATCGTCGCCCGTGAGACACCAGCGAGTTCGCACTGGCGTGTGGTGGCCACCAAGTTGTCTTTCATGTCGATCCAGTCCTGGCGCATCATGATGGGCTCATCCCGGACTTTTTTTTGAGCCAGTCGAGCTCCATCTTGAGGCGGCCAATTTCGCTGTACAGGCGTTCTGGCTGACTCTGGGCGTCCACCGGCTTGGGACCTCTCTTGCCCTCAAACAGGGTCTTGGCCTGCTCTTGAAGAGATTTCTTCCACAGCCCGACCTGCACCGGGTGGACATCGAATTCCTGGCCAATGTGGGTGGTGGTCTTGCCGCTTCGCAATGCTTCCAACGCCACCTTGGCTTTGTACTCCGGAGTGTGGACTTTGCGTTTCTTGGTTTCACTCATGGTCTTGGATTTCCCGGATTTGAGGTCATCTTAAATTCTTGTCTTAAATCCGGGATCCACTTTAACGCACACCCGCTTTAGACCCAAAGCCGACAGCCAAATTTTCAGACAACGGTCATTCAAATCATCCGATTTAGAGCTTTAATCGGGATAGGAAGAAGCCTCACGGCCCCTCCCTCCCACACCACCGGACATACGGGTCACGTATCCGGCGGTTCCTTGAAACTTCGTTAATCTCATTTGCTCCGAGCCGCTGCCAGCTCGGGCAACCCCATTTGACGAAACAACTTCAGCGGCAGTGCCAGATTCAGGGCTGGCGTTTTGCTCAGGCGCCATGGGCCATGCGCGCTCTTGCTTGTGTTCCAAGCCTCGCGCACACTGACCCCGCGTTTCCTTAACTCGCGGTAACCCGCGCTGCCCCATTGTTTCCATGCGTAGCATCGTAACCGCCGTCGCACCCATTTGTCGATCTCGCGCAGAGGGCTCATCACTTCGGCAATTCCGAAGTAGGCTTGACGCTAGGCATTGGCGGAAGGAAGCTCTCACTGACCTCTAACGTGCCAGTCAATTTGCCATCGACTTCATTGAATGCGACATGTGCATTGCTATTTTTGTCAAAAAATCCGCCAACGACCATATCCTTCCCTTCGTACGCTACTTGTTGCATTTCGAGTGACCTGTAGTTTGACTTGTAACCCATAACAACAACTATTGATTGAGGCTTTGAGACTCTGCCGGATGAATCTTTAAACTCATACTTTTCATTCAACTCAAATCCAACTTCGATCCACGGGTCACCGCCCCCTGTTTTTTCGTTCGCCATTAGTTCCTTGAATGCCTTTTTACTGACTTCAGAGGAGACGAACAAATCAGCAGCGAACTTTACCAATGGGACATCCTCGCCATTGACGAAAACTATCACCTCGTGGTTGAATAAAAAATCTGGGGTGACTTTGTTCGGATCCAATGTGGCAGACACACCCCGTATGAAGTAGCGCCCTCCGTAAATTGAAAGTCCTTGCAGAAATTCGAATTGTTTTAACCAGTTCTCTTTTTTGGCCGAGTTGAATGTAAGAAGTTTTATGTTATGTTTTTTGGCATATGTTTTGGCGGATTCAGAGAATCCGTTTTTTGAAACAACGATGGTTTGATTGATGCCAACCTTTCGATGCTTCTCCTTGAAGCTTTCAATCTTGCGAATCTCTAGCGGTGCGCTTTCCGCTGTGCACTCAATTCCAATTTTTAAGTTGCAGTTGAGGATGGTGCTCTCTACCAGGATATCGATCTCTCTGTCAATTTCAGCCTCCGCATCATGAAGCATTGCCGACTCTGTAATTTTGGCTCCTGCCGGAGCTAAATGCTTGTTTATAGTTTTGACAAGTTTTTGAAAATGGTTTGATCTTGCTGGCATGGTGAATGTGTGGCGGTGTTGCTTGCGAAAAGCCTAACGTTCGAGTTAACCGGCCCGCGGAGGCAAGCGCCGTAAGCCCGGGCTGAGATGATGCACCATGTGCCTCAGGCCGGGCTTACGGCGCTTGCCGTAGCGGGTCCGGTTGAACGAGTGGCGTCGTCACAGCTTCAGTATGCGACGGACGAATTCCAGCACTATACCGACTGCAGCCACGACCCATAGGCTGTTCGTCGCGAAGTAGGAGGCGGATTCAGCCAACAGGTGCACGAAAACTGCTGACAAGATATAGACACGACGAAACGGAATGATTAAGTAGAGCAAGCTCTTCCGGAGACGAAAGCGAGTTCTGGTGACATTGATCGTGCACGTCTCTGCATTCTCAGGTGGTTCGACTAGTGGCAGGATGAGTAGGTACTGAAGATAGAACTTGTAGTACAAGAGTTGGATTATCTGTTCCCGGAATACGTTCGTAAATATTCCGCTTGGGATGTGTAGATTCAGTTGGTTGGGCTCACCATACTTCCTCTCTAGGTCCGCATCTTCCGGACTTCCGCTATTCGATGCTGTGATGACGAAACTCTCCAGTAGCTCCTTGCCGAAGATGATTTCGATGACGCAAAGCCAACACCACCGCCATAGCGAGATTTTGTCTTTCACGCGCTCGCCGCGGATGAAGACGATCTTGAAGTAGTTTTGCCCTATGTGGGGCTGAGCATCGACTACTTTGAAATACCTGGGCATGGTGGTTACGACGCCTAACGATCAGCGTTTACCCCGTATTGCTGGAAGATCTACCCGCCCCACAGCTGCGCGCTTACCCAAAATACACCGTAGTTGCCGAGAAGTTCCACGCTGTGTGCCTGCTGGGCATGGCCAACACCCGCATGAAGGACTACTATGACCTGTGGGTGCTTTTGGCTGAAAACACGCTTACCCCAACGGAAGTACGCCGTGCCATCGAAGCAACTTTCGAACGCCGAAAAATGACCATGCCCTCCTCCCTGCCTGCAGGCCTGGGCGACGCTTTCGTTGCGGATGCCATCAAACAGACGCAGTGGAACGCGTTCCTGAAGAAGAACCGGCTCGATGCCATTGCACTGGCCGACGTGGTGACACAGTTGCGCTCCGAGTTCCACAAGGTCGGCGTCATCTGAACGACAGCTCATCCAAAACGACTTTGATTCGAAACGTACTCCACCGCTGAACGTAATCAACCGCTACCAACACTACGTGATGCCATAAAAAAAGACTTTCCAATTCCCGGGGCAACGCCTTGACTTGGCCGCTCGAACAGCTACGCGCAAGTTGGCTGTCATGTCAGAAGTTCCTAACGCATTGAGCGAAACGAAACGAAAGCGGCGGTACAAAAGAGCGCCGTAATTGACGTAACGAATCGGTTTGCCCGGGATGTTCTTGATTTTGAAACCGATATGAACGATCAATTGCCATGATTTCAAAACCCCTCATAGCTGAGCAAACACCTCCTTGATCACTGCCACGGTCTCGGCGGCGAGGCTCTCGTCGGCCAGCGCCGGAAACTCATTGAGTAGCTTATTCGACACTTTGCCACCGTTATCGCGCACCGACCGAATGATGCGGTCGATATCAACATCCGGCCCTTCAATTACCTGCTTGACACGCTCACGGGCCGCACGCAGACTACGCAGATAGCCCGCTTCCTTGCGCATTTCCTGCTCGATGGTCAACTGCACCACTTGAGCAAGGTATTCAACATGATCTGTCATATCAGGGAAACGCCAAGCCGGCAGCGCGTCCCGGTAGGCATCGAACTGCAAGTTGAAGTGCACGCCATCCTCCGCGACCTGTTCCGCGCCGAAGCGCCAGGCTTCGGCATATTTACGCATCAGCGACCGCGAAAACAACTCAAGTACCTGATCGTAGCCGCGCCGACTGACAACCGTGCTGGTGATCGTGGCCGACACCGGCAGAATGAAGGGCGCCGGGATGGCCTTATCCCTTCGCAGTACGTCGTTGATCAAAAACCGGGAGATACGGCCGTTGCCGTCTGACATCGGATGGATGTACACAAAGCCAAACGACAACACGGCGGCACGCACAAGCGCGGCAGCACCGGTTGTGCGCGCAGCGAAGTCACGCAAACCGGACAGCAGTGCCGACGTATCGCGCCAGTGTGGTGCGATGTAATGAACCATCTCGGTGAAACCGTCGACCTCGCCCACGAACACCGGTGAGCGGCGCACGCCGTAGCGAGTCGCTCTGGGCCCGAGGATCTGCGACTGCAGCTCGCCGAGCGCGTCCTCGGATAGCGGCTCGTCATGCCGTCCGCAGCGCTGCTCCATCACGGCAGCAAATCGCCGCACACGATCAACGTGCTGCTCTTCATGCTCGATTGCAAAGCTCGCGCGACTCTCTTTGATGGTCAGCCAGACCACACTGCGCTGCAGCACATCGGCACCGAACTCGACTTCCAAATCGACCAGGTGCTGCGCGCAATCGTACTGTTCGGCCTGCTGTACGCGCGCAGTACGCATGACCAATGGGCAGTAGTCTGGCGTGCCCGGCAGGTTGTCGCGCACGCGCCAGCGCGGAACATTCGTCGGTTGGCTTGCCGTCAGGTAGATGGACTCATCCAGAGCCGTGACGTAGTTCCCCGCCGTCACGCCGGGGAACGCCAGTTGTCGGCCGGTCAAGTATTCATAGAAGAAACCCGCTCGACGCGCATACTGGCCCGTCGGCTCGGCCGCGACCCAGGCCTCAAGATCAGTCACTGGCACAACGTTGAACAACCGCGCCAGAAACTCCAGCTGAACACCTTCGTGCTTGAAGGCGAAGGTCAAATGACCAATCAAGGTATCAGCAGGCCGCGCCACGGGCGGGTAGTATTCGTGGACATATCCATCTTCCCGTGTGGTGGCACGCGACTTGGCAATGGCACTATCCGTACGAAACGCTTGGACAGGCGAGATGCCGTAGTGCTCAACCAGCCATTGGTACCCGATCCAATCTGCCACTTAAATCCTTGGAGTTTTACTGAAAATTGATTAATGAAGAGGGATTTTGATTAAAAAATGACTTGCCGTCAACAAATCAATTAAAACATTGAGCACTGGACATTCGGCAAACCAGATCCAATCGATAGCGATATTGCCTCGCATGAGGGACACCTTCAATCACGCCGCCACAAAAGTGCGCCTGATAAGATTGCAGTTCGTAGCTAAATTGAAACTGCTGACTCGCAACGCCTCATGACGATTCATAGAAGCCCAGGTATTTTGTGGGGTAAATCGTGGGGTGAGGCACCTACCCTAGGGCGAAATATCCATGAAAATCAATATCTTAGAGCTGATCCCGAGCTTCAGGTGCAAAACATAGAATAGAGCCGCTAAGTTTCAACCAATGAGGCAAAAACCCATGGAGTACCCGGGTAATCTGTTTGTTGTTGCAGCGCCCAGCGGTGCGGGCAAGTCCAGTCTGGTTAAGGCACTGCTAGAGCTCGACTCTCATGTCCAACTGTCGGTCTCCCACACCACTCGGGCACCCAGGGGACAAGAAAAGCACGGGCGCGAGTATTTTTTGTATCTGAGCAAGAATTTGACGCCATGGTGCAGGCCAATGCATTTGTAGAGTGGGCGCACGTTCACAACCATCGCTATGGGACCTCCAAGAAGGCCATTGAAGAACGCATGGCCCAGGGTGCCGACGTGGTCCTTGAGATTGACTTTCAAGGGGCACTGCAAATTAAAAGCGTATTTGCCAATGCTGTGACCATTTTTGTGCTGCCTCCAAGTTGGGAGGAGCTTCGGTCACGACTTGAGCGCCGTGGCGAGGACACACAGCAAGTGATCGAATCCCGGCTAAAAAACGCAGCAGTTGAGATGGCGCAAATCCATCATTTTGACTTCGTTATAATTAACGAACTATTTGATCGCGCACTTTTTGACCTCAAGGCTATTGTGCATTCGCAGCGTCTCAGGTACTTGGCGCAACACCGCGCAAGATTAGAAACATTCAAAGCACTGAAAATCGTCTAGTGCAACGTAACCAGACCCGGAGAATTCATGGCTCGTATTACTGTTGAAGATTGCCTGTTGAAGATTCCAAATCGTTTCCAATTGGTTTTGGCGGCCTCCTACCGTGCACGAATGCTCAGCCACGGACACACCGCCAAGGTGGTAAGCAAGAACAAACCGGGCGTTACTGCCCTGCGCGAGATTGCAGCAGGTAAAGTCGGCATCGAAATGCTGAAAAAAGTACCTCTTTAAATCTATTGTTCGAGGTTTTTTTGTTCAAAGGCACCTTATCGGTGCCTTTTTATTTGTATGCCACCAACCATGTCGGGTAAGCTATATTTAAGCAATGAGCATTTCCAGCCTGCCCGCACCGACCCAACCGGCTTTACCCGTCCCGAGCGGACTGAGTCCAGCTGGTGCTAACGCGGTTGCGGCCAGTTTTGCGTCTCTAACCAAAAAACTTGATTATCTCGGCCCGGCCGACCTCCATAGTGTTCGGATGGCTTACCGCTTTGCAGATGAAGCGCATCTTGGGCAGCTCAGAAACAGTGGAGAACCCTACATCACTCATCCGATCGCAGTGGCGGTCCAATGCGCCGAGTGGAAGCTGGATGCTCAGGCGCTGATGGCCGCGCTGCTGCATGACGCCATGGAAGACTGCGGCATCACCAAGACCGACCTGATCGAACGCTTCGGCTCCCCGGTCGCCGAACTGGTCGATGGCTTAACCAAGCTTGAAAAGCTGCATTTCAATACGCGCGAAGAAAACCAGGCCGAATCATTTCGAAAGATGTTGCTGGCCATGGCGCGCGATGTACGCGTCATTTTGATCAAATTGGCGGATCGCACTCACAACATGCGAACTCTGTCGAATGCCCCGCGTGAAAAATGGGTGCGCATTGCGTCTGAAACACTGGAAATTTATGCACCTATCGCACACCGCCTCGGCTTGAATCAGACCTACCGTGAGTTGCAGGATTTGTCGCTGCGGCATTTGCGTCCCTGGCGCTATGCTGTTTTGTCCAAAGCGGTTACGAAGGCTCGTGGCCGACGCAGAGATCTGATTCGCAAGGTTCAATCTGACCTGGAATTGGTTTTTTCCAAACATGGCATGGTTGTACGAATAGCTGGTAGAGAAAAGACTCTGTATTCAATTTACAACAAAATGATTGACAAAAATCTGAGCTTTGCTCAGGTCACTGACATCTACGGTTTTCGCGTGATTGTTCCAGAACTGATCGACTGCTATACAGCACTAGGCCTGCTTCACCAAGTGTACAAACCCGTGCCGGGCAAATTCAAGGACCATATTGCGATTAGCAAAATCAACGGCTATCAGTCACTGCACACCACCTTGGTCGGGCCTTCAGGTGTCAATGTCGAATTTCAGTTGCGCACCGAGGCCATGCATCTGGTTGCGGAATCAGGTGTGGCCGCGCACTGGCTGTACAAGGAAGTGGACCAGAGCGACATCAGTCGCAGTGACCGTATGGGTTCGAAATGGCTGCAGTCGCTGCTGGATATTCAAGACGAAACCCGTGACGCTGCAGAATTTTGGGACCATGTCAAGGTTGATTTGTTTCCAGATGCGGTCTATGTTTTTACGCCAAAAAGTCAAATTATGGCGATGCCGCGCGGTGCTACGGTGGTCGATTTTGCCTATGCCATTCACAGCAATGTGGGGGACCATGCGGTTTCGGCCAAGATCAACAATGAAGTCGTTCCGTTGCGCACCGAAGTCAAGAATGGCGACGTCATTGAGGTCATTTTCAACCCGGACTCCATCCCCAATCCAGCCTGGTTGGGATTTGCGCGAACCGCCCGGGCACGCTCGAAAATTCGTCAACACCTTAAATCACTGGCTCAAACTGAATCTGAAAGTCTGGGCGAGAAAATGCTGGCGCAGGCGCTGCGCGCAGAAGGCATTGAGAACTTGCCTGAGAGCAATGCCCTAAATCAAGCTATTTGGGACAAACTTTTGCGGTTCAGCGGCAACAAAAACCGCTCTGAACTGATGACTGACATTGGGTTGGGCAAGCGCATTGCCAGCATCGTGGCCAAACGACTGGCCACGATGCTGGCCGATAGCGGTGAAAAGCTAGATGCCCTCCTGATCACGCGGGAGCGTTTTGCGGCCAATGAACATGTTGCGCAAGGCGGTGTGTCCATCGATGGAAGCGAGAGCACGTCGGTACGGTTCGCGAGTTGTTGCCGGCCTATTCCTGGCGACGTCATTGTGGGCTATCTTGGTCGCGGTGAAGGTTTGACCGTTCACGCTGCGGACTGTCAGGTGGCCAAAAAGCTGCAATACAAAGACAGTGAGCGCTTTATCAGCGTGGAATGGTCCGATGAACCTGTGCGAACCTTTGAAACTGGCATCGTGGTGACTGTCAACAATGGCAAAGGTGTGCTGGCCAGAGTTGCCGGTGCTCTGGCAGCGGCCGAGGCTGACATCACCCATGTTGATCTGGCCGACGAGTCGCCGCAAGGGGCCATGGATATCCGGTTTGTGATTGGTGTACGCGACCTCAATCAACTTGATGCAGTCTTCAAAAGCTTGCGTCGTGCCCCTGCTGTGCTGAAAGTCCAACGATCAAAAAACACCGCCCAAATTAGCCCGTGACCGGCGCTGGGTAACGCACATCGGTCACCTCAATTTCAACCACCGCTGCAGGTGTCTGCAGCTTCAGAACATCACCCAGTCTTGCCTTCAACAATGCACGGGCAACGGGTGACACCCAGCTCACCTCACCATTGGCACTGACTGCCTCATCGATCCCGAGAATCGTGATGGTGCGTTCGACACCGCTTTCTTCCTGAAAGGTCACCGTTGCTCCAAAAAAAATCTGCTCGTTACCAAAATGAACCGACGCATCGATGACCTCTGCAATTTCCAGTCGTTTGGTCAGGAACCTGATACGCCGGTCTATTTCTCGCAAGCGCTTTTTTCCGTAAAGGTAGTCACCATTTTCAGACCGGTCCCCATTGCTGGCGGCCCAATGGACAACATCGACAATCTTGGGGCGTTCAACGTCGATCAACGCAAACAGTTCATGGCGCAAATTGGCATATCCCTGGGGCGAAATGTAGTTTTTGCCGACATTCGGCAGCGCAACTGGCATCTCTTCATCGTCCGAATCTTCAACCTCTTTGGTGAATGCTTTGCTCATCAAGACAGACCCACAGGATTCAGAGATGAAACGAGACTTTCAGTGCTCGCTGCCAGTTGGTTCAAGACAAAACCAGCCGCACATAACCCGAACGAAGCCGTCACAGTCACCAGAGAACCGTAACCATGGCAATTCAGTGACCCATCACCATAGACCCCACAGGACTCATCGGGCGGCGTGATCGGCTCGCGACTCAGTACACACACAACGCCCATTTTTTTTCCATTCCTCGGTGCGCCAAACTCCCTTCGAAGGTGATAGCGGACCTTTGACAACAACGGGTCATGGGTTACCTGTGCCAAGTCTTCGAGACAAACCAATTGCGCTTGTCGCTTGCCACCAGCAGCGCCCGAAGACACAAAGACTGTGTCAGATTTCAAGGCCCAAGCCGCCAAAGAAGCCTTCACTGCCACTTGATCACAGGCGTCAATCAGCGCATCAACGCCGCGGGGAAGAATCGAGTTGTAGTTGCTCGAACTGACAAAGTCCTCAATGCAGTCAACCTCGCACTCAGGGAAAAAAGAGTGAATGCGGTCCTGCATGGCCAGTACCTTGGCCTGACCCAGGCTTGACTGTGTGGCATGAATTTGTCGATTGATGTTTGACTCGGCAACATGATCAAGATCGATCAGGGTCAGCTTACCCACACCACTTCGCGCTAACGCTTCAGCGGCCCAAGACCCTACACCACCGATACCCACAATGGCAACATGCGCTTTTCTGATCCCCTGCGCCGCATCAACACCATAAAGTCTGTCTATTGCACCAAAACGCCGATCAGTCACCATCACCTTACAAATGGTTGATCAAGCAGCTACTTCAAAGTCGCCAGTCGCTCTTTGGCTGAACTGGTGGCCTCTGCGTTGGGATAAGCTTTGATCAAATCTGTCAACGTCTTTCGCGCACCCTTGACGTCTTTAAGCTCCAACTGGCAGTTTGCAATTGATAACACCGCTTCAGGTGCCCGCATGTGCTCAGGGCTTTTGGCAATCAGGGCACGGAAATTAACGATCGCCTCTTTGTAATCACGAGTCGCATACTGGGTGTTTCCCAACCAGAACAAGGCTGATGGGACATATTGGCTGGCTGGGTAACGCCCTATGAAACTAACCCACAGGTTCTGGGACGCTGCGAAGTCTCCTTTTCTGAAAACCACAAGCGCTGACTCAAAATCGCGCTTCTCAGCAGGATCTGCTACGAATTCAGCACCATCGACACTGACTTTGACCGGTTCGAGTTTACTGATTCGATCGGAGTACAAGCGCGACTGGTCTTTGAGCTGGCGTTGGACTTCAGCCATGTCTCTGGACAACTGCTCGTTGATGCCTCGCAACATGGATATTTCACCGCGCAACAGTTCCATCTGACGCTGCAGTTCGAGCAGGCTTTTACCCAAAACAGTGTTGTCGTCAGTCGACAACCTTTTGACTTGATCGGTATCGCTCCGAATGGCCTCAACGCGCTGGCGCAACTCAAGAATGGCCTTGCGTGCCTCATCATCTTCAAACAAAGCCGCGTGCAAGCCTGTCACAGCAAACAAGCCTGCCAAAAAAAACGCCGAAAACTTCAATCGAATAAACCTCATCTGGCCAGACCCTACTATTGCGCGCGGATTTCGGCGCGCCGATTCTTGGAGTACGCCGCCTCTCCAGCGCCAGCAACTGCAGGCTTTTCCTCGCCAAAACTCACAGCTTCCATTTGACTTTGGGGTACGCCCAAAATTGCCAAGGCGCTGACCACGGCCTCTGCACGCTTCTGCCCCAGTGCCAGGTTGTACTCACGCCCACCCGTCTCATCCGTATGCCCTTCAACGGCAACCTTGCGGTTCGGCTGACTCTTGATGACGCGGGCCTGCGTCGTGATGATCGACTGAAACTCAGGCTTGATCACAAAACTATCGTAGTCAAAGTAAACAATGTTAGGACCCGAGGCGACGATGGTCTGCTCTCCATTTTTGCCCAGATCAACTTGCGCCACGCCACTGCCCGCCACGCCTGCACCCCCCGCGCCAATGGCTGACGTTTCAGTCGCAACGCCTTTGACTGCCCCATCTGCCACCGGCACTTCACTTAACGGAACTGAAGTACCACAACCCACCAGCAACGCAGCAATGCTGCATCCCACCAAAAATTTAATCATCCCAAACACTCCAAAGAAACTACTGTTGAAAAATTGGACCCCAATCAGGCTCACGAATGTCCCCTCCCTGACCGCTCAATCGCGCTTTCACCTTGCCGTCCAAGGTCGTGGTCATCAAGGATTCACGCCCCTGTTGCTGGGTTGCGTAAATCAACAATTTACCATTTGGCGCAAAACTTGGGCTTTCATCCGTTGTTGTGGTGGTCAATTCCTTGCTGGTACCGGCCCCGATATCCATCAGCAACAACTTAAAGGCCCCACCGACCCGGGAAATGTAAGCCATCAGCCGGCCATCCGGGCTAAGCGCCGGAGAAATGTTGTAAGTACCGGTAAACGTGACTCTTTCTACACCCTGCCCCGACACAGCAGCGCGGTAAATTTGTGGCGCACCGCCACGATCACTGACGAAATAAATGCTTTGGCCATCTGGCGTAAAAACTGGCTCTGTATCAATGCTGCTGGATTGCGTCAGCCGCCTTGGTTCACCCCCCTGGGCACTCAATAAAAACAGCTGTGATCCCCCTTCACGACTGAGCGTGACCGCCAATGTTTTGCCATCTGGTGACCACGCAGGTGCACTGTTGGAACCCTTAAAGTTTGCGATCAGCCGCCGTTTGCCTGTATTGACTGTGTGGACATAAACCACGGGTTTGCGCGATTCAAAAGACACATAGGCAAGTTGGTTGCCATCCGGCGACCATGCCGGTGAGATAACAGGCTCCGGGCTGGCCAGCGCAGACTGCGCGTTTTCGCCGTCTGAATCTGCCACCCAGAGCTGATAGCGCTGCCCCGCCTTTGTCACATAGGCGATCCGGGTTGAAAAAGCGCCTTTTTCACCCGTCAACTTTTCATGAACATAGTCGGCCACGCGATGCGCGGCCAGACGCAAATCAGCGGCCGTGACCGCATAACTTTGTCCACCGAGATCTTGCCCCTTGACAACGTCCCACAAGCGAAAACGAACATCAAACCGGCCATCCGCCAGCACCGACACACTGCCGAGCACCAAGGCATCTGACCCAGCCTGACGCAATCCCGACAAGTTTGGAAGCGACAACTCATCAAAAACGCCTGCAGGCGCGCCCACCATCCGGAACTGGCCACTGCGCTCCAGGTCAGCCTGAACGATGTCAGATATCTTCTGGTTAGACGCAGCCTGACCACGAAAAGCCGCAATGCTGACGGGAATCTGGGTCAGACCAATACCGGAAACATCAACACGAAACTGCGCCCAGGTTGCTGCCGAAAATCCGACCATGAAGACAGCGAGCCATGAATTGAAAAAAAATCGCCACATTGTTATGCAAAAAAAAGTACCGTCAATTGAGTAATGTTGCAACCACATCGTCACCGTCAGTGTTGTCCAGGACTCCTATGGTTGCCCGAACCAACCCCGTTTGTACACGACTGGCGACCCGCACGCGGTTGATGTCTTCGCCGGCACGACTATTTTGCGGGTGCCACAGATGATAAACCTCTGTGCAAAAAAAGCCGTTGACCCGATGTATACCCGCATTGTGCAATCTCAGCACCAAATCAGCATCCTCGTGGCCCCAACCTTCAAATGTCTCATCAAATCCGTTAACTGCCAGAAAATCATCTTTCCAGACCGCAAAGTTGCAGCTTCTGATTTTGCGCCAATGAAAAAATTTTTCTCGCCTGCGCGGTGCGTTGGGCCAGTACAACCAATGGGTTAGTTTGTTGACTTGGCCATTCAGGCGCCATGACAGCCAACGACCCCAAGTCGCATTCAAGATGTCGACCTCGCCACCAAGCACAAGCCCGGTCAACACTTCGCCTAGCAAAACGCGGTTGCCATTGACAAAACACCCTGGCATTGCCAATGCCTGATGGGCTTCCACAAATCTCGGTCCCGGAATGCAGTCCCCGTCGAGGAACACCAAATAGTTTCCGGCGCTGTTGATGGCGCCCAAATTTCGAGCCTTGGAGGCTGTGAAACCCGTGTCGGGGTGCCAAATGTGGCGGACCGGGCAGGAAAACGCCGGCAAGCTTTTAACCATTTCATCCACTACGCCTGGTGACGATCCGTCATCAGCAATCACAATTTCATGCCCACTGTGACATTGCCGGGCCAAACTTTTCAAGACTTGCAGCAAAGCATCCGGACGGTTATAGGTCAACACCACAAACGATGGACGCACGCCGTCAGCCATTGTGTTGATCAGCCTTACAACGTTCATGGAGCCAGCGCTTGGCATAGCGGTAGTAAGTGCCTTCCGCATTGGAGATGGCCAAAGCCAGCCCCAACTGACCGTCCAGAAAACCACGCCGCAAAACATAGGTTCTGAAAAACGCCCACAGTCCATGACCCACGGCCGCTGTCAAACTGGCATTTTTTCCCTTTGTGACCATCGCCTGAGACCCCGCTGTGGAGTAGCGGTTGACTTTGTCAAGCACAGACTCAAAATCAGGAAAGCTCAGGTGCACAAGCGGCTCAGACAAGTCGGCCACCTGCCCTTGAGTGAGTACTCTCTCATGCACCAGATCCTCAGAAAATTTGGCCTGGCCTCGGCGAAACAGCCTCAGCACACGATCCGGGTACCAGCCTGAATGCCGCATGAATTGCCCACAATAGCTCGATAACCTGGGAAACCGGTAGGCAACCGGGCCGACCGGTCTGGCGATCACGTGCAAGATCTCGGCTCGCAACGCTGGCGAGATGCGCTCATCAGCATCCACGGACAGCACCCAATCGCCAGTTGCCAGCGCCAACACCCTGTTTTTTTGAGGTCCAAATCCAGGCCAGTCCGGTGCCACATGCACCTTGGCGCCCCACTGACGGGCCAGTTCCGCCGTGTTGTCGGCGCTGGCGTTGTCCACCACGATCACTTCATCGGCAAAATCAAGCGCAGCCAAACAATCCAGAATTTGGGATTGTTCGTTGCGGGTGATGATGATTGCTGAAAGCTGCATGAGGCCTGAAAAAAGTAGACACCGCCCGGTCAACCCTGGCGAAATTTCACGCTGTGATCCGACCAGTGCCCCAAAAGGGTTGGCAAGTTTCTATCGTGACACAGTGAGTGGCAGCAATTTTCAGCGATAAATCCTTCATGCGACGAAGTTCACGTCGGGTTTTTCAACGCAACACGACTTGGTTTGAATTTTTATGACTATTTTGCACTCAAGCCCATATAGGAAGGGCGTGAGAAGCTATCATTTTTGATGTTTTCCAAACTTGCTAGAACTTCTCCAGCGCAATCAAACCGGTTGCGGTATTTGAAATCGGGATGTGATAGTTGCTGTGCACCTTGCGCACGCCGGGCTTGTCGCCCACCGTGAGCGCGGCGCGCATCGCCAACCAGGCCAGCAGCTCAATGCCTTGAGTGCCGGATTTTTCGACCAGTTCGTGGATACTGTACTGCGTCGCCCACTCGGGGTTGCTGACCAGGCTTTCCATGAACTTCAGGTCAAAGTCCTTGTTGATGAAGCCAGCACGCTCACCTTCCAGCTGATGGCTCAGCCCCCCTGACGCAACGAAGGCCACCTTTTTACGACTATCCCAGGCGGCCACGGCTTCCCCAACAGCCCGACCCAGTGCATACACCCGGTGCGCTTTGGGCAGTGGAAACTGCACCGTGTTGATACACACCGGCACCACCGTCACCGGGTAATTGCCTTCGGGGTAAAACAGTTTGAGCGGCAACGAACAGGCATGGTCCACCAGCATTTCCTGGCAGCTGGTCACATCAAATTCCTTGTCGATAAGCGTGTTGATGATCTGCCACGACAAGTCCAGCTCGCCTTTGAGCGGTTCGAGTGACGGAATGCCCCAGCCTTCATCGGAGTTCACATACTGCGTGGCTGCACCCACGGCAAAGGTCGGCATTTTGTCCAGAAAGAAGTTCAAGCCGTGATCGTTGTAAAAAATCACCATCACATCCGGCTTTTGCGCCGCAATCCACTCGCGCACAGGTGGGAAACCATCAAAAAAAGGCTTCCAGTAGGGTTCTTGTTGCAAGCCCTTGTGAATCGCGTTGCCGATTGCGGGAATGTGGGAGGTGCCCAGGCCACCAATGATTGTTGCCATAGTTGTCTTTCAAAGTGTTGGGAACAGCGCTAGCGGCTTGACCACGGCGGTCTGTCCCGCAAGGTTATTTTTATAGTCCGGCGGCCACGAGTTTGGCCTTGAATTCGTCCTTGGACATGCCGGTTTGCTGCGCGCCAATGTCTTGCATGTCCAGGCCAAAAATACCGGCAAACTTGGCCAGGTAATAGGCGTTGCCGCCGGCGGCCAGCAGTTGCAGCACGTTCTTGGTGCGAATGGCGGAGGCCTGTGGCTCGGTCAGGCTGTATTTGCGCATGTAGGCTTCTTCGTCTCTTAAAAACTCAGCACGGTTGTCGGCAGAGTTGAACGAAAAACACATCTTGTTAAGCGCGTAGCCGACTTTGGCCAGTTCGCCATCAAACGGTGTGGTGCCGGGGATTTTGGGCAGAGGGTTGCTGGATGCCACGTTGAATCTCCTATTGCGAATTGGGATAGCGTGAAGTATTTAACAATGGCTCAATAAAATGAACTGTTGAATCATGATGGAATCCATGAGTCATTTCGATGAATTGGTGATTTTGGAGCGCACGTGAACAAGTTTGACTACGCTGACCTTGACGGCCATTTGCTGCAATTGCTGGTGGCCGTGGTGGAAGTGGGTTCCATCACCGGCGCCGCACAACGCCTGGGCGTCACGCAATCAGCCGTGAGCCATTTGCTCGACAAGCTGCGTGCCATCACGGGCGACGCCCTATTTGTTAAATCCGGCCGAGGCATTGTGGCCACGGCGCATGCGGAAAGCCTGGCGGTGAAAGCACGCGAACTGCTGGCAGCCATGGAAGGGTTTGCCTTTGCCGGCGAATTCGATGCGGCGCGCTGGCGCTGTACCTTCACCATTGCCGCCAACGACTTTCAGCGCGACCTGCTGCTGCCGCCGCTGATGCAGTTGCTGCGCCAAAACGCCCCAGGCGTGGTGCTTCGGGTGATTCCATCCAACATTCCCAGCCTGGAGATGCTGCGCCAGGAGCACTGCCAATTGGTGCTGAGCCCGCGCCCGCCCGAGGGCGGTGACGTGATGCAAAAGCGCTTGTTTGAAGATGAGCCCCGGGTGTTTTTTGACCCGTCACAACGCAGCGCACCCCAAACCACCGCCGACTATCTGGCGGCCGAACACATCACGGTGGTGTATGAGCCCAGGCGCGCGCTGGACCTGGACCAGTGGCTTGCGGCGCGTGGCATTCAGCGCAATTTTCGGGTGATGGTGCCAGGTTTTGCGGGCCTGAGTGCTTTCATCCGAGGCAGCCAGTTGATTGCCACGGTGCCCGGGCTGCTGCAGCACCAACTGCTCAAAGATCTGGGCCACGCACCGGTGCCAGTACCCTGCCCGGTCATGCCGATGTACATGATCTGGCACAGGCGCTACCAGAACGATAGTGCTCACCGCTGGCTGCGTGAGGGCTTGAGCACGATTTCTCTCAAAATTGGTGGCTGATGATATCGTGCCGCGCAACTGAAAACCAGGCTCAAGGCGGTCAGCGCTCATTTTCATAAGACCGCCGATAGGCCTGCGGGCTTTGGCCGGTGCGGCGCTTGAAAAAGCGTGAGAAATATGACGGGTCTTCAAAACCCAGCTCTGCCGCCAGCCTGGATGTCGGCGCGGCAATGTAGATCAGCCGGCGGCACGCCTCGCGCGTCAGTCGCTCGTGAATCAGTTCCAGCGCGCTCACGCCGCGCTCGGCACGCACCAGCCGGTTCAGGCGGGGTGTGGACAAACCCAGGCGCGAGGCATACCGTTCCAACGACCAATGTTCCAGAAAATGCTGTTCCACCAGCAGCAAAAAACGTGTGAACAGTGCCTGATGCTGGTAGGCCCGCTGGTTGTGCAGTTGCTGCCCTTGCGCACTCGCTTTTGACAGATGCCACACCAATGCCCTTGCCAGCCAAACCGGCACGGGTGAGCCACCCGAGTCAGGCTGCAAAAATTCGGCCAGCAAGACCCGAAACAAGGCATTGAGACGACCGCCTGGGCCAACCTGATCCTCAAATGGCAGCACTGCCGGCACCCGGAAAAGCGCCTGAAACGCCTCACCCACGGCCTGAAATTCACCTTCGAGCAAAAACTGGGCGCTCAGCGTCAGCACGATACCGTCGGTTCCGGGTGCAAACCGAAACCCGTGCACCACACCTGGCGGCACTACCAGCGCCACCGGCCCCTGCACCGTGCTGCGGTGTTCGTCCAGCAACACCTCGGCTGCGCCCTGCTGCAACCACAGCACCTGGTACAGCCCATGATGAACATGGGGGTCGATTTCCCACTGATATCGCTCGCTGCGCGACTGCACATCTTCGACGTGCAACTGGTGCTGCTCTGGTGCCGCCGCTTCGCCATACAGGGCAAAACTGGGTATCGCCTGGGCTTTGCGTGGCCCAGCGGGTGGAGCAGGCTTTTTTGTCATGGATCAATTTTGAACGAGAAGTACCAGACCGACACACTCTTTTACAGTGCGACGTCGGCGCAAAGGCCCTACAGTTTGGCATCGGACCGTCCGAGTCCGAACCCACAGACCCCAGGAGACAAGCCATGTTCAGTTTTGATCCCTACTCGCCCGCCGTGGATGCGGACCCGTTCCCGTATTACAAACACCTGCGAGATGAAGCGCCCTGCTTCTGGAGCCCTGAAGCGCAGATGTGGGTGCTGTCGCGATACGCCGACATCGTCTCGGCCGGGCAAGACTGGCAAACCTATTCAAGCGCCAGCGGCAACCTGATGACCGAATTGCCGGGCCGGGCTGGCGCCACGCTGGGCAGCTCAGACCCACCCAAGCACGACCGTCTGCGCGGACTGATCCAGCACGCCTTCATGAAGCGCAACCTGATGGCGCTCGAAGAACCGATTCGTGATGTGGCCAAGCAGGTGTTCGGCCAGCTCAAGGATGTCAAACAGTTTGACTTCAAGGAGGTGTCGTCGCAATTCACCGTCAAGGTGCTTATGGCGGCGCTGGGCCTGCCCATGGGTGAGGAAGCTTTTGTACCCGAACATGAAGTGCGTGAAAACGCCGTGCTGATGGTGCAAAGTGATGCCCGCACCCGCGCCAAGGGCCCCGAGCACATTGCCGCCTACAACTGGATGCAGGACTACGCCGCCAAGGTCATTGCCACGCGCCGGGCCGAGCCGCGCAACGATTTGATCAGCAACTTTGCCCTGGCAGAGATTGATGGTGACCGTCTGGACGACCGCGAAGTGCTGCTGACCACCACCACGCTGATCATGGCCGGCGTCGAATCACTGGGCGGCTTCATGATGATGTTTGCCTACAACCTGGCCTCGCTGACCGAGGTGCGTCAGGCCGTGGTGACCAACCCTGAACTGCTGCCCGACGCAATTGAAGAAAGCCTGCGCTTCAACACCTCGGCCCAGCGTTTTCGCCGCCGCCTGATGCGCGACGTGACCATTCACGGCCAAACCATGAATGAAGGTGACTTTGTCTGCCTGGCTTACGGTTCGGGCAACCGCGACGAGCGCCAGTACCCAAACCCCGATGTGTTTGACCTCGCACGCAAGCCGCGCGGTCACCTCGGTTTTGGCGGTGGCCTGCACGCCTGTCTAGGCACCGCGATCGCCCGCATTGCGGTCAAGATTGCGTTTGATGAGTTCCACAAGGTGATCCCGGACTACCACCGCGTGGCGGACCAATTGCCCTGGATGCCGTCCAGTACTTTCCGCAGCCCGCTGGTATTGGAACTGGCTGTCTGATAATCCGCCACTGACAACATAAGCCCAGCGGCGCCCTGATCAGGCGGCGTATTTCTATTTTTGGAGACCTCTTTCATGGCCAATATCACATACATCGAAGCGTCCGGACAAAGCACCACCATTAACTTATATGAGGGCTGGAGCCTGATGCAAGGCGCCACTGCCAACGGCATTGACGGCATTCTGGGCGAATGTGGCGGCTCGTGTGCCTGCGCCACCTGCCACTGTTATGTGGACGAGGCGCGTCTGGCTGACCTGTCCCCAGCCACCGAGAGCGAACTGCAAATGCTCGACAACGTAGCTGCCGAGCGTCGCCCCAACAGTCGCCTGGCCTGCCAGATCAAATCCACGGCCATGCTGGAAGGCCTGGTGATTCACTTGCCAGCCACCCAGGAATAAAAATATGAGCGCCATCGTCATTGTGGGTGCGGGCCAGGCCGGTATTCAGACTGCAGAGGCGCTACGCTCAGGGGGTTTTGACGGAAGCATTTCCGTGCTGGGTGACGAGCCTTACGGCCCTTACCACCGCCCGCCACTGTCCAAAGCCTGGCTTGCAGGCGAGATGGACAGCGCCCAGCTGGTGATGCGTGCACCTGAGATGCTGGCCCGCAAAAAAATCGAATTGCGCACCGGGGTCACAGTGACCGCTATCGACCGTGTGAGCCAGTCGGTCAAACTGTCGGAAGGCAGCGCCTTGCCTTACACGTGGCTGGTGCTGGCCACAGGCTCAACGCCGCGCCGACTTCCCTTGCCAGGGGGTGAAGCTTTGGGTGTTTTTGCCTTGCGTTCGCGTGACGATGCCAGCGCCATCGCCGCGCGTATGGCATGGTGTGTTGAAAGGCAGTTACCGGTGATCGTCATTGGTGGTGGTTTTATTGGCCTGGAAGTGGCCGCCACAGCGCGCAAAAAAGGTTTGAGTGTGACCGTTCTGGAAGCCGCGCCACGTCTGCTGGGACGGGTGCTGGCCCCGGTGCTGTCTGATTGGTATGCCCAACTGCACCGCAGCCACGGTGTGACGCTGGTGCTGGAGGCGCGCATTGCGGCGATTCAGACCGACGCTCAAGGCGCAGTGACTGGCGTTGCCATGGCTGACGGCACCTTCCACCCCGCCGGTCTGGTGGTGGTGGGTATTGGTGTGGCAGCCAACGACCAATTGGCCCAAGCCGCTGGCCTGGCGTGTGACCGTGGCATTGTGGTGGACGCCTGTGGCCGCACCAGTGACCCGTCCATCGTGGCTGCCGGCGACTGCACGGCACGCCAGCTGGCCGATGGCAGCCTGATCCGTCTCGAATCCGTGCAAAACGCCACCGAACAAGGCAAGTCCGCCGCCGCGGCGCTGCTGGGCATTTCTATACCATTTACCGCCACACCGTGGTTTTGGAGCGACCAGTACGACAAAAAGCTGCAGTTGGCAGGTTTGTCGATGGGTGCCGACCAGTGGGCAGTGCGCGGCGACATGGCAGCGGGCAACTTCAGCGTCTATCACTTTAAGGGCGACAAATTGCTGGCGGTGGACAGCGTCAACGCCAGCAAAGACCATCTGCAAGCCCGCAAACTGCTCGACGCTGGCGTATCGCCCAGCGTGGCACAGGCAACGGATCTGCAGGTCGGGTGACCTAGGACATTGCTGGTGCGCTGAGCTACTGCAGCTTGCGCCACAGAGCGCCGCAGGATTTTGGCGACAGTCCTGTCGCCATGATCGACAGTCTGTGTTGAATGTCCAAAACCGGCGGCCTTCCCTGGTGGGTGTGCCAGAAAGCCCCGTTCAGATTTAAAGTTGCTTTGAAACCCTGAGGGCGACACCACGCAGGAGTGGGACCGGGGGACGGGGGGGGCCCGTCAAATCAGCACCTAAAAGGCGGGCGCAGCAAATCTAGGCACTCCAGGCTGGCGGGTTTTAATCCTTCAACAAGCCGCCGGCGCACTTGGCGCAACGGGTTCTGGCGCGCAGGGTCTGGGCCTCCCGGGCCTGTTTCTACAATCGCGCCATGTCCATTCCCCAGTCATTTGTTCAGGACCTGCTTGCGCGCGCTGATGTGGTGGACATCGTTGGCCGTTACGTGCAGCTCAAAAAGGGCGGCGCCAACTTCATGGGCCTGTGCCCCTTTCACAGCGAAAAATCTCCGTCTTTTTCGGTCAGCCCGACTAAACAGTTTTACCACTGCTTTGGTTGCGGCAAAACGGGCAATGCCATCAGTTTTTTGATGGAACACGCGGGCATGAGCTTTGTGGAGGCCGTGGAAGACCTGGCCCAGCAGTTTGGCATGAAGGTGCCTGAAGACAAAACCAGCCCGCAAGACCGTGCCCAAGCCGCCTTGCAGCGGCAAAAGCAAAGCACCTTGAATGATGTGCTGGAAAAGGCCGCCAGTGCCTACCGCAAGCAGCTCAAGGCGTCAGCACGGGCGGTGGCCTATTTCAAGGGGCGCGGTCTGTCAGGTTCTGTTGCCAAGCAATTTGGGCTGGGTTACGCCCCAGAAGGCTGGCGCAGCCTGGCCAGTGTGTTCCCCAACTACGACGATGCGCTGTTGGTGGAAAGCGGCCTGGTGATCCTGACCGAAGAGCCCGGTGCCGAAGCCAAACGCTACGACCGTTTTCGCGACCGTGTCATGTTCCCGATCCGCAACATCAAGGGTGAGTGCATCGGCTTTGGGGGCCGGGTGCTGAGTGACGACAAGCCCAAGTACCTTAACTCCCCCGAAACACCGGTATTTAGCAAGGGGCGCGAGCTGTATGGCTTGTTTGAAGCCCGCGCCGCCCTGCGCGAACAGGGTTACGCGCTGGTGACCGAGGGTTACATGGATGTGGTGGCACTGGCACAGCTGGGTTTTCCCAATGCAGTGGCCACGCTGGGCACGGCCTGCACTGCCGAGCACGTGCAAAAGCTGTTTCGGTTCACCGACGCGGTGGTGTTCAGCTTTGATGGCGACAGCGCTGGCCGACGTGCCGCGCGCAAGGCGCTGGACGCCGCCCTGCCACTGGCCACTGACGTGCGCAGCGTCAAATTTTTGTTTTTGCCCTCAGAGCATGACCCCGACAGTTTTATTCGTGCACATGGCAAAGACGCGTTTGCCCGCTACATCACGGAGGCCGTGCCTTTGAGTCGCTTCATGCTGGATGCCGCCCGCGACGGCTGTGACCTGCACAGTGCCGAAGGCCGGGCCCATCTGGCCAGCAACGCCCGGCCGCTGTGGGAGCTGCTGCCACCAGGGGCCCTGAAACAACAACTTCTGGGCGATATTGCGGACCTGGTGCAACTGTCGAGCCGCGAACTCAACGATGTCTGGTATCCCGGCAAAGGTCGGGGCGGGCGTCAAGCTAACTATAAAAAAGAGAGCTATCAGCGCAATGCAGAAAAGGGTTACAAGCCAAAATATCATATGCCAGATGTCCCAGAACGGCCACTGGCCAGTAGCCGGCTGCCGGCCAGTCGAGCGGACCACGCCGCCCGCATTTTGCTTGACAACATGGCCGCACTCGAAACCTTGTCCACTGAAGATCACGACCTGCTGTGCCGGTTGGGTGCGCCCCACGGCGCCCTGTTTTCATGGCTGGAAAGCCAACTGCACGAACACGGCCCACAACCCTGGGTTGCCCTGCGCGAGGGCTTGCGGGGTCATGACAGCGAGAGCTTTGCCCTCAAGCTGATGGCCGGTTATGAGCTTGGCACCGCCAGCGACGATGCCGAGTCGCACAGTGAACTGCGCCACCTGCTCAATCGCATGTTGATCGAGCAGCTGAAAATTGACGAAACCCTGGCCATCGAGGCTGCCAAAGCCGACCCAGGAGCCTTGCAGCGTTACCGCGAGCTGCAGGCACGACGCCTTTTGCTGGAATCCACTGGGTAAATGGGCCTTTGGTCGACCCAAGACCCCGCCGCAGATCGTCGCATGGGTATAATCCGCCACTCTGTAATCAGGCAAGCGCGACAGCAGCACCTCCGGACCCGGCCACCCGATGACGCATTCTCATCCGGCCACATTACCGCAAGGACTGCATTCCAAATGTTCGCCCACTCATCTTGCCAGACATTGCCTTTCTCCTGAATTGTTTAGCGCCACGCTGGCTTGTTGGCCGCGTTCCCACTGTTTTGTTGTTTTGAGGTTTCATCATGCCTGCTTCCAAGCCAAAAAGTTCAGCGACACCCGAGGCTGCTATCAGCACTGCCAAGAAACCTGCCACGAAAGCTGTGGAACCCAAGGCCAAGGTCACCGCCAAAACCAAGCCCGTTGAAGTAGACCCAAAAATCGCGACAACGTCGGCCTCGGCTGACAAGCAAAAGCTGTCTCGTGTCAGCAAAGCGCCGGTTGAAGTCCCCGACCCGGGCGACGCCGGCAAGGCTGACACCAGCGCCAAACGTGGCCGCAAACCCAAAGCAGGTAAAGATGCCGTCGAGGTTGATGAGCTCGACATGTCCGACATTGAAGACGACTTGGTCGGTGAACCGGTGGTTGAGATCGCGGAAGCGGCAGAGACAGCAGAGAAGGTCAAACCGCTGCGCATGAAAATCAGCAAGGCCAAAGAGCGCGCGCTGATGAAAGAGTTTGGCCTGGACGAGACCGTGCTGTCTGAAGAAGACCTGGTCAAGCGCAGACTGCGACTCAAGGCCCTGATCAAGCTCGGTAAAACCCGGGGCTACCTGACCCACGGCGAGATTTCCGATCACCTGCCCGACAAGCTGGTGGATGCCGAAACGCTGGAAGTGGTGATCTCGATGCTCAACGACATGGGTGTGGCGGTGTACGAGCACACGCCCGATGCCGAAACCCTGCTGCTCAACAACAACGGCCCCACCGCCGCCACCGAAGAAGAAGCCGAAGAAGAAGCCGAAGCAGCGCTCAGCACGGTGGACAGCGAATTTGGCCGCACCACCGACCCGGTGCGCATGTACATGCGCGAAATGGGCACGGTCGAATTGCTCACGCGTGAGGGCGAGATTGAAATTGCCAAGCGCATCGAAGGTGGCCTGATGGCCATGATGGAGGCCATTTCGGCATCGCCGGCCACCATTGAGGTGATCCTGCAATTGGGTGAGGACATTCGCAGCGACAAGGTGGTGATCACCACCATCGTTGACGGCTTCACCAACCCCAACGAAGCCGACGATTACGTGGCCGAAGAAGACTTTGACGAATTTGATGCAGATGATGACGACGACGGCAAGGGGGGTTCCAAAGCCTTGACCAAAAAGCTCGAAGAACTTAAAAAAGAAGCCATGGGCCGGTTTGACCGGCTGCGCGAGCATTTCGAGAAAATCCACAAAATTTACGAAAAAGAAGGCTATGGCACGCCCAGCTATGTCAAGACACAAAGGGCGCTGTCCGAAGAGCTGATGTCAATCCGCTTTACCGCCAAGACCATCGAAAAACTGTGCGACATGGTGCGTAGCCAGGTCGATGACGTGCGCAAGAAAGAGCGCGAACTGCGCCGCATCATTGTTGACAAATGCGGTTACCCGCAAGCCCATTTCATTGCCGAATTCAGTGGCCGCGACAAGCACCACAACAAGGTGGCCAGCCATCTGCTGGATCTGAAATGGATTGAAAAGCAGGCCGCTTCAGGCAAGCCCTGGGCCGCCATCATGGGCCGCAACATTCCGCCGGTGCAGGAACTGCAGCAGCGCCTGACCGACCTGCAGGCCAAGGTGGTGGTGCCGCTGGACCAGTTGAAAGACATCAACAAGCGCATGAACGAAGGCGAATACGCCTCGCGCGCCGCCAAAAAAGAGATGATCGAGGCCAATTTGCGGCTGGTGATCTCGATTGCCAAGAAGTACACCAACCGGGGCCTGCAGTTCCTCGACCTGATTCAGGAAGGCAATATCGGCCTGATGAAGGCGGTGGACAAGTTTGAATACCGGCGCGGCTACAAGTTTTCGACCTACGCCACCTGGTGGATCCGCCAGGCGATTACCCGCTCAATTGCCGATCAGGCGCGCACCATCCGCATCCCGGTGCACATGATCGAAACCATCAACAAGATGAACCGCATCAGCCGTCAGCATCTGCAGGAATTTGGCTATGAACCCGATGCGTCGGTGCTGGCCGAGCGCATGGAAATCCCCGAGGACAAGATCCGCAAGATCATGAAAATCGCTAAAGAGCCGATTTCCATGGAAACGCCGATTGGCGACGACGACGACAGCCACTTGGGAGACTTTATTGAAGACGGTGCCAACACCGCTCCGATGGAAGCCGCCATGCAGGCCGGTCTGCGCGACGTGGTCAAAGACATCCTCGACAGCCTGACCCCGCGCGAAGCCAAGGTGCTGCGCATGCGTTTTGGTATCGAGATGACCAACGACCACACCCTCGAAGAAGTCGGCAAGCAGTTTGACGTAACCCGTGAGCGCATCCGCCAGATCGAAGCCAAGGCGCTGCGCAAACTCAAGCACCCCAGCCGCTCGGACAAGCTGCGCAGTTTTACTGATAACCTGTAAATAGCCCACAGGTTTACAAGAAAATCGCCTTTAGCCCTTACAGAATAAGGGCTATTAGCTATCATATTTGTAGTTTTTATGACGCCTGGTTATCCGAGCCAGCGTTTCTGTCTGTGCACCAGCGGCAATCTGTCGCCAGGCCAGGCACAGTGTGGTTCTTGCGCAGGTCACAAATTTTGACCCCAAACACACTGCGCTGGCTGCAAGCACGCGGTGACAACAAGCTAACATTCACCTGTGTCAACCTACAAGGAAATGGCCATGTGGCATTTATTCATTCGCTCATTGGTGGCAGCTTGCCTCGCACTCAGCGGCACAGCGCAGGCGCAAAAGGCGGAAGCCGAGTTGTTGTTGTATTGCGGCATCACCATGGTGAAGCCGATGACCGAGATTGCCCAGCTGTTTGAAAAGCGGGAAAAGGTCAAAGTTCTGATTTCCCAAGGTGGCTCTGAAGACCTGTACCAGTCCGCCAAAAAAAGTGCTTTGGGTGACTGGTATTTGCCGGGCGAGCCGTCTTACCGCGACAAACACCTCAGCGAAGGCTTGCTGGGTGAGTTTGTCAACGTTGGCTACAACCAGATGGCCTTGATCGTGCAAAAAGGCAATCCCAAAAATGTGAAACCCGACCCACGTGAAATGCTGCGCAAAGATCTCACGGTGATCATTGGCAACGCAGAGTCTGGCAGCGTCGGGCAAGAAGCCAAGAATGTTCTGGATGGTTTGGGCATTTACCCCAAGGTGGTCAAGGCCAGTGCCTTTTTGTCACCGGATTCGCGCAGCCTGATGAACGCCATGAAAAAGGGCGATGCCGACCTCACCATGAGCTGGCGTGCCACTGGCCTGTTTGTCGACAACGCCGCAAAACTTGATGTGATTGACCTCGACTCCAAGATTGCAAAACCTCAGGCGCTGCTGCTGAACCTGCTGAGAAGTTCTAAAAACGTCGATCTGGCGAAGAGCTTCATGAAGCTGGCCGCCAGTGACGAGGGCCAGACCATTTTTCGCAAACACGGCTTTTTGGACAACAAAACCCCTGTGCGCTGAGCCTTTCTGATGGCACAAGGCTTGCCTTTGGCTCCATGAACAAACTCCGTCGGTCTGATCGCGCAGGCAAGGTCGAGGTGGCTTCTGTCGATACATCGCTGCGTTGGCTGGTTGGCGTATCGATGCTTTGCCTGATACTGGTATTTGGACTGCGCGCTTACTTTAATGACCTGGAGAACGAACTCCGGCAACGCGGAAGCAACGAGCGCGCGCGCCTGTTCGTCGGTGAAGAAATCGTGCGGGGTATTCAGGGCATCGAAACAGACATCTACCGCATGGCGGTAACGCAAAATGCGGCCGCATTTGGTCGTATCAATGAGTCCGTTGACGAACAGCTGCAAAAGCTCAAACACGATTTGTATGTACTCAAGACCGGGGGCACCAGCAAACGGCTGATGCAGACCAACATCGATGGCAAAGACGAGGTCACACGCGAAGCCACCTACAAACCTGACCTGGCCGGCCACAACGTGGTGATGGAGCTGATTGAAATCGAACCCTTGCTGGGCCAGGTCAGCGAACGGGCCAAGTCGCTGGAGCAACTGCTGTCGCGCCGCTGGCAAAGCCTGGAAAACGAAGACAGCAAGGAACTGCTCCAGGCCGAGGGTGCACTGGTGATTCAGCTCAAACTGATACCACCCCAGTTCGAGCGCCTCAATGAAAACGCCAATCGCCTGTTTATCGAAGGTGACCAACGCCTGCGCGCGTTGGAGTCAGAACTGCAAACACGTACCGAATGGCTCAAGCAGATCGAAACCTGGCTGATTTCGCTGGTGGTGGTGCTCGGTGGCATCATGACGTTTGTATTTATGCGGCGGCTTACTGCAGCACTGCATGAAACCCGGCGCGCCCGGGACGATGCTGAAGCTCAGCGTGAGCAAAATGCCACCATTCTCGACACCTTGAGCGACGGCGTTTACGCCACCGACATGAAAGGCGTCATCACCTTTATCAATGCTGCTGGTGAACGTGTTTTGGGCTGGAGCGTGGCTGAACTGGTGGGGCAGGCATCGCACGCAGCCATTCACCACTCGCGCCCCGACGGCACTGCATACGCCGAAAGCCAATGCCCTTTGATCGCTGTTCTGCAGCAAGGTGTCACGCTGGATGGCGAAGAGCACTTTATCAGCCGTGACGGACGGTTTGTACCCGTGTCTTACCGCTCCAAACCCCTGCTGAGGGGCAACGAGGTGGTGGGCTCCTTGTTGTCGTTTCATGACATCAGCGAGCGACTGGAGAGCGAAGCACGCATTCGATTGCAGCAGGCTGCGCTCAATGCCGCGGCGAACATGATTCTGATCACCAACCGCGACGGCTTGATCGAGTATGTCAACCCGGCATTTTGTGAAACCACAGGGTTTTCTGCCGAAGATGTGATCGGCCAACCCGCCAGCATGCTCAATTCGGGGCTGCAGGACGATGCGTTTTACAAAAACATGTGGGAGCTGCTGCTCAGGGGCCAGGCCTGGGAAGGTGAGCTGAGCAACCGGCGCAAGAACGGCGACATTTACCCTGAGCAAATGACCGTTACGCCGATTGTCGAAAATGGCCAGATCGCCCATTTCATTGCCATCAAGCGCGACATCTCCGAGGAAATCAGGACTCGAATTCAGCTCAGGCTGATTGAATCTGCGATTCAGGAAACTGACCAGGGCATCATCATCATGGGTGCCCAACCGCATGCCCAAGGGCCGCTGGTTCATTACGTCAATGCCGGCTTCAGCCGCATTACTGGTTATTCAGCCAAAGAGGCAGTGGGCGCTCATGCCGGTTTTCTGCGTGGTCCGCAAACCGATCCGTACAAGCTGCAGCAGATTCAGGATGCCATGGTTCAGGGCATCAGTCTGACACTTGAGATGAGCTACCAACGCAAAGATGGTACGCCGTTCATCGGCGAAATCCACTTGTCGCCGGTGCACTCGGATGATACGGGTATCGGCCACTACATCGGTTTGCTCAATGACATTGACCTGCGCAAGCAGGCTGAGGAAGCACTGCGCGATGCACGGGACCAGGCACTGGAGAACTCACGCCTGAAGTCAGAGTTCCTGTCAACCATGAGCCACGAGATTCGCACGCCCATGAACGGCATCATTGGCATGACCGATTTGCTGCTGGATACCGCGCTGGATGACGAGCAACGCGACTTCACCGGTATTGTTCGTGATTCAGCGCAAGCCTTGCTTGTCATCATCAATGACATTCTTGACTTTTCAAAGATTGAAGCCGGCAAGCTCGAAATCGACGTCACGGATTTTTCCTGTTCGCAAGTGGTTGAGGGCACTGTGGAATTGCTGGTCGCCAAGGCGCGTGAAAGTGCGCTGACCCTGACCAGCTTTATTGACCCGGCGCTGCCCCCGCGCCTGCGTGGCGACCCGACCCGCCTGCGCCAGGTGCTGTTGAACCTGATCGGCAATGGCATCAAGTTCACCCAGTCTGGCGGGGTTGAAGTGTTAGCCTTGTGTTCAACCGTTGGACAAGATCAGATGCTGCGAATTGAGGTAACCGATACCGGCATTGGCATTCCGGCACAGATCCAGTCCAAGCTGTTCCAATCGTTTACCCAGGCCGACAGCTCGACCACCCGCAAATACGGCGGCACCGGCTTGGGCCTGGCCATCTGCAAACGATTGGTGGAATTAATGGGTGGCCACATCGGCATTGAAAGCGAGCCAGGCAAGGGGTCAACGTTCTGGTTTACCTTGCCGCTAGTGACAGGCAAATCAAGCCACGCCACCCAGCCCCCGTTGCACGAGTCCACAAGCACCACAGCGCAACGAATTCTGGTGGTGGACGATCATGCCAGTGACCGCAAGGTCATTCATCGTTACCTGAGCTCTTGGGACATGCCCAACGATGGTGCCAGCAGCGCCGCCGAAGCCATCAAGCTGCTTCATGACGCGATTGATGTCGGTGTGCCGTACCAGGTTGCCCTGATTGATTTTGTCATGCCCGGCATGAATGGTATCGAGCTGGCGCAGCACTTGCGCGCTGACCCGCGCTTTGATGCCTTGCGGCTGGTCATGCTCAGTGCCCACGACCAGCGAGAAGTCTGCGCCAACGCACTGGCCGCTGGTTTTGCGGCCTGCCTGAGCAAGCCGGTGCGCCAATCTTTGTTGTTTGAGAGCCTGATCGATCAGGAGGTTGAGATCAACGACGTACTGGACCCCCAACTCGCGGCTCTGGCCAGCCAGAACATACCCAATCCGGAAAACCTTCTGGATAACCGCCATTTGATCCTGTTGGCTGAAGACAATCTGGTCAATCAGAAAGTGGCCCAATTGCAGGTCAACAAGTTGGGCTATGCATTGCACATTGTTGATAACGGCGAAAAAGCGGTGCGGGCCATTGCAGTCGCCGCCAGCGGCGCAGCACCGGCCTACGCGGCTATTTTGATGGACTGCCAGATGCCGGTGCTTGACGGCTTTGAAGCCACTGCAGTCATTCGAGAGTCGCAGCCACCAGATGCGCCACGCATCCCCATCATCGCCATGACGGCCAATGCCATGCAAGGCGACCGTGACCGTTGTCTGGCAGTGGGCATGGATGATTACCTGAGCAAACCCATCAAGCCCGAGGAACTGCGTGATGTGCTGGCAAAGTGGGTGGGGTCGCCGACAACAACAAACTTCAAACCCTCACCGGTCGCAGCGACCCAGCCGGTGCTGCCAAGCAACAACAGTCCAGCGATTGATTTTGAGTTGCTCGACGACTATTTTGGTGACGATCCGGAAGTGGTGGCCAAACTTTTGTCACTGTTTCAAAGCACCACGACGAGCCTGTTACCCAAACTTGGCGCAGGCATTGATTTGCATGACATTGAATTGGTGGCAGCCCTGACCCATGAGCTCAGGGGTTCGTGCGCAAACATTGGCATTGATCGCATGGCCATTATCACGACACTTCTGGAAACTGCCGCTGCAGAACTCAAATGGTCCGAAGCCTCGGCCCTGTTTGGCACGCTGAGTGCTGCATTTGACGAGGTAGTGATCGCTATTGATCACCATCAACATCTGAAACCTTAGCCACCCTGCCCGCTTCAATGGTGATGCAACGACGACAACGCTTGGCAATGCCTGGGTCGTGTGTCACCAACACCAAGGTTGTTCCTTGCTCGCGATTGAGTTCAAACATAAGCGCCATCACGGATTCGCCGGTTGCAAAATCCAGGCTTCCAGTCGGTTCATCAGCCAGCAGCACTGCTGGCTGCATCACAAACGCTCTGGCCAAGGCCACACGCTGTTGTTCACCCCCTGAAAGCACTTTGGGGTAATGTCCCAGTCGCTGAGACAGCCCGACACGCGCCAGCATGTCGGCCGCCGCCTTGCGCGCATCGCGCCGATTGGCCAACTCCAGGGGCAGCATGACATTCTCCAGCGCGGTCAGGTTGCCAAGCAACTGAAAACTCTGAAACACAAAGCCGACTTTCTGGGCGCGTAAGGCAGCCCGGTCGTCTTCATCGAGCGCAAAAATGTCCTGCCCGGCCAGCGTGACCGTGCCACGGCTGGGTGTATCCAGACCTGCGATGATCGACAGCAAGGTACTTTTTCCAGAGCCGGAGGCACCGACAATGGCGACTGTTTCGCGCTGGTTCAGCTTGAAGTCGATATCGCGCAAAATATCAAGCTCTCCGGTCGAGTCAATGACTGACTTGAAAACGTGCTCTACTGAAATAATGCAATCAGACATGGATGTTTCTACTGCCTCTATGAAAATGACCCGTCGCCACTGTATCGCGTTAGCCAGTATATTGGCCGCCGCAGGGAATATGACCCGCACCACCGTAGCCCATGCTGCGTCTGGCAAGCCATCTGGTACCACGATTCTGGTAGTGGGAGACTCATTGAGTGCCGAGTATGGACTCAGGCGTGGCACCGGCTGGGTGGCACTGCTTGAGAAAAAGCTGCTGGAAGAAAAAATCGACGCCAAATTGGTCAATGCCAGCATCAGCGGCGACACCACCTCGGGTGGCCGCAGTCGTCTGGGCGCATTGATCACACAGCACCAGCCAAGCCTGGTGGTGATTGAACTGGGAGCCAACGATGCCCTGCGCGGTCTGCCACTGACCATGACGCAAGACAACCTGTCGGCCATGACACAGGCGGCTCAGTCGTCTGGGGCCCGCGTGCTGCTGCTGGGCATGCAAATGCCACCCAACTACGGCCGCGACTATGGCCAGCGCTTTGCGGACCTTTACGCCAGTGTCGCCAAAAGCCACAAAGCAGCGCTGGTGCCGTTTTTTTTGAAGGGTGTGGCCGACGCACCCAATAGCCGGCAATGGTTTCAGGCTGACCAGATCCACCCCAATGAAGACGCCCAGTCACCCATTCTGACCAATATCTGGCCTGAGCTGAAAAAGTTGCTGCGATGAGTCTGACACCGATCAACGCCATCGATCTGTTGACGCGCTTAGGTGACTTCGACACCCTGATTGATGCCCGCAGCGAAGACGAGTACCGCGATGACCATCTGCCAGGCGCAGTGAACTGGCCAACGCTCTGCAACGCCGAACGCATCGAGATTGGCACACTGTACAAACAGGTCAACCCCTTTGAGGCGCGCAAACGCGGTGCGGCCATGGCCGCCCGCAACATTGCCGCGCACATCGAGCGTGAAGTCATCGACAAGCCCAAGGAATGGACACCTTTGGCTTACTGCTGGCGCGGCGGCCAGCGCAGTGGCGCACTGTCGCTGATTTTGAGCCAGATCGGTTTTCGGGTCACTTTGGTAGAAGGTGGTTACAAAGCGTTTCGCGCGGCCCTGCTGCAAGACACGGACCGGTTGGCGCAGTGCCTGCAGTTTCAGGTGATTTGTGGCCCGACCGGCTCGGGTAAAACCCGGCTGTTGCAGGCCCTGGCGTCACAGGGTGCTCAAGTCATCGACCTCGAAGCACTGGCAAACCACCGCAGTTCGGTGCTGGGGGCGATTCCAGGCCTGGCACAGCCCAGCCAGAAACGTTTTGACATGCTGGTGTGGAACGCACTGCGCCGCCTCGATCCGCAGCGCCCAGTGTTTATCGAGAGCGAGAGCAAAAAGGTGGGCAATGTGTCGGTGTCCACCGCGATGATTGACGCCATGCGCCAAGGCCCGTGCCTGGATTTGCAGTTGTCTGAAGCCCAACGGGTGGCTCTGTTGCTGGAAGACTACGACTATTTGGTACAGGACGTGGACTATTTTTGCGACCGTTTGTCAGTGCTGACCGCGCTTCGAGGTCGCTCGGTGGTTGAAGGCTGGCAAGCGCAGGCGCGCTCTGGCAAGATGGCACCGGTGGTTCAAGACTTATTGACCCAGCACTACGACCCAGCCTACCTGCAGTCGATGCAACGCAATTTTGTACATTTCAAAAACTCAAAAACCATAGCGCCTTATGACCGGTCCATGGGGGCTTATGGCTGATTTGGCACATCAAATCTGCGCCGACCTGGCAAATTGACTGTTCGGCAAAAAACTCAATCAGGGGTTGCGGGCTGCTCTGCTGGCGTACCAGATTCATCAGGGGTATCTCCATGGCCACCCTCGCCCACTTTGCGTTGGGCTTTCTCTTTGAGCTTTTCTTCTTTTTTCTTCTTTTTTGCCAGCTCTTTCTGACGTTTTTCGTAGCCGTAATTAGGTGTTGCCAATGTAGTCTTTCAATGTTGTTTGAGACTGATTTTAGCTGCTGGCTCAAACCAGTTGCTTCAAGGCTTGCGCCAGGTCTTTCTGCAAGTCAGTCACGGCTTCCAACCCAATCGAAAACCGCACCAAGGTGCCCGCCTTCAGGTGAGACGGCCACGTTGGGCGCATGCGAGCAAGTTCGTAGGGCATTACCAGGCTGATCGGGCCGCCCCAGCTGTAGCCGATCTTGAAGAGCTCAAGCGCATCGCAAAACTGATCTACCTGAAGCTGGCTGTAGCAGGGTTTGAAGATCACGCTGAAAAGCCCGGCCGCACCACCTGACCCTTGGTGACACAGGTGCTGCCAGTGCCGATGACCCGCAGAGCCGGGCAAGGCCGGGTGTAACACTTGGGCGAATTCAGGACGTGTCAAGCTCCATTGGGCCAGCGCGCGGGTGGTGTCATCGTGCGCCTTGTAGCGTAGGGCCAGGCTGGGCAAGCCCCGTAACACCGCCTCGGCGTCGTTGGCGGCAACCCCCAAACCCAGGCGCATGTGGCACAGCTTGAGTTGCATGTGCAGCGCTGCATCACGGGTAACGACGCTGCCCATCAGCACATCGCCGCCGCCGCTTGGATACTTGGTCAGGGCATGGATGGATACATCAACTGACAACGCGGGTGACGCACCGGGGTGCAAATCAAACGGCGCAAAAGCCAGGCCCGCACCCCAGGTGTTGTCCAAGGCACACAGCACACCGGCGGCCTTGCAAATGGCAACCTGCTGCACTAGGTCAGGAAACTCCAGAGTGACCGAGCCAGCCGCCTCCAGCCAGACCAGGCGGGTGTTTTGACCGATCTTGGCAGTCAGATCCGCAGGCTGCATGGCGTCATAAAACCGGTGGCTGATGCCCCATCGCGCCAACTCGCCTTCTGCGAGCACCTTGTTGGGGCCGTAAGCATTGTCAGGAATCAGGACTTCATCACCCGCTTTGAGCAAAGCCAGCGACACCGTGGCAATCGCCGCCAGGCCACTGGGCACCAGCAGACACTGCGCGCCACCTTCCAGAGCACACAAGCGCTCTTCGAGCGTGTAGGTGGTGGGCGTGCCGTGAAGGCCGTAGGTGTAGGCAGTCTTGTCCTTCCATTCAAATTGTCGCATGGCAGCCACGTTGGGGAAAAACACCGTTGACGCCTTGAAAACGCCAGGCTGCGGTGCCGCAAAGCCAGCAGGCGGGCTGTAGGGGTGGTGAATCAGAAACGTGCTGTGATCGGTCATCTGGATGTTTCCCGGATGTGTGGGGTCAAACGCTCCATTTTTGAATGAGCTGCTCGGGTTTCATGCTGTCATAACCCTCAAACGGCTGGTGAATCCACGGGTTGGTCGGCAGAAAATCGACGCAGTAGTCGGGTGAAAAAGTAGACAGTGCCTTGGTCCAAATCACCGCGCTGCGCAATTCAACAATCGGTTTGTAGTTGGTCTTGAGCTGCTGGATCACCGCAGCGAGGGTGTGACCAGAATCAGCCAGGTCGTCCACCAACAGCACTTTGCCTGCAATTTGACCTTTGGGGGTGGTGATGTAGTGGGCGATGTCGAGCTGGCCCTGGACCGTGCCGGCTTCTGACCGGTACGAGCTGGTTGACATGATGGCCAGTGGCTTGTCAAACACACGTGACAGGATGTCGCCGGGGCGCATACCACCCCGTGCCAAACACAAAATGGTGTCAAACTGCCAGCCCGACTGAAACACCTTGATGGCAAGCTTTTCAATCAGATTGTGGTACTCGTCGTAGCTTACGTACAGGTGTTTGCCATCTTCTGTCAACATGAATTTACTCCTGAATAAATAGCTGTCTGTGCAATAAGGACGGGGGCTAGAGGTCAGTTTGACATAAAAAGTATTCAATCGGCCAGATACGGATGGCGCATCATGATGGTGTGCTCACGGTCCGGGCTGGTGGACACGATGTGGATGGGCACGCCCGTGACTTGTTCAATACGCTGCAGGTACAGCCGGGCTGCGGTGGGCAGCATGTCGTACTGTGTCACTCCTACGGTGCTGTCGCTCCAGCCCTCCAAGGTTTCATAAACCGGCTTGCAACGGGCAATGTCGTCAGCGCCCATCGGCAAAATGTCCGTCTGCTCACCATCGAGCTCATAACCGGTGCACAGCAACAGCTCTTTCAGGCCATCGAGCACGTCGAGCTTGGTAATGCACAGGCCAGTCAGGCCGTTGACCTGGGCTGAACGCTTGAGCAAGGCGGCGTCAAACCAGCCACAACGGCGGCTGCGCCCAGTGGTCACGCCTTTTTCAGCACCCACCGTACTCATATGGTAACCGGGGGTGCCGGGCACTTCCCAGTCGAGTTCGGTGGGGAATGGGCCGCCACCCACGCGGGTGCAATAAGCTTTGGTGATGCCCAGCACATAGTGCAGCAAGCCCGGGCCAACCCCGGCACCAGCTGCTGCATTGCCGGCCACGCAGTTGCTCGACGTGACAAACGGATAAGTGCCGTGGTCCACATCCAGCAGCGTGCCCTGTGCCCCTTCGAACAGCAGGTTTTCGCCCTTAAGGTGTGCGTCATTGAGCTCACGCGACACGTCTGCCATCATGGGCTTGAGCAGTTCGGCATGGCGCATCGCCTCATCGAAAACGGGTTGGAACTGCACCTCGCCGTCTTTCATGTAAGGTGCCAGCGTTGTGCCAAAGTCAAATGACCTGGAACCGAGGTAGGTGGTGAGCACATGGTTATGCAGGCTCAGCAAATCCCGCAGTTTATTGGCAAAACGCTCGGGAAACTTGAGGTCTTGCACCCGCAGGGCGCGTCGGGCAATCTTGTCTTCGTAGGCTGGGCCAATGCCACGGCCAGTGGTGCCTATTTTTTCACTACCGCCCTGCTCGCGGGCGGCTTCGCGTGCCACGTCAAGTGCGGCGTGAAATGGCAGGATCAATGGGCAGGCCTCGCTGACGCGCAGGCGCGAGCGCAGCTCAACGCCGACCTTTTCCAGGCCAGCGATTTCGTCAAACAGCTTGGCGGCTGACAGCACCACACCATTGCCGATGTAACACTTGACACCCGAGCGCATGATGCCGCTGGGAATCAGGTGCAGAGCGGTCTTGACGCCGTTGATCACCAGGGTATGACCCGCGTTGTGGCCGCCTTGAAAGCGTACCACGCCTTGAGCGCTCTCGGTGAGCCAATCAACCAGCTTGCCTTTGCCCTCGTCGCCCCATTGAGTGCCAACGACAACCACATTTCGTCCTTTGATCGCAGTCATTATGTTTCGCTTGTAAAAAATCAGATGGCTTGTACAACCCACTGCCCGGCAACTTCAATCAGTTCGCGGTCGCAATGGAATTCATCAACTTCGCTTTCATGGCCCGGCAGTACGCAGGTAACCACTTCGCCGCGCGCGCGCAAGACAGAAATCGCACCTGACAGCCTTGCGTCCTTGCGCCACGGTGCCCGGATCGCGGCTTGCAGAGCCCGAGGGTTGACGGCTGCCACCAAGGCCTTGAGGTCCAGGCTGAACCCAGCCGCTGGCCGATTGCGGCCAAACACCGCGCCGACCTCGTCATAACGGCCACCACGCGCCAGCGCATCGCTACCAGCTGGCGCATAGATGGCAAATCGCGCCCCGGTGTAATAGGCATATCCACGCAGGTCAGCCAAGTCAAAGGTGACATGCACACCCGGCAAATGGCTGATCAATTGCTTTAAATTTTGTAGTGCCTGGCGCACAGCTGGCAAGGGCTGGAGTACCTTTTCAGCCTCAATCAGGACCGATTCATCGCCATACAGCTGCACCAATGCCAAAAGCCCCTGACGCACCTGGTCAGGCAGATCACGCGTGAGTGTCATCAACTCGGGACTGTCTTTGGCCGCCAGCGCGGCATACAGCGCTGCCAGTTGAGCGGGCTTTACAGAAACACCCGAGAGCATGGCCTTGACCAAACGGGCATCGGCCAGGTCGACGCTGGGGGACTGAACCTTGGCCGCTTTCAGGCAATCCAGCGCCAGGGTCAGGACCTCGATGTCAGCTTCCAGACCCGCATGGCCATATATTTCAGCCCCCAACTGCAAGGGTTCACGGCTGGCCTGGGGTGCCCCGGGGCGGGTGTGCAGCACCGGCCCGCAGTAACACAGGCGGGTGACGCCGCTGCGGTTGAGCAGATGAGCGTCAATTCGGGCTACCTGTGGCGTGCTGTCAGCGCGAAGACCCAGCATGCGACCTGATAGTTGATCGACCAGTTTGAAGGTCTGTAAGTTCAGCGCCTCGCCAGCACCTGTCAACAAGGATTCAAGATGCTCCAAAAGCGGGGGCATGACCAACTCATAGCCATAACAACGCGCTGTGTTCAGCAGGTCTCGACGCAATTCTTCGATGTGCCGCGCTTCAGACGGCAAAACATCGGCAATGTGATCCGGCAGGACCCAAGCAGACATGTGATTTTTGGGAGGCTGTTAAAAACGTGATTTTACCGGGCGAAACCCACAGTTTCTGTCACGCCAACCACCAAATCAGCGCAACCCCTGCCATCAAACTGCACAGTCCGAAAAAGCGCAGTTGCCCGTCGCTGAGTTGAAGCACTTGCAGAAAGGTTTTGCGCCACGTTGCGGGAGACACAAAGGGCATAAAGCCTTCAACAATCAAAACCAGTGCCATCGCCAGCCAAAACGTCGAGCTGTCCAAACCGCAATCCGATTATTTTTTTACGCTGGCCGGCGAGGCCGGTACCGCGCCACGCAGCGCCTTGAAAAACTCGGAGCTGGCTGGGTCCATCACCATAACATCGCTTTTCTTCGAAAAACTGACCTTGTAGGCATCCAGACTTCGGTAAAACTGCGCAAATTGGGGGTCCCGACCAAAGGCATCAGAATAAAGCCGGGCCGCTTCGGCATCTCCCTCGCCCTTGATTTTTTGAGCGTCACGGTAAGCATTGGCAATGGTGACTTCGCGCTGGCGGTCGGCATCGGCACGAATTTTTTCGCCTTCGGCAGCGCCGGTTGACCGCAACTCGTTGGCAACGCGCTTGCGCTCCGCCTCCATGCGGCGGTAAACCGATTCGGTAATGGCATCCACATAGTCAACCCGGGTGATGCGCACATCAATCACATCCACACCCCAGGGCTTGGCACCACGCACCTGACTCAACACCTCGTCTTTGACGTCCTGCATCAAGGCTTCGCGTTTGACCGACAACAATTCCTTGACGGTTCGCTTGTTGATTTCTTCCTGGAAGGCATTGCGCACCACACGGTTGAGCTGGCTGGCACCGGCAGCTTCGGTGGTACCAACATTGCGAATGTACTCGGTGGGCTCAGAAATGCGCCAACGTACATACCAGTCAATCACCACCCGCTGCTTTTCAGCAGTCAGAACGGGCTCGTTGTCGGTGCTGTCCAAAGTCAGCAAACGTTTGTCAATGTAAGACACATTCTGAAACGGTGGAGGCAGTTTGAAGTTCAAGCCGGGTTCGGTAATCACGTCCTTGATTTGACCGAGCGCAAAAACAACGCCAAATTGACGTTGGTCAACCACAAACAAGGTTGAACTGGCAACTGCCAACGCGAAAACGATGCTTGAAAGAATAAAACCTAGCCGATTCATAAGAGATCCTAACGAGTTTCACGGTTGCGAGTACGCGTCGCATCTCGGGCGCGGGCGTCTGCTGCCGCTGCAACAGCCGACCCGCCGGCGCTGGCTGCAATGGCAGGCACAGGCGCGACCTCATCGATTCCAGACCCGGCAGACTGGATAATTTTGTCCAGCGGCAGGTAAAGCAGGTTGGAACCCTGTCGCGAGTCCACCATGACTTTGGTCACGTTGCTGTAGATTTGCTGCATGGCATCGATGTACATTCGATCGCGAGTGACTTGGGGTGCCTTCTGGTACTCCACCAGCACCGACTTGAACCGCTGCGAATCACCTTGCGCTTGCGCCACGATGCGGGCTTTGTAGGCGTCGGCTTCTTCTTTCAGCCTGGATGCAGCACCCACCGCACGTGGAATCACATCGTTGGCATAGGCTTGCGCCTCATTCTTAGCCCGCTCGCGCTCCTGGCCAGCCTTCAAAACATCATCAAATGCCGCCTGCACCTGCTCTGGAGGACGCACACCCCCCTGCTGCAGATTGATACCCACAACCTCGATGCCGACTTTGTAACGATCCAGGATTTTTTGCATCAGCGCTCGGACGCGGGGTGCAATCTGGTCGCGCTCATCCGACAGGGCGCTGTCCATGCGCATCTTGCCGACCACTTCGCGCACGGCGGTTTCAGCAGCCTGCACCACAGCATCTGCAGGATTTTTGCTTTCAAACAAAAACGCGCGCGCATCACTAAGTCGATATTGCACAGCAAATTTGATTTCAACAATATTTTCATCTTCAGTGAGCATGGCCGACTCACGCAAACCGGTCGCCTTGATGACCACATCTCGCCCAACGTCAACCGAGCGGATCTGGGTCACGAAAATCAACTCATGACGCTGAATGGGGTAAGGCAAACGCCAGTTAAAGCCGGCACCCACGGTGGAGTTGTATTTGCCAAATTGAGTGATGACCGCCTGCTGACCTTCCTGGACAATGAAAAAGCCGGTGCCCAACCAGATCAATATTGCCACAGCGGCGACCAAGCCCGCGCCAATGCCAGCATTTTTCATGTCGGGTTGAAAACCACCTGAGCCCCCTGACCCGCCACCGCGCCCTGCCGGCTTGATGCCTCCAAAAAGACCGCCGAGTTTGCGGTTGAAATCACGCCACAGCTCGTCCAAATCGGGTGGCCCCTGATTGGGTCCTTGTCGGGGACGACGTTCGTTATCTGGTTTAGGTGCTGGTCCTGGCGCAGGGGCATCAGGCCTGTCTGCGTTGTTGCTGTTGCCATCTGAAGATTTGTCGTCGGAACGACCCCATCGGGGGTCGTTGAGGTTGAACATACCTCTGAGTCGGGCCGGCAGAAGTGCCAAACTAAAAGCGGGTAAAAAAAGTTTCATCAATTCAACTCATGTCTAACGTAATCTGATTGTGCCGAATCATTGCCCATCCTCATGAATCAAAGGGAAATGACGCATAGCAGACGCCCCGGCTAGTAACAATATTCTGTCGCTCAACAACTGGCGCAACAAAGGCACACCGTCGCCTTTCTGCGCACTGAGAAACACCCTGGGCGTGGGTTGCCCATGCAGGTCATAACTATCTTGCAACAGGGTCGGCAAACGATCAGGCGCGACAGCATCAAGTTTATTAAAGACCAGCACCTGTGGAATGTCGGCGGCGCCAATCTCTGTCAGTACTCGCTGCACTTCTTCAATTTGTTCAAAATAGCTGTCGCTGGAAAAATCAACCACATGCAGCAGCAGGTCAGCATCAACCGCCTCCTGGAGTGTGGCCTGAAATGCATCGATCAAGCCATGGGGCAGGTCCCGGACAAATCCAACCGTGTCGGACAGAGAGACCACGCGACCCACATCGCCCAGATACAGCTGGCGCGTGGTGGTATCAAGCGTGGCAAACAATTGATCTGCGGCATAGGTACGTGCCTTGACCAGCGCGTTGAACAGCGTGGACTTGCCCGCATTGGTGTACCCCACCAGCGATATGTTGAAGGCATCGCGGCGCTCTCGTTGGCGGCGTTGGGTTTGCCGTTGGCGCTTGACTTTAACCAGCCTTTCTTTGGTGCGTTTGATGCTGTCACCAATCATGCGTCGATCCAGTTCAATCTGAGTTTCGCCGGGTCCGCCACGCATTCCGATCCCCCCGCTTTGTCGCTCCAGGTGTGACCAGCGTCGGACCAGACGCGTGCTGAGGTACTGCAGACGAGCTAATTCGACCTGTAACTTTCCCTCGTGGCTTCGGGCTCGCTGGCCGAATATTTCCAGGATCAGCAAAGTGCGATCATTCACGGGCAGTTCAAGGTGGCGCTCAAGATTTCTCTGCTGAGCCGGACTCAGGCTCTGATCAAACAAAATCTCCTGAACGTTCATTTGAATCGCCAACTGCTTGATCTCGTCCGCTTTTCCGCTCCCAATGAACAACGCGGCATCTGGCGCGCGCCGTTTACAAGTTACTCGTGCTACAGGGCTGAGACCAGCCGTTTGCGCCAGCAAACCGAGCTCTTGCAGTGTCTCATCAAATCGGGGAAGTCCAAAATCGACCCCCACCAACAAGGCGAGGGCAGGTTTGACGTCAGGCTGCGGCAGGTTCGTCACCCTCGCCAACAGCGAAATTCACAGCGCGTCCCGGCACGATCGTTGATATCGCGTGCTTGTAAACCATCTGGGTAACGGTGTTGCGCAACAGCACCACATACTGGTCGAAAGATTCGATTTGACCTTGCAACTTGATACCGTTAACAAGGTAGATCGATACTGGCACATGTTCCCTACGCAGCGTATTGAGGAACGGATCTTGTAATAGTTGGCCTTTGTTGCTCACGATATTCTCCGTGTTCGGATAAATTAAGAAGCCGCCACGATACCACAGACGCCATGAAAATTTTTCTACCCTGCTGTATTCCCGCAACTATTTAGGCCGAAACCAGCGGGGTCGGAAATTCAGCTGGATTTTCTGTGAAGGGGTTACTGGAAGTCTTCATTTCGATCCGCAAGGGCGTACCGGCAAGATCAAACTCTTTTCGAAAACGCCCTTCAAGAAAACGTTTGTAGGCCTCAGTAACATGTTCCAACGAGTTCCCATGAATCACGATCACTGGAGGATTCATGCCGCCTTGATGCGCATATCTCAACTTGGGGCGAAACATACCAGATCGTTTGGGACTCTGGAACTGAACGGATTCAAGCAACAACCGCGTCAGGATAGGCGTTGACATCTTGCATGTTGCAGCCCTGTAGGCCTGAGCAATTGACGTCCAGAGGGGACCGAGGCCCTGCCGCTTCTGGGCAGAGATCAGGTGTAGGTTGGCAAACTTTAAAAAAGCCAATCGGGTTTCTATGGAGCGCTTGATCAATTCACGCTGATAGTCATCGACAGCGTCCCATTTATTGATGGCCAGCACGACGGCTCGGCCATTTTCAAGAATGTAGCCTGCAATGTGGGCATCCTGATCTGTCACGCCCTGCGTTGCATCGATCAACAAAAGAACCACGTGGGCGGATTCAATGGCTTGCAAGGTCTTAACGACAGAGAATTTCTCAATGGCTTCAAATACCTTGCCTCGGCGGCGCAGCCCGGCGGTGTCAATCAGTTCAAACTTTTGGCCATTGCGCTCAAAAGGAACGGAAATGGCGTCACGGGTAGTCCCTGGCAAGTCAAATGCAACCAGTCGTTCTTCACCCAACCAGACATTGATGAGGGTCGATTTACCTACATTGGGGCGACCAGCAAGCGCAAGTTTGATAATGCCTGGCTCTGCATCGGGCTCACTTTCATCGTCATGCAAATTCAGTGGCTCAAGCGCCAGATCAATCAGCGTTCGAATGCCTTGGCCATGAGCCGCAGAAACGGGGTAAACATTGCCCAGGCCCAATTCGTAAAACTCGACCAATTGCACACCCTCAAGCATACCTTCAGCTTTGTTAGCGACCAAAATACAGGGCTTGCCGAGTCGACGAAGATAGTTTGCAATATCGTGATCTTGTGCGGAAACGCCCGCTCGCGCATCGACAACAAATACAACAACATCTGCTTCAGCCACAGCCTGCCGGGTTTGTTTCGCCATTTCCATATAGATGCCACTGGCTGCATCAGGTTCGAAGCCACCGGTGTCAACAACAATGAACTCATGCTTGCCATGCCTGCAATTGCCATAATGTCGATCGCGCGTCAGGCCGGAAAAATCGGCAACGATAGCATCACGAGATTTGGTTAGCCGATTGAATAAAGTCGATTTTCCAACATTTGGACGACCCACCAGCGCAATAACTGGCTTCATTTCACTCGGGCTGAAAGCCAAATACGCCGCCCTTGCGTGTGACAACAACCAGGGTTCCGTCTGCCAGAACCGGCGTCACGGATACACCAGAGCCGTCAGTAGTGCGGCGTGTCAGCAGTGTTCCATCGGCACGTGAGACCCAATGCACCAGCCCCGATTCGTCGCCAACAACGACCGAACGGCCAATCACCAGTGGTGCGCTTAACTGCCGATAGCGCAGACGATCCGACTCCCAGACACGTTGGCCATCTGTCAGCTTCCAGGCAATCACGCGGCCATCACTTTCAACGCCGTAAATTTGTTGCCCATCGCCCTGCAAACCCACCGCCCCAAATGCGGGAAGCCGCCACATCACGCTGCCACGCACAGCATTCACGCAACCAACGCCCGACTGAAAAGCCCGCACGCACACGACATCAGATTCCCGAGCAACACCAGCAACCAGATCGACCAAACGCTCAATATCGTTTGTGCCGCGAGGTGTGGCAATGGCTGCGTCCCACAGGGCGGCGCCAGTAGACGGATTGATACCCACCAAACGGCCTGAAAAGCCCGCAACCAAGGTGTTTTGCACGGGCATTAACACCCCTGACTGACGCAACACCAATGCTTCTCCGGGGCGCTGGTTCTGCCACAGCCTGCGACCTGACTGCGCGTCAAAAGCGGCCAGACTCCGGTCAGCACCCAATACGAATACCCGCTCACCCGCAACCAATGGCGCAGTAAATACTTGTGCCGTCAGTTGCGTGCGCCAGAGTTCGCGTCCAGCGTCAAGCACGACCAGTTCGTTTTCCCGGGTAACAACGGCTGCATGTCGACCGTCACTGCCAACACCGGCAACAATCCGTGCACCCACATCAGCCCGCCATAAGCTGGAGCCAGAACGAGCTTCAATCGCCATGACTGTGCCGTTGGAGCTGGCAGTTACCAAAACACCGTTGTTGACTCTGATGTCCAACGCAAAATCAACCGGACCAGTGGCAAAAGTCCATGCCACGCGAGCACCCAGCAATGAAGGATCTGGACCTAGTTCAGTTGCTGCCTGCCTGCTCGAACCACCGGCGCAAGCCGTCAGGCCCAAAACCAGCAAGCCCGCACAACACAGCCTCCTGGACCGCAAAAAAAGATCATATTTCATGCACAACTACTTCCCAGTGGCAACTGCCACCTGTTCACGCCCCTGCACGTCCACGCCCATCGCATTGAGTTTGACCTCCACCAAACGACGATATTCCGTACGAACGTCCAACAAACGATAGGCCTTTTCATATTCAACAACGCCAGCGACCTTATCACCTTTCAAAGCCAAAATATCGCCTTTGCGATCGGCCACAAGTCCCTCAAAGCTGGCTGGAAAGGAGCCATTCATCAAACCCAATGCACCGTCGAAATTTTTTACTTCCATCATGATGGCCGCCAACCGAAGCTTTGCCAATGACTGATACCCAGTATCGGACGACTGCTCGGCAACCCAAGATAAAGCGGATTTGGCGGCGTCTAACTTTCCGATCTCAACGTACTGCCGAGCGACCAAAAGCGCAGACTGCTGAGCATAGATCGTGGAGCCAAATCGGTCCTTCATCTCTGCGAATACCCGATCCATTTTTGCCGGGTCCGCAGATTGCACAGAGCGCTCTACCTCGTCAAAAAGAGCTGCAGCCTGAGATGACTGGCTGCGTTGCCAATATTGATAAAAATTCCAGCTGGCAAATGCAGCTAATACAACAATCAGCGCCCAAGTGATGGCGTTTCCGTACTGTTTCCAAAAATGCTTGATTTGGTCAAGTTGTTCTTGTTCTTCAAGATCGAGTTGGTTCGCCATAAGCTCACTTTATTAAACCGGTAATTGTAGGGATGGGGCCCATGAGGCCATTTCGGAAAGGGATTGGGTGGCTTGAGGTTGCCCTGAGCCACGAAGATGTTTGATCGTCACCTGCTGGGCGCAGATTTCATCGGCGCCAAACACCAGTGCATAACGCGCACCGCTAGCATCAGCACGCTTGAACTGGTTTTTGATACTCCCCATACCTGCGCCTGAGCTGTGATGCATTTGTACGCTTAAACCCATGGAGCGCAGAGCCTGCAAGCTGGAAAGGACGACAGGCATGGCCGAGATTTCCGCAACAATGGCATAGACATCAGGAGCCGGGACGGACGGCGAACAACCACTGCTTTTGACCAGCTCCAGCACCCGATCTACCCCAAGCGCCCACCCAACCGCTGGAGTGGGTTTACCGCCAAGTTGTTCGAAAAGGTAATCATATCGACCTCCGGCACAGACGGTGCCCTGGGCGCCAAGTCGATCTGTCACAAATTCAAAAACCGTTAAATTGTAGTAATCCATGCCACGCACCAATCTTGGATTGATGCGGTAGGCCACGCCGTTGGTATCCAGAATGGATGTCAAAGCACCTAGATGAGTGAGCGAATCAGCGCCTAAAAATTCGATCAACCGCGGAGCGGTTTCAACCAAGCCCTGCATTCGAGGATTTTTTGTATCCAGAATTCGCAATGGGTTAGTGTGCAGACGACGAAGGGCGTCTTCATCGAGCGTCGACTCATGTTGTTCAAAATATGCAATCAGGGCCTCCCGATGGCGCAAACGTTCTTCAGGTTGCCCAAGACTGTTTAACTCCAGACGCACATCGCTCAACCCTATTTCTTTCCAAAGCCCGACAGCCATCAATATCAACTCGGCGTCAATTTCTGCACCGGAGAAGCCCAAAGCCTCTGCGCCAATCTGATCGAATTGACGGTAGCGACCTTTTTGCGGTCGTTCATGCCTGAACATGGGACCGATGTAATACAGGCGCTTTGGGCCATCGTATAACATGGTATGTTCAAGAGCTGCGCGTACCACGCCCGCGGTGGCTTCGGGCCGCAATGTCAGTGGATCGCCATTGAGTCGATCATCAAAGCAATACATCTCCTTTTCGACAATATCAGTAACCTCCCCCAGTCCTCGAACAAACAACGGGGTGCGCTCAACAATGGGTGTTCGTATGTTCCGATAGGCATAGCGTGCAAACAAGGCTCGCACCTTGTGTTCAAGCCACTCCACCATTGCCGAATCAGGCGGCAACACGTCGTTCATACCCTTGACAGCAGTAAGCTTATCGGCCTTGGCAATGGTCAGTTTTTCAGTCATCGGCGGTTCATCAATCAGCGGTGGCAGCATGGGCACCAAAGCGTCGCACCACGTAGTCTTCAACAATTGCCTGAAATTCGTGCGCAATGTTGTCGCCCCTGAGCGTCATGCGCTTTTCTCCGTCGATGAAAACAGGGGCGGCGGGCGCCTCGCCTGTTCCAGGCAAACTGATGCCGATATCAGCTTGTTTGCTTTCGCCCGGACCATTCACGATGCATCCCATCACCGCCACCTTCATTTTTTCCACGCCAGGATACTTGTCGCGCCACAGAGGCATCTGGGCACGTAAAAAATCTTCAATTTGTTTGGTCAACTCCTGAAAAGTGGTACTTGTGGTCCGGCCACAGCCTGGGCAAGCTGTCACACTTGGTACAAATGAACGCAATTCAAGTGACTGGAGAATTTCTGTGGCAATCAGCACCTCTTGTGTCCGTGACTCACCCGGCTGTGGAGTCAGCGAAACACGAATCGTGTCGCCAATGCCTTCTTGAAGCAAAACTGACATGGCTGCTGTTGATGCAACCGCCCCCTTGACACCCATGCCTGCCTCAGTCAGACCAAGATGCAATGGAAAATCACAGCGTTTCGATAACTCGCGATAGACCGATATCAGATCTTGAACACCACTGACCTTGCACGACAAGATAATTTGATCGGGATTCATGCCCAACTGAACAGCCTGTTGAGCCGACCCGATGGCCGAAGAAATCAAGGCCTCGTACATCACTGCTTTGGCGCTCCAGGGTGTTGATCTGCGGGTATTTTGATCCATAAGATCCACCAACAAGTCTTGGTCCAGGCTACCCCAGTTGACCCCGATTCGAATGGCTTTTTCCCATCGAACAGCCGCTTTGATCATCTGGCCGAATTGGCGGTCGTGTTTATCACCCTTACCGACGTTGCCGGGATTGATTCGATATTTGGAGAGCGCCCGTGCGCACTGTGGGTAATCGGTCAACAGTCGATGACCGTTGTAGTGAAAGTCACCAATCAGCGGGACCTCAATGCCCATACGGTCAAGTTGCTCCCGAATAGGAGCCACCGCCAAGGCTGCCTCCGGCGTATTGACTGTCAACCTCACCATTTCTGAACCAGCCAAGGCCAACTCCTTGATTTGAATGGCTGTACCGATCACATCGGTCGTATCAGAATTGGTCATGGACTGCACCCGCACGGGTGCGTCACCCCCGACTGTCAATAAACAACTGCCCCAGACTATTTTTGCCTGGCGTGATTTTCGCGGCAAGGCAAAAGCTGATGCCACTGGCTGCAATTCTTCCATTACTTCACCTCAAACCGGGCAACGTTATCTTTTGAGTAATTCGTGGTGTCCAGCGCCTTGCCGCGCACAGAAACTGAAATCAAGTCAGCGCGACCCAAAACCACTGCCAATGGCAGAGCCCCGGATAATCGCGACACCTCACCCTCAACAAGGGTCTTGCGCAACAAAGAGTTCCCCTGCGCGTCGGTCACCTCAACCCAGGACGCGCCGCGCGCTTCCAGTAAAACCACTGATGTCTGCGCAGCAGTGTCAGACGCAGCAGACAGATTACTTTGTTCGGCTGGAGCTGACGCGCTCCGCCTAGCACTGCTTGGGTCCTCGGCCAAAGGCAACGCCGGTGGTTTGGTCGCGTCGCTTGATGACAACAGCGGTTGTTCAGCCTGAATGCTGTTGCTCATTGTGAGCGGCGCGGACGCTACGTTGACCGGGCCCTGCTCGGCACCAACCAGCGGACGAGTACCCTCGTCGCTGGTTCCTTTTTCAGGCCAAAACAAAGTCAGAGCAATGGCACCAAGCAACGCTGATACCACGGCACCCGATGGGCTGAACAAACGCATCAAAAAACTATTGCCTTCTGTGGCACCAGAACTCTTGAACGAAGTATTCAAGCCTGATTCATTGACCTTGATTTTGAGCGCTTGCAGCTGAGGTAGTCCAGCCATGACAGGTTCGGCATCAATTTTCAGGGCTCGGCAAACGCTCAAGGCTAGCGCCCGAACAAAAACAAGATCAGGGAGCAAGTCATACCGATTTGCCTCAAGAGCCTCCAGCTTCTTGACCGGAACCTTCAATGCAACGGCTAGTGCGCCAATGTGAAGTCCCTGTGCCTCGCGCGCAGTACGCAGCAACGCACCTGCGTTTGCCCCAGCGTGGGTCGGTAACGCGATTGACTCGGAAACCAAACTACTATCACTGTCACTCATCAAAAGCTCCACGGCGATAGAGCGTTGCCTCGCGCGATTGTGCAAACCGCTTTTCCAATTGAGTCGCAAGTTGTTTCATGGCATCGGGGTTTGCGAGTTGACGCTCTACTTTTATGCCAAGCCAAAGTGACTCTGCGTTCGCCAAATCGCTGTTGTTCAAGAGCCGAACATAAAGTTGAGCCCTCACAAAGTCGCCCTTTTTGAAAAGGACATTCGCGAGGTTATAGCCAGTGATCGGATTGCTGGCATCATAGGCATACGATTTCAGCAGACTGGATATTGCTTCATCAAGCAGTCCGGCACGCTCTTGGCATAAGCCCAGTGCCCGATATGTTTTAGTTCTTTCACCGTATAACGGGTCCGCCAAGGCGACCGTAAACAGCTTAACTGACTGCTCATAGGCACCCTGCTGACATTTGAGCCAACCAAGATTGTGCAGCACGTCAGGATTTTGGGGCTTGAGAGACAGCGCTTTATTAAAGCTCTCTTCGGCAATCACATATTCATTGAGGCGCATGTATATCAGTCCACGCAAACTGTAGGCATCTGAAAACGAAGGGTCTGCAACGATTGACTGCTTGATCTCATCCAGCGCAATCGTCAGCTTTCCCTGCTCAAGATAACCAAGTGCCAACTCCACTCGAATCCGTGCGCGCTTTCTTTGCCCTGACTCATCAGACTCAGTAACCAATTCATTGCGACTTTCACCGATGCCCGCTGCGTCAGACTTGCTTGCGCAACCTAGCATTGTCGCCAATGCGACAAACGCGCAAATACCAAGCCACGGTGCAACCCGTGCGATTGAACAACTATCTGTGGTCTCCTTCATTCCATAGCCCTTAAACTTCCGTCGTCAGACTGACAATTTTTTTCGCAACATCACTGTGCGCTGGCGGTTCATGCGGTCAACCACCCGTGTTCTGTCTTTGACATCGCCCGCCAGTTGGCCACAAGCGGCATCTATATCGTCGCCACGAGTTTTCCGAACCGTGGTGACTATTCCTGCTTCAGTCAGAATTCTAGAAAATTCGACGACTTGCGAAGGAATGGAGCATTGCAATCCTGATTCCGGGAAAGGATTGAACGGTATCAAATTGAACTTGCACCACGTTCGTTCTGGCGCATATGTTTTGACCAAACTGACGATTTCATGCGCATCCCGAACCCTGTCATTGACGCCAGCAAGCATGCAGTACTCAAAAGTTAGGAAGTCACGTGGCGCATGGTCAAGGTAGCGAATGCAAGCTGCCAACAACTCACCAAGTGGATACTTGATATTCAAGGGAACGAGACGGTCACGCAAAACGTCGTTAGACGCATGCAGCGACACAGCCAATGCTACCGGACAATCCTGACCCAAGCGGTCCATCATGGGAACCACGCCCGATGTAGACACCGTCACTCGGCGCCTGGACAGACCATAACCGTGGTCATCCAGCATCGTTTTCAACGCTGGCACCAGCTCATCATAGTTTTGCAGCGGCTCACCCATTCCCATCATCACAACATTGGAGATAACCCGCTCAGTCGTGCCCGATTGTTGCCTTAAAAAATGTTCCGCGTACCAAAGCTGGGCGATGATTTCCCCGGATTTCAAGTTACGACTAAACCCTTGGTGCCCCGTCGAACAAAATCGACACCCGACTGCGCAACCCGCCTGCGACGACACGCAAAGCGTGCCTCGATCCTCTTCAGGAATAAACACCGCCTCGACCGCGTTTCCGTCACCGACATCAAACAACCATTTGATCGTGCCATCCGCTGAAAGGCGTTGCGAGATGACATCAAGTGGTTTGATACACGCTGACGTCTTGAGCTTCTCACGCAATGACTTGGCAAGGTCCGTCATTTCATCAAAATGGCGCGCCCCTTTTTGATGAATCCAACGAAACAACTGAATGGAACGATAGCGTTTTTCATCTAGCCGTTCACAAAAAGCGGCCAAGCCCTCGAGGTCGTAATCGAGCAGGTTGACCGACATATGAGAGTTATCTCGAGTACACGTTCATGCCGGGGAAAAAGAACCCGATCTCAACCGCTGCTGTTTCGGCAGCGTCTGAACCATGCACGGCATTGGCATCAATGCTGTCGGCGAAATCAGCGCGGATTGTGCCCGACTCCGCCTTTTTCGGATCGGTTGCACCCATCAACTCACGATTTTTTGAAATTGCGTTGTCACCTTCCAAAGCCTGAATCATGACCGGACCAGAAATCATGAAATCCACCAAATCCTTGAAAAAGGGTCTGGCCTTGTGTACAGCATAAAAAGCCTCAGCCTCGCCACGCGACAAATGTGCCATCTTGGCGGCAACCACCTTCAGGCCCGCAGCCTCAAATCGCGCGTAAATCTGACCAATGACGTTTTTAGCAACAGCATCGGGCTTGATGATAGAGAGTGTTTTTTCAATTGTCATGATTTTTTCCTAAGCAAAATAGTGATGTTTTTGACACATTGGCCAAAGCTTTTGATTTTAACCTAAACCGTGTGGTTCCATTTTCGATCAGCCCGACGTTGAACTAAGCTCCCCCCAGCGCGGCAGCTAACGGGATCTGCCAGAAAGGCGACGGCCCTTCGAAGATCCAGAGCCAGCACCGTGCTTCTTATCTGCATCTTGCCGCTGCCGAGAAAAACTGTCAGCCCCAATATAGCCGAGTGATGTCTTCATGGGGTCTGGCTGATTGGCTTTAGCCTGGCCTTTGGGGCCTGATCGCTTGTTGTAAACATTCTGATTTCGATCTCGCAGGGGCGGTTTCTTGCTGTTCACAAAGCCTGATCCGTCATCAAGCTGGGACCGATCGGGCTTCTGGTGATCACCACTCAATTGCGCTGCCCGTGTCAACGAACGAATGTCAGCCTCATCAAGCTCCATCCAGGCACCGCGTTTCAAGCCACGCGGCAAAACCATCGCACCATATCGGATCCGGATCAAACGACTGACCGCGTGCCCAACCGACTCGAGCATGCGTCTGACCTCGCGATTTCTTCCCTCAGAAATTGTTACCCGATACCAGCAATTGGAACCCTCCCCTCCACCTTCCTCTATCGAGCCAAACTGCGCGACACCGTCTTCAAGCTTGACTCCCGCTAAAAGTTTGGATTTTTCTTCATGGTTCAAGGCACCTAGTACCCTTACCGCATACTCACGCTCCAACCCAAAACGAGGATGCATCAAATTGTTGGCCAGATCTCCCGAGCTGGTAAAAAGTAGCAAACCTTCAGTATTCAGGTCAAGGCGTCCCACAGATTGCCATTTGCCCTGGAACAGCTTTGGCAACTTTCGAAAAACAGTTGGTCGATTTTGGGGATCGTCATGACTGACGACCTCACCGGCGGGCTTGTGATAGGCAATCACACGGGGCGGCGGCGGCGCAATCCGAAAACGAATGGGTTTTCCGTTGACTTTCACGTAATCGCCAAATTGAACGCGTTGGCCAACATGGGCTGGTTCATTGTTGACTGTGATACGACCTTCCAAGATGAGTTGCTCCATCTCAAGACGCGAACCCATGCCAGCCTGCGCCAGCACCTTATGCAGTTTGGGGGATTCCGGTTGAGGTGGTAACACGCGCTTGGGTGAAGACAGCTCGACCTTGATGACTTCCGCATCAAATCGTCCAGACACAACATCTTCGAAACGAATGGACTCTGCAACCCGTGCTTGAGTTTCGGCATTTGAGTCAACCATGATCAATTTCCTAAAAAGGGCGCTCAGAAAAGGTCAAAACGCAACTGAAAGACCTCAACTTCCATCGAAAAATGCGGGTGAGCGACCTGCATTCAGAGCGCCAGAATCCTGCGGACCCAAAGAAAAGTCAGCCTGGCCTGAAAAACGGGCAGTCATTCCAGAATTCAATGTGTCAAAGACCTGATCAGCCGAATCTTGCAGCGGCAACTGATCCAGCGAATCCAGCCCAAGGTCATTGAGAAACTGCCGGGTGGTCGCAAACAGCGCTGGCCGGCCAATTGTGTCGCGATGTCCGATCTCTTCGACCCAGCCGCGGTCTTCCAGTTGCTTCAATGTGAGGGCATTCACTGTGACGCCTCTTATGTTTTCAATATCACCGCGCGTAACCGGCTGCTTGTAAGCAATGATGGCGAGGGTTTCCAGCGTGGCCCGGGCATACCGCGGCGGCTTTTCCGGGTGCAATCTGTCCAGATAAGCCCGCATCTCAGGTCGACTTTGAAACCTCCAGCCGCTAGCCACTGCCACCAATTCAACCCCTCGCTGCGACCATTCTTTGGACAGATCGGCCAACATCAAACGAATTGAATCTAAACTCACGGTATTACCCAAAAGTACCCTCATGTCGCGCAAAGCTATCGGCTGAGGCGAACAAATCAACGCAGTTTCAAGGACGCGTTTGGCATCCAGCGTATTCATGCTAACAATATTCCGAAAAAACACCCAAAGGGAGTGTGAAAAAAGGGAGTCTGAGTAGCGGAGTGATCACCGACAAGAGTTTCGGCAACACGCAAATAGCACGGCTGGCACGCCGACTGTATAACTTTAATTGTACTTGAGACCCCAGGAATCAAACGCCGCCACAAGATCTGGCGGGACAGGCGCGGTAAAAACCAGCGAAGCCAAGGTGATGGGGTGGACAAAAGACAACTGAATAGCATGCAAAGCCTGGCGCTGCATACCGACTGCAAAAGCGCCCCCGTAGAGTTGGTCTGCCACCAACGGATGCCCAATTGACGCCATGTGAACCCTGATCTGGTGGGTTCGGCCAGTGTGTAAATTGCATTGAATCAAACAGCCAAGTTCACAGCCGGCCAAAAAAGCCATGTCAGTTCTGGCAGATTTGCCGGCTTGAGTTGCCAAGTCGACCACAGCCATGCGCAATCTGCTTTTTGGGTCCCGCCCGACCGGCGCGTCAATTTGACGATGCTTGTCACCCACCCAATTGCCGTGCCCCAAGGCCAGATACTGCCGCCTGACGTCTCTGGCTGCAATCGCCCGCACCAAGGCATCCATAACTTCACGTGTACGTGCCACAACCATTAAGCCGCTGGTGTCCTTGTCAAGCCGATGAACAATCCCCGCCCGCGGCAACATAAATGACTGCGGGTCAAAGCCCAGCAGCCCGTTCATCAGGGTGCCGCTCCAGTTGCCAGGCGCAGGATGCACGACCAGCCCCGCAGGCTTGTTAACCACCAGCAAATGTTCGTCCTGAAACACCAGGTCCAAGGGCATAGTTTCTGCCTTGAAGGATTGACTTTGGGCGGTTGGCCTGAGCTCAACCTGGCACCGATCCGCCAACTTGACTTTCAACGACGCTTTGCCCGCCGCTTTGCCGTTAACAAACACGTTCCCTGAATCAATCAGTTGTTGCAGATAACTGCGTGAAAACTCAGGAACCAAATCAGCCAGCACCTTGTCAAGACGCACATTGTGATGCGCGGGTCCAAGCAACAGCTCTCGCCTTTCAAACTCAAAATCCGCTGGCTCCGATGAATCAAAGTCGAATGAAGTGGGGGGGGTCGATATAATTGTTTGGGTATTTCTCAAGAAAGTTGTCCTACATGCCAGGTATCAAATTATCAACGGTCTATCGCCTGGTCTTGGCCGGTGGTGTGTTATGGCTAGGGGCTTGTTCATCAACCACGGTTGACCCAACCATTGGCTGGAGTCCTAACAAGATTTACGCCGAAGCCAAGGACGAACTCAACACCGGCGCTTATGACAAGGCGGTGCCTTTGTTTGAAAAACTGGAAGGACGTGCAGCGGGAACACCCTTGGCGCAACAGGCGCAGCTTGACAAGGCTTATGCCCAATACAAAAACGGCGACCCACTGCTCGCCTTGGCAACGCTTGATCGCTTCGTGAAGCTACACCCCGCCAGCCCGGCCATCGACTACGCGCTTTACCTGAAAGGAATCGTCAACTTTAATGATGATCTTGGTCTTTTTTCGGCCATCACCCAACAAGATTTGTCTGAACGCGACCAACGCGCGGCCAAGGAATCGTTCGAATCATTCAAGGAACTTGTGACACGCTTTCCTGATTCACGCTACAGCCCTGACGCCAGGGCACGCATGAATTATGTGGTGAACTCGCTGGCACAGTCTGAAGTTCATGTGGCTAGGTATTACTATGAACGCGGTGCCTACCTCGCAGCGGTGAATCGGGCTCAGACAGCCATCAGCGAGTACCAAGGTGTCCCGGCACTAGAAGAAGCCCTGTATTTGATGGTCAAGTCTTACGATGCACTCCAAATGCCGCAGATGCGCGACGACGCACTGCGAGTTCTCGAAAAAAACTACCCACAAACCCCCTATTTGACCCAGGGGTTCAAGCCCAAGACGCAGCCTTGGTGGAAATTGTGGTGATTTCATGACATCACTGGGCTACCGTCTCACTGCTGCGACCGGCATCCACAAGGGTGACCGGGACTACCAGCAGGATCAGGTTGCTCTTTTGATGCATCCACACGCCAAAGGTTGCGTCATGGCAGTTTTGGCCGACGGTATGGGCGGGCGAAGTGGTGGCCGCAAAGCATCCGACCAGGTCATGATGACGGCAAGGCAGTTGTTTGATCGCTATTCGCCCCAGTCTGATGATCCAGTCGCTGTGCTCAAGCAGCTCATTTTGGAAGCCCATACGGTCATCAAACTTACAGCTATTTCGACTGAAGAAGAGCCGCATAGCACCGTCGCCCTTTTCTTGGTCAACCCAGATGGTAGCTGCCACTTGGCGCATGCCGGTGACTCACGCATATATTATTTCCGTGGCAAACAGTTGGTCAAACGCACCTTGGACCATTCTTACGTCCAAACTCTGGTCAACCAGGGTGAACTTACAGCAGAGCAAGCGAACTTTCATCCGCGCTCAAATATTCTGATGGGCTGCCTGGGCACCGACAAAGATCCTCCCATGGACAGCGACCTGATTCCCCAGCTGGTTCCCGGTGATACCTTGATGGTGTGCAGTGACGGTGTCTGGCACTATTTCAACGACACAGAACTGGGCTCGATTCTGTCTACGTTGTCAGCCCGCGACGCCAGTGAATTTTTGATCGAGAAGGCCCGCAGCCGGGCCAAAGGTGGGGGTGACAATCTATCGCTGGCCATCGTGAAGCTAGAGGTGCTGAACGCTCAAGCCTGAGCAGCGCCAAAAATCGCGTTTGCGGGTCGTGAATCCAACCTGCAGCAGCTGCGCACTCATGTCAGCCGGGTATCCACGTCGCGGCGGTCCAACCCCAAAAATTCAGCGGACTGCATTTCATTGATGCGGGACACCGTACGACCAAATTCATTGGACATTGGGCCCTCAGTGTAGAGGCACTCTGGCGCTTCTGCCGCCGACATGATCAACTTGACGCGGCGGTCATACAACACGTCCACCAGCCAGGTAAACCGCCGGGCTTCCGAAGACATGCGCGGCGGCATGCGTGGCACATCACTGAGCAGCACTGTATGGAACTGGGTTGCAATTTCAAGATAGTCATTCTGAGAGCGAGGCCCGCCACACAAGGTGCGAAAGTCAAACCAAACCAAACCGCCCGCCCTGCGCCGCGACCGAATCTTGCGAGCCTCAATGTTCAGCATCGGATCTTCGTCCTGAGTTGCTGCCAGGCGTTCGAACGCATCCAGCATGGCTGCGTCTGCGGCATCCCCCAAAGGCGTGTGATAGATCTGAAGCTGCTCAAGCATTAGCCCCCGGTAGTCTGTGCCGTTATCAACATTGATCACCTCAAGCTGTGCGTTGAGTAAAGCGATGGCCGGCAGAATGCGTTCGCGGTGCAGCCCATTGGGGTACAAGTCATCGGGCTTGAAGTTGGACGTTGTCACGAAACCAACGCCATTGTCAAACAAGGCAATTAACAGCCGGTGAAGGATCATGGCATCCGTGATGTCTGACACATGAAACTCATCAAAGCAGATCAAGCGGTACCTTTTAGAAATACGCTTGGCCAGCAAGTTCAAGGGATTGACAGTACCTTGCATACTGGCCAATTCACGGTGCACCTCACGCATGAACTCGTGAAAATGCAGACGCGTCTTGCGTTTCAGGGGCACTGCGTTGTAAAAACAATCCATCAAAAAGCTCTTGCCGCGCCCTACCCCGCCGTACATGTACACACCCCTTGGAATCGGCGGACGGTTGATCAGCTTTTTGAACGCGTTGGACCGCTTTTCTTTGTACTTGGCCCATTCGCGTGCACAGGTCTCAAGTGCCGCAACAGCACGCAACTGCGCCGGATCAGGGTGGTAACCCCGCGCAGCCAGCTCAGACTGGTAAGCCTTCTTGACAGAAGATGAGTTCAATTTACTTCCATAAATATAGCTACGGGCTATTGTAAAGTATGGGCTAGAGCCACATTTGTTACATATTTAAAAATTAAGCGTGCGTTTGTCCACAGCCAACGCTGCCTCTTTGGTGGACTCGCTCAAGCTTGGGTGGGCATGGCAAATACGGGCAATGTCTTCGCTGCTGGCTCGAAACTCCATGGCCATCACACATTCGGCAATCAGCTCGCTGGCCATGGGGCCAACAATATGCACCCCCAAAATTTCGTCGGTAGTCGCGTCGGCCAGCATCTTGACCATGCCGGTGGTGTCGCCCAGCGCCCGGGCCCGCCCATTGGCCAGGAACGGGAAGGTGCCGGCCTTGAAAGCGACGCCGTCAACCTTTAGCTGCTGTTCGGTGCGCCCCACCCAGGCAATCTCGGGGCTGGTGTAAATCACCCAGGGAATGGTGTTGAAGTTGACATGGCCGTGCTGGCCCACAATCCGCTCGGCCACCGCCACGCCTTCTTCCTCGGCCTTGTGCGCCAGCATTGGGCCGCGCACCACATCACCCACCGCCCATACGCCCGGCAGGTTGGTCCTGCAGTCACCATCGACCAGGATCGCACCCCGCTCATCGAGCTTGAGTCCAACCGCTTCGGCATTGAGGCCAACAGTATTGGGCACGCGACCCACCGACACAATCAGTTTGTCAACATCGAGAGTCTGGGCTTCACCCTTGGCGTTGGTGTAGGCAATGCTGACGCCCTTTTTGCCACTCTTGATCTCACCCACCGTCACGCCAAGCTCAATTTTCAGGCCTTGCTTGGTGAACGCCTTTTGCGCTTCCTTGGCAATTTGCTGGTCCACGGCACCCAGAAACGTTGACAAGCCTTCAAGTATGGTGACTTCCGCACCCAGTCGGCGCCAGACCGAACCCATCTCCAGTCCAATCACACCCGAGCCAACCAGCCCAAGTTTTTTGGGTACAGCACCAATCCGCAGGGCACCGTCATTGGACAGGATGTTTTCCTCGTCAAACGGCACGCCGGGAAGCGCCCGGGCGTTGGAGCCTGTGGCCACAATGATCTGGGCGCCAATTAGCATTTCTTCGGCAGTGCCGGTGACTTTGATTTCGTAGCCACCCACCACCGCTTTGACAAAGGCACCCCGGCCATGAAAGAAGCTGACCTTGTTTTTCTTGAACAGGTACAAGATGCCATCGTTGTTTTGCTTGACCACCGTGTCCTTGCGCGCCACCATCTTGGCGACATCCATGCTCAGGCCCTTGACCGCAATGCCGTGGTCGGCAAAGTGGTGGCTGGCATGCTCAAAGTGCTCGCTGGACTGCAGCAGCGCCTTGGAGGGAATGCAACCCACATTGGTACATGTGCCACCCGGTGCCGGACCACCGGCGCTGTTTTTCCACTCATCGATACAGGCCACGTTTTTTCCCAACTGGGCAGCACGAATGGCGGCGATATAGCCACCTGGGCCGGCACCGATCACGATGACATCAAACTGTTTGCTCATAAATAACTTTCCAATTTCCAAAACTAAACGCCATGCTGGTGAATAGACAGACCGCAACAGCGACTAGCGGCGTGCGTTGGGTGTCTGACGCAGCGAAATTAAGGAGGAAGATTGGGGCTAGCCCCAATCCGGGGGACATTCGCGAAGTCGGATTCCCAATGCGCGCTGCGGGTTAAAGGCAACTGCTGGGCATGACAAATTGACACTCAACAGTCAGATATCAAATAGCAGCCGGGCTGGATCTTCCAGCGCCTCCTTCATGGCCACCACACCCAGCACGGCTTCACGACCGTCGATGATGCGGTGGTCGTAGCTCAGGGCAAAGTAGTTCATCGGGCGCACCACCACCTGGCCGTTTTCAACCATGGCGCGGTCTTTGGTGGCATGCACACCCAGAATCGCGCTTTGTGGCGGGTTGATGATGGGGGTCGACATCATCGAACCAAAGGTGCCGCCATTGCTGATCGAGAAGGTGCCGCCAGTCATCTCTTCCATGCCCAGCTTGCCGTCTTTGGCCTTTTGCCCAAAATCCGCAATCTTTTTCTCGATGTCGGCAAAACTCATCTGGTCGGCATTGCGCAAAATCGGTACCACCAGACCGCGCGGTGAACCCACGGCAATACCAATGTCGAAATAGCCGTGGTAAACGATGTCGTTGCCGTCCACCGAGGCATTGAGCACCGGGAATTTCTTGAGTGCGTGCACTGCCGCCTTGACAAAAAAGCTCATGAAACCCAGCTTGACACCATGCTCCTTCTCGAAACGGTCCTGCATCCGCTTGCGCATGTCCATCACCGGGGCCATGTTGATCTCATTGAACGTGGTCAGGATGGCGTTGGTGGACTGTGACTGGATCAAGCGCTCAGCGACCCGTGCGCGCAGTCGGCTCATCGGCACTCGCTGCTCAGGCCGTCCGGCCAGCGAATCCGCCAAACTGCTGGCTGGCGCTGCAACTTGAGGCAATAATGGGGCTGCAGCCTTTGATGGTATTACGGTGACAGCTAGTACTTTCGGAGCAGCCAACGACGCCAGCACATCGCCCTTGGTGACCCGACCATCTTTGCCAGAGCCCGCCACCGAGCCGGCAGCCAGATGGTTGTCGGCCATCAGCTTGGCAGCCGCTGGCATGGCGACACCGGCCATTGAGCCACCCGTTGCAGCCGCCGCCGCAACAGCGCTTGGCGCAGCGGCAGCCGCCATGGCGGCCACCACCGGAGCGACGGGGGCCACTACACCGGCCTTGGCATCGGTGTCAATGCGGGCAATCAGTTGCTCGGCACCAACGGTCGCGCCATCAGCTTGCACGATTTCAACAATCACCCCGGCCGAAGGCGCTGGCACCTCCATCACCACCTTGTCGGTCTCGACTTCAATCAGGATTTCATCCACGACGACGGCGTCGCCAACTTTTTTCCTCCATTGCAACAGAGTGGCTTCAGCCACGGATTCCGAGAGTTGCGGTACTTTGACTTCTACGAGTGCCATATCAATTCTTTCAAAAATGTATTCTTGAGGGGCACAGGACCAACATGTTTGCCCTGAACCATCTAACGTTGGCAGTTTGTGCGCTTATTTCGACAGCACAAACCCTTTGAGCTTGCCAAATGCACCGTCGACCAGCGACTTTTGCTGTTCCTGATGCAAATGCGCGTAGCCTGCTGCCGGCGATGCTGATGCGGCACGGCCGGAATACCCCAGTCTTTGCCCTTCAAGCATGTTTTCGTGAATGTAATGTTGCACAAAGAACCAGGCACCCTGGTTTTGTGGTTCATCCTGCGTCCAAACCACTTCTGTGGCGTTGGGATACTTTTTGAGTTCGGTAGCAAAAGCCTTGTGCGGGAACGGGTACAACTGCTCGACACGCAAGATGGCCACGTCATCAAGGCCTTTCTCTTCACGCTTTTTAGACAAATCGTAAAAAACCTTGCCTGAGCAAGCCACGACCCGCTTGACCTTGTCGCTCTTCAGCGCCTTGTGGTCCGGAATGACCGTCTGAAAACCACCTTCTGTGAACTCTGACAGGGGTGATGCAGCGTCCTTGTTGCGCAACAGGGACTTGGGCGTAAAGATGATCAATGGCTTGCGCAGGCTGCGCACCATCTGACGGCGCAGCACATGGAAGATCTGGCTGGCTGTGGTGGGTTGCACCAGTTGCATATTGGTGTCAGCCGCCAGTTGCATGAAACGCTCCACCCGGGCAGAAGAGTGTTCCGGTCCCTGGCCTTCATAGCCATGTGGCAACATCAACGTGATGCCATTGACCCGACCCCATTTCACCTCACCAGAGGCGATGAATTGGTCAATCACCACCTGCGCGCCATTGGCAAAATCACCAAACTGCGCCTCCCAGATCACCAGGGTGTTGGGGTCGTTCGAGGCGTAGCCGTACTCAAAACCCAACACCGCTTCTTCAGACAAAATCGAGTCAATAACAACAAAAGGCGATTGGTTTTCAGCCGCGTTTTGCAACGGCACATAGGTCCCAACGTCCCATTTTTCGCGCTTCTGATCATGAATCACGGCATGACGGTGGGTAAAGGTGCCGCGTCCACAGTCTTCGCCGGACAAACGCACTGCATAACCACTGGCCACCAATGTGGCAAAAGCCATGTGCTCACCCATGCCCCAATCCACCGGGATGTCCCCTCGGCCCATGGCCGCCCGGTCGTCATAAACCTTTTTGACCAGCGAGTGCGGGGTGACCGAAGCCGGAATGGTGGTGATTTTTTCAGACAGGCGTTTCCATTCAGCCATGGGAACGGCGGTTTCACCCGCGTCTGTCCATTTCTTTCCTAGAAAAGGCGACCAGTCCACTGCATATTTGCTTTTGAAGTTGGTCAACACCGGGTCTATGGTGTGGCGGCCTGCATCCATGGCGGTGCGATAGGCCTTGGACATCACATCACCTATATCATCACCCAAGCCCTGTGCGGCAAGTTTGTCGGCGTAAAGTTTGCGGGTACCGGGATGCTGGCCTATTTTTTTGTACATCAACGGCTGGGTCAAGGCCGGGGTGTCTTGCTCGTTGTGGCCCAATTTGCGAAAGCAAATGATGTCCAGCACCACGTCCTTGCGGAACTCCATGCGGTATTCCAGCGCCCACTGCATGGCCAGCACGACCGCCTCCGGGTCGTCACCATTGACGTGCATCACTGGCGCTTCGACACCTTTGACGATGTCGGTGCAATACAGGGTGGAGCGGTAGTCGCGCGGATCAGAGGTAGTAAAGCCAATCTGGTTGTTGATGATAATGTGCACCGTGCCCGCCGTGGTGTAGCCACGTGTTTGGGCCAGCGCCAAGGTTTCCTGGTTCACACCCTGGCCCGCAAAAGCAGCGTCGCCGTGCACCAGCACCGGCAACACCTGACGCCCTGTCGGGTCAGCGCGGCGGTCCATGCGGGCGCGCACCGAGCCCTCAACCACCGGGTTAACAATTTCAAGGTGCGATGGGTTGAACGCCAGACTCAAATGCACCGGGCCGCCCGGGGTGGTCACATCCGAGCTGAAACCCTGGTGGTACTTAACGTCGCCAGCGGGCAGGTCTTCCGGGGCGGTATGGTCAAACTCGGCAAACAGGTCGGCTGGCAGCTTGCCCAGCGTGTTGACAAGCACATTTAGGCGGCCACGGTGCGCCATGCCAATCACGATTTCCTGCACGCCTTTGGCACCTGCCCGCTGAATCAACTCGTCCATGGCGGCGATGAAGCTTTCGCCACCTTCAAGTGAAAACCGCTTTTGGCCCACATACTTGGTGTGCAAAAAGCGCTCCAGGCCTTCAGCGGCCGTCAGGCGGTCCAGAATGTGTTTTTTCTGCTCGGTATTGAAACTTGGCTTGCTGCGCACGCTTTCAAGCCTTTGCTGCCACCAACGCTTTTGCGTGTGGTCGGTCAGGTACATGTATTCCGCACCTATGCTGCCGCAATAGGTTTCGCGCAAGGCATTGAGCATCTCACGCAAGGACATTTTTTCTTTGCCGAAAAACGTATTGCTCACGTCAAAGATGGTCTCTTGGTCGGCGTCACCAAAGCCGTAAAACGAGAGCTCCAGCTCAGGAATATTGGGGCGCTCGGTGCGTTTGAGAGGGTCCAGGTCAGCCCAACTGGCACCAACGTTGCGGTAAGCAGCAATCAACTGTTGGGCAGCAGTACGCTTGCGGCCCATTTCGGAGTCCATGCTTGCCACCACCACCTTGGTGCCGCCGGCCTTGGCGCGCTGCGCAAAAGCGTCAATGACAGGCTGGTGGGGAACGTCTTTGGCGTTGCTGCCGTCGACGGCAGGCACATTTTGCAGGGCGTCAAAATAGTCACGCCAGGTTTCTGGCACACTGCCAGGATTGGCTAGGTAGTTTTCGTACATCTCTTCGACGTACGGGGCGTTGCCACCAAAAAGGTAAGTGTTTGCCTGGTAGGCTTGATAAACTGTGTTTGTCTCACTCATATTTCGCTGACTTTCATTTCCCTTGGGGAAACTTTAGCTGGTTAAAGCTGGTAGATGATTAACCTCCCGCGTCACGGCTTAACCGTTTGGCGGATGCGACTGTGGCGTTGGAAGGAGCCTGACTCAAAAAAGAATTGTGCCATCCGAAAATGGCGCAATTCTTACGTCGCACCAATGTGCAACCGTGCTTACCCGGCAGTTACCAGATCTTTGATCTGCTGCAGGGCTGCCGGATCATCCATGGTGGTCAGGTCGCCCGGATCACGCCCTTCGCAGATGGCCTGCACGGCGCGGCGCAGCAATTTGCCGCTGCGGGTTTTCGGCAATACGGTAACAAAACGCACCCGGGCTGGCCGCGCCACAGCACCAAGATCTTTATCGACGATCTTCATGATCTCGGCTTCGAGTTTGGCGGCACTGGCCTCATCGGTGACCAGGCTGGCATCCTTGACCACGGCAAACGCCATGGCGACCTGGCCTTTAAGCTGGTCGGCCACGCCAACCACAGCGACTTCGGAGACATTCGGGTGTGCCGAGATGCTTTCCTCGATTTCGCGCGTGCCCAAGCGATGACCGGCAACGTTGATCACGTCGTCGGTGCGGCCCAAAATGAAGTAGTAGCCGTCGGCATCGCGAATGCCCCAGTCGAAAGTGCTATAGACCATCTTGCCGGGCACCGTCTTCCAGTAGGTGCTGACAAAGCGGTCGTCCCCGCGCCACACGGTTTGCATGCAGCCCGGAGGCAGCGGGCCTTCAACCACCACCACGCCTTTTTGATTCGGGCCAACCAGTTCAGCACCGGTCTGGTCATCAAGCAGCTTGACATCGTAGCCATAGACCGCCTTGCCCGGCGAGCCAAACTTGCTCTTGGCCTGTTCCACCCCATTGCACAGCGACAAAATCGGCCAACCGGTCTCGGTCTGCCAGTAGTTGTCGATGATCGGCTTGCCCAGGCCGTCACTGATCCACTGCGCAGTCGGCTCATCAAGCGGTTCGCCAGCCAGGAACAGCGCGCGCAGGCTAGACAGGTCGTACTTTTTCAGCAGTGCCGGGTCTTGCTTCTTGAGCACGCGCACTGCCGTAGGAGCGCTGAACATCACTGTGACCTTGTACTTTTCGACCAGACTCCACCAGATGCCGCCGTCCGGGCGGGTTGGCAAGCCTTCGTACAAAATGGTCGCCATGCCGGCAATCAGCGGGCCATAGATGATGTAGCTGTGGCCGACCACCCAGCCGATGTCGCTGGTCGAGAAATAGGTTTCACCGGCATTGCCGGCATAGATGTGTTTCATGCTAGCAGCCAACGCCACGCAGTAACCCCCGGTGTCACGCTGCACGCCTTTGGGCTTGCCGGTGGTGCCGCTGGTGTAGAGCGTGTAGCTGGAATGGGTGGCATCGACCCATTCGCATTCGACCACTGTATTGAGGTTCTTTTCGCGCAGGGCAGCCCACAGATGGTCGCGCCCGGCCACCAGATCCATAGCAACCATGCCACGGTCAATCAGCAGCACCGCCTCTGGCTTGTGGCTTGACAGCCGGATGGCCTCGTCAAGCAGCGGTTTGTAAGCCACCGGCTTGCCGCCGCGCGAACCGGCATCGGCGCTGATGATGATGCGCGGTTCTGCGTCTTCAATGCGCGAAGCCAGCGAGCCCGATGCAAAGCCGCCGAACACCACCGAGTGGATGGCACCGATGCGGGTGCAGGCCAGCATGGCAAAGGCGGCCTCAGCCACCATCGGCATATAGACCAGCACGCGGTCGCCTTTTTTGACACCCAGGTCCTTTAGCACGGCTGCCATGCGCTGCACCTCGGCGTGCAGTTCGCGGAATGAATAAACCTTTTCCACATTGGTTTCGGTTGAAACATAAATCAGCGCAGCCTGGTCCGCCCGGTCTTTCAGATGCCGATCCACCGCGTTGTGACACAGATTGGTGACGCCGCCGACAAACCATTTGGCAAACGGCGGGTTGCTGTAGTCGCAAATCTGCTGCGGCTGAACTTTCCAGTCCACCAACTGGGCTTGCTCAGCCCAAAAACCGTCGCGATCGGTCAGGGAACGTTGGTGAAAATCGGCATAACTGGTCATTGAATGTCTCCGTTTGTTGTAAAAAATGAAACCGCAATTATGAACAATCAGCTTGCGGTTTCCTGACTTTATTTGACCCAAAGGGTTGACCCTAATATGCCGCTGGTCCTTCAGTCGGGTGCACTTGAAACGGATGTGTCTGGATACCAGCGTTTATGACGAGAGGTTGGTTTTTTGCGCCAGGTAGCTTTCCAATGACGTACACAAATTGCGCCATTCGCACTGCAAATCCTGTAGCTGCCAGGTGGAGGGCAAAGCGCCGGCCCGCGAGCTTTGTTCCAGTTCAGCCAACAAGTGCTCAAGGGTCTGGGCACCAAAGTTGCAGATGATGCCTTTCTGGGTATGGGCGAGTCGCTCCAATAGCGGCCAGTTGGCGGCGTTGACAGCCACTTCGATCGCCATCAATTCCCCAGGCGCAGACTGCAGGAAGTTCTGACCAATGATTTCCAGAATATCAGCATCACATTGCGCCAGGGCGCTTGCGTAATCAAAGTCAGGCGGCGCGGTGACGACTTGTGGGAAAACCTCGGCAGCGCGAGGTTGGCTCAGTATTTCCTGGAGCCGCTTCTTATCAATCGGCTTGGTCAGGTAACCGTCAACACCAGCTTGTAGTCCGGCTTCCTGCTCGTCGGCCAAGGCGGCAGCCGTCAATGCATAAATCGGTGTCTTGCGCGAACCAGGGTTAGCGGCTTCAAGTAGCCTAATCTGGCGGGTCGCATCCAGGCCGCCCATCACCGGCATCTGCATATCCATCAGAATCAAGTCACAGGTGTTACCTGCAAGCCAGTTCAGCGCCTCCTGGCCGTTGTTGGAGATGACCGCCGTGTGTCCCCACTTTTGCAAAGGGTGGCAATCAGCTTTTGGTTCACCAAATTGTCTTCAGCCACCAGTATTTTCAGCGCAACACGATCTTCTTGAAGGGTGTGCCGGGTGATCAAAGCCGGGGTTTTGGACTGGCCGGGCTCCGCCGCACCCGAGCGGGCAAGAAGCGTTTGCAACGCCTGTTCGAGTTCATGCTGTGCCACCGGTTTGGTCAGGTAGGCATCAATTCCCAGCTCGCGGCACTGGGCACCCTGGCCGGGGCTGGCGGCAGACGACAGCAAGACGATCTTGAGGTGCTGGAATCGCTGATCCTGCCTGACTTGGGCGACCAGTTCAAATCCATCCATGTCGGGCATCTGAAAATCGGTCAGCAACAGATCAAACTCCGGCACCGAAGTGGTCGCCAGAATCTGCAATGCTTGTGCACCAGAGGCTGCATCGGCGAGCAGCACGCCCCAACGCTGCAGCATGCGCGCCAGCACATGCCGATTGACGGCATTGTCATCCACCAGCAACACCCGCGTTCCTGCCAGGTCCCGATGTGGCACGGGCAACTGTTCACTGGTCGCCGGTCCAAACGGCAGCACCAAATGGAAAGTGCTGCCCTGGGCTACCTCGCTTTCGACCCAGATTCGCCCACCCAACAACCCGGCCAGGCGCGTCGAAATGGTCAACCCCAGCCCGGTGCCACCAAAGCGGCGCGTGGTGGAGGCATCTTGCTGGGTAAAGGCTTCGAAGATAAGCTTTTGTTTGTCGGCCGGAATGCCAATGCCGGTGTCTCGCACGCTGAACTGCAATAGCACCTGCGCCTCGTGTTCGGCCTGCACCTGCACGTGCAGTTCTACTTCGCCATGCTCGGTAAACTTGATGGCGTTGTTGAGCAGGTTGATCAGAATCTGCCGCAGCCGCCCCGGGTCGCCCGACACCTGCCGTGGCACCCCCGGCTCAACATCGCAAATCAGCTCCAGGTTGCGCTCCTGAGCCCGCACCGACAAGGATTTCATCACCGCCGCTACCAGGATGTGCAGGTCAAAGCTGATGAGCTCCACCGCCATCTTACCGGCCTCCATCTTGGAGAAATCAAGAATGTCGTTGATGATGTTCAGCAAGCCATCGGCCGACGACTTCACGATATTCAGGTAATCACGTTGCTCGTCGGTCAGCTCGGTATCCATGGCCAGGTCGGTCATGCCGATGATCCCATTCATCGGGGTGCGAATTTCGTGGCTCATGGTCGCCAGAAAGTCTGACTTGGCCCGACTGGCGTGCTCGGCGCGGTCCACGTTGCGCTGCAGCTCGTCGGCCATTTGCCCAAGTTGGGTGTTGTTGTTGCGCAGCTCCAACTCCAGCGCTTCACGCCGCGACACCTCTTGGGCCAGCGCCGAGTTGTCCACCTGCAGTTGCAGCGTGCGCTGATGTTGCCGATCAAACGCCAGTGCCGCCAACAGCAGCAAAAAGGGAAAAATGCTCAGCGAATATAAAAAGAGGCTGGAGCTGGTCTGACCGTACACCGTGTCCCGGTCGATCACCGTCACCAGCGACAACGGCGCACCGGGTACCGCCGAGCGCAGCACCAGCGTGTGCGACGCGCTGGCCGGGGCGTGCGCCAAATGCGCCATGGGCAGCAGCGCATCGGCCGGTTGCTGCAGCACTTGCGGCCCCCAGTCTTTGCCAAAGCTGAACGGGCTGCCACTGGCCGCCAGCACCAGGCCATTGGGTGAGATCAGCAGCTCGTGGTAGTTTCCCGCGGCATTGGCGCTGCCGCTGGCCATCAACAAGCGAGACAGTTTGGCCAGATCGCCGGTGGTCACTACCACGCCGCTGTAACTGCCCTTGTAAATGACCGGGGCGCTGACCACGAGGAGCTGCTTTTTGGGTTCAATGCTCAATTGAACGGCTTGCCTGAAGCCCTCTGGCAGGGTAACCCGCGCATCACCGCTGGCCAGGGGTGTCGAGAGCGGCTCGCCGGTTTCATCAAAATAGGCCAGGTCGCTGAACAGTGATGTACCACGGATGACTTTCTGCGCCTGCCTGCGCCGAAAGCGCTGGTCGATCGCGTCCAAATTGGCGATCAAACCGTATTGCAGTGACATGCCCAGCGCCTTGTTGACCAGGTAGCCCTCAATCTCATGGCTTTCGGCCAGGTCCACCGTCTCATTGCGGCGGTCCGCCAGAAAATCGCCAATGGCCGCCGCCCGGCGCTGACCATCGGCCACCAAACGGGCATCCGCAGACGAGCGCAACAGCGCCTGAGCAGCAAAAACATTCCACAATAAAACCAGGGTGTACAAGCAAAAAACGACCGCCAAGGCCAGCGGCCATCGCAAAGCGACTCGCCTGAGCAGTGTCATGAGCCTCAAATCAGCGGGACAGGGTGCCTGCCGACATCAGTGTTTTCTGGCGAAAAACTCGGGGAAATAGCGGCGAATGCCAGGATAGTATTTATCCACCAGTTTGTCATAACTGCCATCGGCCCGCGTCTTGACCAGGTACTCGTCGAACGCCTTGCGCAATTCCGGGGCATCCTTGGGAAAGGCGGCTGCCAGATCCTGATGCTCTGAAATCGGGCCAATGACCTTGATCTTTCCGGCCCACTTTTTCAAGTCAAGAATCGCATCGGGCACGTCCAGCAAGGTCAGCTCGGCCTCTTTGTTGAGCAGCGCCGGCACCATTTCATTGAGATTGGTGTTTTTTGTGTAGGACTTGAGGTCGATGCCCACACCTTTCAGCGCGTAATTGGCTGGGTCCAGGCAGGTGCGCTCCATCACCAGCAGGCTGTTCTTGCCAATCAGCGCCTTGGTTTCCAGAATGTCCTTGGGCAGGTCCTTGCTGCCCTTGATGGGGGTGAAATTGGAGTCGGCACGCGCCACCAGCAACACCTGCGACGGAAAGGTGGGCTTGGAATACAGCAACACCGCTTCGCGCCACGGCAGCATGGTGAAACCGGTGGCAATCATGTCGCCCTTGACCGGAAAGTTGCCGATGAGCGTCACTTCGGCCCCCTTGCGCACCACGTCCTTACCCAGCACGTCGCGGATGACGTTGTAAAAGTCCGAATAGACCAGGGTGTATTTCACCCCGATATGCTTGGCGAAACCCTGCGTCAATTCGACATCGAAACCATCGCCCGCACCGGTCACGAAATTGGCATATTTGATGCCTAAGTGACGCAATTCACCACGTGCCTGAATGTCCTTGAGATCAGCGGCATTGACCACTGACACGGTCGCCGCCAGCACCATCGCGCCTATCAGCAAGCAAGATTTTTTCAGCATCTTCATACAGTCTTTCCTTCATCGGTTGGTGGTATTTAGACAAAGATCACGATCCCAATTTTGCGCCACTCGGCATCGTTGCATGACCGCAGAGCATCACTTTAAATTGAATTTGAATCTACCTGATCGTCACCAACAACCCAACGCTGGCCGCGCGCTGCTTACGCAAGATTCAGATTTCGGATCGCGCAATGCTATAAATAATGTAGCTATAATAGCTTTCTAATAAAGGGATAAAGCACTATTTAATGAGTAATTGCACGGCCTTGAACTGGGCGTGCTCGGCGCTGCGCAGCCACTCAAATGCCACCATTTCGGTCGTCACCAGCTCGGCACCGGCACCGGCGAGGCGGTCAAAGGCGGCATCACGGTTGCGCTCGGTGCGGGAACTGCAGGCGTCGGTGACCACCCAGACATCAAACTCATCTTCGAGCAGGTGCAAAGCGGTTTGCAACAGACACACATGCGCCTCGCAGCCGGAAATCACGATGCTGTTGCGCTCAGTTGGCGTGTTGGCGGGCTTTTGCAAGTGCTTGGGCAGGCTGCGGGCATTACCGGCGACCGGCTTGACGGGTGGGCGAAGCCACTCACCCAGGCCTTCTTCAACCCCACTGAACTGCATTTTGGCCAATGTACGCTGACACAGCGACCTGATTTCTGGCGCGTTTTCGCCCAGTTTCGACGGGTTTTGCTCAGTGCCAACCACCGGCACCTGCAGCAAGCGGGCCATTTGAGCCAGTTTGACGGCATTGGCCAGCACCAGTGGGCCCTCAAAAATGGCCGGCATCAGGCGCGGCTGGTAGTCAACCAGCACCAATTGGGATAGTTCGGCATCAAGCAGCATGGCAGACTTTCAAAAATAGGGGTAAAGCTTCAGAGACATTATTAGACCGCAGGACAGCCATCGTTTTCAAGCGGGTGGCGCAGCAGGTCTGGGGGCGATCTGTTACAACCCTGTTCCTGACACGATTGCCGCCACCGCCATGACCTCTACCCCTGCCGTCTCACCTACTGCGCCTGCAAGCGCACCTGCCTGCATCCACTGGCAGGAAGCCGGCCAGGCCTGCGTTGCCCGCTGGCGCTCAGAACGCGGTGTGGCACCACCCAAGCGGGTCGTTCTGGCGGATGACACCATGACCGCAGATGCCGCCTATAAATTGGCTTGTGAAGGCACCGCCCTGCTGTGGCGCGGCGATTTTCAGAATGCGCGCCAGTTGCTGCAAGCGCTGGCCCGGCGAATTGACCAGGTCCCCAAACGCAAGCGCAAACCGGCCGAGACACCGATCCCGATGACCGAGGCTTTCAACCGGCACCGCCTGGCGCAAAGCCAGCGTGCACGCCTGCTGGGTATGCTGCTGATTGGCTTTGATGCCGACTACGGCGTGCCGCTGCGGCGTGCGCCTGATGTCAGGGCCGCCTGTGCCCAGGCCTGGGGTACCGCTGACGAGCCACCGGAGCACCCCGACGCTGGCACTTCTGTGGCCTCATTGCGTGAACTGCTGGGCATCACCAGTGCGCATGAGTGGCGCCGGGTGGGCCTTGAAATTGCGGCGCTGGGCGCTGCGCCCCACAACCGCATTTTTCCGCACTACGGTGTTTTTTCGCCCGTGCGAGGCGAATACATCCCACTGGTTGCCAGTGCCCACCTGCCCAAGCCGCCCAAGGGCCAGGACGGCATCACGGCGTTTGATATCGGCACCGGTACCGGTGTGCTCGCTGCGGTACTGGCGCGCCGGGGTGTTGGGCACATCATTGCCACCGACACCGATGCACGGGCGCTGGCCTGTGCCAGCGCCAATATAGCGCAATTGGGGCTGGAGCAGCAGGTCGATGTGCTGCAGGCAGACCTGTTTCCGCCTGGGCGGGCCTCTTTGATTGTCTGCAACCCGCCCTGGTTGCCGGCACGTCCCGGCTCTGCGCTGGAACGCGCGGTGTACGACGAGGGCGGGCACATGCTCAAAGGTTTTGTGCAGGGCTTGCGTGCCCACCTGGAGCCCAAAGGTGAAGGCTGGTTGATTTTGTCCGACCTGGCCGAACATCTGGGCCTGCGCAGCCGCGACGACCTGCTGGCGCTGTTTGCCCAAAGCGGCCTGCGGGTGGTGAGCCGTATCGACACCCGGCCCATCCACGCCAAAGCCAGCGACGCCAACGATGCTCTGCACCTGGCGCGCGCCAAAGAAGTTACATCGCTGTGGCGACTGGGCATCTCGGCTGAGCCCTTCCCCAATGAAAATGGCCAACCGTAAATCTGCATAAAAATGAGCTCCAGCCCTTATTCTGATTGCGCAGATAGCTACGATAAATAGAGCACTCCAAGTCGCCTTGCAAGCCAGTTTCTGAAAATGCCACCGCGGGAATTGAAAGAATTGATGCTGCCTTGCGGCTGACTTATTACCCATGAGCTCAGGCACCCCTAAACCCATACCCCCGCTGGAGTGCCGTCCAGCAGATAAACTGACCTGACTTCACTACAGAGGCCCCACCATGCGCGTGTTTGCAGTTTCCCTGATGAATGGCCTGTTGTTCGGCAGTCTGGCGACATTGCCCCCGGGAGTCGTGGCGCAAAGCAGCCTGCCGGCCAAGGCGGTGCCCGCGGGCTCTGCAGCCGCTTGCCCGGCCATCCTGAACCACCGCTTTAACCGGCTGCAAGACGAAGCACCACAAAACCTGTGCCAATACGCCGGCAAGGTGGTGCTGGTGGTCAACACCGCCAGTTTCTGCGGTTTTACCGGCCAGTACGAGGGCCTGGAAGCACTTTACGCCAAATACCAGGCCAAAGGACTGGTGGTGCTGGGGTTTCCAACCAATGATTTTGGCAAACAGGAACCGGGCACCAACAAGGAAATCGCAGATTTTTGCTTCAATACCTATGCCGTCAAGTTCCCGATGTTTGCCAAAACCGTGGTGGTGGGGCCTGAACGCAACGCCCTGTACACCCAGCTGGTCAAAGAGTCTGGCACCAGCCCCAAATGGAATTTTTACAAATACCTGATTGACCGTTCAGGAAAGGTGACAGCGAGCTACAGCAGCATGACCGGGCCCGATAGCAAAAGCCTGGTCGCAGCCATCGAAAAACTGCTGTAAACACCCCATGGACAAGCTGCGCATTGACAAATGGCTGTGGGCCGCCCGCTTTTACAAGACTCGTAGTCTGGCCTGCGACGAGATCGACAAAGGCCGCGTGCTGATCAATGGTCTGCCCGTCAAGCCGGCCCGTGAGGTCAAGCCCGGTGACATGTTGCAAGTGCGCAGCGGGTCCGTCAGTCGCACGGTCAGCGTGTTGGCCATCAGTGACAAACGTGGCCCGGCACCGGTGGCCGCGCTGCTGTTTCGCGAAACCGACGAATCTCTGCATCTGCGCCAACAAGCTGCCGAGCAACGCCGTCTGGCCCCCGAGCCAGCACTGGCCCTGGCCCAGGGCCGCCCGACCAAGCGTGATCGGCGCGACACCGAAAAACTGCGCACAGGCCACTGGAACGAGCGTTGGAGTGCGTCGATCGACACCTGATCCCACCCGCCAACTACAACGTCAGCACGGTGCAACCGGTGGTCTTGCGCGCCTCCAGGTCACGATGCGCCTGCTGCACGTCTTCAAGGCGGTAATGCTGTGCCACATGAATTTTGACCTGCCCACTCGCAACTACCGCAAACAGCTCATCGGCCATGGCTTGTGTGCTTTCTCGCGTGGCCATGTGGGTAAACAGCGTCTGGCGCGTCACATACAGCGACCCCTTGGCGCCCAGGATGCCTGGCGCAAACGGTGCCACCGGTCCTGAAGCATTGCCAAAGCTGGCCATCAGGCCAAACGGACTCAGGCAGTCCAGCGACTTGTCCCAGGTGTCTTTACCCACCGAGTCGTACACCACCTTGACGCCTTTGCCGCCGGTGATATCCTTGACGCGTGCCAGAAAATCTTCACTGCTGTAGTTGATGGCGTAGGCCGCACCATTGTCTTTGGCCAGGGCACATTTGGCATCCGACCCTGCCGTGCCGATCAGTTGCAGGCCCATGGCCCGGGCCCACTGGCAGGCGATCAGGCCCACGCCACCCGCTGCCGCATGAAACAGCACAAAATCGCCCGGGTTCAAGCCACCTTGAGGCTGCGTGCGCTTGAGCAGGTACTGGGCCGTCAACCCCTTGAGCATCATGGCCGCGCCGGTCTCAAACGAGATGTCATCGGGCAGGCGGCACACGTTTTTGGCCGGCATCACCCGGAAATCGCAATAGCTGCCAGGTGGTTGGCTGGCATAGGCCACGCGGTTGTCCACAGCCAGATGGGTCACGCCGGCACCCACCGCTTCCACCACACCAGCGGCCTCCATGCCAAGCTGAACCGGCATGGACATCGGATACAAGCCGCTGCGTTGGTACACGTCAATAAAGTTCAAACCCACCGCCTTGTGCCGAATGCGAACCTCTCCCGGACCCGGATCGCCGACCTGCACCGCGACCTGTTTGAGCTGCTCGGGGCCACCGTGCTGCTCAATACAAACGGCGCGTGATACCTGTAAGTTCATGTTTGATCTCCTGGTTGAATGATTACGCGATGTTGCCACGAAAAGCTGATGACGTTTTGCTGCCAAAATGCAGGCCATTGCAGCCACTCTTTGCACGCCAGATGGCACGGCAAGCCTCCACTCCACACGCATGAAGCACCCCCACATCTCTCTGAGCACAGCACTGCTGTTGACGCTGGCACCCATGTTGTGGGCTGGTAATGCGGTGGTGGGCCGGCTGATTGCACCGTCGGTGTCGCCCATGACCCTGAACCTGATGCGCTGGTGCCTGGCATTTGCCGTGTTGCTGCCACTGGCGGCACCGGTGCTGCGCCCAGGCAGCAAGCTGTGGCCAAGCTGGAGGCGTTTTATGGGCCTGTCGCTGCTCAGCATTGGCGGCTACAACGCCCTGCTCTATCTGGCACTTAAAACTTCAACACCAATCAATGTGACGCTGGTGGGGTCGATCACGCCGGTGTGGATGCTGCTGATTGGGCGGGTATTTTTTGGCAACCGCATCTCCAGGCGCCAGTGGCTGGGTGCCGCCCTGTCCATCAGCGGGGTGATGCTGGTGCTAAGCCGTGGGCAACTCGAAGTACTGTTGCAAGTGCGGTTGGTGGCCGGTGATCTGTATATTTTGCTGGCCTCTGCGGCGTGGGCATACTACAGCTGGATGCTGGCCCACCCGACCACCGAGCCGGCGGAGATCAGGCGCGACTGGTCGGCATTTTTACTGGCGCAGGTGGCACTGGGGCTGGTCTGGTCAGGTCTGTTTGCCGGTGGTGAATGGGCGCTGGGCCTGGGGCATTTCACACCAAGCTGGTCGATGGTCGCGGCACTGCTGTTTATCGCGGTGGGTCCGGCGGTGCTGGCTTACCGCGCCTGGGGGGCCGGAGTGTCACGCGCCGGGCCGTCCGTGGCGGGCTTTTTTGCCAACCTGACACCGCTGTTCACCGCAGTGCTGTCGGGTCTGTTTCTGGGTGAGCTGCCGCATCTGTACCACGCCCTGGCTTTCATGCTGATTGTGGGCGGCATTGTGGTTTCGTCGCGGCGCTGATCAGGCAAAGCGGCTGGCAGCTGCCTGTTAGCTTTATTTTGCGGGTCTCTGCACGCACGCCAGGACTCAGCTTGACTCCACCAGCTCAAAGCGAATGACATCGTCAAGCGCTTCGTCAAACCCGCGACCAATGGAGATGCTACCGGTGCCCTGCAGCATGATCTCCTCACGCCGCAGTGCAAATTGGGCTTCACCGTCAATCAGCACATAGGTGCCATTGGTACTTTGGTCGGTCAGAAAGTACTTTTCCTGCCGCAATTCGATGATGGCGTGCTGACGCGACGCCATCTTGTTACCCACCACAAAACGACACGCAGCATCGCGCCCGAGTTCAATGCGTGGGCATTCCAGGCCCATCTGGCAGGCATCGTCACCATACGAAAGATTGAGCTGAACATGCCGTGGAAAAAAAATACGCGACGGAAGGCGCATTGTCAGTTCATCGTTGGTCTGCCATATCACTTCACAAACTTGCACATCTTTGCTTTTGCCCTTGATGGACAAGGCAGCGATTTTGCGGGTTGAACTGCGCAACAATTTTGGCAGCAGCAGCACGGTGCCCATGGTCGTCATGATCTGCCCACCTTTGGCCAGACCGGTCATGCGGGCAGCAACATTGACGGTGTCACCAAACACGTCGTTGTTGGTCTTGATCACAAATCCAGCATGAAAACCAACCCGAACCGCGCGCTGGTGGCCTTCAACCTCTGGCAAGTCAGAAATCTTGAGTTGAATGTCCACCGCGGTTTTCCAACCCATTTCGGCACCCGGCATCACACACATGATCTCGTCGCCTATTGTCTTGACGACATAACCCCCATGGCTGGCGACCACTCCGCGCATGGCGTCAAGGCATTCATCCACCAACAGCTTGGCCTTGGTGTCGCCAAAGATTTCGTAGAGCCGGGTACTGCCGGCAACGTCAGCAAACAAAACCGCGACCGAATGACCCGTCGTCTTCATTGAAGATACTTCCGAACGATTAAGCTTAAATTATAGATTCTGGTCCAGATCGACAAACTGCCGCTTTTTTTCGTGGTTTGTCAGTGGCGGCGGCCAGCCGATGTGAAGACAAAAATGCCGGCGAGCACCAGCAACGTGCCGACAGCCACCCAGACAGTCATCGGTTCCCTCAGGATCAACACACCCATCAGGATGGTGGACATCGGCCCCACCATGCCGGCCTGTGCCGCCAGTCCAGCACCAATGCGCTCAATCGCCATCATCACCATCAACACCGGCACGGCGGTGCAAAGGGTTGCATTCAACACCGACAGCCAGATCACTTCCTGCGCCACCACGGCAGCACTGAGCGGGCGCAGCACCACAAACTGGCCAATACACAAGACACAGGCCACCGTGGTGGCCAGCCCCACCAGCCGCAGCGAGCCCAGCCGCTTGACCAGCTCACCGCTGAAGCTGAGGTAAATGGCATAACTTACGGCACTTGAAAAGACCAGCACGGCACCCAGTGCAGCATCTGCGCCTTCAAGCTTGATCTCATGACCAAAAACGAACAGCACACCCGCGTAGCTGAGGGCCATGCCCAAGGCCTGACGGCGTGATATATGCCGTTTGTAGAGCACCAGGCCGAGTAGCAACACCAGGGTTGGGTTCAAATACAGAATCAGCCGCTCAAGCGAGGCACTGATATAGGCCAGGCCGGCAAAGTCCAGAAAGCTGGCCAGGTAGTAACCGGTAAAACCCAGCCCCAGCACCCCCAGGACATCGTGGTGCGTCAGCGCTGGCTTGCCCCGGCTGGCCCACCATGCCATCACGGCAAAAATCGGCAGGGCAAACAACATGCGATACATGATCAGCGTGACCGCGTCAACACCGTGCCGATAGGCCAGCTTGACAATGATCGCCTTGCCGCTGAACGCGATCGCACCCAGGGTTGCCAGAACCAATCCAAACGCTATATTTTTAGGAGCTTCTCGCGCTTTATTCATATGGGCCAGAAGCCGCTTTTACGTATAAGCTTGGCACCGTGTCAGGGCCAGCATCATTCTTCAACAAAGGCCTCCTCGCGCTGACGTTTGATGGACGGCAACAGCACCACCAGCAGCAAAATGGCTGCGGCGATCAATAACCCAGCCGACAGCGGTCGAGTCACCAGCACACTCCAGTTACCCCGTGACAGCAACAACGCACGGCGCAGGTTTTCTTCCATCATCGGTCCCAGAATAAACCCCAGCAACAGCGGTGCCGGTTCCATGCCCAGCTTGATGAACACGTATCCAATCACCCCAAACAGGCCCACCATCCAGATGTCAAAGGTGTTGTTGTTGGTGCTGTACACCCCAATTGCGCAAAACAGCACGATGGCCGGGAACAGCCAGCGGTAGGGCACCGTCAGCAGCTTGATCCAGATGCCAATCAGCGGCAAGTTCAGCACCACCAGCATGGCATTGCCAATCCACATCGACGCAATCAACCCCCAGAACAGCTCTGGGTTGCTGGTCATCACCTGCGGGCCAGGCTGAATGTTGTGGATGGTCATGGCCCCGACCATCAGCGCCATTACCGCATTGGGTGGAATGCCCAGCGTGAGCAGCGGAATGAACGAGGTCTGGGCACCGGCATTGTTGGCTGACTCGGGCGCAGCCACCCCCCGGATGTTGCCTTGACCAAAGGGCACCTCACCGGGCTGCAACCTGGTTTTTTTCTCGATACTGTAGGCCGCAAAAGCTGCCAGCAGCGCACCACCGCCGGGCAAAATGCCCAGTACCGAGCCAATGCTGGTGCCGCGCAGCACGGCAGGCACCAAACGTTTGAAATCTTCGCGGGTCGGCATCAGTCCTTTGACCTTGCCGGTGAAAACCTCGCGGTGTTCCTCTTTGACTGACAAATTGGCGATGATCTCGCCATACCCAAACACCCCCATGGCAATCACGATGAAGCCGATGCCGTCAGACAGCTCCGGGATATCAAACGCAAAACGCGCCACCCCCGAGTTCACATCGGTGCCCACCAAACCCAGCAGTAGCCCCAGCACAATCATGGCCACGGCCTTGATCAGCGAGCCTGACGCCAGTACCACCGCGCCAATCAGCCCCAGCACCATCAATGAAAAATACTCGGCCGGGCCAAACTTGAAGGCCACCTCGGTCAACGGCGCTGCAAAAGCCGCCAGAATCAGGGTGCCCACGCTGCCCGCAAAAAACGAACCCAGGCCTGCCGCTGCCAATGCCGGCCCGGCCCGGCCTTTGCGCGCCATCTGGTGACCGTCAATCACAGTCACCACTGACGAGGCTTCGCCCGGCAAATTCACCAAAATGGCGGTGGTGGATCCGCCATATTGCGCCCCGTAATAAATGCCCGCCAGCATGATCAATGCCGACACCGGCGGCAAGGCGTAGGTGGCGGGCAGCAGCATGGCGATAGTGGCCACCGGCCCAATGCCGGGCAAGACGCCGATCAGGGTTCCCAGCAAGCAGCCGGCAAAGGCATACAACAGGTTAATGGGCGTGGCAGCCACTGCAAAACCCATCGACAAATTGGCAATCAAGTCCATGTGAGTGCTCCTTAGCCGGTAATAAACGCAGGCCAGGCCTGAAACTGCAGCTTGAGCACACCAATAAAGGTCAGGTAACTGACTAGCGCCAACACACTGGCCAGCAGCAGGCTATCCTTGAGCTTGAACTGCTCCCCAGCCATACCGGCGACCAGAGTCAGTCCAAAAATGGCCACGACCAACCCCATTGCGGGAACCTTAAAACTAGGTAGCCCGCTCAGGAGCACCCCAAACAGCAGGTTGGCGACAATGACAAAAAACAGCGGCTTCCAGGCCCAGGCACTCACTTTGTCTCCCCCCTCGTTGCCCATGGCCAACGCGCGCAAGACCACCAGCAGGCCCAGCAACACCAGCAAACCACCCAGCATCAGCGGAAAAAAACCTGGCCCCATGCTGGCACTGGTGCCAATCCGATAGCTGGTGGCGCTCCAGGCAAATCCCCCGCCAGTCAACATGAACAACAGGCCTGAAAACAAGTCTTTTTGGCTCTTGATTTTCATAGGGCGTGATCCGTTTGGAACATGGCTTGTCACAGAGGCACCCTGACTGCAGCTCAAACTCAGGAAAGCGTGGGCGTGGACGACAACACTTCGTCAATCACCGTCAAGCCCTCGGCCACACGCAGCGCACCGGCCAGACGCAGTGGGCGCATGCCGTCGGCGACGGCCTGGCGTTTGAGCATATCGGTGTCGGGTTCCCGCGTGATCAGGTTTTTGAAACCTTCTGTCACCACCAGTAGTTCGTACAAACCCATGCGCCCCATAAAACCCGTCATGCGGCAATCCACGCACCCCACGGCCTTGAAGGGCTTGTAAGTACCATTGAGTTGCCAGGGTTTGACCACTTCAGCCAGCGTTTCACGCGTGGCCCCAGCATCCGGAACCTTGCAATTTGGGCACAGGGTGCGCACCAGGCGCTGAGCCAGTACACCCAGCAAGGTCGCGGTGATCAGATACGCCGGCACGCCCAACTCCATCATCCGGGTGATGGCGCTGGGCGCGTCGTTGGTGTGCAGGGTCGAAAACACCAGATGCCCGGTCAGCGCCGCCTGCACCGCCATTTCGGCGGTGGCCTGGTCGCGGATTTCGCCCACCATGATGATGTCTGGGTCTTGCCGCATCAGGGCGCGCAGTCCTTCCGGAAAACCAAAATCCAGATGCAGTTGCACCTGGGTCTGGTTGAAGGCTGGCTCGATCATTTCAATCGGGTCTTCAACGGTGCTGACGTTGACTTCTTCGGTGGCCACCCGCTTCAGGGTTGAATAGAGGGTAGTGGTTTTGCCCGAGCCCGTTGGGCCAGTCACCAAAATTATGCCGTTGGGGCGCTTGACCAATGCTTCCCAGCGCTGTGCATCGTGTGCTGAAAAGCCCAGCGCATCCAGATCTTTGATGGTGGTCTCGGGGTCAAAGATACGCATCACCATCTTTTCGCCAAAGGCTGTAGGCAGGGTCGAAATACGCATTTCAACCTCAGAGCCACCCGGGTTACGGGTCTTGATACGGCCGTCTTGCGGGCGTCGGCGCTCCACCACATCCATGCGCCCCAGCAGCTTGATGCGCGCCGTCATCGCCGCCAGCACCCCCATGGGCATCTGGTACACCGGGTGCAACACGCCGTCGATGCGAAAACGGATCACGCCCTGTTCACGCCGAGGCTCCAGGTGAATATCGCTGGCGCGCTGGTCAAAGGCGTATTGCCACAACCAGTCCACCACCTGCACCACGCTCTGGTCGTTGGCGTCGAGCTGTTTGTTGCTCTTGCCCAACTCTACCAGTTGCTCAAAACTGGCGGCCGTGTTGCTGCCGGCCTTGTTGGCGGCTCGCACTGACTTGGCCAAGGCAAAAAATTCGATGGTATAGCGATGAATGTCCTGCGGATTGGCCACCACCCGGCGCACGCTGCGGCGCGACTGGCGCTCAACTTCTGCCACCCAGTCAGTCAAAAACGGCTCGGCCGTGGCCACCACCACTTCGTGGGCAGTCACCTGCACGGGCAAAATCTTGTGTCGCTCGGCATAGGCCGGGCTCATGGTGTCCGCCACCTTGCCGACATCGACCTTGAGTGGATCAATGCGTAAATACGCCAACTGTGCCCATCCCGCCAACCATTGGGTCAGCAACTCAATGTCCATCGGCTTGTCATCGCTGGCACGGCGCACCGCCACACTGGCCAGGCGCACCAGCGGATGCTGCACGCTCTCGGCCTGGGCGCAGCGGGTGTGGATGCGCTGCGCCTCGTGCGTGCTGATCACACCATCGCTCTGCAGCCATTGCACCAGGTTGCGCCAGTCGAGCGGACCGTTTGCGGTGTGACCGCTGGGCCGGGTGTGGGTGTTATGACTCATGACATCACCGGTTTGAAAACGCGCACCCATTTGTCGGCGGGTAAACCCCAGCGCAACTCGATGGCACCAGCGCGGGCCATCAGGGTTTCGCGTTTGGGACGGCTGACCGTGTGCTGCGCCAGCACCACGGTGTTGCCCTCGCGGGTGGGTTTGAACGCCCACACCGCATCATTACCAAAGGCGGCGGCAATTTTTTCGACGCTGCGCTCAAAACTCGACGCACGTCCAAACAGGTTCACCGTCATGCACCCCTCGGCTGTCAACAAGCGCCGGCAGTGGTTGTAAAAAGGCAGACTGTCAAGCACCGGTGCTGCGGCCTCGTGGTCGTACAGATCCACCTGCAGGGCATCCACCCTGTCCCACCACTTGGGGTTTTGAATCTCTTGGGCAGCATCGGCCAGCACCACGTGCATGCTGGCGTTGTCGGCTGGCAGCTTGAACCAGCCACGACACGCCTGCAGTACCTGTGGATTCAGCTCGACGGCGGTGGTGTTCATGCGCAACTCTTTGGCACAAAACTTGGTCAGCGACCCGGCCCCCAGGCCCAGTTGCATGGCCTGGCGGTCCTTGACACTGTCGGGCTCGACAAACAGCAGCCAGGCCATCATGCGTTGCACGTATTCATGCACCAGGCCTAAAGGGTCGGCCAGGTACATGGAGCCTTGCACCCAGGCTGTCCCCAGGTGCAGATGCCGGACTGGGCCATTGTCAGAATAATTGACTTCAGGGAAAGCTTGTGGACGTTTTTTCAAGATGGCTGGATTATCCTCAATCGCACTCACACCCCTGCGCATACCCTTCAGACTCAACCCTGGCGTGCGTGCTCCACTTTCAGGCAGCGGTTTTGCACCACCACCAAACCCGCCGCGCGAGCCTTGGCCAGCGCAGCGTCATGGTGCACCCCCAGTTGCAGCCACAGGGCCGGCGCGCCAACGACAATGGTTTCATCCACCACCGGCGGCACATCGTCGTTGTTGCGAAATACATCCACCAAGTCGAGCTTGACCTGAGCGGCGGCCTCGGTCAGGGTGGCATACACCACCTCGCCCAGAATGGGTGTGCCCGCAGCTGCAGCCACCGGGTTGACCGGCACAATGCGCCAGCCATGCGCCTGCATGTACTGTGCCACCCGAAAGCTGTCGCGGTGCGATTTGGGCGACAGACCAACCACCGCCACGGTGCAGCAGGTGGCCAGGATATGCGCTATTGCTTGCGCCTCAGTGCGTTCTGTGGTGTGACTGGCGTTCATGTTTTATTCCAGGTAGGTTGGGCTTGCACCCGTTTCAGCACATGGTACCAGCGCCCCGAAAGCGCTTAAAAACGTGGTGTCTGACAGCGTTCCAAAGTAATCCTTGAGCACCCGTGAGATGCGCGATCTGGCGTAGTGGGTCAGATCGGCGACGCCGCAGGTAGGGCATTTCATGTTCATGGGCATTTGCATTCTGGCGGCCAGGCGATTTGGCCCAGATGCTGGGCCCTTTGCAAAGTATCGATCCATTGTGTTTTTTTTGAGGCAAACTTGGCTGGTACTGCTGGCGTCAGCGCTGCCGAGCTGGGTGCTTGCGACGTGTTGGCCTGTGCTCATAGCCCGCTACGGGTAAGGACTATGACGTGGCTTGGTCAGAAATTGCAAGCAGTTCCATGCGAGCGTGGGGGTGGCGGGCATTGAGCTTGAACACCGCGACCGTGTTGACCAATGCATCGGCCTGCGATTTAAGGCTGCCAGCGGCCGCTGACATCACCTCGACCAACTCGGCGTTTTGCTGCGTCATGTTACCCATCAAATGAATGGCCACGCCCAACTGCGACACGCCCTGGCTCTGCTCTGTGCTGGCCACACTGATTTCACCCATGATCTGGGTCACCAGGCGGATGCTGCTGACCACTTCCGACATGGTGGCGCCGGCCTGATCCACCAGCACCGTGCCGTGTTCCACCCGCTGCACACTGGCACTGATCAAGGCCTTGATTTCGCGCGCCGCCTCTGCCGAGCGACCAGCCAGGCTGCGCACTTCGCTCGCCACTACGGCAAAACCCCGCCCCTGTTCACCGGCGCGGGCGGCTTCCACGGCCGCATTCAGCGCCAGAATATTGGTTTGAAAGGCAATGCCATCAATCACCTGAATGATGTCGGAGATTTTGCGCGACGACTCGTTGATGCCACGCATCGTGTCCACCACCTGCGACACCACCGCGCCACCACGAGTGGCCACTTCAGACGCGCTTTGCGCTAGTTGATTGGCCTTGCGCGCGTTCTCGGCATTCAGGTTCACATTGGCACCCAGTTGCTCCATGGATGCCGTGGTGTCTTTTAGGGAATGCGATTGGCTGTCTGTGCGGGACGACAAATCGATATCGCTTTGGGCAATGTCTGCGCTGGCTGCAGCCACGCCGTTGGCGCCGTCGCGCACCTCGGCTACCACACTGACCAGGCCAGTCTGCATGTCTTTGAGCGCTAGCAACAGCTGCGAGATTTCGTTTTTGCCTGCTGTATCAAATTGCACACTCAGGTCACCAGCCGCCACCGCCCGCGACACTTGCACGGCCAAGTTGATTGGCTTCGTGATGGACCGAATGATCCACAGGGCCATCAGCACCCCCACTACCAATGCAACCACCACCGTGAGCCCCATCACATACACCATGCTCGACGTGGCTTGTTGGGTGGCGTTGGCCGACTGCTGCATTTGTCCGTCCTGGTACTTGAGCAAGCCGTCGAGCGCGTCAAAGTAGGTTTTTTGGGCGGGCCGCACCTTGTCCAGCAAAAAGGCCTTGGCCTCAAAGGTCTGGCCACCAATCGCCAACTCCATCGCTTCGGCCTGCAGCGGCTCATAGGCGCTGCGGGTCTGGGCCACCTGGGCCAGCAGGGCGCGGGCATCCTGGTTGGTCAATTGCGCATCGAGCCTGGCAAAGCGCTCACCAATCAGTTTGCGCGCCACCTCAATGCGCCCGGCTTCCTTCTTGATGTCAGCAGTGTCGCTCATGATGATCATGTTGCGCAGTGCATCGGCAATCAGGGTCACGTCGGCTTTGATGTCGTTGATGGCTGCCACCTTGGGCACACGGTCGTTGATGACCTCGTCAAACATGTCGCTCATGCTTTTGTACTTGAGCAAGGACACACCAGCCATGAACACCAGCAGCAAACCCAGAATGACAAAACCAAGAATCAACCGGGTGGAGATTTTCATATCGTTGATATTCATGGGGGTCTATGCCTTGACGGTGGTAACAGCCACTGAATATTAACAAACCGACACTTGTCTACATGCTGACACGACGGCATTTATTTGCTGGCATGGTTTGCCATGGCCCTGCGCGCGTCGGCTCGCAGATATGATATTTATAGCTACTAGCGCATTACTGGTAAGGGCTACAGTCAATTTTCATCAATATTCCTGGTCAACCCCAGGCCTCAGGCCGACCCCGCTTGGGAGTCTCGCGCGAACTTGCGCCACAACCAACCCGCACTTTGTTGTCTGGCGTATAGCACGTAATTGAGGTCATTGACGTTGATCAGCGTGCCCAGCAGCAGCGAACGGCTGCTGCGCGTGCTGGCAAAAAGAATGTTGTCACCCATGTGCAAGGCAAAGTCGTCGCCGGGCAGCTCATATTGCACGCCTGCCCTTGCCACCAGCAGCGGGACGACCAGCAGTGGCTGCTGGCGGTCAGTTGGGTCCAGCAACAGTGCACCGAGTAGGACCTGTGTACCGCTGCGCAGTTCGGCTTCCAGCGCCGGGGCATCTTTGGCGCTGATGGCCACATTCCAGGTAGCCGGCACCTGATTGCCGCAAGTCTGTACGATACGCGCCACCAGGGCGTCGCTCCAGGCGTCATCGCGGCGCTTGACTTCGGCCAGAAAACGCGACAGCAGCGGTGTTGTCAGCAGCCCCAGGCATTCGTGGGCAATGATTTCGGCCGGACGCATCAAGAAATCGGCCTTGAACGTTGAAAACAGCAGGCTATTGGACTGCTGGTTTTGCCGCAGCACTGTAAACAGCGCCGAGTTAACTTCCACAGCAGTCGCAACGATGGCCAGATTGGCGATGTCGTTGCTGGTGCCGGCAATGATGCCGACCGCCTGCGCAATACCGGCTTTTTCAAGCACCTGACGCTCGTTTCCTATACCGGTTAGCTGTAACGCGCTGCCGGAAATCGATGCATTGGGTTCGATCACCGTGAGGTCAATGCCTTCGGCCTGCAGGTCGTCGACGATGGCCTGACCAAAACGCCCATAACCACAAAGTATCCAGTGGCCACGCGGCGGCTCACGCTGGGGCTCAAGTGTGCTGCCTGGCGCAGCGGTCAGCCACTCCACCAACTGGTAAGAACCCGGCGAGCGGATCGCCAGTGCCAGATACTCCCCGAAGGCCTCGAAGGGGTTGATGACGTTGCGGATGCCAAACGACTTCATGTTGGCTGCCATTTCAGGGCGCGTGACCCGACACAGAATCGGCAGGTCATGCTGCAGCAGGCGGGTGGCAGCCGCCACGGTCAGATTGGCTTCGTCGTCGCTGGTCAGCGCAATCACACCTACGCAATGCGGGCTCATCAGCCCGGCCCGCAGCAGGTTGTCGGGTTGGCGCGCATCGGCGGCCAGGCCAGGGGCATCGGCACGCAGGTCCTGCAGGTCAAGCTCATCAATGCGGCTGGTTTCAATGTCGAGCACAACAAAGCGCCGGTTCATGTCGTCAAAGGCGCGGCACAACAGTTGCCCGGTCTCGCCATAACCACAAACCAGGTAAAACGGCTCGCGCACGTTACGCACACTGCGAGTGAAGCGCTGCAAGGTGACGGCTTGCTGAAACGCGCGGTCTTGCACCAGTGCCAGCAGAGTACCAATCGCATAGGCCCAGCCGATCACCGACAGGTAAATGCTGACAATCACCCACATGCGCTGTGCATCGGTGAAGGCATAGGGAATCTCGCCAAAGCCGATGGTGGTGGCGGTGTAACTGATGAAATAAAAGGCGTGAAAAAATCCCATCTGCCAGGGTTTGCCGTTTGCATCAGCCCCAGGGATCAGGGTCAGCCCCAGCACCGACACCGCATAGATCAAGATCAGCACGATCAGCGGCGCCCGCATGCGCCGAAACATCAGCAATATAGCGCTGTTGGGGTGCATGGCAGGCCGCCCGGCTTAGCGGCGCAGCATCATGGTCTCGATGATCAGCATGATGACCGAGACAATATTGGCCAGCAGTGCCCCGGCAGACAACGAAACAATGGTGGTGATTGCGGACGCATCCACACCGTGGGGCGAAACATATACCGCGTAACCCCAGGCGCAGGCAGCGGCAAGCAATTGCAGGTCGGCAACCAAGCTGGTGGCCAGATGCACCGCACCAACCTGGGTGCGGTCACCAAATTTGAGCACGGTGGCAATCAGGTTCACCACGATGGCAAAAAATAGCTCGGCCGCATGATGGTGCGCCGGGTTGTCGATTTCACCAATGACAAAGCCAAAATTCAGCGTTGCAGCAAAAACGATGAAGAAACCGAAGATGACTTTTTCAAGGTTCATGAGTGCGCCCGACTGAGTTGGATAGCGAGAAATTTTATGTCAGGCAGGGCACGTTGGTGCAGTTGAGCCGCGCAGTGTGACAACCGCGTGACGGGCGTTCTCCATTCCTGGAGTTTGCTGGCAGGCTCTGCGGCTAACCAGGCCACCCACCCCGGGCCTGCACCAACTGAACAATGGACCTGCACCACAAAGAATTTGCATTGCCAAAGTAAAAACTGTCTCAGTTGGGTACACTCCGATGCCATTATTTACAACGCTTGGACCTTCAATGAAACCAATCAAAGAATTGCTTAAACAGCATGACTCCACGAGTTACAAGATTGCCCCAACTGTCAGTGTATTTGAAGCGCTTTCGCTATTGGCCGAGCTGGAGGTGGGGGCTTTGCTGCTAATGCAAGACGGAAAACTGCAGCGTGTAGTTTCAGAACGCGACTACACCCGCAAAATAGCGCTGCAGGGTCGCAACTCCAAAGAAACCACGGTTGCCGAGATCATGACTCGCGATGTAGTCACCGTCGCACCGCAAACCGGTACCCGCGAGTGCATGCGCCTGATGAGCCATAAGAGATTTCGGCATTTGCCAGTGATGGATGGCGAAAATGTGCTTGGACTGATCTCTATTCGAGACATCATGGACGACATCATTGCCGACAACGAACAAACCATTTCACAGCTGACCAGCTACATCAATAGTTGAGTTTTGCAGGGGGATGGTGACCACGAACCATACATGAGCTTTTTGAGCTAAGTCTGAAGTTTTGCCAAAGTTCGGTTAGCGGGGGGCAGTTCTTTATGAAAAAGCAAGACAACGAGTTTGCCCATTACTGCTGTGAATTGTTAGCGACGGCTGGACCCTGCGTGGCCAAGCGCATGTTCGGCGGATATGGCATCAGCACCGAAGGGCTGACGATTGCAATATTGGCTGACTTGGGCAAAGGGCAAAAGTTGTGGCTCAAGGCGAGCCAAGAAACGGCTGAGCAGTTCGAAGCCGCCGGGTGTGAGCGTTTTATCTACCTGGTCAATGGGGTCACAAAAAGCATGAGCTATTTCAGCGCACCCGAGGCGGCCATGGAGTCGGTGCATGAAATGGAACCCTGGGCGAGGATGGCGTTGGCTGCAGCCTTGGCAGCACGTCAAGCCAAACAAAAAGCCATACCTAATCGCAACTCAAAGCGACACTAAAAAAGTTGACGATCCGCCAGGCTGATTGCAAATTTTTCGCTCCCCAAGCCTGGAGTTTTTGAAAGAGTTCGGTAACGCACAGACGCCGGGCTGGCACCACCCGTATAACCCAGTGGTGTCCGGTATGCTCATTTTTAAAACTCAGGATGTTCATCATGAATAAAACCCTCTCAATTGCCACGCTGGTCTTTGCCAGTTTTTTTGTTGCCACTGGTCCAGCCACCGCACAGGTCGCTGGCGGCAGCACCACGACGGGCATCAGCATTGTTGAGTCGACGCAAGTCGCACTGGGCTGGAGCGTCAAAAAGACGTTGTTGGGCAAAACCATCTACAACGAGGCTGGGCACAAAGTCGGTAAGGTGCAAGACATCATCATTGCGCCGGACAAATCGGTGTCTTACATCATCGTTGGTGCGGGTGGTTTTATTGGAATGGGTCGGCACGACGTGGCCATTGCGGTCACGCAGATTCAGGACCAGTCGGGCAAACTGGTCATGGCCGGTGCCACTCAGGACTTGATCAAGTCGATGCCGCAGTTTGAATATGCTAATGACCACACACGGCGCAATCAGCTTGTCGCGGCAGCAGAGAAGGACATTAAATTTGGCAAAGCACGGCTGCTTGAGCTGGAGCAGAAAGCTGGCACTGCCGCAGCAGAGTCCAGGACAAAAATTGATCTGCAAATTACCGCATTGCAGGTGGACTTGAAGTCTGCCGAGGCCAAGTTGACTGAGCTTAACCAATCCGCATCAAATCGGTGGAAAGAGTTTGAAGCCAGCGTAACTGCCGCCACCGCCAGGTTACGCAAGACAATCGAGAACGCCCGCGGCTAACACCGATCGCCTTGGTGCTCACCAAAAAGCCCTGGTCGGTCGGTCGGGCCGATGGGTAAATCGCCGGTAAAGTGGCGGCGGCGGCGGCCAGATGGTGAAATTTGCTTTAAGAAAGCCTCGCAAGTACTTGTTACAGCGAGGCTTTTTGCGTATAAACTAAGCTCTTCAACATGCTGGGTACAGGAAGCAAGCTTATGACAACTTACCTCATCAGGTCTTCGGCTGCAAAGCTCCGCACCTTGATTGGCTTCTTGAGCCTGTTGGTTGCTATCTCCCTTTCACTGACGTCTGTGGCACAAGCTGGCAATAAGAGAACCCACGTTGACAAGTCAAAAAAGGTCGCCGTCGTTCAAGGCAAGCGAATTGCGGTGTCTGGAAAAACGCTAAAACGCAGAGGCACCATTCAAAAGGTTGTTGTTGCGAGCAAGCCATCGTATGGCCAGCTTGCTGGTTTGCACACTGGCTCTGACGACCTCAATTTAAAGTCAAGCGTTGCCCTGATCGTTGATCAAGAGACCAGTGAGGTACTTTTTAGCAAAAATGACAAAGCAATTTTGCCAATTGCGTCACTGACTAAGTTGATGACAGGTTTGGTGGTTAGCGAGGCAAATCTGCCACTGGATGAGATGATTACTGTCTCACAAGAAGATGTTGATACAGAGAGAGGCAGTTCTTCTCGCTTGCATGTTGGAAGCGTTTTAAGCCGGGGAGAACTTCTCCATTTGGCTTTGATGTCCAGCGAAAATCGGGCCGCCCACGCACTGGCGCGTACCTACCCTGGTGGCATGACCGTTTTCACATCGCTGATGAACGCCAAGGCGAAGGTTCTTGGCATGAAAGACACCCGCTACGTTGAACCAACAGGCTTGTCCAGCAGCAATCAATCAAGTGCCCGTGACCTCGTCAAACTGGTCAACGTGGCGCATGGTCACCCTTTGCTGCGCGAACTGACAACCTCGCACAGTTATCAATTGGAGGTCGGAAAGCGTACGCTTCAATACAACAATACCAATCGGCTGGTCAAAAACCCGTCCTGGGACATTGGTCTGCAAAAGACAGGCTACATCTCAGAAGCAGGGCAATGCTTGGTCATGCAGGCGAAGGTTGCCGGGCGTAAGCTGATCATGGTGTTCTTGGATTCGGCTGGCAAATTGAGTCGGATCGGCGATGCCGAGCGTGTTCGTCAATGGGTAGAGTCGGCAACAGGTGTTGCTGAGGGCGCACCCAATTAACTAGGTGGTGCCTGCTTGATTGGTTGACCTACCTGGTGATATCACCTGAACCGATGGGCGCTCAAGTTTGCCGGCAACCCAAATTGCCGGATATCTGTTGCGCGGTTAACCGGAGTTTCGGCAGCCAAGCCTCTTCAAGTCTGCTCGCAGGTGCCGAAATTGACAGCCCGGCAACCAATTTCCCGTGATCGTCGTAAATGGCGGCAGCCATGCAGCGCACCCCAAGTTCTAGCTCTTCGTTGTCGGTGGCATACGAATCGCGACGAACTTTGGCCAGTTCTTTCTCCAAGGCCGCCAGTTGCGTCAAGCTGTTTTTGGTGTGTCCGCCCAGCCCGGTTCTGGTGGCATAGGTCCTGATTTTTTGTGAGTCGTCGGCAGCCAAGAATAGCTTTCCGACAGAAGTCAGGTGCAGCGGCGCCCGGCCACCAATTGCGCGAATGACCTGCATACCCGAACGTTCGCTGTAGACACGTTCAACGTAAACAATTTCGTCGCCCTGACGCATGCTTAAATTGACAGGTTGTTGCGTTAAACGATGCAGTTCGCGCATGGGCTCAAGCGCAGCATCGCGAACATTCAGCCGGTTTTTCACCAGATTGCCAAGTTCCAGGAGCCGCAACCCAAGACGATAACTGCCCGCCTGAGGGCGATCAACAAATCTTCCAGTGGCAAGGTCGTTAAGAATGCGGTGCGCTGTTGAAGGATGAAGCCCGGCTTTTTCGCTGATTTCTTTCAAAGAAATGGCGTCTTCACGTGATGCCAGTACATCCAGTAAAGTGAACATTCTTTCAATCACTTGGACCGTGGGGGCGGCTGGAACTAATGAGTCGGCTTTTCGCATGCGCAATCCTACTAAAACAGACGTCATTTTACTTGGTGAAAATTAGGCGCTCGTCCATTTTCCGTTAGCAAACAACTCAAAAGGTTTGAAGCGGGTTTTGTACGACATTTTTTGGCACTTTTCTATCCAATAACCTAGATACAGATGCTGCAAGCCCCGTGTTTGCGCCAGTTGTATCTGCCAAAGAATATTGAAGGTGCCGTAGTTTTGTTGTGGTTCCGGTGAAAAAAACGTATAGACCGCTGACAGCCCGTCATCCAGCTGATCAATGATCGACACCATTTTCAGTTCACCGCAAACCTTGTCGGGTGACGGCAATCGGAACTCGACCATCCGTGTATTCACATTGGTTTTTACCAAAAAATCATCGTACTGCGCCACGTCGTCCAAGTCCATGCCGCCACCCTCGTGGCGAGCTTTTTGATAGCGCGTGTAAAGGGCGTAATGCTCCTCATAAAAATCAGGCGCAATCACGGTGGGCAACAGTTCGGCATGCTGAGACCATGCGCGTCGTTGACTTCGACTGGCTTCAAAGTCTTGAACGTTGATGCGTATTGATTGGCAAGCCTGGCATTGATCGCAATGTGGCCGGTAGATAAACGGGCCACTGCGCCTGAAACCCTGCTGAACCAGTGCGTTGTAAATGTCCGTGTTGACAATCTCTGCGGGGGCAGCCACCTGTGATCTGGCGGTGCGATCTTCCAGGTAACTGCACGGGTAGGTTGCAGTGGCGTAAAACTGGAGTTGCGACAGCGCAGACGCTGAACACAGGGGCAACGTCATGATGCCGTTGCCAAGCCAACTTCTTGCCAATAAGACTGCAAAAAATTCCAATCCGGCCCCGGCTTGGCAGCCCACTGAGTCATGTCATGCACAAAAACCGACCGTTGAATCTCTTTGGCACCCATGGAGGCAAGGTGACGCGTATTTTGCTGACAGTCAATTTGACCAATATGGAAATGCCGGCACATGCAAGCCAGTGCTGCCAGCGCAATTTTCGATCCATCTGTAGCGCGATGAAACATGGACTCACCAAACACGGCTTGCCCTATCGCCACAAAGTACAAGCCGCCGATCATTTCCCCGTCAGCCCAAGTCTCAACGCTGTGGGCAAACCCTGCACGATGAAAGTCGCCATAGGCCTGGATCATGGATGGAATGATCCAGGTTCCGTCTTGACCCGCGCGCGGTGCGTTGGCACAGCTGGCAATGACCGCTTCAAACGACGAATCAACGCGAATCTGACAGTCCACAGAGTGGATGAATTTCTTAAGAATTTGTCGCAGCGACCTGGCCAGGCGAAAGTCGGCAAGTTTCAGCACCATCCGCGGATCAGGGCTCCACCACAAAATCGGTTGGTTGCTGCTGAACCACGGAAAAATACCGTTCTGATAAGCTGCTTTGAGACTTTCTACAGAAAGATCACCCCCCGCACAAAGCAAGCCCGGTGCCAGTGTGTCGGCTCCCCAGGCTTCGTGGACAGGTGGAAAAGCCTGCTGCACATCCAGGCATCGAAGCGAAGGTGGATCGGTGTTCACGGCGCGATTTTTAAAAGGCGGATCAGGCTCACTGAGCTTATAGCAAGCGGCTGGGTGACGACTGATTAGAACTATTGAAAGGCGCTTAACGGAGTCGATAAATAAGCGTAACCAATTGATTTTTAATGATTAAATGAACACAAAAACTCACTTTGTACCCCCTTCTGTACCCCCTGTTTGCCTTTGATACCCCCCTGAAACACTGTTAAATGATGTTAACCGTTTCGATCAGTTTCAGGCAAAAAAAAGATTTTCAGAAGTGTCTGTTTTGATACACCAGCACTGTGCTGCTCGGCGTGATCTATCGCTGTCGGTAACTGGCCTAAATTTTCAGGTGATGTATTTCGTTACTGTTGCGAAACTGAGCCACCAATCCGCGCCAGCCGGATCAATCCGGGTATGCCCGGCATATATGTGCTTACCCGGTAATGAAGCAGTTGCCGATTGGAATAAAACTTCCACAGGGGATTTATTGTCCAAATGAAATACCGCTCGGTTTCCAGAATCAACATGCTCCAGACTTTGCAGCCCCCCCCGGCCAGTACCTTGTTTACTTCCTGTTGACGGGTGGTTACTTCTTGCGTAAAACTAGGCAGGTGTCCGGGCTTTTTTGGAAAATGGCACTTGTCCCATTCTTCAGTTACCTGCAACTGTTGACCAATTCTTGACTTCTCTTGACCTCTGCATTGACCATCTTGGTCAGCTCCCGCAGTTGCGCCCGGTGGCCGCCCGTCCAGGCATTGCGACTGACCCGCTCCTTGCCATCAGCCGACTTCGGCCCGGTGGACTTAGCCCACGGCTTCCACTCTCTGATTAACTCGGCCTGCCGCTGCCTGCGCTCCAAAGTCCATCCGTTGACCATGATCTTGCTCCAATAGTTTGTTCTGCTCACTCTGAAAATTTCCCGCGCCCGTAGGTATGCCAGTATGCGCTTGTGTACCGGCATAGGCATTGTTCACCTGTTGCGGCCCGGTGGTCATGTTGGCCTGCCTGATGTAGGGTTGCGGGTTCTTCAGCAGCGCCAGTGCCTCAGCCGTTGATCTGGCCTGCGCTTGTGCCTTCAGTGCCAGCCGCATCAACACCTCAATGCCCTTGAAACTGTCTTGTCTGCTTGACCGTTCCGCCATGTTCAGAGTTCCTGATCCGTATGCGTAAACTCATCAAGAAACTGGAATTTATTATGGCACTTTAGTTTGAATATGGTTACGATTGCGATGCGGGTTTGAACCGTATTCACATCGAGGAAGTTGCCGTGTACAAGCAATCATTGATCCCGGGATTTCCTGAAGGCGCACAAAGGGTTGGCCAAGTGCTGAGTATATTGAAGCAAGACGGATGGGTGACTTATTTCGTTGGCGGCGACAACTATGTTGATCACAAGGAGAGCGATAAAGCGGGTGAAAGATTTGCCTTTGCCTGCCTGATGGAAAACGGCCACGTCAGAGCCACTGATTTACAAAAACCACCTTTGCTGCTACCGCACCGCACACTGATGAACTGGTGCGCCCAATACCGCAAGGAAGGCAGCTCCTCCTTTTTTCGAGGCCGTCCCCTCAAAACGCCCCCGGTCATGACAGAGGCGGTACGTGCACAATGCGCCAGTCTATTGGAGCAGGGCCTCAAACCTGCAGAGGTAGCGCGCCGCGTGGGCATCGAGCACTCTACGCTGCGCAAAGCCATCACCCGCAAGGCCATCCCAATGGCATGCAACACTGGCGCGCCAGATGTCACACCCGGCCAAGCAAGCGCCGTCCAAGTGCAGCCAATACCCGCTAGCACCAACCCGGCCAGCACCAAAAGCGCGCGCAGTCAAACCGATGCGCAGGCCGCCCATGCCATGGGCACGGCCTGCACCCGCGCCGATGAACGGGTAGAGGCGGCCTTTGGACTGGCCACCAGTGCCAGCACCCGCTTTGAGCACGTCTGTGATGTCCCGATGGGCGGGCTACTGGCGGGCTTGCCCGCACTGTGTGCCAACGGCTTGCTCAGCGGTCTGGACAAATACCTGAGCCTGCCCAAAGGCTTCTACAGCGCGTTGCACATCCTGATGACCCTGGCCTTCATGGCGCTGGGGCGTATTCGCCGACCCGAGGGACTGCGCCACATCGCGCCGGGCGAGTTCGGCAAAGTCATTGGCCTGGACCGGGTGCCCGAGGTACGCACCTTGCGCGAGAAGACCGGTTTGCTGGCCGCCACGGGGCAGATACAGGCGTGGATGCAAGATTTAAGCAAACGCTGGATGCAAGACGATCCCACTGAGGCCGGCTATCTGTATGTCGACGGTCATGTGCGGGTGTACGACGGAGAACTGGCCAACTTGCCCAAACGCTTTGTTTCGCGCGAGCGCCTGTGCCTGCGCGGCACCACCGACTACTGGGTCAATGATGCCCTTGGGCGGCCTTTCTTTGTCATCTCCAAGGCCCTCACCGAAGGCATGGGGGAGGCCTTACTCCACGACATCGTGCCAGAGTTGCTCGCCAGCGTGCCCCAGCAGCCCACGCAACAAGAGCTTGACGACGATCCTTTGCTTCATCGTTTTGTCATCGTGTTTGACAGGGAGTGCTCCAACTACAAACTGATCTCCCAACTCTGGGCGCTGCGCATTGGAGCGATCAGTGCAGCGCGCTTGGCCTGGTCTTGCGGTGAGTCTTCGCCCTTAATTTCCAGCACCAGCGTTTTGCCGGAGGTGTAGCGAATCAGAAAGTCCGGGATGAACTTGCGCTTGGAGCCATTCCACAGGTACAGGATGCTGAAACCCAAGTGATCGTTTTTGACCCAGGCGGCAACCTTCGTGTGGGCTTCAACCACGTTGGCGGCGTATTTCTCCCAGCCGCTATCGACCACAATGTGGCTGATCTGACAGCGCCGGGTTGGCTCGGTGATGGCCGTTGCCATCAGCTTTTCGAGCGACGGCGCATCGCAGTAACCCAATCGGCAACCCGCCATTCACGAATTCGTAACATGGGAGACAGGCTCGCAACCTTGGCGTTAGACGATGCTTGCTAAGCTTTGCTCTATGAAGATCTCAGAACTTGCCAAGCGAAGTGAAGTGACTACCCACGCCCTGCGTCACTATGAGCGCATGGGTCTTTTGAAGCCTGGACGATGCGGCAGTGCGTGCGCACCACGAAACCGGGGATGGCAAATGACAACCAAGAGGGCTCTCGTCATCAGAAACTACTATTGATGCCAAGATTGTCGGCGTTTGCGATGCCTTTGACGCCGCAGTCTACGCGTTCGACGCCAGCACCATCGACCTGTGTCTGTCAGTGTTTGCTTGGGCACCTTTTCGTTCGACCAAGACGGCCATCAAGCTGCACACGCTGCTCGATTTGAGGGGCAACATCCCCAGCTTCATGCCGTGGCAAGTGGCATGACGCTGATGCGCGACGATGGAGAGCGCCTCGTGCAAGGCGGCATCACCTCGCGCGAAGAACTGGTGCGGGTGACGCGGGATTGAGCAGGCAGCGTGACAGCAGTTGGTCGACGTGCGTCTTCCAGGCAAAAACGCAACCTGTTCCGCTTGGAATTTTTGCACCAGCTAAAAGAAAGTACGACGATCTGATCTCTTTGAGCAGTGAACGCAGCCGAGAGAAGTTTATGTGCACTGCAGCGCAAGGCCTTGCAGGGGCTGTGTGTGGCTCGCGTCGGTCACTACAAAAACTATCCGCTGGTTTAAGGTGTCAGGCGGCAGTGTCAGGCTCACGGTGTGCATGGCCTTGGAGCTCCAGGCCGACACCGGCCTATAAAGCGTGACCACGTGATCATTTACCAACCGTGTCCCGGCGTTCTCGCCACGCGTGACTTGCTGGCTCAAGCCGTCGTGCAGCACGGCCCAGTACCCGGCCAACTGGCCCCGGTCTGGCTGTGCCCCCACCTGCGCGGTGATCTGGTTACCGTCACGCACCATGCGCAACGTTGGTGCCTCCTGCGCAGGCAGACGGGGCAGCGCACCAGCGACTTGGCCACGCCAGAGGCGGTAATCCAGTCCGTTAAGTAGCACCTGGGGCGTGTAAACATACTTGCCTTGGATCGCTTGCTGAATCTTGCGCTGGCGCTCGGTCGTCTCAGGCGTGGCGTAGGGGTCTTTCCAGCCCAGGTGATTCCAGTAGTTCACGTGAAAGGACAAGGCAATCACCTCCTTTTCGGCCTTTAGCGTGGAAAGCCAGGTGTCTGCTGGCGGGCACGAGCTACAACCCTGCGATGTAAAAAGCTCAACCACCGCCGGTGACTTTGATCCGGAATGGCTTTGGCAACTCTGTGCCGCAGTCAGCGGTACGAAGCTGGCCGCGGCCAAGAGCGCGACCAGCACATTTCGGGAGCAATAGCGATGCGGCCGGGTGTGGTAGACAGACACGACTTGTCGGGGAATCAACATAGAGCGCTCCTGGGTTGAAAATGGGTTTTCATGGCGCAAGCGTCACACGCCACCAACTTCCGTCAGTCAGTTTCAAACACCCCCCACCGTCCAGGGGGGTGAAGCGCTCTACGCGTGCTGGCAACACCAGCGGACGAGCCAGCTCGGTCCATTGCCCGGGGGAATCCCAGCGCAAGACTCGCAACGCCGTCAACTGCATGTCAGGAATCAGAATGGCAGGCCACTGGCCCGCTTGTGGCGCAATCACTGCAAGTTGCTGCTCCAGTTCGCCCAGTCGGTGATTGGTGACATCGGTGGCGCGTGCATAGGGCTCCAACCGTGGCGGGCGGTAGTGATGCAGTGTAAGAACGCCACCAATGTGCGGTGTGGTCACGCTGGCCAGATCAAGTATGCCATCGCCGTCGAAATCGGCGACGCCCAATGGATTGAGCCAACGCGTAGTAGTGCCCACATGCGGACCACGTGCCAGTTCAGCAATCGCTCCGTTTCGCAAACCGTAGACCACCAATGCCGCGCCGTACGAGGCATCTGCCTCCACCAGAATGATTTCGTCGCGCCCATCGCCGTCCAGGTCAACGAGCCGTGGTATGCGGTCCTCAATCACACGATGCAGCGGGAGTGAATAGGTCAGTAGCTGCGCATGCGCCAAGTTTGGAAGCACATGCAGACTGGCCGCATGTTGCCGTGATCCCAGTGCCGCATGGGCGTAACGTGAAGTGGGTGAGCCCAGCCACACCCAGGCAATGTCGCGCATCCCTGAGGTGACTTGACTTTGCGCAAGCCGCTGTTGTACGGCAGGGGGAAGGAATGCGTTAACGTTCGGCTGAGTCACGACATCACAGGCCTGATGAGCAGAAGTCATCGCCAACGTGCTGGCCTGCAAGCCGACGGGCAGCAATGCGCAAAAAAATGACTGGCAAAAAAGAAGAAGAAAATATTCTCATAGGGTGCGTCGGTTTGGGCGTGACTGTGAACAAATTCACCTGCAGCGGCGCGACATGACAAACCGCTGCGTCTGACTCTGCTTTCAGATCACGCCATGTGCAAGGTTTTGCTTACGGTTGCTGATTGATGGTCCAGTCGTAATCAATGAACTTTTCTGCATAGTCGTCCGGTAGGGGCATGTCCCGAAAGCGATTGACGTAGGCCGCAAGCGAGGTGGCCTGTGCCAAAAAATCTGACCGATAAAACTTCAGAATCTCCGAATACCAGACCGTTCTGTCAGCATGGCTTACTTGCACGTTGCGGGCTTCATTGAAGAACCGTACAGCTTCACGCTGCAACTGTGCCTCAAGCCGCTCGGGTGTAAACACCTCACGTGGCAAACGCGGACAACCCACTGACATGCAGTTCAGCGCCATATGAATACGCACCTCGCCCAACGCGCGAATCACCTTGTTTTCGTAGTCATACAAAGAAATGGGCTCACCACCGACCTGCACTTTTCCAAGTGCAAAAAAACCCACTTTGATCGGTCCCGCCAGTGTTTTGGGGATACCGGTTTGCACCACCTTGTGCATGGCCAAAGCGTTGTAGGCGTTGATGTGATAAGCCAACACATGCGCTGGCGTGGGAAACAGTTCGGGCAGGATGTTTGGCCCATAGTCATATATATAGGCAACGAATTGGTCAAGGTCGGCGCGGTCGCGCGCAACACCCGCAAAATCCACCCGCCCTTGCTCATCGACATGATTTGCCAACACTTTGGCCCAAGCATCATAAGGCGGCGCAGACGGCTCGAAATTCTTTACAGCAGGGCGTGGCACTGACGCGCAACCGACCAGTAGCACGATGGCAAAAAACGTCAGCAACTGTTGGAGAGTTCTATTCATTGATGTCTTTCGGATTTGCTCGGTAGACGTTGTGCCTGTGCCAAACAACGACTGCGGTTTCACTGCTGCGCACAACTTGTTTCGCGCTTTTTCTCAGGTGGGATCTGCGTTGGCAAGTCGCCAGTTTTGGCGCGACCCCGCGCATTCTTGCGGTTGAGTGAGACGGCCAGTTGGGTCGGTCTGTGGTCGTCCAGCACGCCTGTGACCGGGTTAAAGAACTTGATTGTGTGTTCGTGCTTGATCTTGGCGGGCACGAGCAGGTAATCATCACGTTTGGCGTTGTGTACACACATCGACATCGGCCCTTCTGGCGTCATCACCATGAACGAGCACGCCTCACAGCGCTCTTTGTCAAGTGCTTGTGCATCCATGAAGTTGTGGACAAAAAAGGAAATCTTGCCCACTTTGCCGCGTCCTTGAATAAAGTCTTTGGGGTACTTGCAAACTAACGCTGCGAAACGTCCCAACGCGCCGATCAATACACCTGGGTGGCGCACCAAATAGCGCAGCGCTGTTTGCACCACTTCAATCTTTCTGGTTCGGTTGATCGTCAGGTGCGCACTGCTTGCCAAAAGGTGATGCACAAATGCGGCGTCTTTGAACATATCGTGAACCCGGCCATTCACGATCAATCCATAGGCATAGCCATTGCACTGGGCGTGCCCGGCACTTGCCGCGCCAAAGTTCAGGTTGGCACCGGCACCTTCGCGTATAGCCTGCATAACGGTTTCTGGGTTCACCGTGACGCGGGCACGCTCAGTGCCCCGCCCTGTGTCGGCTCCAACTTGAAACGACGCAAAACGAACCACGTTGGCGTGACTCACAAAAAATTTGACCAGTGCAGGTATTTCATGAAAGTTGCCAGGGAAAGTGGTGGTATTGAAGATCACCGCCAGTGGCAGACCGCGGGCTCGGTCAATGTAAGTCTCACGCAGGCGATTGAGATCCAGTTCATTCGCGTAACCCTGACGACCTTGGGTCATGTCTACATGAAAGGCCACGTCTTCAAGGCCTGCGTCACAGAGTTCGCTCAGCAGTTCCCGCGTGGCCTTGATGCCATTGGTGAACAGGGACGACCGCATTCCCTTTTCTTTGACGTACCGCACGATCGCCACCAGCTCGTCACGTTGGCGCAGCGTGGGGTCGCCACCGGTGATTTGAACATCGGTATGGGGACCATAGTGGTCATGAATCAGGTCGATGCGGCGCAATACCTCTTGCAGCGGGATATCTGTCAGAGCCTCGGACGACTCTGACAAATAGCAGTAACTGCAGTCGAGGTTGCAGCGCTGCGTGATCTCAAGCGCGACGCAGCCTATCGCCATGCGCCGACCCAACATTTGCCATGGCGCCCATTGCCCCGCGTCTTGCATGCGTTGCCGGGTTCGCTCAAGCGCGGCGAGCCCGTCAGCTCGGTTTGGCAAGGCGAAGGCCTGCCATTGTTTGATGTCGTTCGTGCTTAGTAATTTACTCATACCTGAGTTTGTCGACTCAGCAAACTGATTCTTACACTCAGGCTGCTTGCCGTTGCAGCGAATGCCGCTGGTTGTCATTCAACGGCCACCTGCTGTGCCTCTTTCAGTGCTGATCAAATTGGCGACTGAGTTGCAGACTCAAGGTATTTCGTGTGTCGCCCAAGTGCACGTGACAGTGCGGACGCATCCTTGTAGCCCGATTGACTTGCTGCACCCTTTAGTCTTGTGCCCGACTGTACCGCCCGCTGCGCCACGAGCAAGCGTATCTGAGCCAGGTACTTGCCAGGTGAAGTGCCCATGATGCTTTTAAAGTGAGTGGCAAAGGACGTACGTGACATGCCCGCATGCTCCGCCAAAGTGGCCAGGTTCCAACTCAGCTGCGGATGGGCGTGCATGGCTACCAGCGCCTTGGCAATGCGCGGGTCGCTCAAGCCAGAAAACAAGCCCCTCTCTGCCCTCGGATGGCCCACGAGATGGCGAAGCAACCCAATGAAAAGCATGTTGCCTGCATGGGTCAACATGACCGGTTGCCCACAGCGCGGAGACACTATTTCTATCCACAGCACCTGCACAACCAAGTGCAGCGCTGCATCGGCGTCCACCAGCTTAAGCACCAGGGGCTGTGCAAACTCGCGCATCAACAAAGGGGCAGCAGGACCCTCCAGGTGAACCTGAAATGCCACATCTGCCTTGGCAGTGCCTTGGCTTGGGGTGATGGCCACACTGTGTGGCGCTGAGCTGGAGGGCTCGGCTATCAGGCCGATCCAGAGCGTGTTGGCTCCCCCAACGTGGGGGTACAGGGGTACCACACGGGGGGCCACGGCCAACAACAGGGCAGACAGGCGGTCGAGTCGTGGAGTGTCTGCGTTGATTGATATCGTCATACTGAACGAAAAGCAATAATAATTAAACTTATGATTGCATATAGTACAGGATAATGACTTCTCTAATCATCAAAGGAAACCCGATGCGCAGCCAATCCCTTCTTCCTCGCTTCCCTGTGCCAGCCCTGAATGTGCCCTTGACGCAAGGAGGCCGCTTTGTGCTCGGCGCTCAGCCTGGCGACACCTTTGACCTGTTGGTTTTTTATCGCGGTTTGCACTGTCCGATCTGTGCCAAATACTTGATGGAACTGGAACGGTTGGCTCCCGAGTTTGCAAGCCGTGGCGTGCAGGTGGTGGCCATCAGCAGCGACGATGCCGACCGTGGCCAACAAATGGCCACCAAGGTGAAGGCCAGCGCTGTAAAGTTTGGCTACGGCCTGAGCCTCAGGGCAGCCCGCGAATGGGGCTTGTACATCAGCACTTCGCGCGGCCAAACATCCATCGGCATCGAAGAGCCCGCCCTGTTTTCTGAGCCTGGTGTGTTCATCGTTCGCCCTGATGGCACGCTGTACTACGGAGCGGTGCAAACCATGCCGTTTGCCCGCCCCCAGTTTCAGGATTTGCTGGGCGCGATTGATTTCGCCATTGCCAAGGACTATCCAGCTCGTGGGGAATACTCTGGCGCAGTGTGATCCGTTCGTGCCCGACGCAATGAAAAGTTGGCTGATCAAGACACCAAGGACTTGAGCGCCTGGGTTAAATAGTCCACCACCGAGCGCCGGCGTGTTTGCGGCATCAGCTCACGGTGCTTCACCAAGCAGACGGGGAACTTTGGCGGCGAGGCCTCAGGCAAAACGGAAACGATCACGTAGTCGCGCTCGGCCAAGATTGCGAAGCTACGGCCAATCCCAGCTCGCAGCGTGTCAGGCATTGGCATGGTCTCTTATGGTGAAGACGATGCGCCCGGCCAATTAGGTAAACCCCGCCATGGAAAAGGCTTCTCGTAACAAGTTTTGTGGTGCTTCATCAATGAAGTCGTGCTGCTTGGGCTATATCAGGCGAATGGCAATGTCCTCTGCGCTCAGATACAAATTGCTGCCCGAGTCGGTGGCGGCAATCTCAAAATGAATGCCGCCACAGGGGACTGACTTACCCCGCCGCTGGCAAGGCAAAGCTAAACTCGGTGCCACTCTGGAGCGCTGAACGTACATGGATGCTGCTGCCATGAAGTTCAAGAATGCGGCGAACAATCGCCAGACCCAGGCCACTGCTGATGGACGGCTGGGTCGCGTCGGCGGCGGTCATCCGGGTTGTCCAGTAGCGCTCAAAGATGTGGGGCAGGTCCTGCTCGGCAATACCGCAACCACTGTCATTCACTCGAACCCGCACGCGATTGCCCTCGACACTGACGGTTAACTCTACCAAACCGTCGCGTGGGGTGTGTCGCAAAGCGTTGTCCACCAGATTTTGCAGCACCCGCTCGATCAGTCCGATATCGGCCACAACGCACACATTTCGATCGGAATCATCGGTCAGGCGCAAAGTGATGCCCGCCTGTCGGGCGGCCATTTGCTGGTGTTGAACGACATCGTTGAGCAGTTCTGCGATGCAAAACGGCTCCAGTTGCGCCTGCGTCTGTCCGGATTCCAGTTTGGACAGCTCAAACAACTCAGCCACGCGCCGACCGAGTCGCTGGCAATGGTGCAGTGTGGTGCGCAAATACTGTTCCCGGGTGTCGGGCGTCAGCTGGTCACCGCGCAGCAGCATGGTTTCTACATAGCCCTGAATATTGGCCAATGGTGTGTGCAGGTCGTGCGAAACATTGCTCACCAGCTCGCGTCGCATACGGTCATTGTCCTCAAGCCGTTGAAATTGTTGGCGCACGCGCTGTTGTAATTCATCAGCGGCATCTGTCACCCGGTCTATCTCATCACCTTTGCCGACGGTGCCTGGCGGGGGTTGACCTTCGGGTTGCCAGAAGTCCTGCAATTGCTCCGCCAGAAGGCGTAGACGGCGGGTAATGATGGTCTGGGTGGCGACGATCACCCCAGCGGCCAGTGCGACGGCCAGCAAACCAGCGCCCCAGACCACAACACGCTGCGAGGCTTCGGCTTCTTTCTGCTGTAGCAAGCGGGCTTGCTCACCACGCAAAACAACATACAGGTATCCCAGAGGCTGGGCATTGTTGGGCAGACCAGCCACCGAGACCAGGTTGGCACTTTCCGGGCGGTGCGGGTCGTCCCCGTAAATCGGCAGCCGCGGCGTGGCACTGCCCAGCAGGTCCCGCACGTCCCACAGTTTCACCTGCTTGATTTGTGGGCCAGGCTTTGGCAGGCTGTGCTGCACGATGGCGCCCTGTGTGTCGAGCAAATAGATCTCCAGGGACGGCTGAATCATGCTCACGTACATCGCGATGTTTGCCAACGCATCTGGCCGAAAGTCCCCCCGTTCATTCACCATGGGCTCAGCTTGCCGATCAGCGATGTAGCGCGCCAGGTTGAGGCTTTGCCACTGGGTCATCGCGTCTTTTTGGCGCTGAACTTGTTGACCCTGCAAGACCACCAAAACCGCGCTCAAAACACCCATACTGATCACGACAACCAGCGCCAAGCGAACATCCAGGCGCGTCCATAGGCGCAGCATTGCACCCGCAGCGCTCATACGGGCACCTCAAAACGATAGCCGATGCCCCATACCGTGTGGATGTATCCATCACCCAGCTTGTTTCGCAGCCGGTTGATGTGGGTGTTCACGGTGTGGTCGTAGCCGTCGTGGCCGTAGCCCCAGACCTCGGCGAGCAACTCGCTGCGGCTGAAGGCGTGACCAGGATGGTGGGCAAAATACCACAGCAAGTCAAATTCGCGCGGGGTCAGCAATAGTTCAAGACCGCGCAGCCACACGCGACGCTTGCTGCGGTCAATGTGCAGCGCTGCAAGCTTTAGCGCTTGCGGTTCGCCAGGCGAGTCCATGATGGGAGGAATGTTCTTGTCGGGTACGCGGCGCCACAGCGCGCGCAGGCGAGCCTGCAACTCCAGCACGCTAAAAGGCTTGGTCAGGTAGTCGTCGGCACCCAGTTCCAGTCCAAGCACCCGGTCCAGCTCGGAACCAAGGGCCGTCAGCATCAAAATCGGCAGCCGGTCGCCACGCAGGCGCAATTCCCGGCAAACATCCAGTCCGTTCATGCTGGGCAAACGCAGGTCCAGAACCAGCGCGTGCCATGGACCCTTCTCCAGGGCCATTTGAAGGCCCATGCGACCGTCAGGCACACACGTCACCTGGGCCGGTAATTCGCTCAGGTGAAGTTTCAAAAGCGCAGAAATGTCGGGCTCGTCTTCAATGACGAGTACCCGACGCTCTGTTTGATGGGTGGTGTTGGCCATGGTGGATGCAACGAATTGTGCATGCACGAACGACACCAGCTTCCATGCAGACGAAATTGTTGGACCTAGCGGGACAATGTGACGCTGCCTCTTGGCAATGTAGCGCCTGTTCCCACCGTGTTGGTGAGAGTTTGAACGGTGGGGGCAAGAGCTGCGCCAATCGGGCCAACCAGCGGCTTGAGCGTGAAAGGTGCCGTACTGTTGTCCAACTCAGGCTCGACCGATATGACCGCCATGCCCCCTGGCAGTTTGATCGGCGGATTCACAAAGTCCTGGCCTGGAAACGGTGGCGACCCCAGAGGGCCGGCCGCCGGGCCGGCCCCATCAGAGTCAGCCACATTGAGCGCGGTAAATCGCCCGGTGCTGATGGGGTTGCCGTTCACGACCACCCAACCTTCATAGACCCAGCCTTTGGGCAAGGTAGGGGCGACGATGCTGGGCTGCGGTGCGCCGTTCACCATGTTCAAAAACCATATCCCCAGGTCTTCATCGTCGGTGGCTACGCTGGTGGGTGTGGTGAGTATGAAGCTAGCAGCCGCAGTACTGAAATTGGTGCCCAGTGCCGCCGGATGCGCAATGCTCAAAGTAGCACTTGTTTTGGTGGCATTGAAATCACCAGCCAACATGTGGGTGTCCGTCGGCGCGGGCACATCATTGACAGCAGGCTCAATGGTCAGTACAAAGGCGCTGGCCGCATCGGCTTTGTCGCGTGCCACCGCAAATCGAGACTGACTAAGTTGCCCGGCGGCATTCACAGAGAATCGTCCGGTTGTGACGGGTGTGCCGTTGACGATCAGCCACCCTTCGTAAACGGCGGATGATCCCAGATCTTCCAGTCCGATCAGGTTGAGTTCAAGGCTTGGTTCTGCGCTATCGCCGCCCCCGCAGGCAGATAGTGCGGCGACCGCGACCAGAGCCAACACGCCAAGGCGAAGGGATTTGTTGTACTTTGTCGTATTCATGGTGATGCTCCAAAAAGGTGAGTTGGGGTTTAGGGACAGGCGTATTGCACCCCGCCGATGCCCACGAAGTCATCACGAAATGATCACAAGGAGATCACCTTTTTGGAAACGCGATAACGGTCTCGGCGGCAGCTTCAACCTCCACTCACGAAACTGCGCCCCAGAAAGGCGCTTTCGGGCGCTCTTGTATTGGGTGTTCTGTACTTTCACGCCTGCGTGGTAGACGGGGTGTTTGAGGAATTAGCAAGAGACCACTGGACTTCCCTGAAGCGGGTATACACAGGTGTCGTCTTCCGCCCCACAAGAGACGAGAACGATCAGGAGTCGATTTTTCAGGTCGTATGACCGCTCATGTTTTTTTGGTCAGCGCTACGACCGCAATCGAGAACAGGTGTCTACTTCCGCACCTGGCCATCACGAGACGACCACCTTTGGTACTGCCGCCTTTTCGCGCCAGCGCCACCAGCCCCACAGCGCATAGCGCCCGTAGGCTTCGCGCCAGGGTAATGTGGTGGCCGATGCCGCACGACTTTGCGCGGGTCAACGGCAAAGACAAGTCGCCGTTGTTGTACTGCTTCAATTCACTGAGCAACGCAAGGTAGGCCATCACATCGTGAGGTGAAAGTGATGCGAATGCGGCGCTGGTGTAAATGTCTTTGTAAATGCGCAGACTGTGACCACGGGGGTCTGTGGTGGGTCGGTTCTTAGCCATGCGCCCCCCGATCAGAGTATTTGGGGTCTAGCCTCATAATACTGTTTATGGTGCTGGCACGATAAAACCTTGATGCTGTTTTCATCGCTGCCCCTGCTCAAACATCGCCGCCATGTTGCGCAGGTGTTGACGCTCTGACTGTTCTGCAACTTTTGCCGTCTGCAATGCGCCCACGGGTAACAACACCTCCACGTTGTCACGCAACAAGGCCCGCAGGTCGCGTGCTGGCATGGCTTCGGCCTCCACGGAGTAGGTGACTTGCTGGCTGCGCTTGTCGCCTTCCTTGCGCGGTTTTGTGGGCAGCTCGTAAGCCTCCACCTGCCACTCGTTGATAGCAATGCGCTTAAAGTCGAGGTCAATGCCGCTTCGCAGGTGCTCCCGTAACTCGCGTTCTAGAGCCACGTCGATCAACACGCCCGCCGGGTCGAAATCGCCCACATAGATCACGGTCAGCGGCTTGCCGTCCTGACGGGCATTGTGTGACTGAGCAGCAGCATGGACGAATGACAGGCTGGAAAATCCGCCGCAAGGGTAGAGGTCAACTGCAAGCTCTTTGCAATCTGCCAGCATCACAGATGCAATGCTGCGCGACTCTGCCCACACTTCACAAGTGGTGTCCGCATCACGCCACAGGTCCGCCCGGTACAGCCCGCCCATCTGACGAATGAAGTCACCCGCATCATCAAAGGTGTTGACGAAATAGCCCTGACGCGAGAGGTCGGCAATCCAGTTGTACGGGATCAACCCGGCCCGGCGCAACTTCACACAGCGACTTTGAACGTGCCTGTAACCCCGGTCTGACTTCTCCACTGGTTCGGCCAGACGCGGGTCTGTCATACGGTAGAAAACATGGCGGACGGACTGGGGGTGATCCTCTTTCAGGACGGTCATGATTTGCTCATCGAGCGTGTCCATGCGGGTCTTGGTGCGTCGATCTCGTTTTATGGTGCCAGCACAATAAATCTTAACCATGGCCGATTACCTCCAGCAATGGAAACGCCTCGCGTAACACATCCTTGCGCTTGGCGTAGCTCATGCCCTGAACAATCAGAACCGTGTTGCGTCTGCGAATGCTGGCCAGGCGGATCAAGTCCTTTGGGCACAGGTCGGCATCATCGACATGACCGTAACAGCCGCTCAAAACCCAGTTGCACAGTGAGTGCTCATTGGCGAAATGATGCGGCTTTGTGTCCTTGCCCAGTGCCGCCCTTGCATCAACAAGGCAGTCCGTCATTAACGTGGCGGTCACGCTTTTGCTTTTCAACGCAAGCTGCAACACCGGGTCTGTTTTGCGTCCGGCCAAACGCCGTAGCTCTGACCTCATCCGCATGAATTCGTCAACCAACTTGGCTTGTCCCTGGGCTGACCTCTTGCCACCCAGAAACGGCATCAACACCATGGCATCACGTTCGCTCAGACGGTAGCCGGGCTGTGGCCTACCGTATGAATCCGGGTAGGAGATCGGCTCAAGGCTGAGCCGATCCATCACGCCGTCCTGAACCAGTTTGTCAACATCACGTATCAGGTTTTTGTGAGGCCGGTCAAACAATTCGGCCATCACGTTGGTGTCAACGAAAAGGTTTTGGCCGTGGGCTAGGACAATGGCCAGACTGGTTTGTGTGGTGGTCTGAGTCATCAGAATGCCCCCCAAACGATCAGCACAAACTGCGCAGCCATCAGCGCCAGCGCAAGATCAACCATGCCGATAGCGGTCGTGATGCGGCTGTAAACCGCTATGAATTTTGTAGTAAAATCTGCACCGTTGTTGATAGTCATTTGGGGTTTGTCGCTTTGCCCGGCGACAAGCCCCTCGTCATTTTCAGGCGTGGTGTTGGTGGTCATCAGATGCCACCTTTCAAACCGTGGCCAGCGTGGTGCGTTTGCGCCGTTGCGCTGCCTGCTTTTTCAGTTGCGCACTGCGATCAAACCAGTCTGTCCGAAAAGTCTCGTTTGTCCCAGCCATCCGCGCCTGATGCAACTTGACCACCAGCTCGCGGATTTGGTCATCCGTTTTGCCAGCGATACGCGCCGCAATGATTGACTTCACCTCGGTGTCAGGCCAGCCTACAGCACGCTCGCTGATTTTTACTGGCACGGTGAATGTGCCATCATGAACATCACCGTAAATCGTGGCGTGGCTGTTCACCCCGGTTTCAGCCAGCACGCCCTTCATTCTCAAAATTGCCATTCTCAAAACCCCTTAATCGCCTTTGGCGCTTATTGCCGCGAAGTGCAGCAAACGGGGGGATTAGGCCAATACGTAGCTACTTAATCTATAGCACTGTGCCAGCAGAATGCGCAGTCTGCCAGCAGAGTAAGTACCGTGCCAGCAGGGTTAGGTTGTCCGCTCCCCCTCCCATACTCTGCACCAGCCCTCGATAACGGGGATGCTTTGAAGATTTGGGAATTTGTCGCGCATATCTCTTGCGAATGCCGCTTTGCCTTTGTAGCGATCAGGCTGTTTTTGCCAGTCGTCCCAGCACTCGCGGACCAAGGCCTTGTCCGCTTGCTTTGGGTCTTTTGCGTGTCTTTTTTGCGCGCCGACCCGCGATTGCTGACTTCTGTATTGGCTGAGTATCTCCAAGATTTCAGCAGATTCTGTCGGAATTGTTGTGATCACAATTTGCTCAGGTTCTGCGAGGGTTGGTGTGGCTGCTGACTTGATCTCAATATGCGTATGCCCGATTTGCATATGCTCGCGCAATGCTCGCAGCAGAAGGACGTCGCCATCGCGTGCGTAAGTGCAAATAGCATTGCTTTGGCGCAGTAGCGCGTCTGCCATGATTTGTGCGACTTTGGCGTCAAAGTAGCGATTGAAGGTTGCGCTAACGGCAAACCACAGCGCCACTGCGTAGAAAACGGCAGGAGTCGCATTTTGTCCGTCCCACGCTGCACTTAGTACAATCAACCATATGCTTGTCGTAAATGCAACAGCAATAATGCTGCCAACAAAGTCAACGACATTCATGAAATCACGCACAGCTTGCGGGTTTGGCCTTGATGTTCTGAAGTTCCACAGGCCAACTACCGCGTCAATTCGTGCGTTTACGCCCTCGCGCCAGGCAGCAATTTCCTCCTTGGTCATCCCGTCCCCCAAAACGCCCTGATAAAGAACCAGCGCCAGCAAGTCAGGGGAAACTCGTTTTCACCATCGGGGATCAGCCGATAGCTAGGCGTGGTCTAAAACTGTTCTATGCCGCTGCCCGAATAGGTATCACGTTCGCGCCCTTGGCCAGCTTGTCCAAATAGTCCGCCCACACTTGCAGCATATCGGCCCGTTCGTCTGTGTGCGTTGCCCGGTCGTATGCACCGCCGTGGGTAATCTGGCCAGTGTGGGCTAGCTGCGCTTCGATCACGTCTTTGGGATACTTGAGTACCTGCCGCAAGATGGTGCGCCCCGTTGCCCGGTAGCCGTGCCAGGTGTGAATGTCTTTGTAACCCATGGCGTGCAGTGCAGCGCTGATGCCAGCCTCGGACATTGGTTTGCGCCAGTCACGCAAGCCGGGGAAAACAAATTCCCGATCACCTGTCAGCTTTTGAATGTCACGCAAAACCGCCAACACCTGCCGTGGCAATGGGACTACATGGGCTTGTCCGTTGATCTTTTCGGCCTTGGTGCGCTTCATATCCTCGCTGGGTATTGACCACAGCGCTGCCTCAAAATCTAAATCAGCCCAGCGCATTGTGCGCAAGTTGCCCGGTCGTTGAAACAGTATCGGCGCGAGTTTCAGTGCTGCCCGGACAATCGGCCCGCCGTTGTAGGCTTCGCTGGCGCGTAACAGTTCGCCCAACTTCGCCGGGTCTGTAATGGCTGGCAGGTTTTCTTTGATATGGGGCTTCAACGCTTTTTTAATGTCCGGCGTGATGTCGCGTTCGGCCCGGCCCGTGGCCACAGCGTGGCACCATACACCATGCGCCGTTATCAATACCCGGTGTGCCACGTCCAGTGCGCCACGGGCTTCAACTTTTTGGATCACCGCCAATAACTCAATTGGCTTAATGCTGGCAATGTCCCGCTTGCCCAGGTAGGGGATCAGGTCTTTATTGATGTTGCGGCTTTCGCGGACATAGTGGGTAGCGCTCCAGTTGGGCTTGCCGCGTTCGAGCCAGTCGCTTGCCGTCGCCGCAAGTGTGTCACCGCTGCCCACAGATTCCTTGAGCTTTCCAACTTGCCGGGCTTGTACTGGATCAACACCTTCAGACTTTTGCAACTTCGCCGCATCACGGGCTTTGCGTGCTGCCGTCAACGACACGTCCGGGTAACTGCCCAGCGCCAATTGCTTTTCAACTCCCGCGACACGGTATTTCAGAAACCAGCGTTTTGAACCTGCCGGGCTAACTTGCAAGTACATCCCGCCAGAGTCGGTAAACCGGGCTTGTTTGCGATCAGGTGGGCAGACTGCGTTACGGCACTTGGCATCAGTCAACATGGGGGACTTTCATTGGTAAAAGGGGGGAAACCGGGGGTCTGTAAGCTTGTACCCCCTCGATATTTCCAATCTCCCCCCGTTTGTACCCCCGCCTTGCCTTGAATGTCAATAGCGCCCTTTGTACCCCGCTGTACTGTAACTAGGTGATTTACCAATGAAAAAGGCCTTTAAGAATCGCTCCTTAAAGGCCTTTGTACTGTCTAATGGTGCCGCTTAACGGAGTCGAACTGTTGACCTTCTCCTTACGAAGGAGCTGCTCTACCAACTGAGCTAAAGCGGCATCAAGGGCCGGATTCTATATCAAAAGGCCCCACCAACATTCACCAAAAACTAGCCAAAAGCGCCCATCAAAACCACCGTCATGACCACGTAGCGGGCCAGCTTGCCTACCGCCATATAGGCCAGACACGGCCAGAAAGGCAGCTTGAGCCATCCGGCCAGAGCGCACAGGGGGTCGCCCACCACGGGCAGCCAGGCCAGCAGACAGGCACGCGGGCCCAGCCGCTCTAGCCATACCAGCGCCCGCAGGTGGTGAGACGAATGCTGATACCGCTCCACCACCCGATGCGAGGCCAGGCCTAGCCACCAAGAGAACGCACCACCCAGCGTGTTGCCCACGGTTGCCACAGCAATGGCGGGCCAAAAAAGCTGTGGATTGAGCTTGACCAGTCCAAAAACTGCCGGCTCTGACCCCATCGGCAGCAGCGTGGCGGACACAAAAGACACCACAAACACCGTGCTCAACCCATATTTTGGTAGAGCCAACAGCGCCAGCAGGGCATCGAGCCAGGCGTCCATTACAGGTGCACCAGCGGCACTGAAGTCACGGCAAGAAGCGTTGCTGAGGTCGGGACAATCCGAACCGCTGAGTTTATTTGAAGATGTGTCAGGATGCCAGCCTCAAGCCGCATTCGCCACAAAACCGATCGTCAGGTAGATGTGGTGCGTGGCACTGCGGGCAGTTCAGCGTTGCGGCCGCTGATGGCACCACCATCGCTGTTGGCGCAGCGGTGGTGGGCGTCAGTGGCGCGAATGGTTGCGCGTCTGCGGTGAAAACCGGCGCTGGCGCTGGCGCTGCCTTGGCTCGCGCTTCCTGGGCGCGATGACGGGCCTCGTCGATCTTGCTTTGAACAACAGATTCCATGGCCTGCACATCCACACCTTCAATACTGATCAGGTATACGCTGCAGCAGCCGCGTGAAAAAACCAGCGATGCCAGACTGAAACCCACAGCATAGACAATACCTGCGCCAAACGATGCTGCAATGAAATAGCCACTGCCGTTAAAGCCCCCGGTGAACAATTGGCTCATTTCGCCAAAATCGGTACCAATGTTCAAAATGCCTGCCGCCAACCCGGCTGTGACCATCGTGCCAGTAAACAAAATACCCCCAACGGTGAACACGACCGCCAGTACGATCAAGGTCAGCACAATCATCATCAACATCACGTTGACCACTTTGGCGCGGGCGATGGCACCGACCCTTGACACCGCCTGCATGGTGGTGGCACCGGCCCAGATGGCGGGCGCAGTCAGTGGGAAAACCACCATTTGCAGGGCAAAAATGGCCACGCCCACCAGGACGACCGATACCGGAAAAACAAAGGTGAACATCAGCGGACCCAGCAAGGGTATCTTGCACATCAGCAGCATCATCGCCACCACCAAAAGCCCAGCCACGTAAATAAGGCCGAACATCAGGAAGGCCAAAATCAGCCGGTGTCCGGTGGCCAAGGACTCGAGGACAGCACTGACAATGGGGCGTGACTGAACCCCACGAGCCTCGTCCATCAACATGATGCCAACCCCGTTGATACCGTAAAAAAAAGTGGCCAAACCAGCCAGAAAGAAAAGCAAGCCAGCTGCAGGATGAATCTTCATGGACAGCCATCCCCCCAGGCCCCACAACAATCCAGCCAAAAACATGGCTCCAAACATCAGGAGCACTGCGCGCCAGTTGCGAATGGAGTCAACGGCACTGATCAGTGTGCCAATCTTGATGTTTTGGACTGCTTGTGACATAAAAACCTTTCTTGCCGAACTGAACGGGTGAACTGGATCGTCGCGCTTTTAACGCCCTTGCGCTTGTCGTTCGGCAGCTTCTTTTTGCTGCTGCCGCAATTCAATGCATTGTGGATGACTTTGAAACTGCGCAGAGCTGCATTGCTCGTGCATACACAGTGACCGAGTCAGAACCAACCGTGTGCTGCATATTTCTGACGGTGACGTGGTGGTGGGCGGTACTGTAGCAGCAGCGGCAGGCATTGGCGCTGGGGTGGATTTGTCAGGCGCAGTGTTTGGCGTGGCAATGGGACTCGATGCCATGTTCCTCATGGGCAGTTTTTGGGTTGAAGCTGCTGCCGCAGGTTTTGCAGGTCGGGATACCGGGACTTGCACAATGGGCAATGCGGGCTTTGCCGCAGATACTGGTGTTGCCACAGTGACCGGGGAAACAACATCCGAGACGGTAGCCGGTTGGGTTGGCTCAGGTACTGGAACGACTGCCGGTGTTGGTGGAACAGGGGCGGGCGTCAGTGTGCTGTTGTTGCCAGGAGCAACTGCCTGACTGTCAGGCGTTGCTTGGCGCTGGCTCCAAAACCATCCGCCAGCAGCCAACGCTATGGTCACTACCAGCAATCCGACAATGCCCAGCCAGAAGACAGCCGAACGCTGGTCGCGCGGCGGTGGTTCATCAGGAAGCGGATTGCGAGATGGCGCAACAACTGGCTTGAGCGGCTCGGCAATAGTTGGTTCTGCAATACTCGGTTCGCCTGGTTGCGCATGCTCGGTCGCTTCCAGCACCGCTGCCATTGGCGCTATCGGCTTGGCAAAGCCTTTAAACACGACGGTTGTTTGATCGTCGTCAGCCGGCTCGGATTGCACCCCGACTTCAGGGGTTGAATCTGCCAGCTTGAAGCCGCAGGCCTTGCAAAATTTGGCCTCGAAGGCGTTCACCCCAAGACATTGCGGGCAGACCGGTGCCATTGGTGCTGGCTGCGTGGCCGGGTCAGTCACTGGCGTTGCTGTCAGCACGGTGCCGCAATCAAGACAAAACTTGGCGGTGTCGCGGTTGCTGGAACCACAAGAACGGCATTTAATAGGCATGGCAAGTTGACCTTTTAACGTTAATCCGATGGCTATGCCTCAACTTTAACTTGTCAGTGGCTACAGTTTGCTGGCTGCTGCTGTTTTTTGCTTGGCTATTGGCTTTTCTCGCAAGTGATGCTGTGCGTTTGTCTGCTGAAATATTGGGCAGATAGAATCGTTCGTTCCACAAATATATGCTGTCACTTTTTGCATGAACATTGGCCCCCATCTGTTGTCGAATCGCCTGTTTGTAGCACCCATGGCAGGTGTCACTGACCGGCCATTTCGCCAATTGTGCAAGCAGCTTGGGGCCGGCTACGCCGTCAGTGAAATGGTCACCAGCCGGCCAGACCTGCAGGCGTCGGCCAAAACTGCGCGCCGTGCCAACCACACGGGTGAGCCGGGCCTGATTGCGGTGCAAATTGCCGGCACTGAACCCGCTGACATGGCAGACGCCGCCCGCTACAACATCGACCGCGGTGCGCAGGTGATTGACATCAACATGGGCTGCCCGGCCAAAAAAGTGTGCCACAAATGGGCCGGCTCCGCCCTGATGCAAAACGAGCGACTGGCCTTGCAAATTATTGACGCGGTGGTGCTGGCATGCGCCCCGCACGGTGTGCCGGTCACGCTAAAAATGCGCACCGGCTGGAGCCAGGCCCATAAAAATGCCTTGCAAATAGCCCACGCGGCCGAGCTGGCCGGTGTGCAAATGCTCACCATCCACGGCCGCACCCGCGAGCAGGCTTACCAGGGCATGGCCGAATACGACACAGTGGCCGCCATCAAAGCTGCAGCGGGCGTACCCGTGGTCGCCAATGGCGACATCGACAGCCCGCACAAGGCGCATGCCGTGCTGGCTGCCACTGGGGCCGACGCCGTGATGATTGGCCGCGCAGCACAGGGGCGCCCGTGGATTTTTCGTGAAATTGCCCACTATTTGGCCACTGGTGAATCGCTGGCACCACCGCTGGTGGCAGAGGTCAAACAGCTGCTGCTGGCCCATTTGCAAGACCACTACACCCTATACGGAGAACACGCCGGTGTGCGCTCGGCGCGCAAGCACATCGGCTGGTATGTTAAAAACCTGCCAGGCGGCGAAAGCTTTCGCAGCCACATCAACACCCTGGACGACTGCCGCCTGCAACATCAGTCGGTGGCCGATTATTTTGATGAACTGAACCTATGCATGGACCGTTTGCCTGATTGCGCAATTGAAAATGCCTTGAATAACAAGCACCACGAGCTGGAGACTCTTTGACATGAAACCCACACACATCGCCGAATGCGTTCGCGCCAACCTTGAAGGCTACCTGAGCGACTTAGGCTCCAGCGAGCCTGATCGCATGTACAACATGCTAATCTGCGCGGTCGAAAAACCCCTGCTTGAAGTGGTCATGCAGCACACCGAGCACAACCAGTCCAAGGCCGCACAATGGCTGGGGCTGAACCGCAACACCCTGCGCAAGAAGCTGCTTGAGCACAAGCTGATTGCCTGAATCGCCAAACTTGCCCCACCTTGAACCCCACACACCATGAACGCACTTTTATCCGTCTCAGACAAAACCGGCATTGTTGAACTGGCCCAGGCCCTGCACGCGCTCGGCGTCCAACTGATTTCAACCGGAGGTACCGCCAAGCTGCTGGCCGACCAGGGGCTGCCGGTAACGCAGGTAGCGCAAACCACCGGCTTCCCCGAGATGCTGGACGGTCGCGTCAAAACCCTGCACCCCAAAGTGCACGCCGGCTTGCTGGCGCGCCGCGAGGTGCCAGAGCACATGTCCGCCCTCAAGGCCTATGCCATCGACACCATCGACCTGCTGGTGGTTAACCTGTACCCGTTTGAATCGACCGTGGCCAAGGCCGGCTGCACGCTTGACGACGCCATTGAAAACATCGATATCGGTGGCCCGGCCATGGTGCGCAGCGCCGCCAAAAACTGGAAAGACGTGGGCGTGCTCACCGACGCATCGCAATACGCCCAGGTGCTGGTTGAGCTAAAAGCCGACGGCCAACTGACCCTCAAAACCAAGTTTGCGCTGTCGGTGGCAGCCTACAACCGCATTGCCCAGTATGACGCCGCCATCAGCAACTATTTGTCGTCGCTCAGCTTTGAAGAAGGCAACCCCAGCCCCGCACAAAGCCTGTTTCCTGCCCAAAGCAACAGCAACTTCATCAAACTGCAAGACCTGCGCTACGGCGAAAACTCGCACCAAAGCGCGGCGCTGTACCGGGACCTGTACCCGGCCCCGGGTGCGCTGGTCACCGCGGTGCAGCTGCAAGGCAAAGAGCTCAGCTACAACAACATTGCCGACGCCGATGCTGCCTGGGAATGCGTCAAAAGCTTTGACCAAAGCGCTGGCGCTGCCTGTGTCATTGTCAAACACGCCAACCCCTGCGGCGTGGCGCTGGGTGTGGATGCGCTAGAGGCCTACAGCAAGGCCTTTCAGACCGACCCCACCTCGGCATTCGGGGGAATAATTGCCCTTAACTCCTTGCTGGACGAGCGTGCTGCGCTACAAATTTCAAAGCAGTTTGTCGAAGTGCTGATGGCCCCAGACTTCACTGCTGAGGCATTGGCGGTATTCAAAAGCAAGGTCAATGTGCGCATCCTGAAAATCGCCCTGCCACCCGGTGGTGCCACGGCCTGGCAGCAGGGCCGCAACGCCGTGGATGTGAAGCGCGTGGGCTCGGGCCTGCTGATGCAGACTGCAGACAACCACGAGTTAAAGCCGTCCGACCTCAAGGTGGTCACCAAGCTGCACCCCAGCCCCGAGCAACTGCAAGACCTGCTGTTTGCCTGGAAAGTGGGCAAATACGTCAAAAGCAACGCCATTGTGTTTTGCAAGGGCGGCATGACGATGGGCGTGGGTGCTGGCCAGATGAGCCGGCTGGACTCGGCCCGCATTGCCAGTATCAAGGCGCAGGCAGCAGGCTTGAGCCTGGTGGGCACAGCCGTGGCCAGCGACGCGTTTTTTCCGTTTCGCGATGGTCTGGACGTGGTGGTGGACGCCGGTGCCACCTGCATCATTCAGCCCGGTGGCTCCATGCGTGACCAAGAGGTCATAGACGCTGCCAACGAGCGCGGTGTGGCCATGGTGTTCAGCGGGGTGCGGCATTTCAGGCATTGATTGACGACGCTTTTAGCGGGCTTGGTTGAACAATGTCATCCACAACGTAACTTTGCAACGGTATTCGCAGCCAAGCGCATGGCTGCGGTAACATCAAAGTCTGCCAACCGCCGCTGCCCTGGCTTCTTGCACACCAGCATACCAAAGCCATCTTCTGCTTTGGCGGGGACTCTTTGGCGTTTGACCGCCATGAGGATCACTGTCGGGACGACCACTTGCCCTTTGACAGAAACAGTCACAGTTTGCATAGCGCTCTTTCTAGTCAACAGACCCCGGTGCCATCGTTGGGCTTAAGCGACGATTCAAACGCGGCTTGAATTGTGTAATTGTGTGTAAAATTTATCCATAACAAGCAAGGAACTGATCAAACGATTGACCTCTGAGGGGTGGTTTCGTGCCGGTGGCAAGGGTGATCATGAAAAGTTCAAGCACCCTACAAAACCCGGCCATGTGGTGGTTCCGCACCCGCGCAAGGACATCGCGCTCGGCACCCTGCGAAGCATTTACCGACAAACTGGATGGATTTGGAAAGAGTAACAATCATGCTGTACCCCGTTTGCGTTCACCCTGGCGACAACAGCCATGCCCACGGCGTTGAGGTGCCAGACTTTCCCGGCTGCTTCTCTGCAGCTGATGATTTGCAGGACTTGCCGCGCATGGTGCAAGAGGCGGTCGAGGTCTGGTGCGACGGTGAGGATGTAGATTTGCCGACACCAAGCGGCCTTGATGAACTGATGGCGAAACCAGATTTCACGGGCGGCGCATGGATGCTAATTGACGTGGACGTGTCACGCCTGGACGTGCGCAGCAACCACAAGCCCATGAGGATCAATATCTCGATGCCTGCGGGCCTGGTGCACGACATTGACCGGGCGGCGCGTGCCAGTGGTGCGACTCGCAGCGGGTTCTTGGCTAGGGCAGCACGTCAGGCGATGGGGGCATAATTTTTTGCAGGCTTTCAGGCTGCCTCCATCTCGGCTATTTGCGACGTTATTGCCCTTAACGCATTATTGGACGGGCGTGAATCGCTACAAATTTGAAAGCAAGTAGTTGAAGTGCCAATGGCACATGACCGAGGGTGTGGGGGTGAGTGTCGGCCAGAAGAGCCAGGTGGGCACTGCGGTGGCCAGCGACGCGTTTTTTCCGTTTCGCGATGGCCTGGACGTGGTCGTAGACGCCGGGCCACCTGCATCATTCAGCCCGGTGGCTCGATGCGTGACCAGGAGGTGATCGACGCCGCCAACGAGCGCGGCGTGGCCATGGTGTTTAGCGGCGTGCGGCATTTCAGGCATTGATTTGCTGCTCCAGTTGTGGATGGCTTGACAAAAATGTCATCTAAAAAATCAAAAATGACAAAAATGTGCAGGGCCTTGGGCAAGCCAAGTCGTAAATCAACTTGAAAAGCCATCAAATTTACTTGGAAAGTGTCAAATAGCGCGATAAGATGACTGGCACGAAAACTGCTGATTGTTTAGCGGTCTCGTTCTTGTATTTCTTAACCTAAAGGAGCTAATCATGAAGCGTTCCGTTCAACGGGGTTTTACCCTGATTGAGTTGATGATCGTTGTGGCGATCATTGGTATTTTGGCGGCAGTAGCCTTGCCGGCTTATTCTGACTACACCAAGAAAGCCAAGATGGCTGAAGTGATTTTGGCGGCATCGTCATGCCGCACATCCATTACAGAAGCAGTGCAGGCTGCAACCAGCACAACCTTGTCTGTCGCCGCCAATGGTTGGGGATGTGAACAAAGTACTGCTGGCTCGGGATCCAAATATGTGAGCACCGTGACCACAAGCAGCCTTGGTGTAATCACAGTGACCGCCACAGGCTTTGGTGACACAGCAATCGATGGATCAAAAGTCGATTTGTCTCCGTTCATTGGAGCCACTGCCCTAGCGGTTGGAGATGGCACTAAGGCCATTACATCCTGGAAGTGTGGACCTAGCTCCGCCAATGCCATGCCCTTAAAGTTTTTGCCTGGTTCTTGCAAAGGCTGATTCTTGCAAACATCCGTGCAACCAACAAAGCGCTCTTTCGGGAGCGCTTTTTTATTTCAGCCCGCTACATGGTTGGCACTTGGGTGGTGCCTGTTTGGGCTAAGCTGGCTGTTGCCCAATCACTACAACCCATGGCTCAACTTCCACTCCGAAACACTGGCACTGGCATCTGTTGCCCTGCTGTTCGGTAGCGTCCTATGCACCCAACCCCAACAAACATTCCAATACCCGCACCTGGCGGCACTCGTCCTCAGTCTATCTCTTGTCCCTTGGTTTCAATGGGGCTTGGGCATCAGCCATTTCATAGGCGATGCCATTCTGGGTACCTATTACCTGCCCGCATGGGCGACCGCCATCTTTCTGGGTTACCACTTTGTGCGCCGTGGAAGGCATTTTGAAACCCTAATGCATGTGCTCTGGATCGTTGCACTACTGTCCGCCTATATTGGTTTGTTGCAATGGCTGAAGGTGGAATACACACTAGGTATTTACGCAGCGCAGACGTCGGTGGACGACCCAGCCATGGGAAATTTGGGGCAGCCCAATCAAATGGCAACACTCATGCTGACAGGCGTGATGGCCTACGCATACGCCTATGAGCGGCGAGTATTTGGTGTATTTACCTTCATCATTGGCATTTTCGTTATGACGGCAGTCTTGGTTCTGACACATTCCAGAGTTGGTATGCTTGGAACGCTGACGATTGCCGTGTTCTTCTGGGTTAAAAAGCATCAGACCAGTAGCAGGATTCAAGGCAAGATGGTTCTTATATGGATGGTGATGTTCGTCATGGCGACACTGTTATCCCCCTATCTTGACCAAGAATTGTTGCTGTCGTCAGAAAGGGAGACTCTTTTACCACCAATGGACGAACACAAATCTGGTTGCGCACTCTTGAGGGTGTGTTGCAGGCTCCATGGCTGGGTTATGGATGGAACCAGACCGCGACCGCCCAGATGCAGGGCGCATTGGTTTACCCGGGTAATTCATACATTACCTACTCTCACAACGTGTTGCTTGACCTGCTGGCCTGGAACGGAATACCTTTGGGTATTGGCCTGATAGGTCTGGGTGCCTATTGGTTTTTTACCCGTGCATACAAGGCAACGGGTATCAACGCTTGTTATGCCATGGGCTGCCTGTTGCCGTTCACCATTCATAGTTTGGTAGAGTTTCCGTTTGCGTATGCCTACTTTTTGGTGCTGGCAGGCTTCATGATGGGAGCAGTGGAAGGGTCATCTCCAGGCGCTAAGGTCTTGCAATTGCGCCGAACCACGGCAGTCGTGGTCTTGGTTTTTTGGCTTGCAGGCGGTGTTTATCTCATCTATGAGTATTTTCTTATTGAAGAAGACGTGCGCATAACTCGGTTTGAAAACTTGCGCGTCGGGGCCACGGCATTGGACTACGAAAAACCCAACATACTGCTGCTTTCGCAGATGGCTGCCCTGCAGAGAGCTTCACGTCAGCAGCCTGTGCCAGGAATGTCAGACATACAGATCGACGACATGCGGCAAACAGTTCAGCGCTTTCCGCACGGCGGTCTGGTGTTGCGCTACGCGCTGATTCTCGCGCTCAACAGGGATGAAAAGGGAGCGCGTGAAATGCTAAAGATTGTTCGCGGCATGTACGGCGAGAGTTTTTATGTTGCCGTCAAAGATGTCTGGAATGAAAAATCGCAGACCTATCCTGTATTAAAAAGCATTGTCCCTCCCGAATAATAGTCCCGGCAAGTCAGCCTTTGGCAACGGGAAGCGTTGGTGGCCGCTGTTGTTGGGACATGGCATAAAGAGCAGTCAACAAGTGCCGCGTAAATCGTGCACTATCAAACAGGGGCGATGCCAAAACCAGACCACGTAACTGGCTTCTCAAACTCGCAAGGGCTTTGAGGTCTCCAGCATGGCTAATTGCCCGAGCAATATATTCATCCACATCGCTGGCAACCCAATCTGTCAGCCCGGCGCTACTTAGCATGCTAGCACCCTGTCGGGCAAGAAGGCTGGTTCCCAGCATCGTCAGTGTTGGCACTCCCATCCAAAGAGCATCAGCTGTGGTCGTTCCCCCTGGGTAAGGGAAGGTGTCAAGGATCATGTCCACTTGGTTGTGGGCCATCAAGTAAGCATCGCTTGAGGTACCACCGTACAAGCTGACCCGTTGAACCGAGATGCCAACACGTTCAAGCCGCAGCAATAGATCTTCTTGGGCTGAAGGTGCGTCTAGATGCCGACACTGAAAACGCAGGCGGGATTCTGGAACAGCCGCCATCACTTGTGACCAAATTTGAAGAACGGTGTCCGAAATCTTCGCAAGGGTTTGGAAACAGCCAAACGTCAAATGACCTGCAGTCAATGCCGGAAGCGAGGACACAGGAAATGCCCCAGCATCGCTTGGCGGAGACAGACACAACCGCGTCTCTGGCAAACACCAGACCTTTTCCGTAAAGTGCTTATGAAATGCCAATGGTGCCGAAACCCGATCTGCAATGAAGTAGTCCATGGTTTTGACACCAGTGCTGGCCCAATAGCCCAGCCAACTGACTTGTACCGGCGCCACACGACGTGCAAACAGTGCAAGTCGGTTGCCGGCAGTATGGCCGGAAAGATCCAACAATATGTCCAACTGACACTGCTTGATCAACTTTTCGGCCTCATCATCATTCAAGGCAGAAACATCTTGCCAATGTGAGACTTTCCTTTGCAGTCGATGGGTAACGGCATCGTTTTTTTCATTATTGGAGAAAGCATAGGTAATAACCGGTGCAGCTAAAAGTTGATCCAGAACGCACTCCAAAAAGCGGGCCACCACGTGCCAACGCAGGTCGCCAGACATCATTCCAATCCGAAGCTGACGACCATCGATCTTTTGCCGCGATTTGATAAGCTTTACCGCTGCTCGTAACCGCCTACTGGCGACTTCACCAAAACTTCGGGCTTCGATCAAGTATTGATCTGGAGAATAAGCGTCCGAAATACTTAGTGCATAGAGCAGGCAACTGTGGGCATGGAGCAGATTCGGATCCTGCGAAAGGGCTATTCTCTGCTGTTGTATTGCCTTATCAATCTTGCCCAAGCGATGGTAAACCACGCCTAAATCGTGATGTGCTTCTGTGATGCTAGGTTCAAGTTCGATTGCTCGTTCCAAGTGGGAGCATGCCGACACTATCTGATTTTTGCGCAGTAACAGACCCCCTAAAAAACCATGCAAGGCTGAGTAGTCGGCGCCCAACGCGATAGCCTCTTGATAGCTTTCCAAAGCCATATCCCATTGCTCATCTGCGAGGTGCAGGTTCCCTAGATAGAAATGCAAGTCGGCAAAACCAGGATTTAAGCGTAACCCGGCAAAAATCAGGTCACGTGCTTCGTGAATGTGGCCGGTCATACCCAAAACCCTGCTGGCATCCCGGCACGCCAATTCAAAGTCGGGTTTGAGCAAAAAAGCAGTCTTGAAGTGTCGAGCAGCGTTGTCTAAATCTAAGATTTTTTCTTTGAGGCCACCGATCAAATAGTGGCAGTCAGCGTCGTTAGGATCGGTAGCCAATGCTTTAGTTAATTGATCGAGCGCTTCATCATAGTGAAGCAATTGAATCAGCACGAAGCCAAGGTTTACCCGGACTTTTGCATCAAGCGGGTCAAGGGCCAGCGCCAGGCGATAGCAGTCCAGGGCGGTCGGGAAATCGTCTTGTGAAACGGCGATATTTCCGCGTTGCATCAGCAACTGTTTGTCGCTGGCGATTGTTGCCACGTTAGTCGGATTTTCCGATTTATGTCGCTTAAGCCACTTGAACATGTTCTGCGCTCACCTGATAAATAGACTCAAGCGCATCCTGCAAATTTTCGGCAAAAAGGCGAGTATCAAACAACGGCGAAGCCAAGGCCTTGGTGCGGAGCCCAGCACGCAGACGCTGCAAACCGTCCACGTCCCTGGCAAACTGAGAGGCCTTCAAAACGAACTGATCTTCATCTTCAGCGATCCAGTCATGCAGCCCAACACAGGCCAGCATGCCAGCACCTTGGCGTGACAGCATGGTATTGCCACGGATTGTGATAGTAGGTACGCCCATCCAGAGCGCTTCTGCAGTTGTCGTTCCCCCGTTGAACGGAAAGGTATCCAGCAAAATGTCAACATACTGGTACGCTGAAAGGTATTCTTCCCAGTGGGTACCCGAAATTAATGAAACGCTTTGTGACCCGATACCTGACAGTTCGAGTCGTCGCATAAGTTCGACTCTGTGATTTGCAGCATCTAACTGCGGTACTTGAAGACGCAACATGGCCCCTGGTACCTTTTTGAGGACGCGAGCCCAGACTGACAGAACTTTGAGACTAAGCTTTGTCAGTGACTGAAATGACCCAAAAGTTACCACACCATTCTTAAGCGCAGGAGTTGGCGACACTCCAGTTTCAGCAGTAGCTACTGGCGGAGTCATGCACAAACGAGTGTTAGGAAGATACCAGCGTTTTTCACTGAAAAACTCGGTACTCTGTTCCGGAACACTTGTGGCGTCAACCAAGATATAGTCCATCGCACTCAGTCCAGTACTTGCGAAGTAGCCCAACCAGGTCACTTGAATTTTTGCTGGTCGTCTGGCGAAAATTGGCAATCGGTGCTCAACGGTGTGCCCGGCGAGGTCAATGAGGATATCGACTTGATGCGCGGCAATCACAGTTGCTGCGGCATCATCAGATAGTTCATTTGTGTCAAACCATTCCGTAAAAAGCGCCCGCATTCGCGCAGTAATGTGGTCTTCATTTCTGGTATTTGAATATGCGATAAGACATAGTCGTTTGGGATCTATTTCTTTCAAAATGCCTTCAAGAAAAAAACTAACGGGATGGGCTTTGAAGTCGCCAGATACAAATCCAACTCTTAGCGGGCGTTGCTGGCCATGATGTCGCACTGCAGAAATCGATCCCACCTGTGACCGGAGCAGCAAGTCGTATTGCAAAGCCGCCTGCTGATATCGTTCCAATGGACTGTCCGAACTCATGCACAGGGCACAAAGTAGGCCAGAATGAGATTTCAGCAAAAGTGGGCTCAAAGTCACTGCCATTTCGAAGTTTGCTATGGCGGGCAATAAGTCGCCCTGATTCAAATAGGCGAGGCCCGATTGGTAATGTACTTCAGCGATTCCCGGATCATGGGCTTGCGCATGCTTGAAATTTTCGAGCGCCATAGCGTCATTGCCCAAGCGGCTATAGGCAACGCCCAGCGAAAAATAAACTGTCGCATTGATCGCACCATATTCCAATGCTTTCATATAACTTTCGATTGCCAACTGGAATTGACCATCCTCGAAATGGAGGTTCCCCGCATAAAAATGAAAGTCTGGGTTCCGTGGATTCAGGGTTAGTCCTCCATTCACTACCACCATCGCTTCTGTGGGGCGTTTGGCCAGAAAAAGTACCCGGCACAAGTCACGGTAAGCCATTTCAAAATCTGGCTTGTACTTCAATGCGGCAGACAAATTCTCAATCGCCACAGGCAAATCATCCTCGTTCTCCTCAATCAGTCCAAGCAGATAGTGTGGCTCGTGAAGCCATGCTTCATCGGACCCCAGCGAAATGGCGCGACGCAGATACACTCGAGCCTCCGCTGGTCGCCCCAACTCTTTAAGAACAAATCCCAGCCCAATCAGTGTTGCTGTGTCAGTGGGGCGGAGTGAAAACGCCTTCCGATAGGCCATTTCTGCCTTTTCGTAATTTTCTGCGCTGACACTTGCATTGCCTTCAGAACGATAGACCTCAAAGTTATTGTCCTCAGGCCCAAGCTCAGCCAGCTTGTTTTGTGTTTTGAGCAGGCGCTTTAGCAGCCTCTCCCTCCAGCGATCCAACATGCAGTTTCCCTTTTAAATGTCAACCATCGAGGATCAGCGTCGAAACAAGCAGGATACGTTATAGGATGGCGAATAAATCACCGCATGGATCGCCCTTGCAGGCGAATGCCGACAATTCATAAGATTCTGCATTTGCTTTGCACTTGACATGAGAGAACCCGGCTTGCTTCAGTGCTTGAATAAGAGTGACCCGGCTAAACCCAGCTTTGTGGGCGTAGAAGTCCACACCAGAGCTTTCAATCTGTTTACCCCAGCCATAAATCACATCGTGAACTGAAATGGGACCATTTTTTGACTGGTACAAGGTGTCACTGATATCGAGCTTTGACTTGATGACCCGACTCATGACACTCTGGATATCTGGAACATGAATTTCAACAAATCCGCCAGGCTTCAACACATGTAAAAATCCAGCTAAAACTTTGGTTGCATCATGTCGGTAGTAGTGCTCTAGGTTGTGTGAGCAATAGACCGCGTCAAAACTGCTAGTGGGAAAAGATGTCAGGTCGCGGGCGTCCAGAATGACATCGGCATTGCTCACGGGATCAATGTCTAGCAATATGTGATCCCAGTTGCCGTAATGGTTTGGAATTGGTATCAATTTACTTCCCCCTCCAACATTGAGTACTTTGGGGTTACCGTTGTTGGCCACGATATATTCAGATTTTCCTTTGAAATCTGAATTCTTGCGGTGGGTAAAGATATCTTTTAGGACGTTGATCAATAGCATAGTCAACTGAATTTCGTGAGGATCAAGTATGAGAAAGCAACCATTCGACCAACTTCTCGATGAAAGCTTCGTCGTAGCCGGCGTCTTTTAGCTTCCAACGAAACGCATTGACAAGCTTTGCTGTCTTGTAAAAGTTCAGCTTTTCCTTCTGTTTGAATGATCTGACTTGCAGTTCCATCCTCAGCAGAACACTTTCAGTCTTGGCTGCAAACTTGCTAGCGCTCAATTTTTTATCAGTCGACATCCTATCGATCAAGTACTGACCGAGCACATTGCCAAATTCTTCAGCCTGTTTTGAATCAAACCAGCCTAGCATCTTGATAACCTTAAGCAATAGTTGAAGATATGGTCTACCGACTACTCATTTTCATGACTTCAAATGGGGCAGGCCGAAAATACTGACTCCTGTCGGTTCACGCGCGGATCATGTCAAACATATTGGACTATGCCCGAATTGTTTGACGAGCAGTGAGTTTACCTAAGTGCAATTGCGTCGAGGCAATCCAGGCGTTATGTGTCGGTGCGTATTCAGTGTGCGGTTTGTAAGTTGCCATGTGATTTGGCTGTTTCGTCACAATTTAGAATTGGTATGAACGACGGTTGGCATAGCTAGCATAGTTTTTACTGAACGTGGAGGACTCTTGGGCACATCGTTCTCACTATCCTGGAAAGACCGCCTGAAAGCCAGCGGCATCCACTTTTGCATCAGCCTAGTGATTGCGCTGCTGGCTGCCCTGCTGGTATTCGGCCTGTGGTACCCCTACCCTTACCGCGAGATTTCGGGCGGGCGTGAGCTGTTTCTGATCGTTGTGACAGTTGATGTCATCCTCGGGCCGCTGATCACCCTGACAATTTTCAACCGCACCAAGCCGTGGCGCGAGTTGCGACGTGATTTGGCGATCGTGGCCCTGATCCAGCTCAGCGCGCTGGGCTATGGCTTATGGACTGTGTTTGTCGCCCGGCCGGTGCACCTGGTGTTTGAGATCGACCGTTTTCGGGTGGTGCACGCCATTGACATTGCGGCAGAGGAGTTGACCCAGACACCGCCCGGCGTGGACGCCATGCCACTGCTGGGCCCAACCCTGTTGTCGCTGCGCCCTTTTCAAAACACTCAGGAAAACATGGACGCCACCATGGCCGCCCTGCAAGGCCTGCCACTGGGTGCTCGCCCAGGTTTGTGGCAGTCCTATGCTGCGGGCAAGGCCGACCTGTTGAAGATTGCGCGGCCGGTGGACGAGCTCAAACGCCGGTTTGCCCTGCAGGCAGCGGCCATCGACCGTGTGGTGGCCCAGACAGATCGCCCGGCTGAAGCGCTGGTTTACCTGCCAATGGTCGGGCGCAAATCGTTCTGGACGGTGTTGCTTGATCCCGCAACAGCCGAGGTGCTGGCCTTTATGCCGCTGGATTCGTTTTGAGCCATCATGCCGATGCCTGTCGCCAAACCAACAATTTATAAGAAATTGGCCTCTAGCCCAATTCCCTATTGAACTTGCAGATACAAAATAAATAGCGCAGACACAATAGGGAACTTTTACAAACCCAGAATGGAGCGTGCCTGCGCTTGTGGGATGCCACTTGCAACCATCTGGGTCAAAGCCTCCAGCTTGCCTTCTAGCTTGCCTTTTTGTTCCCCGCGTTCCTCTGCCGCTTGGATCAGCGTGCGTTCATCGTGCAGGGCGCGTTCGCGCACCAGGGCCCGGTGTTGGGTTTCGGCGTCGGCGCTGAGGTCTTTGAGCATGTTCAGTGCTTGTTGCACCGGTGGGTAGGACAACTGATTCATGGCGGATTCCTCGCTCCAGTGTTCAAAAAAAGCCACCCAGGCCGCCAGGCTTTGCGCGGTGGCGCTGTGCAGCCGGTCGGCTTTGCCGAGTTCGATGATGTTCAATTCTAGTTCCGAGCCCAGTTTGGAGGCCGGCTGCCAGCGGCAAGCGCGTCTCAAAACACCAGTGCGCTTGTTGGCTCTGCTGTGCTTCGGTAAACAGGTCCAGACCCCCCCCCCCCCCCCCCCCCCCCCCCCCCCCCCCCCCCCCCTTGACGGTGGAATGCATGATAACCAGAGGTGGGCAGCAACATTCTTCTCGCAGATACCAGCCCGCTCGCCGCCATTAGATTCATTCTGGCTCAGCTGCCAAAATTCTCCGGCATTTGAATCGCCACGATTTCGCCCTTGGCAGTTGCAACACCAGCGGCATACACGGTGGCCTCGACCACCACCTTGCGGCCTTTGATTTCCTTGACACGACCACGGATTTCCAGTGATGCTGAAATGGGAGTGGGCTTGAGGTAGTCCACATGAAGTGATCCGGTAACAAACCGAAAGGCTGGAAGAGTGTCCATCTCACGGCCTGCGCCACGGTACATGGCAGCGGCGGCCGTGCCGGTGCCGTGGCAGTCGATCAGCGACGCCAGCAAGCCACCATAGGTATAACCAGGTACCGCCGTGTGGTAGGGCTCTGGCGTGAAACGCGTCACGGTTTCATCGCCATCCCAAAATGTCTTGATGCGATGACCATGGTCATTTTTGGCACCACAGCCGTAGCAGTGCGACAGGTTCTCTGGGTAATATTCTTGAAAGGCTTTCATGGGGTTTCCTTGGTTGGCAGTTGAAAAGGGATGTTTGCCATTTAAAAAGATAGCAGCTCACGCTTATAAATAAAGGGCTAGACCCTGATTCGTTACAAATTTAAAAAGCTCATCAATGGGCGGTATGAAGCCTGGCGTGAATCTTCTGCGTGGTGCGCCACACCACCCACAAAACCACCGGAACCAAGGCCCCCGCCACGATCTCGGGGTTGATGGGCACACCGGCTGATTTCAGGGCTTTGCCTCCATACAGCAACAGACTGATCACGTAATAAGTGATCGCAGCAATTGAGAGGCCTTCTACCGTGCTTTGCAGGCGCAGTTGCAGCTCTTGGCCGCGCGTGAGCTTTTCCAACAACTGCTGGTTTTGCACTTCAGTGGCAATGTCGACCCGAGTGCGCAACAAGTCACTGGTGCGCGCGACCCGTTCAGACAGCGACGTCATGCGCTGATGGGTGGCTGCCACCGTGGCCATGGCGGGTGACAGGCGGCGCTGCATGAATTCACCCATGGTTTGCGTGCCCGGAATGGCTTTTTCACGCAGCTCAGTAATGCGTTGACCCACCAGTGTGTAATAGGCCCGGGTGGCTGAAAAACGGTACACATTCTCGGCTGTGGCGCGCTCCACACTGGCCGCTAGCGCAACCAGGGTGTCGAGCAGTTCCTGGTCGGACGCGCTTTTGTGTTCCAGCCGTGCGGTGATGCTGGCCAGGTCGTTCTCAGCCTGCGCCAGCCAGGGCCCCAGCGCTTTGGCCACAGGCAGGCCGCGCAAGGCCATCAGGCGGTAGGTTTCAAGTTCTAGCAGGCGCCCGGCAACGCGGCCTGCACGGGTTTGACTGGTGCCTTCTGGCGCGATCACCAACATGCGCTCAAAGCCATCCTTTTGCAACTGAAACTGAGTCAGGGCCCACGAGTGCCCCAGCGGGTGCGCGTAACCCTGAAGGTGTGGCCCGTCCGCGCCAGATACCGGCGCACTGGCGGCGTTGCTGCCCATCAGCGACGCCACCACAGTGTTCCCGCCCAGCCAGGTGATGGCTTGCGCCATCAGGGCGCGCGCATCTTCCAAGGGCGCATTGACCATGACCAGCTGCACTGCCGCCACGGTGCGCCCTGGAATCTGGCGCAGCCAGTCTGGCGACACCGCCAGGTCAGTCAGCAGGTCTGGCTCAGAGGCACCCAGCGCGGCAGGCTTGGGCAGCGGCTGGATGATCGAATAACGGGTGAACTCAGTGTGGCGCTCCCATTTCAACGTGAAACCCTCGCCACGCAAGCGCAAAAAACTATCTTGCAGCTGATCTGACACCGGCGTACCCTGGGTGGGCAACTGACTCAGATGAGCACGCTCAGCCTCAACCCTCACGCCGCCATTGAGCACGGCAACATAGGTGATCAGCGCCGGCAGTCGTATGCGGGCCGACGGCCGGGCATGGACCTCGTTGTGCAATTCGATCCGCAGGGCATCGTCGGGTGGCAAGCACGCGCGGGCAGTGGCGTCTGGTTGAATCATGCTGGCTGTTTGCATGGCTGCATTTTGCCGTCATTCAACACGTCCATGCCCGTTTGGCACCTTGGATCAAAATTTATCTGGCAGGCTTAGGGCTTGTCCACAAATAACACGCACATTTGGCTCGCCAAATTTGGGCGCACTGTGTCGTTACAAAATACTTGTGCAGCGGGCTGGGGCTAAGGGCTGGAGGCCAAAATTACATGAAATCGTGAAGCCTGACGCGACCTGGGCCAAGTACAAACTCGACCCAGGCCGATCACTCGCTAGCCAATCACCCGCACCCGGATGACGTTTTCTACGGCTGCAATTGCCGCCATCACATCGTCTGCGGGCTGGCGTTCAACGTCAATCAAATTAAAGGCCAGTTCGCCCCGGCTCTTGTTCATCATGTCGATGACGTTGACCTTGTTGCCGGCCAGCACCGACAGCACCTGCCCCAGCACGCCCGAGACGTTGTTGTTGGAAAACGTGATGCGGGTCAGGCCGTCAGTGCGCGCCATGCTGACTGCCGGATAGTTCACCGAGTTGACGATGTTGCCGTTTTCCAGGTAGTCCATGAGTTCGTTGGCAGCCATTACCGCGCAATTTTCTTCCGACTCTTCGGTGCTGGCACCAATGTGCGGCATGGCGATCACCTGGGGGTGGTTGAGCAGGGCCGGTTCGGGAAAGTCGCAGACATATTTGCCCAGCTTGCCCTGTGCCAGACTGCCCAGCACGGCGGCTGAATCAACAATCGTTTCACGCGCAAAGTTCAGCAGCACGGCACCGGGCTTGACCATCGCCAGCGCATCGGCGTTGATCAGGTGGCGGGTTGCGGTCATGGCCGGCACATGCAGCGAGATGTAGTCGGAGCGGGCCAGCAAGGACTGCAGATTTTCCATGCGGCTGACTTCATTGGACAGCCGCCAGGCGGCGTCAATCGAGAGCGCCGGATCAAAGCCGACCACCTTCAGGCCCATTGCCAGCGCCATTTCGGCGACCATCGAGCCAATCGCCCCCAGGCCGACAATGCCCAGCGTTTTGCCCTTGATTTCGCCGCCGGCAAAGCGGGATTTTTCTTTCTCCAGCAGTGCTGCCATCTCGGCGGCATCCGTCATGCTGGTCAGCGAGTTGACGTAGGCAATGCCCGGCAAAATGCCGCGCGTGGCCAGCAACATACCGGCCATCACCAGTTCCTTGACGGCATTGGCATTGGCTCCGGGCGTGTTGAACACCACGATGCCCTGCTTGCTGTACTGCTCGACCGGCACATTGTTGACACCGGCACCGGCGCGGGCCACCGCCAGCAAAGATTTGGGCACCTCGATGCCCTGGAGTTTCTGGCTGCGGATCAAAAAGGCATCGGGGCTGCCGATGTCGCTGCCGACTTCATAAGACTGGCGTGGAAAACGATCCAGGCCCTTGACCGAAATCTGGTTGTAAGTTCTGACTTTGTACATGCTGGCCTTTCAGGCGGTGGTGACTTGCTGGTAGGCCCAGGTCAGCCAGGGCATCAGCGCCTGCAAATCAGACGACTCGACGGTGGCACCGCACCAGATGCGCAGCCCGGCTGGCGCATCTTTATAGGCACCCAGGTCATAAGCCACGCCTTCAGCATCGAGCAGCTTGACCATTTTTTTGACCTGTTCTTCAGTAGCGGCCAGGGTCAGACAGACGCTGGTGTTGGAGCGCGTGGCCGGGTTCTTGGCCAAAAATGAAATCCAGTCGTTGGCTGCGACAAAACCTTCAATCACCTGCAGGTTGGCTTCGCTGCGGGCAATGCTGCCCTTGACACCGCCAATGCTTTCGACCCATTTGAGTGCATCCAGATAATCCGCCACACACAGCATGGAGGGGGTGTTGATGGTCTCGCCCTTGAACAGGCCTTCACTGAGCTTGCCGCCCGATTTCATGCGAAACACCTTGGGCATCGGCCACGGCGGGTTGTAGGTTTCCAGGCGGGCCACGGCACGCGGGCCAAGAATCAGCATGCCGTGGGCACCCTCGCCACCGAGCACCTTTTGCCATGAAAAGGTCACCACATCGAGCTTGTCCCAGGGCATGTCCATGGCAAATACGGCCGAGGTGGCATCACACAGGGTCAGACCCGCGCGGTCAGCCGGAATCCAGTCGCCATTGGGCACCTTGACGCCCGACGTCGTGCCGTTCCAGACAAACACCACGTCGTTGGCGAAATCGACCTCGGCGAAATCGACGATGTCGCCGTAGCCCGCCTTGCGCACATTGACGTTGGGCAGCTTGAGCTGCTTGACAATGTCGGTAACCCAGCCGGCGCTGAACGACTCCCACTCCAGCACATCGACGCCGCGCTGGCCCAGCAGCGACCACATCGCCATTTCCACAGCGCCGGTATCGGAGCCTGGCACCACCGCCACCCGGTAGCCTTCGGGCAGGCCCAGCAGGCGCGCGGTTTCGGTGCAGGCCAGCCCGAGGGCCTTTTTGCCCAGGGCGGAACGGTGCGAACGACCGAGCGTGTCGAGCTGGAGCTGGCTCACGTCATAGCCAGGATGCTTGGCACAGGGGCCTGATGAAAAATTGGGATTGGCGGGTTTATTGGCCGGTTTATTGACAGGTTGCATAGGTATTTTCTAGGGGTAAATGAACAAATTATTGTATTGCCCCGGCAGACCGCACCAGTTTCTGGCCGGGGCCGACTGCCAATTTCCGGGCTGTTAATGGTCTGAGCCACGCGGATTGCCAACCAGACATCGGTGCCATGCCCGTCCAGGGTTGTCAAAATACTATAAAATAAGTAGCTATTCAGGCAATACCATCAAGGGCCAGAGGCAAAAAATGCTTGAAAAATCACGATTTCTCCAGGCCATTGACTGCAGCCACTGGACGGCAATGACTATCGGTGGCGTGGTTTCATCTGTTTCATCCCCCGATGGACGGCAACCGTCGGGTGCAGTTTGTGGCAAGCGAGTGCCTGCATGCCGCAAACCACCTGGCCGCCGTCAACCCCGGTTTTTCAACGTTGATTTTTTAAAGGAATTGAGATGCGCAAACGAATCATCCCGGCGGCTCGGTCAGATGCCGAGCCACTTGACAACTGGCTCAATCTGGACGCGCTGGCTGAAGTGGAGATCACATCAGAAGATGTGGCTTATCCGATTGAAGCGGCCCTGCTGCCCGGTCAGGCATCGGGCTGGCGTGCGGCAGGCGCCGGAACACAAACCATCCGGCTGCTATTTGCCGAGCCGCAGGCGCTGCGGCGCATCTGGTTGCATTTTGCCGAAAGTGGCATGCAGCGCACCCAAGAATATGTGCTGCGCTGGTCGCCCGATGGCGGACGGACCTTTCACGACGTGGTGCGGCAGCAGTGGAATTTCAGTCCTGAAGGTGCCACCTCCGAGCTCGAAGACCATCGTGTCGAACTCCCGGCCGTCACGGTGCTTGAGCTGACCATCCATCCCGACATCGGTGCCAGCGCGGCAGTCGCCTCGCTGGCGGCCTGGCGGCTGGCCTGACCGTTCAAGATATTTCTGTCTGCCAGCGGCGACGGCAGTCGAGATATAGCTCAATGGTCAAGCGAGAATAAACTGGACAAAGTTGGTCGTGCGAACGATTGCAAGGTTAGCTCTGCATCCCAAATCCAACGGCCAATTGCACAACTTATTTCCGGACGAACCCTAAGCCGACTTCTTGTTGTTTTGCAGGTCATACCAGACTGCGAGCAGCAAGACCATGGCCTTGACCACCAGTTGGTATTCGGCACCCATGTTCATGAGCGACATGCCGTTGTTGATCACCCCCATGACCAGGCCACCAATGACGGAGCCCACAATGGTGCCGACACCACCGGTGGCACTGGCCCCACCAATGAACACCGCGGAAATGGCATCCAACTCAAACATGTTGCCAGCTTGTGGCATCGCCTGGTTCATGTAGGCGGTGAAGATCATGCCAGAAATGCCGGCCATGACGCCCATGATGACAAACACATAAAACTCGACCCGCTCGGCATTGATGCCCGAGAGCTTGGCCGACTTGGCATTGCCACCTATGGCATAAATGCTGCGGCCAAACACCGTGTTGTTCATCATGAAAGTGAAGGCAATCACCATCAGGCCGATGATGACAATCACAATCGGAATACCCCGGTCCAGTGAAAACTTGTGGAATACCCAGAAAATGATGCCGCTGATGAACAGATTCTTGACCACAAACAGCGACTTGGGCAACACCTCAAAACCCAACCGCGAGCGTGTTCTGCGGTTCTGGATGTCCATCACCAGCATGATGACCAAAAACACCACCCCAACCACCAGTGCCAGCACCTTGCCGTCTATAAAAGTCGGCTCGATGAAACCACTGGCGATTTTCTTGAAGTTGTCGTCCATCAACCCGACCGGCTTGATGCTGGTGAGCACATAGGTCAAGCCTCGAAAACCTAACATGCCCGCCAAAGTCACGATGAAGGCAGGCACCTTCAAATACGATATCCAATACCCTTGAAAGGCACCAATGGCCGCTCCCGCCAGAAGCGCGGCCACCAGCGACAACAACATGCTGCCATTGGTTGCGTTGTAAACGATGGCCGCCATGGCGCCAGTAAACGCCACCGTCGCCCCCACTGACAAGTCAATCTTGCCGGTGATGATGACCAGCACCATCCCGATTGCCAGCACCAGGATGTAGCTGTTTTGAATGACCAGATTGGTGATATTGCGCGGGGTGAAGTTGACAAAATCTGTCATGAACCCGAAAGCTGTGAAGATAAGCAGCAAAACCAGATACATCGAGAAAAACTTCTGGTTTTGTTTGATGATTTTTAACATGATGGTATTTTGCGTGAATTGTTTGTGTTGATCGTGTCCGATTGGCACCGGACAAACCTATGCCACTGCCAGCCTCATGATGGCTTCCTGGCTGGCTTCTGAGGTTTTGAGTTCACCCTTGATGCGCCCCTTGTCCATCACATAAACGCGGTCCGTCATGCCAAGCACTTCGGGCAGTTCTGACGAAATCATGATGATGCTGTTGCCCCTGGCGACAAAATCGTTCATGATTTTGTAGATTTCGTTTTTGGCACCCACGTCAATACCCCGCGTGGGTTCATCAATGATCAGCAGTTTGGGCTGCGCCATCAGGCACCTGGCCAGCACCACTTTTTGCTGATTGCCGCCACTCAAGTTGCCCACAACCTGATCGATATTGGGGGTCTTGATGCGCAGCGCGGTGCGGTATTTCTCGCTTTCCTCGATTTCCTTGTACTTGTCAATAAGGTTGTACCTGGACAGCCGGGGCAGCGAAGAATAGGTGGAGTTGTTCTTGATAGACTGGATCAGGATCAGCCCCAGGTCCTTGCGGTCTTCCGAGACATAAATCATCTGATTGCCAATGGCTTGCTTGGCACTTTTAAAGACCACGGTACGCCCATCAAACCAGATATCCCCTTCCACGTTAGGGCTCAGGGAGCGACCAAAGACAGTCAGCATCAATTCCGTGCGACCTGATCCAACCAACCCAGCCAGACCCACAATTTCACCCCGGCGCACTTCCATGGAAGCGTTGTCAATGATCACGCGATCATGAAATACAGCGTGTTTGACCGTCAGATTGCTCAGTTTAAGGATCGGTTCCCCAATGTGCGGCTCACGCGCCGGGTACATGGATGTCAGTTCACGCCCCACCATGCATTTGACGATGTAATTGACGTCCACCCGGTTGACTTGCATGTCGACCCGCTCTACCGTCTGGCCGTCGCGGATGATGGTGATCTCATCGGCAATGGCCATCACTTCGTTGAGTTTGTGTGAAATCATGATGACCGTCACACCTTGCTCTTTCAGGCTGAGCAATAAACGAAGCAGATTGCCGCTGTCGTCTTCGTTCAAGGAAGACGTTGGTTCATCCAGAATGAGCAACTTGGCGTTTTTTGACAGCGCCTTGCCGATCTCAAGCAACTGTTGCTTGGCAACCGAGAGTTTGTTGACAGGGGTCGCCAAATCTTCGTGCACCCCCACTTTCTCCATCACGGCTTTGGCATCGATGTAAGTCTTTTCCCAATCGATCAGCCAACCCTTTTTGCGCTCGTTGCCCAGAAAAAGGTTTTCGTAGATAGACAGATAAGGCGACAGTGCCAGTTCCTGATGGATGATGACGATGCCCTCGTTTTCGCTTTCCTTGAGGGTCTTGTATTTGCATTCCTGGCCTTCGTACAGTACCTGTCCCTCGTAGCTGCCGTAGGGGTAGACCCCGCTGAGAACTTTCATCATGGTCGATTTGCCAGCCCCGTTTTCACCCACGATGAAGTGAATTTTGGCGCGTGTGACCTGCATGTCCACACACTCCAGCGCAACCACTGGTCCGAAGGTTTTGCGCATACCCTTGATGTCTAAGATATTGTCCATGGTTGCCTTCTTGGCGGTCAAGTCGATGGCAGGCAGGAGTCACATTCACCCAACCGTCGCTGACCGGAGTCAAACGACTATTGCTACAAACGCGGTACTCATTGAAGTTAGGGAACTTGCAACTGCGCCTTGCTTGCACAAGACGCAGCCGCCTCTAACAACCGTTGACCAGACTATTTGGTTCCTTTGGCCACGGCATCTGCTGTGTAGAAACCGCTGTCAACCAGTTCTTTGGTCAGGTTGTCCTTGGTCACAGCCACAGGCTCCAACAAGAAAGACTTCACGACCTTCTTGCCCGTGTTGTAGGTGGTGGTGTCCACGCGGGCCTTCACAGTCAGTGCAGGCTCAGCACCCTTGACGATGCTGTTAACCGCTTGAGCCGTCCCCTTGGCCAGCACCCGGGTGTCCTTAAAGACGGTCATGGTTTGTTTACCTTCCATGATCCACTTGGCCGACAACAACTCGCCATCTTGACCTGTGATCAAAGGCAATGTCTTGTACTTGCCGTCCTGTTCCAGCGCACCAATGATCGACCGCGCAAGTGTGTCGTTGGGTGCCAGCACCGCATCCAGTTTGACGGATTTGCAAGCACCAGACAACAGAGTTTCCATGCGTGCCTTGGCCTTGTCAGCCGCCCAGCCTTCTGTGGTGATCTTTGACCAGGTGGCATCTGCGGAATTGGTGGGAGCCGGACCGCAAATTTTCAAGGCACCGCTGGTCACATAGGGTTTCAGGACATCCATGGCACCGTCAAAGAAAAAGCGCGCGTTGTTGTCGGTGGGCGAGCCAGCAAACAGCGTGATATTTTTACCTTTGGCAGCGTCCAGAGCCAATCCGTCTTTAATGGCCTGTCCCTGCAGTTGACCCACCTTGAAGTTGTCAAAAGTCAGGTAGTAGTCGTAGGCATCCGTGCCGGTGATCAGACGGTCATAAGAAATGACCGGAACGCCCGCCTTTTTTGCGGATTCGACGGCCTGGGCTGCTGCCTCGGTCACAGAGCCCACCACAATGGCTTTGGCACCTTTGGTGACCATGTCTTCAATTTGCTTGTTCTGTTTGGATTGATCACCATCAGCAAAAGCAACATCGACCTTGTAGCCCATGGCTTCAAGATCTTTTTTCATGAACTCGGCATCACCCACCCAACGCTCAACGTGCGTCTCAGGAATGGCCAAACCCACCAGGATCACGGGCGCAGGCGCGGACACGGGCGCTGCCGGTGCCGCCACGGGGGCCTCTTCCTTTTTGCCGCAAGCGGTCAGGCCGATGGCGGCGGCGATCAATGTCAAGGTAAAAACATACTTTCTCATTTCATTCTCCTGTTAAAAATTTGCACATCAAAATCACGTCTACAAGGTCAAACTATGCCTGCATTTCTGGCAGGATCCACTGAATCAAACGAAACGGTTCACCAAGTTCTCCAGATATTCTTGCTGACCAGAGACGGGCATCACATCCCGGTTGTCCTGCAAAACTTTGTCGGCTAAGGCGTCCAGACTGGTTTTGCCAGCCAGCACGTCTTGCGCCCATGGTTGGCTCCACCCGGCGTAACGCTTGGCCACAACATCAGCCAACTGACCGTCCTGAATCATTTTTTCGACTGCCAGCAACGCTCTAGCACACACATCCATGCCACCAATGTGACCGTGGAACAGGTCAGCCGGGTCCAGTGACTGGCGGCGCACCTTGGCGTCAAAGTTACAACCGCCAGACTTGAAGCCCCCAGCCTGTAGGATGAGATACAGGGTGTGTGCCAGATCAGGCACACTATTGGGAAATTGGTCAGTGTCCCAGCCTAGTTGCGAATCACCCCGGTTCATGTCGAGGCTGCCAAAGATGCCCAACGCCAAAGCGGTGGCTACTTCGTGCTCAAAACTGTGACCGGCCAGCGTGGCATGGTTGGCCTCGATGTTGACCTGCACTTCTTTTTCCAGTCCGGCCCGAACCAGTAAGCCATAGACGGTGGCAGTGTCAAAATCGTATTGATGCTTGGATGGCTCTTTGGGTTTGGGTTCGATCAAGATGGCACCCTTGAAACCAATCTTGTGTTTGTGCTCCACCACCATGTTGAGGAAACGGGCCATCTGGTCAAACTCTTGCCCCATGTTGGTGTTGAGCAGGGTCTCGTACCCTTCGCGCCCGCCCCACAGCACATAGTTTTCTCCGCCGAGCTTGAGTGTGGCGTTCATCGCATCACGCACCTGCGCGGCTGACATGGCAAACACCTCGGGGTTGGGGTTCGACGCAGCGCCAGACATAAATCGCCGATGGCTGAACAAATTGGCAGTGCCCCAAAGCAGTTTCATGCCGGTGCGTTCCTGGTGCTTCGCCAGAACGTCTACCATGTGCAAGAAGTAGTTGCGACTCTCTTGGGGTGTGTTGCCTTCAGGTGCCACATCGCGGTCATGGAAACAGTAGAAAGGGGCACCCAGCTTGCTGAAGAAGTCAAAAGACTCCTCGGCTTTTTTCTCTGCCAATTCCAACGGAGTGCCGCCTTCAAACCAGGACCGCACAAAAGTGCTGCCACCAAACGGGTCCGACCCGGTGGAACAGAAACTGTGCCAATAGCAAACGGCAAAACGCAACTGCTCCTTCATGGTCTTGCCGAGCACCATCTGCTCGGGGTTGTAATGCCGGAACGCCAGCGCGTTCTTGCTGTCTGCACCTTCAAAACGAATTGGTGCGATTTCTTTGAAATAGGTTGCCATGTTATGTCTCCAGAAGTTTAACCATCTGCCAGACGCCTGGGAACGACGTCGTGCAATTTTTAACAAAAGCGTCTGTGTTGATCAGAATGACGCATCAATCAGAATTAGTTTGATTGGTGAATTAATTTTATTTTTTCTGATGCCGAAAAATATAGGGGTAAACCCTAATATCTAATGTTTAGAGGAATCACCTTCTGAACTAAAAATTGCACGACATTCAGCCTTTAGCTGTACTTTTCAATCGTAAGATGTCGTTTTTTCAAGCAAAAGGCCAAGAAATTAACAAGTTATGACCAAAAAAACAGCATGGCAAGGGTAAACCCTAGTATCTAGAATCGGAACGATGAAGAAAATAGTTCACTATGAAAACTAATTGGCAAACAGGCCTTTTGTCAAAACACGCTGCGGGCCTGGGAAGACCATGAACACCACTGGCGACCAGCCCCTCGTCAAACGGATCAACCGCAGCGTTCTGTTGCGCCTGCTACGCGTCCAGCCTGGCCTGTCACGCGCACAATTGGCCCAGGAGAGTGGATTGACCAAATCCACTGTCAGCTTGCTGGTGCGGGAGTTGATTGATGAAGCCTGGCTGGCCGAGAGCGACAGCATCAATACCAAGGGCGCAGGCCGCCCTTCGACCCCACTGCAAATTGATGGTCGAACCCGTGCACTGGTTGGCGTCGAGGTGGCAGTGGATGTGCTACGCGTGGCCTGTGTCAGCCTGGTCGGCAAGATCCTCTGGTCAGTCGAAGAGCTCATGCTCAGCCAGCAGCCCGAGGCAGTGTGCCAACAAATTGCAGGCTTGGTCGCCCGCGCGCATGAGTTGCTAGCGTCGTGGGGTCTGCAGTTGACTGGCCTGGGCGTGGGGCTACCAGGCGCGTTTGACGAGACCACCGGCAAAGTGCAGTTCGCAGCCAACCTAGGCTGGTGGGATGTGGACTTTTGGCCACTGTTCACCCGTGCGCTGGCGCAGGTCAACTTGCCGCCCATGCCGGTCTATGTGCAAAACGAGGCCGACACTGCCGCCCTGAGCGAGTACGAGTTTGTGAATGGCCCGATGAGTGATTCACTGATCTTTGTCACCTGCGATGTGGGTGTTGGTGCCGGCATCGTGCTCAACGACCGCCTGTTTACAGGCCAATATGGGGGAGCTGGCGAAATTGGTCACTGCATTTTGCAGATTGACGGGCCCTTGTGCTCCTGCGGGCGGCGCGGCTGTGCCGAAACCTTTTTTGGCGCACGCACCCTGGCCAAACTGGTTGACCCCATCAGCGGCGGTAACTACCTGGGTGTGGTGCTGGCCAACCTGTGGACCTCGTTTGACCCCAGTGTGCTGGTTGTTGGCGGTCCCTCCTGCGCCAAATACCCAGCACTGATCACCCGCGCCGAGGAAACCCTCAAAACTTACGCATCAAGCGCCCGCATGCCCGCGCCACCAGTGCGCCCGGCGCGCTACGGTTCACTGGCCTCTGCCGTAGGCGCTGCTGCGCTGGTACTGCACCGCCAACTCAGACCGCTGCAAGCGCCGACGGGGTACGCCGTCAACCCAGCAAGGACAGCACCCACGACACCTTCACCACACTAAGCTTTTTTGGAAAGAACACCATGTTTCTTGGCATAGATATCGGTACCTCAGAAGTCAAGGCCCTGCTGCTTGACACCTCACACCGCGTCATCGGCTCGGCCGGCTCTGTGCTCAGCGTCTCGCGCCCTCGCCTGGGCCACAGTGAGCAGAACCCGCACGACTGGTGGACCGCCACCCAGGCCACGCTGGCCGAGTTGCGCAAAACCCATCCAACTGAATATGCCGCCGTGCACGCGATCGGCCTGTCCGGGCAAATGCACGGCGCGGTTTTGCTTGACGCCCGTGACCGTGCTGCGGCCCGCCGTTTTGTGGAATGACACTCGCTCTTCCGAGGAATGCGTACAGATGATGGCCGAGCTGCCCGAACTGGCCCAACTGGGCGGCAGCCTGGCCATGCCCGGCTTCACCGCACCCAAATTGCGCTGGGTTGCGCGCCACGAACCCGAGGTGTTCAAGCAGGTCGCCAAAGTGCTGCTGCCCAAGGATTATGTGCGCCTGATGTTGACCGGTGACTACGTCACCGACATGTCCGACGCCAGCGGCACCTTGTGGCTTGATGTGCAACAGCGCGCCTGGTCCGACAAGCTGCTGGCGCTGACCAGTTTCACTCAGGCGCACATGCCGCGCTTGGTGGAAGGCAGTCAGGCCAGCGGCACACTGACGGGCGAGGTCGCCCAACTGCTGGGCCTATCCAAAGGGGTGGTGGTGGCCGGTGGTGCGGGCGACAACGCGGCCAGCGCTGTGGGCATGGGGGCAGTTCAGGCCGGGCAAGGCTTTTTGTCGCTCGGTACCAGCGGGGTGCTGTTTGTCGTCACGCCATCGTACCAACCCAATGCTGCCAGTGCCACGCACGCGTTTTGCCATGCCATGCCCCGGCAATGGCACCAGATGAGCGTGATGCTGTCGGCGGCGAGTGCCCTGCAATGGGTCACCCACCTGCTGGGATTACCGAGCGAAGGCACGCTGGCCAACCAAGCGGCCGCGCTGACGCTGGCCGAACGCGCCGCCGCGCCGCTGTTTTTGCCCTACCTGGCAGGCGAGCGCACACCACACAACGATGCCCATGTGCGTGGCAGTTTTCATGGCCTGAACTTTGAGACCGACAACGCCCGGCTGGGTTATTCAGTGATCGAGGGGGTGACGTTTGGCCTGAACGACGGTCTGGCCGCGCTGAAGGCAGCTGGCAGCACAGTGCAGCGTTTGTCATTGGTGGGCGGCGGCTCCAGAAGCGCCATGTGGGCGCAACAACTGGCCTCAGCCTTGAACATCGAGATCGTCACCCATGCCAGTTCCGCTGTCGGCGGTGCACTGGGTGCGGCACGCCTGGGCTGGCTGGCCACCGGTGCCGCCCCTGATGCCGTGTGTCGGACACCAGCGGTCGAGGCAATCTACACACCCGATCAGGCCGAGCAGCAAGTGTTGATGCCGCGATATGAGCAGTTCAGGGCTGTCTATCGCCCATGTTTGTGAGATTTGGCTGGTCCCCATTTTTGAACACCCCCATGACAACTTCGACACACCCGATTTTCTGGCTACACCACGCCGATCAACGCCTAGGGCTGCTACCCAGCCTTGGCGGGGGGGTGGCCGCCTGGCAGTTGAACCGAAACAATGACAAGTTAGACCTTTGGCGCCCCTGGGCTGGGAGCACCGACCGCTACACCCTGGCCTCATTTCCACTTGTGCCCTGGTCCAACCGCATCAGCGCTGGCGGATTTGAGTTCGACGGTGTGTTTTACCCGATGGCACCCAACCGGGACGGAGAGCCCTATCCGATCCATGGCGACGGCTGGCTGCAACGCTGGACGCTAAACCAGCCCCAGGAAAACACGGTGGAAATGACACTGGACTCGCAGGCTTTTGACGGCAACCCCTATGTCTATACGGCACTGCAGCGCTTTGAGCTGCTCAAGGGTGGCATGGATCAAACACTGAAGGTCACCCATACTGGCATTCAGCCACTACCCTACGGACTGGGCCAGCACCCGTTTTTTCCGCGTTCGGCCGATACGCGTTTGACGACATCGGTGCAAGGTGTTTGGCTGAGCGGCCACGATTCCTTACCCGCTAAGCACACCGCCGAGTTGCCAGACGGTTGGGATCCGCGTGGCGGCATGAGTGTCAATGGCTCGTTGATCGACAACGCCTATACCGGTTGGTCGGGCCAGGCGCGCATTGACTGGCCTGATCGCCAGTTGGCCTTGACGATCCAGGTACCAGACATTCTGGCGCGTGGACAAACCGATGGTGTGTGCCTGTTGTATCGCTCACCTGTCATCAGCGCTTTTTGTTTTGAACCAGTAACCCATCCCATTGACGCCTTTCACATTCCGGGGCTTCCCGGCCTGCGGCTGCTGCGCACCGGTGAGAGCCTCATGTTGAAAGTGCAATGGCGCTTTGCCGACACCGCACCAACCGCTTCGTCGATCTTAGCCAGCGCCAAGACGGCTGATTGAACAGTCGTGTGTGGTAGGCCATGCCCGCCAAGGCAGTATCACTCTGCTGCAGTGTGTACTTGCTTGATGTCAACTCAATGACCTACTTTTGCGATTGTTTTGTGCACCCGCCGTTGCAAGGGTGTGTAACTCAGACCGCCTGGACTTGAAGAAGCTGGTGCCACGGACGATGGCAGCCAGCATCGCTGGCGCAGCTACAACTTGGGTGACAGCTATCGCACGGTGTCGCGCCGGGTACTGTCGTCGTCGATGATTTGGGTCTGCGTGGGTCGGGGCTCAGGTGCAGGTAGTTGCGCAGGTTGGTCAAGTGCCAGTCGTAGCTGGGTGCGTTGGTGATGACGCCCAAAAAAGCGTCGTACACCTTCATTTGCCCAGCCGGCAGAGCCACCCGTGGCGCGCCAGCGTCTGGGTGCAGGCGCTGCAGTATCGCCACGCGGCGGGCGTGGTCCGCCGCCAACGCCGTGTCTTGCAGAAAATTGGCACCGATAAATCCCAGGTAGAGACCCTTACCGGTTCCTTGTTCGATGAAAGACCGGTCCGCCGCATGCACATTGCGCACCTGTTCCCAGCTTTGGCCGTGAATGCGAAGGGTCGGCATATGCGTGGCGCGGCTCACGTCAAACTTCTGCCCCGATCCGGCTGTGCCTGTGAGCACGTAGCTGGTATCAGGCATCTTGACGCGTGCACTGTTAGGCAGCAAACCCCAGGGCGTGCCAGTGTCGATCATGAAAACACCTTGCACATCACCCACCTGGGCACGCACCACCGGGTAGCCATGGGCAATCTGCAACGGCCACGGCATCAAGTCCTGCGTTGGCACAAAACCTTCTTCCAGGCTCAACACGGGCTTTGGATGGCGTGCCTAAGCGGCTGGAACCAAAAACAGCATGCAACTGATCAGGCCAGTCATCACTTTGGCATGCGTCGCGTCAGCCATGTTTTAGGGCATGCCTCGTCCCGGATTTCTCGTAAATACATAGCTAGCTTCGCTTGCTCTATAAGGGCTAAGGGTGAATTTCATGAATAAGCAAGCGTTCACCTCAGCCAAGCAGATTCAAACGCAGCCAGTTGGCTTGGGCAAGCCGCCATACTTGGTGATAGGCTTCATCGGGCCAGTCATCCAGAGTTTGAACACCACGGATTGGTCTACTTCCAGGTACTTGGCAAACTTGCGGATGGGCGGCACGCTGCCAAATTCTTCGTAGTACTCGCGGGCCTTCAAAATTTGATTCCACTTGGTGTCGTCAAGCTCAAATTCATCGGCCCCGGCCATAGCCCGACCAACCTCTTCGGTCCACTCGCTCATGTCTGTCAGGTAGCCATCTCCGTCGCGTTCTGGCAAAGTCATATTGCTGTCTCCAAACATTAAAAGCCATGAAATTCACATCACGCAAAGAGCACTCAGCAAACCGTTTGCCACCTTGCAGCCGGCAAGATGGTAATAGGTTCACCGATGCCCGCTGGCTGCCCAAGCAAGTACCCCCGAGAAAGCAGCAGGTTTAGGCGCACCAACGCAGCCGGTTGCCAGAGGCCGGGCCTCCCCAAACGCCGGCCAAGGCCCAAAATTTCGCCGGCGATCGCTGCAAGAACAGTGCTAAAGTGTGACGAACAATTCTCCGCAGCAAATGAACACGCTGTATCACTTTGGTCAATGGCTGGCTGTGGCACTGACGGCCGTGCTGCTGGCCTGCAAACCGGCCGTGCAGGACGAGCCGCTGCAGTACAGCCAGGAACCAGCACCAGGCCAGGTGCCCGTGTTGCGCTTTGCGGTGCACCCGCTGCACAACCCGCAGATGCTGGCAGCAGCCTACCAGCCGATGATTGACCACCTGAACGCCCAGCTCAACGCGGTGCGTCTTGAGCTTGAAGCCTCGCAAGACTATCAGGCCTTTGAAAACAAATATGCCCAGCGCACGCCGGCCTTTTTACTTCCCAACCCCTGGCAAACCCTGCAGGCCATGAAGCACGGCTACCGGGTGATTGCCATGGCCGGTGATGCACAGGATTTCAAGGGCATCTTCATCGTGCGCAAAGACAGCACCATTCGCAACCCGGCGGATCTCAAAGGCCAGGCAGTGAGCTACCCGTCGCACACCGCGCTGGCGGCAGCCATCATGCCGCAGTACTTTTTGCACAGCCACGGGGTGTCGGTCACGCGTGATGTTCGCAACCTGTATGTCGGCTCTCAAGAGTCGGCCATCATGAACGTCTATTTGGGCCAGTCTGCAGCGGGTGCCACCTGGCCGCCGCCCTGGCGCCTGTTTCAAAAAAACCACCCCAAAGAAGCCGCCGAGCTCAAGTTGATCTGGGAAACCCCGCCCTTGCTCAACAACTCTGTGATGGTGCGTAACGATGTGCCGACCCATGTTGCCCAGCAGGTGCAGAGTGGTCTGTTGGCCCTGTCGCAAACCAAAGCCGGGCAAGCAGTGTTGCGGAGCATGGAAACCGCTGCTTTTCACCCCGCCGACGATGCCAGCTACGACGTGGTGGCCAACTACGTCAAGCGCTTTGAGGCCGAGGTGCGCCCGGTGACGCAGCCATGAAATTCGCCTGGTTGCAGCACCTGTTGGCCGGCAGTCTGCGCCGCCAGGTGATGAGCGGCATGGTGCTGACGGTGGCGCTGCTGATGTCGCTGTTTGTCTGGGACACCACCCGGCGCCAGCAAGACGTGGTGGCCATGCACCAGACCGAGCAGGCGTTGGCCATTGTGCGCAGCATGGCGGTGTCAGGCAGTAGCGCTCTGGCCACACGGGATGTCGCGGGCCTGCAAGAAATTGTGCAAGGCCTGAACAACTACCCCGATTTGCGCTACGCCATGGTGCTGGACCTGCAAGGTCTGGTGCTGGCGCACACCGAACCAATACGGCGTGGGCAATACATGAGCGATCTGCCCAGCAGCAACGCGCCGGTGCTGCAAACCCGCGCCAGCCAGTTGATCGATGTGATCTTGCCGGTGCAACTCAACGAGCGGCAGATTGGCTGGGCCCGCGCTGGGCTGGCGGGTGACTCGCTGCAAATGCGCTTGGACCAAGTGGCACGCAGCGGCATGGTTTACACCGCCATTGCGGTGGTGGTGAGCATTGGCGTGGCAGCGCTGGTGGCTGGCCTGCTGACGCGGCGCCTGTCAGCGATCGCACGGGTGGTCAACCAGGTGCATGCTGGTGGTAGTGGCTTGCGGGTTGTGGTGCAAGGTAGTGATGAAGCGGCGCAACTCGGTCGCCAATTCAATGCCATGCTCGACACCCTGGCCGAGCGAGACCAGTCGCTGAAAGACAGCGAGGCGTTCAAGTCCACCATTCTCGATTCGGTCGCTGGCGAAGTAGCAGTGCTGGACCATGACGGCATCATTGTGGCGGTCAATGCGCATTGGCGCCAGTTTGCCATGGACAACAGCCAGCAGGCAGGGCAGCCGGCACCCCGCACCTGCGTGGGTACCAATTACCTGCATGTCTGCGCCCAGGCCGACGACCACTTGGACCCCAGCGCCTTGCAAGCGCGCGAGGGCATTCGTGCCGTGCTCGATGGCAGCCTGCCAGAATTCAGTCTGGGCTACCCTTGCCACACACCTGACCAGCATCGCTGGTTCTCCATGATGGTCAGGCCGCTGAGCATTGCCGGTAAAAACGGCGCGGTCATCACCCATACCGACATCAGTTCAACCAAACAAGCCGAGCATGAGGAACTGTTTCGCAACCAGATTCTGGAGCAGCTGAGCACTACCAACGATTTACCCGCGCTGCTGCAAGTGGTGGTTGGCGGTCTGGAGCAACTGCAGCTGGGCATGTGCTGCCGTGTTGCGCTGCTCAGCGAAGACGGCCAAAGCTTGCAGCACAGTGCCGCGCCGAGCTTGCCGGCACACTTCAGGCACTGGCTGGACACCGCCGCTCCAGGCCCAAGCCACGTCCCATGCGCAGCAGTGGCCATGGGTGCCGAGCGCGTCATCGTGACCGACATCGCCTTGCATCCGGATTGCCCTGACTGCCGAGCCATGGCCGATCAGGCCAGATTGCACGCCTTCTGGTCCCAGCCCATCCTGTCTTCAAACGGCACGGTGTTGGGGGCGATTTCCTGCTACCGCCGCCGCGCCCATGCACCGGGCACGCGCGAGCTTGCAGCAGTTGCCGAGTCCGCCCGCCTGATTGGCCTGGCCATTGAGCGCAAGCGTATTCAGGATGCACTGGTCACCAGCGAGGACACTTTCCGCACCCTGTTCCAGACCTCACCCATCGGCGTTTTGTACCAGAACACCAGCGGCCAGATCACCGCTGCCAACCCGGCAGCCCAGCGCATTCTGGGTCTGACACTGGCTCAGTTGCAGGGGCGGACCTCGATGGACCCGCGCTGGCATGCAGTGCATGAAGATGGCAGCAACTTTCCGGGTGAGCAGCACCCCATCACATTGGCGCTGACAACCGGGCAACCGGTGCGCAATGTGGTGATGGGCATTGCCGTGCCCGGGCGCGAACAGGTCTGGATTTTGGCCAGTGCTGAGCCACTGTTCAAAAACGGCCAGCTGGTGCAGGCGTATGTGGTGTTTGAGGACATCACCGAGCGCTATCACATGCAGCAACAGCTGCGCCAACTGGCTTTTTTTGACCCGCTGACGCAATTGCCCAACCGCCGCTTGCTGACCGACCGCCTGAGCCAGGCCCTGACCGCCTGCAAACGCAGCGCACGCTTTGGCGCTTTGATGTTTCTCGACCTGGACAACTTCAAACCTCTGAACGACCAGCACAGCCATGAGGTGGGCGACCTGCTGCTGATCGAGGTGGCGCGACGACTGAAAGCCTGCGTGCGCGAGGTCGATACCGTGGCGCGCCTGGGTGGCGACGAATTTGTCGTGGTGCTGGTGGACTTGCACCCTCAGGCCAGTGAATCGGCCGCGCTTGCCACGGCAGTTGCCGAAAAAATTCGCGCCAGTCTGGCCGCACCGTATGTGCTGGCCTTCAAGAATGCCGAAGGTGCCGGGCAGGTGATTGAGCACCATTGTTCGGCCAGCATTGGATTGACGCTGTTTTCACAGCACGACAGCGCCCATGAACCGGTTTTTCAACGTGCTGATGTGGCCATGTACCAAGCCAAGGAACAGGGCCGCAACCGCGTGCAATTCAGCCAGGCCGTGGTTTGACCCGTCAGCCGCCGTCACGCACCACGCGGCACGACTCAATGTCAAACGACACGCTGCCAATCGTCAGCGAGGTCTGGTCTTTGAATCCTGCCACAAACGCCAGAAAGCGTTGCACGTCTGCAAAGTTGCTGGCAATGCCGGTGGACACACGGATGGCGCCGGCGCTTTTGCCACCGCGCGCCTGCATCAACTGTGAAAATCGTGGCAGGTTGATCTCGTCACCCACCAGCGCAACACCCTCGCGCATGTCCTCTTCACTCAGATCTTCTGCGGACTCGCCAGCGCCCGGGTTGCAAAAGCAACCGGTGCGCAGCGAAATGCCGGCCTCACCGGCCAGTTCTTCGACACGACGGTAGTCGACCAGGTGGCCGCTGGGGTCGTAAAAATTCATGGTCACCGTGCCGCCACGCATGGACATGGTGGCGGGGCCATAGAGCCGCACCATGGGTCGGCCATTACTGTGTGCCAGCGCCAGGAGCTGCGTGATAAGCCAGTCGGTCAGCGCATTGACGCGGGCCTGAATGGTCTCGATACCCACGGTTTGCAGATGGCGCAGGCCAATTTCGACCGCCGGGATGCCCAGGTAGTTCAGGGTGCCGTCTTCAAAACCCGCTTCGCCTTTCGACAAGACATGCATGCACCCTTTGACAGTGGCAAAGTTGACCGTACCGCCGCCATACCATGGCCGGCGCAGCGCCTTGAGTGTGGCATTGCGCACCAGCAGGCACCCCACACCAGTCGGGTAGCCAAACATCTTGTAAAAAGACATGGCCACAAAGTCAGGCATGACCGCGCGCAGGTCGAGCCTATTCGTCGGCACAAAGGCCGCTGCATCGAGCAACACGTGCCAACCCTGGGCCTGGGCCTGGGCTACCAGCGCCAGTGAGTGTTTGACACCAGAAAAATTGGACTGTGCCGGAAACGCCAACAGCTTGGCCTGGCCTGAATCGGCCTGCGCCAGCAAATCAATCATGGCGTCTTCGTCCAGACGCAAGTCAGGGCGCGTCAATGGCACATAGGTCACATCTACCCCCTTGGCCCGGGCAAACTCGCGGATGCCATTGACCGAGTTGTGGTTGTCCGCCGTCAACAGCAGTTTGCCGCCGGGTGCAAATGGGTACGACTCGCCCACAAGTTTCAGGGCTCCAGAGGCATTGAGGGTAAAAATTGCCGTGTATTGACCAGTGCCATTGAAATATGCCAGCACCGCAGCGCGCGCCTGCTCGACCCTGCGCGTCATTTCCATGGAGCTTGGGCTGACCGAATGCGGGTTGCCGAGCACGTGGTCACCCAGCATCCGGGCGTGCTCACGCACCTGGGAGGCGGCATACAAACCACCCCCGGTGTAGTCCAGGTAAACCTGATGTTGGGCGTCGAGCCGACCGTATTGTGCTGTGCGCAACTCGTCTAGCGCGCTGGTTGACGCGTAGTCTGGGTGATTGGATAAGAATTGTTGGTAAGCGCTCATGGTGGTCATTCTAGGAGCCCGGCAACTGCTTCAGCGGCAGGCACATGGGCAAACAGCTTGCGTGTGATCTTGCATCCAAGCAGACCCCAAAAGCGCCTCTGACGGTGATCAGCGTGCATAACGGACCATCGTTTCAGCAGGTGCAATTGACTACATTTTTAATAGTGGCCAGCGCATACAAAATATGGGCTGGAAGCGATTTTTATGCTAGATAGCCAGCGTTGGGAACAGCACCGATGATGATGGGCGTGTTGAGCTTGCGCACGGACACTTTGCCGCCACGGGCTGCCAGCCAGGTCTCGGCCGATTTGTCGGACCTGTGCCAAGCCTATGGCTGCGTTCAGCGCCTGTTTTGAAGCACAAACAGCAAGAGCGCAGACCTATGCGAGTCAGCGTTCCCGCGTTGATGGAGATGGCATTCAGAAAGAGTGCCGGGCAGTGTCAAAACTGGTGGCTATACATGAATTGCCAGTTGGTCTGTGCATGGGAAATATCAACGCCGTCAGGGGTTGTCACCGTGACCTTGGGGGCCATCGTCACAGAGGCATTGAACTCACCCGCTTTGGAGACTTTGTAGCCCAGGCCCAGTGTGGCATGGTTTTTGACAATCGCCGGGAACAAAGGGTTGACATAGGTGTCGGGCAAGGGGTTGTCAGCCAGGTTCAACCCTGCGCGCAAGGTGAGTTGGTCATTGGCTTTCCAGGCCAGGCCAAGGTTCAAGACGGTCTGGTCTTTCCACTCTTGCGCCATGGTGAAGTTGACCGAGCCCCCCATGCCTGAACTGTCGTAACGCATCTTGAAGCTCTTCATCGAATCAGACCAACCAATAGACTTGAGGTCGGCGGCCAGCAACATGGCCGGGCTGACCTGCCAGCTGGCTCCCACCGCAAACACGGCAGGCATCTGGAAATCGATGACGGTCATCTTGCCATTGTCAACAAAACCGCCCGGCGCGGTCATGCTGGTGCCACTGCTGGCAGATTGCATGTCGCCCAGACCTGATTTGAACTGGTAAGAAGCGCCCATCATCACGTCTTTGTTGACCTTGAAAGTGGCCCCGACTGAGGCGCCAAACCCGGTGGATTTGGCAGCACCAGAAAACTTGCTGTCATCAGAGAAACTGATGCGTGCCCAGGGTGCCTGCGCCAACTGGGGCAAGGCCATCGCCAGATTGCCCGTGGTTGCCACACCCGAGGCCTGTGCCATGCCGGCCAATTGCGCGCCGCTGGCAGACAACTGCAAGTCGAGCGAAGACCACATGAATTTCAGGGTTGCACCCACCGTCACATCTGGATTGACCTGGTAAGCGAACGGAAAGATCAGGTTGCCAACACCCAGCTCAGAGCGAGACGGCAGACCCGAACCACCCGACATGAAAGATGTTGCTTCGTATTCGGTGCCCATGCCACCCTGGGCAAACACGCCTATGCCATAGGTCACGGCACCACTGCGCCGGGTGTAGCCAAACGCCGGCATCAGATAGGAGGTACCGCCAGATTTGGCTTCCATGCCGTAGGCAGGAATGCTGCTTTTCACATCTGGCCCCAAAATACCAAAGGCCACGTCGACCCGCGCTGTGCCGTCGGCCAGCATGCCCAGCGTGGCCGGGTTTTGTGCCATGGCGGCATTGCCATGATCAATCGCCTGCGACGCCCCCCCCATACCGGTTGAAATAGGACCATAACCCTCCATCAACATTCCGTTGGTGGCCAAGGCAGGGGTTAAAGTACCCGCCAACGCCGACAAAACAGCAAATTGGCATAGGGATTGGGTCCTGTTTACATTACGCACAAGCATTCTCCTGTTGATAGTTTCTGTCATTGATCAAAAATCACTTCTCACGGCTCGCCGCTTGAACACCGCAGCCTTTGCGCCTTGATCGCTGATTTTCAACAGCGCTAAGACTAAGCAGTTTTAAACAAAAAGCAGGACCGTGTGGGTCGTTTTGGCTGATCTATATCAATCTTTGCTTAAATAAATTCAAACTGATATCGAGATCAACCCTAGGGGTGAGGACAACACATCAGTCGGTTGCTTGAATACGCTGCGGGTGACAGACGCGGTAAATGCGTCCTTGTTTGTCCATTGGCTCGATGGTTCCCTCACGCACCAGGCGGCTGATTTCACGGCTGACCGTTTCCAGCTTCAGGTCCAGCATGGCACCCATGTCCTCGCGCGAGAACAACATGGACACGTCACTGTTGTCAACATTGCACATTTTGAGCACCAGATTGCCGACGCGCTGACGCGCCGTACCAAAGTTCAATTCAGCCAACCAGTCATCCGCGTCTTTGAGCGTGCTTTGCCATTTGGACATCAATTGCGACAGCAACCTGGGGCTGTTGGCCGAGAGTTTTTGAATCACGCTCAAGGGAATACGGCAAACCATGGTCGGGGTCAGTGCGATGGCATCAGAGTTGTATTGGGATGTTGCCAAAGCCTCCAACCCGATCACATCACCTGAGCGCAGAACACGAACGATGCGCTGGCGGCAATCCAGCGTGCTGCGCACCAGCTTGACCAAGCCGCTGCGCAAGGTAAAGACGCCTTGAACCTGGCTGCCTTCGGCGTAAAGTGCGGCGCCTGGAATCAACTCCAGATCATCAATGGGTGCATGAATCAGCGCGAAATCTTGCTCGTTCAGGTTGGCGAACAGAACCAATTCGCGGATGCCACAGCTGCGGCAATCCGATATGCCGCGCCACGCCGATTCAATTTTGACAGGGATCATGGGGATAAAGACAATGCATGCGTGAATTAAAGCATTTCAAGATCAGAGGCCGAGTCAGGATTGCCAACCCGCTCGGGTCAGATTCACGCCGGCTTGGACTTCTTGCCAACTTCATGACAAACAGCCTCGCAGATCGAGACAATGCGCTGGTCCGCAATATGGTAAAAAATTTGCACGCCGTCACGGCGTTTGCCCAGAATGCCAGCCTGGTACAAGGTGTTGAGGTGCTGCGACATATTGGGTTGGGTGGTGTTGACCCGAGTCAGCAGATAGCTGACATTTTTTTCCCCATCACACAGGCAATTGATGATTTTGAGTCGCATCGGCGCTGACATGACCCGAAACAGATCGGCCGCAGCCTCGAAGGTCTGGTCGGTTTTGACCAATCCCGCGCTAGCAACTTCTGGTGGTTGATTCAGCATACCCCTAAACCCTTAATAAAGCTGATCTGTGGGCCTGAACACCTGCCAAGCACGACGCAAACAATTGTAATCTGACGTTCATTTTTCAACCTGTCCTGACAACGAGCCGTCCCGGCAAGTTCACCGGGCTGGACGGAGATACGGCCATTGACTCGAACTAACACTCATGATTTTTGATACCCAAGCTGCCCACCCACCAGCGTCTGCCGCACCTGCCCGGGCAACTCATAACCCGAAAACGGTGTGTGTTTGCCCTGACTGCACAGCGCGTCGGCCTGGACTGTCCAGCCCTGGCGGGGGTCAAATATGCAGATATCGCCCAAACCGCCGGCCAGCAAACGTCCGGTGCGCCCCAGCCGCGTGCCCAGCGCCTTGCCCAGCACCGCAGCCGGGCCACAGGTCACCACGGCCAGCGCGCGTAACAAATCAACGCCGCTGTCCAGATGCCACTTGTAAGCCAGGCTCAGCAGCAGCTCCAGCCCGGTCGCTCCGGGTTCGCTTTGGGCAAAAGGCAGCGCCTTGGCATCGTCATCGACCGGGGTGTGGTCAGACACCAGCGCATCGATGGTCCCGTCGGCCAGACCCGCACGCAGGGCGTCTCGGTCGCGCTGTTGACGCAGGGGTGGGTTCAGCCTCGCCCGGCTGTCAAAGTAGCCAATGTCCATGTCGGTCAAGTGCAACGAATTGATGCTGACATCACAAGTCAAGGCCAAACCCTGGGCCTTGGCCTCGCGCACCAGCGCCACACCCGCGGCACTGCTGATACGGCACAGATGCACCCGCGCACCGGTGGCACGCATCAGCTCAAAAATGGTATGCATGGCAATGGTTTCGGCCATCACCGGTACACCGCTCAAACCCATGCGCGTGGCCAGGGCACCACTGGCGGCCACGCCCTGCCCCAGGTAGCCGTCTTGTGGCCGCAGCCATACCGCGTAGCCAAAGGTGCTGGCGTACTGCAAGGCACGCTGCAGCACCAAGGTGTTCGACAGTGCCACCTCTGCCTGGCTAAAAGCCACACAGCCGGCCTGAGTCAGCTCGACCATTTCGGTTAACGTGGCACCCTGCAGGTTACGCGTCAACGCCCCCAAGGGGTATACGCGCGCCTGCTCCAATTTTTCAGCCCGAAAGCGCAGCATCTCAACCAGCCCAGGCTCGTCGAGCACCGGGTCGGTGTCCGGCTGGCACACCAGGCTGGTGATGCCCCCCGCCATGGCCGCACCCATTTCTGAGTCCAGCATGCGGGCGTGTTCATAACCCGGCTCACGCAGGCGCACCGCCAGGTCCACCAAACCAGGCAGCACCAGGCAACCCGTGGCGTCCAAGGTGATGTCTGGCTGAAACTCAGGCGCTACGTTATCGATAGTGGCTACCGCCCCATTGACAAGGGCTAGGTCCACTTTTTTGTCAAAACCACTGGCCGGATCAATGACCCGGCCATGCTGGATCAGTAGGCTTTTTGAGGTGTTCATACAGTGTCTTGGGTTGTGTCGGTGGCTTCAGGCCTCAGTGCCCGCCACAATGCTCATGACCGCCATGCGCACGGCAATGCCGAAGGTGACTTGCGGCAGGATCACGCTTTGTTTGCCATCCACCACGGCAGAGTCAATTTCGACACCCCGGTTGATCGGGCCGGGGTGCATCACGATCGCGTCGGGTTTGGCCAGTTGCAGCTTGTCAGGGGTCAGGCCAAAACTTTTGAAAAACTCCTGGCTCGACGGCAGCAGCGCGCCGCTCATGCGTTCGTTTTGCAGGCGCAGCATGATGACCACGTCGCAGCCCTTGATGCCTTCTTCAAGCGTGTGGCACACACGCACACCCATTTGCGCCATGTCGGAAGGCACCAGTGTTTTAGGCCCCACCGCGCGCACCTCGGCACAGCCCAGGGTGGTCAGGGCGTGAATGTCAGAGCGTGCCACCCGCGAGTGCAGCACGTCACCCACAATGGCCACGGTGAGGTTGGCAAAGTCCTGCTTGAAATGCCGAATGGTGTACATGTCCAGCAGCCCCTGCGTGGGGTGGGCATGGCGGCCGTCGCCGGCGTTGATCACATGCACATGCGGTGCCACATGCTGGGCAATCAGGTAAGGCGCCCCCGACTCGCTGTGGCGCACCACAAAAATGTCAGCCGCCATGGCGCTAAGGTTGGCGATGGTGTCAAGCAGCGACTCACCCTTGGACGCCGACGACTTGGCAATGTCGAGGTTGATCACGTCGGCACTCAGGCGCTTGGCGGCAATGTCAAAGGTGGTGCGGGTGCGCGTGGAGTTCTCAAAAAACAGGTTAAACACGCTTTTGCCACGCAGCAAAGGCACCTTTTTAACCTCTCGGTCGCTGACAGAGACAAAGTTGGCGGCGGTGTCCAGCACCTGGGTCAGGATGCTTTTGGGTAAGCCCTCGGTGGACAGCAGGTGGACCAGTTCGCCGTTTCTATTGAGTTGCGGGTTGCGCTTGTACAGCATGGTTAGCGGGTTCTCACGTTGAAACTGAATTGGCCGCTATCGCTGCGCACCAGCGACAGCGACTGCGCGGGCGGCAAGCTGATTCGGGCCGCGCAAAGGTCGGCCTGGATGGGTAGCTCGCGCCCGCCCCGGTCTACCAGCACCGCCAGCCGAACACTGGCCGGTCGACCAAAATCAAACAGCTCGTTGATGACGGCACGAATGGTACGCCCGGTGTACAACACATCGTCCAGCAACAGGATGTGGGCCTGGTTGACATCAAACGGGATCTTGGTTTGTGCCGCAGCCGTCAGGCCACGGCTGGCATAGTCATCGCGGTGCATGGCCGACGAAATGACCCCAATCGGTGCAATCAGGCCCAGGTCCTGCTGCAGCCGCTGCGCCAGCCAGACTCCGCCCGAGGTCACACCCAGCAGGCACATGCCGGTCTTGAAGGAGACGCGAACACTTTGCAGCAGATCACCGTACAGGGCTTCGGCGTCGAGCCACAAGGCGCCAGAGCTGCCGGTATCCAGGGCCTGTGCGCTACCGGGCGGCGGGTTGAGGGGCGTTTGACTCATGACAGGTTCCTTAAAAATTGCTCAAGAATGATGCAGGCGGCAGCGGCATCGGCATCGCGGGCGCCGCTGGCCAGGGCGTCGGTGGTTGTGTAGCGTTCGTCCGCCTCAAACACCGGCAAATGAAAACGTCCATGCAATTGACGTGCAAACCGCCGGGCCCGCGCGGTATTTTCATGGGCGGCACCGTCCGGGTGAAACGGCACACCCACCACCAGTGCGTCGGGTTGCCATTCCTTCAGACGCTGGGCAATTTTGGCAAAGCGGGCGTCGCCCTCGGCGGCGATCGTGCCTTGCGGCTGGGCCGTGCGCAGCAGCCGGTTGCCCACCGCGAACCCAGTGCGCTTCAGGCCGAAGTCCAGCGCCATAAACGTCTGCAAATGGGGTGCTACAACAGGTATAGCTGCTGGCGCTTTATCCATAAGGGCTAGAGCCATATTTGGCAATATTTTTTAGGTGCGTCAGGCATGGCCTGCTTCACCGGAAAGCATCCATGCCTCCAGGCCCAGCAGCTGTAAAGCCTGGGCGTAGCGCTGCGCCACCGGGGTGTCAAAGATCACACGGATGTCGGCGGCGACGGTCAGCCAGCTGTTTTCGCCGAGCTCGGACTCCAGCTGCCCCTCGCCCCAGGCCGAATAACCTAACGAGATCAGCACCTTGCGCGGACCGCCCCCGGTTGAAATGGCTTCCAGAACATCTTTGGAGGTGGTCATTTCAAGGCCACCGGGAATCGACATGGTGCTGGAATATACCGGGTCTGAGGGTTTGTCAGCATCGGCAAACGTGGCCTCATGGAGCACAAAACCGCGCTCGGTCTGCACCGGTCCACCAAAAAAAACCGGTGCTTGCGTCAGGTCTGGCCGGGTCGGCAATTCGACCTTGTCAAACAGGCTTTTGAGGGAAATGTCGCAGGGCTTGTTGATCACCAACCCCAAGGCACCACGCTGACTGTGTTCACACAGATACACCACGCTTTGCCCAAAAAGTTCGTCCTGCAGCCCGGGCATGGCGATCAAAAAATGATTCGTCAGGTTAATGGGGGCAGAATCAGCAGACATGAAACAATTTTAACGGTGAACATGAGCCAAGCCTTTGACACAGGACTGATGTGGTTTCGCCGGGATTTGCGGCTGTCGGACAACGCAGCATTGCACCTGGCCCTAAGCCAATGCCGGCAGGTGCACTGCGTGTTTGTCTTCGACCGGGAAATTTTGGCCCCCCTGCCCCGCGTTGACAGGCGTGTTGAATTTATCCGCGAGTCGCTGCTGCAACTGGACGAGGCCTTGCGTCAGGCCAGCGGCCACGCGCACGGCGGGTTGATCACGCGCCATGCTGTGGCCAGCGCGGACATCGTCGCCCTGGCACGCCAGCTCAACGTGCAATGTGTTTTTGCGGCGCATGACTACGAGCCGCTGGCCATAGCCCGGGATGAGCGCGTCAGGGAGGCGCTGGCGCAGTCGGGCATCGGTTTTCAGACCTGCAAAGACCATGTGATTTTTGAGCGGCGCGACATCCTGACACAAGCCGGCACGGTTTACGGGGTATTCACCCCCTACAAAAACAACTGGCTGTTACGCCTGAGTGCCGAGCATTTGCGCCACCACGATATCAGCGCGCTGGCAGCAAGACTTGCCCCACGCCCGCCCGGCTTTCAGGCCCCGGTGCCAAAGCTGGGTGACCTTGGCTTTGAAGCCACCAATTTGTCAACGCTGAAAATCCCCGTGGGTATGCGCGGCGGTGCCCAGTTGTTTGAGGCGTTTTTTGAGCGCATGGACCAGTACCACGCCACCCGCGACTTTCCGGCCGTCAAGGGGCCTAGTTATTTGGGCGTGCATCTGCGTTTTGGCACCGTGTCGATCCGCCAGCTGGTCGCCACGGCCAGGCAGCGCCAGCTGGCCGGCAGCCCGGGTGCTGCGGTGTGGCTGAGCGAACTGGTCTGGCGCGACTTTTATTTTTCGATTCTGGCCAATTTTCCGCACGTGGCAGACCACGCCTTCAAACCGGAATACGATGCCATCGCCTGGGACGGCGGCCCGGCGGCCAGCGAGCGCCTTGACGCCTGGTGCCAGGGCCGCACCGGTTACCCGCTGGTGGATGCCGCCATGGCCCAGATCAACCAGACGGGTTATATGCACAACCGCCTGCGCATGGTGGTGGGCAGTTTTTTGGTCAAAGACCTGGGGCTGGACTGGCGCTGGGGCGAGCGCTACTTTGCCCAGCACCTCAACGACTTTGACCTGTCGGCCAACAATGGCGGCTGGCAATGGGTGGCCTCCAGTGGCTGTGATGCCCAGCCCTATTTCAGAATCTTCAACCCAGTCAGCCAAAGCGAAAAATTTGACCCGGATGGCAAATTCATTCGCCGCTACCTGCCGCAGCTGGCGGGGCTGTCCAACAAGGCCATCCACGCCCCCTGGACCGCCAAACCGCTGGAGTTGCAGGCTGCAGGCGTCACGCTGGGGGTCAATTACCCGCAGCCAATGGTGGATCATGCCCAGGCGCGAGCGCGCTCACTGCTGCGTTATGAAGTGGTCAAAAAGCTGGAAAACACCCGCAATACGCCTGCCTCAAAGAGCCACTAAAGCGCCTTGGATGGCACGCCAGTGCTGGTGTTTTACCTCCTACAATTTGTGGCCCTCCAAAGCGCCATTTGGTACCGGCATGTCCAGGAGATGACCTATGTCTGACCCACAGAAACCAAGCCCTAAGCCTTCAAACCGCAAAGCCACCGCTGCCGAGCAAGCCCGAAAAGGCCGGCCGTTTTTTGTCTTCATTATTTTGATCGGCCTGGGTGTCATGACACCCTTTGTGCTGCAGGCTGTGCGCGATTACCGCATCGCCCGGGTGTACCAGCCCACTCATTGCCAGGTGCTGGACGAGCGCACGGTCAGTTCGTCGTCAAGGTCCCAACTGGGCGGAACCTGGTACAACAACGAAACGGCGCACACAGAGTTCAGTTGGGCTTACGTGGTCAACGCCACGCGTTATGTCGCCGAGGGTTATGACAATCACGACGGCATCATGGCCGGGCACCAGGAAATGAGCGGCATTCACAAAGGCGTGCATATGCCATGCTGGTACGACCCGGCAGACCCGGAAAAGTCGGTGCTGGTGCGGCGTTTTAGAGCCGAGTTCTACCTGGGTGCACTGATTCCGGGCTTCTTCATCCTGCTAGGTGGCTGGTTTCTAAGGTCAAGCCTAAGGCGTCGCCCCGACTACGCCGACGTGCGTGTGAGCCAGGGCGCACGTCTGCCAGTGCGCCTATCACCCATTGTGTCGACACGCGGCGTTGCCGGCTGCCTGAGCATCGTCATAGTGGTGGTGGCGCTGTTTCTCTTCGTGGTTTTACCCAGAATCAGCTTTGGCGATGTGGCGCCCTCGCTGCTGGGCGGGCTGTGGCCGTATCTAATTGTGGGTGGCATCGAAGCCTTTTTGATTTACCACTGGCTGCGCGCGATGCGCGCCGCACGGGTGGCCGACCCGGTGATTGAGATTGGTGCCCATCCGTTGTCGCCAGGGCAGCAGACGCAGGTGTATTTCAGCCAGCCCGGCCCGGTGCACCTGGCAACGCTCAAGGTGGTGGTGTTGTGCGAACGCACCGATGGCAAAGGCACCCGCACCAGCCATGAGAAGGCCCTGTTGACGCGAGAAAACCTGGAGGTTGTGATTGCCGAGGACTTCACTGGCGAACTTGTCGTGCCAGCGCGGGCAGCCGCGAGTCTGAAGACACTGCAATCGGTGGTGAGCTGGATGGTGCGCGTTCGCCGGGTGCTCAAGAATGGCACCCGTTACGAGACCGACTATCCGTTCACGGTGCTGGCGGCTGGTGAGGATGGCTCTGACGAACCGGCCTGAGGCACAGAAGCAGCGTGCAGTCAATCAATAAAATTGCCTTCAAGCCCTTTATTGATAAGCATGAATAGCTATAGATAACGTAGCTACTTTGCCGCCTCTTCTGGTGCTAGTACGGCCACCAGTGCCTGGTAAAGTTTGCTTGGTGCCACCGGTTTATGCAGCAGCGGGATGCCACTGGACTGCGCCTCGCGAAGTCGCTGCGGGCCCGTGTCACCGGTAATCAACAATGCGGGTAAGCTGTTGCCCACCAAAGCACGCAAGGCTGCGATGGCCTCCAGCCCGCTGCGTTGGTCGCGCAGGCGATAGTCGCTGATGACCACCTCTGGCGCCTGCCTGCGTGCCAGTTCAAGCGCCTCCTCGATCGACTCAGCCGAGTCGCACTGACAGCCCCACTCACTCAGCAGATGAAGCATGCCGCTGCGCACGGTTTCGTCATCATCCACCACCAACACGCGAACTTTGAGTACCTCGGCTTTGCCAGGACGAGCTGCTAGATTGGCCTCTGGCAAAGGCAGACCATGGGCAATTGGCAATAACAACCGAAACACGCTGCCGCGCCCTGGAGAGGAGCTCAACGTCAGTCGGTGCCCCAGCGCCCGCGCCAGCCCATCGGCAATCGCCAGCCCCAGACCCAAACTGTTGCCGCATACCGAGTAACAACGCTGATTTGAGCAATCTGACGGTTTCAGTGGGTAGCCTGTCACCGGCGTTCGCTGCCGGGACCTTGAACTGGTGTCAGGCATCGCTAGCAACATCACTGTAACGCCCACAGTCGCTGATGCAGCGGCGACGGTCACCGTCAATGGCGCTCCGACCGACGCTGGCAGCGCACCAGCGCCCATCGTGCTGAGCCTGGGCAACAATCTGGTCACCATCGTTGTGACGGCGCAGGACGGCTCGACAAAAACCTACCACCTGACGGTGACAAGGCAACTGGCCAACCAGGTCACGTTGAGCGTCACTGGCCCAGCCAGCATCAGCTACGGCAACACCGGCAGCCTAACCTATACCGGTGGAAGTGGTACTGGCGCAGTGACCTTTAGCGCAGGCAGTTCCACTGGCTGTGCTGTCGCGCCGGGCACGGCAAAGCTGACCATCACGAACGCCAGCGGCAATTGCGCTGTTACCGCCGCCAAAGCCGCTGACAACAACTACAACGCCGCGACTTCAGCGCCCTACCCAATCAGCCTACTTGTTCCATCAGTTGCATTCAGTCCACCATCACTCTTTTTTTCTGGCCAAGTGGCCGGTACTGTGTCGGTTCCTCAGGCCATCACGCTGACCAATACGGGCAATGCAGTCCTGGGCATCATCAGTATCCTGTCATCAAATCCGGTTTTTGGCATCTCCCACAATTGCACAAGCAGCCTCGGCGCCGGCAACACCTGTAGCCTGAATGTGACGTTTGCCCCCACAACAACTGGCTTGCAGCTTGGATCGATCACGTTGACTACCAGCGCACCCGGCAGCCCGCACAGCATGACGGTCAGCGGGAATGGTCTTGCATCGCCGGTGCCGATTTGCAGCCTGAGCGCTGCACCAGCGCGCATTCAACCCGGCCAATCGTCAATGCTGACGGCAAGTTGCAACCCGACAGCCAACTCTTATCGTTGGACCGGTGGAAACTGCGCGGGCATCACATGGGTGAACAATTGCACGGCCTCGCCTGGGGTCAGTACCAGCTATGGCGTGAGTGGAATCAATAACAATGGATCGGGCGCTGCCTCGGCGCCGGTGACTGTGACGGTAATGCCAAAGGTTGACCTGACGCCGATCTTGATGTTGTTACTGGACTGACGGAGCGCCTTACACGCCTACTGTCACTCCTTGACCGGCTTCCACCGGTCCAGAAAATCCTGGCGCGCGTACAGGCCAGGTACGGCATGGTCGCCTTCCTCAAAACGGAAATCCACGGACTGGACGTCGCGATGTTCAGTGAGGGTGAAAGTGGCTTCGGCCATGAATGTGTTTGCGCCGGTCGATCCCATGCGCTGCGTGAGGTGTTCAGCATTGATCACCTCAACCGTTGCAACGCCAGATGCGAGGCTGATCAGCTTTAGTTTTGGTGGGTTAGTCGGCTCTGCGGCAGAGGGCGTGCGAAATGATTCGGGGTCATTGTCTGACTGGTTAACGGCAGCGATCAGCAAGTGTAAATTTGCGTTGATCGCATCGAGCTTTGCGCCACGAACCAAGCGGTTTGCAGCAACTGACCCTGGATCCGCATGCCATCTGTAAACCTGGTCGGAGTAATCGCGCAGTCCAGCGACATAAACCGCGATGGATGCCAAGGCCGCAACAAAAACCACCGCTGAGATGATTGCAATAACTTTCATCAATGCCAGAAAGAATGAGTTGGCGCAACCAACGACGTTGATGTCAGTCAGTCCAGCAGCAACATCAATATTGGCGTGAGATCAGACTTGAGCTTGACGGGTACGGGGACCGATGAAGTGCTGGTGTAAGCGCCGTTGCTCGCAGTCAATGTGCAGACATATGGCACCCCGCTCGACAATCCACTCACCACCAGGGGCGAACCCGTGCCCGTGGCACTTTTGCTGGCGTGGCCCGTTGCCGTGCAAGTGGCGGTGTATGCCATGATCGGCGCGCCGCTGCCCGCAGACGCTGTGAAAGTCAGCTTGACCTTGCCAGGCCCGGCAGCCGACGCAACGTTGGTGGGTGGCAAAGGTATTGTGGCTGACGCGTACGACACCGAAATTTTTGACGCGCTGGGAATACCGTTGACAAACAGTGTGACGGCGTAGTGGCCAAAGCTCAGACCGCTCAGGGCCGAACTGGTGTAGCTGCTAGGCAAGCGGGCTGTGTTGGGCATAAGCCAGGTGGTTTGCTCGTTGTCGAGGCGGCGCAGTTGCACCAGTGGCGAGTTGCTCGCGCTGTTGCTAGTGCCGCCGCCAGATGCTTCACCATCACCGATAAAAGCAGCACCGGTCAGTTGCAGTGCTGACCCGTTGCCCAGAGGATTGGTGGCAATGCTGACCACGGGGCGGCGTACCTCCGCGAAAGCCAGGTCAGATGTGTACAACTCAGCACTGGCAAGATTGTTGGCACTGCCGTAGCCACTGGCTAGCAGGACCTTGCCGGAAGTCAGCAGCACGGCGGTGTGGGTGCTTCGCGCAGTCGCCAGCCAACCCGCTTCTCGCCAAACACTGCTTGCGGAGTCGTACAGCTCGACACTTGCTGTTGAGCCACCAGTGGCCGAGCCACCCGCAATCAGCACATTGCCGGAGTTCAAGAGGGTCGCCGTGAAGCCGGTCCGGGCGACAGTCAGGTTGCCCGTCAGGGCCCAGGTACCCGCCACAGGATCATACAGTTCGGCACTGGTCAAACGGCCAGACCCAAAACCGCTTGCAACCAGCACCTTGCCCGATGGCAACAACGTGGCACTATGCGCCCACCGCGCTGCATTCAAATTGCCGGTTGCATCCCAGGAGTTTGTAGCCGGATCGTACAACTCCGTACTATTAAAGTAGACCCCGCCAATTGTTCCACCGCCTGCTACCAGCACCTTGCCCGACGACAGCAGCGTGGCTGTGTGGTTGTAACGCCCCGTGATCAAATTACCGGCTGAGCTCCAGGAATCACTGGCCGGGTTGTAGAGCTCGGCACTGGTCTCCGAAACACCTGAACCTGCAAAACCCCCGACCACCAGTACATGGCCCGAGGCCAGCAGTGTTGCCGTATGAATTTGATGCGCCTTTGCCATGCTGGCTGCCGCACTCCAGGTGTTGGTGGCCGGGTCATACAGTTCGGCACTGGTGAGGATATTGCCACCACTGACGCCGCCGGCCACCAACACCTTGCCTGAGGGCAACAGGGTGGCCGAGTGATGGTTTCGCCAGGTCAACATGCTGCTGACACCACCCCAGGTGCTGGTGGCTGGGTCATAGACCTCAGAAGTTGCCGGGCCGCTCAAATCACCACCGGCCACCAGCACCTTGCCCGATGGCAGCAGCGTGCCGGTGTGAAAGCTGCGCGTGGTGGTCAAGTTGCCGGCCGAGGCCATCGTGGCACTGGCTGGGTCATACAGCTCGGCGCTGGAAAGGTACGCAGGATTGGTGCCCTGTGCCACCAATACCTTACCCGACGGCAGCAGTGTGGCGGTGTGGCTGGAACGCGCCGTGATCAAATTACCGGTGGCACTCCACTTGTCACTGGCGGGGTCAAACAGCTCCACACTGGTGAGCGTGCCTATACCTTCCCCACCAGCAACCAGTACCTTTCCTGATGGCAGCAGGGTAGCCGTGTGATATGACCGACCGACCGACAGGTTGCGCGCCGGACTCCAAGAATTGCTGGCCGGGTCATACACCTCAGCGTTGCCCAATGTGACGGCCCCAGCAATACCCCCAGTCACCAAGACCTTGCCAGACGACAACACGGTGGCGGCATGCCTGTCGCGTGCCGTCACCAGATTGCCAGCGCTACTCCATGTGCCGGTGTCCGGGTCATACAGCTCCGCACTGGCAACGCCGCCAGAGCCACCTGCGACCAAGACTTTCCCATTTTTTAACAACGTGGCCGTGTGGAGACTGCGACCAATCGTCATACTGGCAGTGCTGCTCCAGGTGTTGTTCACCGGGTCATACAACACCGCGCTGGCAAGGCCGCCGGCGCCACCACTTACAAGCACCTTTCCTGACGACAACAGTGTTGCCGTGTGGGTATTGCGGGCAGCGGTCATGCTGGCGGCACTGCTCCAGATGTTGCTCACGGGGTCATATAACTCGGCACTGGCAAGTCCACCGGCACCACCGGTTACAAGCACCTTGCCCGACGGCAATAGGGTTGCCGTGTGCTGCTGCCGCGCCACCAGCATGTTGCCTGCAATGCTCCAGGCGCCCGTGGCCGGATCAAACAACGCAGCGCTGTTAACGCTTAGACCCCCGGAATCACCACCTGCCACCAAAACTTTGCCGGTTGGCAGCAGCGTTGCCGTGTGATAGCGACGACCGGCCGCAATACTGCCGGCGGTGTTCCATGTGGCGTTGTCGGGTTGATAGGTCTCGGTGCTGCCAAGGTCGGCAGAGCCGGAATTCCCACCCACGACGATCACCTGCCCCGTTGGTAGCACCGCCGCTGCGTGATAGCGCCGCGCCGAAGTCATGTCTGCAGCGGTGCTCCAGGTGTTGCTGGTAGGGTCGTAAATTTCAACACTGTTGAGCGCGGCACCGGCATTTCCTTGTCCGCCAGCGACCATCACCCGGCCATTGGGCAAAAGCGCTGCCATCTGAGAAAAGCGCCCTGTCGCCAAGCTGCCGGCGGGACTCCAGGTGCCAAACGCTGGGTCGTACAGTTCGGCAGCGACAGGCAGTACTGAGTTAGCCCCACCTGCCACCAGCACTTTGCCCGAAGCCAGCAGCGTCGCCGTGTGATAAGCCCGCTTGGCCGTCAAACTGCCCGTCACCGCCCAAGTATTGGTCGTTGGGTCATATAACTCTGCACTTGCTTGGGAGTCGATCAAGAAACCCCCAGCCACCAACACCTTGCCATTGGCAAGCAGAGTGGCCGAGTGTCTGTAACGCGCCGCAACCAAATTGCCAAGCGGGGTCCAGCTAGCTGTGTCCGGATCAAACAATACTGCTGTGTTGACAGCAGTGCTGTCATAACCACCCGCAACTAGGACCTTGCCTGAACTCAATAACGTTGCTGTGTGAGAATGTCGCACCGACGTCATGGCAGTCACTGGTGTCCATGCGTTGGTGATTGGGTCATACAGTTCAGCACTACTGAGGTAGGCCGCGGTACCCCCGGCTGGTTTTGTGTGCCCGCCGGTAACCAGCACTTTGCCGTTGTTTAACAGCGTGGCCGTATGCTCAAAGCGAGAGTTCCCCATGTTGCCGGTGTAGGCTGAAGTCTTGGTGATCGGGTCGAACACCTCGGCTTTGTCGATCGTTGCACCGCCGGGCTGCAAGCCACCCACCACCAACAATTTGCCTGAAGGCAACACTGTCACCGTGTGCTGCTGACGGGTTGTGAGCAGATTGCCCGCCACTGTCCAACTGTCAGGCACTGCCAAAGCGGGAAACGAAGCAGCCAGCACCCAAGTCAGAAAAAGAAACAAACGTGCAAAAAATCTCATGATGCGTCCTTACGGCATACAAATTTTGCCACAGCCACCTATGCCATCGCGAGTGGTCAACCTGTTTCAAAAATCTTCGGAATGTCTTGAATTTTTGCAAAGAACACCAGCTGTTTCCGTCGACCAATTGCTTTGAATCAAGCTTTGCTATGATGATTCAAAAAAAAGAATATCAGCCACCTGAGTGCATGCACGACTATTCCCCATCGCATTCGTCCCATTTTTCGAAAGATTTGATATGTTCAGACAGGTACTGACCGGCTTGATCGGGTGCGTCTTGATGGCGCTACAAGGCGGCTCACGCGCAAGACAACTTCGAGATGGTGAGTTTGACCTCTGCAGATGTGCCACCTGCTGCCACACCGCAATACAGTGATGCACAGGCAGCCGTGACGCCCGATGGGCGCTATGTGGTATTTGAAGGCATCTACGACGGCTTAGTGTCTAGCCCTGTTGTCTCGGGCGGCAACTCGCAAATCTATCTGCGTGACCGAGTAGCTGGCACCACCGAACTTATCAGCCAAAGCACGGCAGGCGTGCCGGCAAACAACAATGACAACGACAGGCCAACCATCTCCAACGACGGCTGCCGCGTGGTGTTTCAGTCACGGGCCACCAACCTGATTAATGGCACCGTCCTTTCGTCGTCTCACGTTTTTTTACGCGACCGTTGTGCGCTTGGGGGACCCAAAACGACACAGGTCGATGTGATGCCCGACGGGAGTCCCGGCTTGGAACAAGCCCTGCAGCCCAGAATTTCCGGGGATGGTCGCACAGTGGTGTTCACCTCTTATTCCGATCTTGTGAATGGCCTGACCTTGCACAATGGGGGTGCCTGTACTGGCACTCCTGGTTATCAAGTGGTTTATTTGCGCCACCTTGACAGCAACACAACCACCGCTCTCACCCGACCGGATGGTGGTTGCATTGAAGGCAACGAGCCAGATATTTCATACGATGGCACCCGCATTGCCTTCTGGGCTTATGACGATTTGCTCAATCGCAGTGCTAGCATGTGGCAGATTTACCTGTTTGACACAAGCATCGGGCCAAGCTCACTGCGCTATGTCAGTGCAGATAAAAATGGGGTGCCACAGAGGCGAAACGACGGCGCCCATGGGGGTGAGGGGACATCAACCGTCACTGCGCCAGCAATTTCTCAAGATGGTCGCATTGTGGCTTTTCGCAGTCGCGGCCATGGGCTCTGGCCAAACCCACTTCCGCTGCTAGGGACCGACGTAGCCAGCCAAGTCTACGTCAAGGATACCTACACCGGTACCATTGTTATCGCCAGCGTGGATTCGACAGAAAACGTTTTGGGGAACGGCAACAGCAGTGGTGGCGGGCAGGGCTATCGTCCAGGCCTGTCGGCGGACGGGCAGTACATTGTTTTCCGCACAGAAGCCACAAATATCGCATCCGAAACCGGCAGCGGTTTTGTCATCCACAACAATTTTTTTGGTGGAACCAGCGGTTTGACCAACATTCCAACCAACGGTTTTCCTGAACTGTCACCCAGTGGCCGCTTCCTGACCATCCATTCGGGCTCAGCATTGGATTCTCGCTTTACCACCCGTTGGGGTATGTTTCTGTTGGACATTGAAATTCCGTTTGCACCTACCCTGACCAAACTCACGCTTGTAGGCAGACGGATAACACTTGACTTCACGCCTTCTGCAATATCCGGTGCGGTACTGGCCAACAATTACAGTGCGCTTTGTGAGGGCTCAGACGGTATCAATCAAAGCGCCACGGGTACGGCCTCACCGCTGACCGTTGCTGGACTTAAGTCTGGTGTGACCTACATCTGTTCAGTCGTTGCTGTCAGCGGCAGCGGCGACCCAAGCGCCTATTCCAATATGCTGAGCAAAAAAGTCAGTATCGATCTGACGCCGATATTGATGCTGCTGCTGGACTAAACATTAAAGGCTATTTTTGGCTGTAGCCTCCGTTTGGATTGCATGAATAGCTATTATTAAGGTAGCATTTTTTAACCCGCTGAGTGGTGTGATCATGTTGAAAAACTTGTTCCGGTGTGTCATTGCAACAGCCCTGGCTTTGGTATGCTTTCATGGGCTGGCTGCCGGCTGGAGCAACGTCAATCCCTTGGCGACGGCCAGAAATGGTCAAACGGCGACGCTGTTGCCCAACGGCAAGATTTTGATCGCCGGTGGGTCGACTGGGGTATTCACCCCTGCAGCCGAGCTTTTCGATTCTGCCACTGGGCAATGGCAAGCGACTGGCAACATGGGCGAAGCCAGACTCTTCCACACCGCCACGCTATTGCATACTGGCAAAGTGCTGGTTACCGGGGGGGTCAGCGCCAGCGCCGAACTTTATGACCCAGCGACAGGGCAATGGGCATGGACAGACCCTATGAGCGCAGTGCGAGGCATGCACTCCGCCACGCTGTTACCAAACGGCAAAGTGCTGGTTGCTGGCGGGATCAGCGCAGACACCTCGCGTTCCGATGCAGAAATTTATGACCCCTCAACCGGTCATTGGGTTGCCACTGGGTCGTTGCCCTACGCTTGTGATGGCCATGCGGCCACCATGATGAGAAATGGCCAAGTGCTGATTTCCGGCGGTTTTGCCAGATCGGGCGGATCAACCCAGTATCTGTCGAATTCTGCAATTTACCAACCTAGCACCGGCCTATGGACATCGGCGGGGGCCATGCCCGCTGCACGTGTCGGGCACACCACCATCATGCTGATGGATATGAGCCAGGTGCTGGTTGCCGGGGGTGTCAATTCTGGCGGTCCACTCGACAGCGCAGCGCTTTTCGAGCCCGGCACTGGTTTATGGACAGCGACCGGCTCCATGTCCGAAAGCCGCAGCTACCATTCAGCAACGCGCCTGACCAATAACAAGGTGCTCGTTGTCGGTGGCTTCAATGGTTTTTCGCCATTCATCTATCGGACCAACGCCGAACTTTATGACACCGTAACGGGCCAATGGTCTATTGTCGGTTCCGTGCCAGAGCGGATATCACATACGGCCACTTTGCTGAACGATGGCACTGTTGTTGTCGCGGGAGGTAAGGATTCAACCAGTTCGCACTTGGCCTCTGCTCAGCGTTACGACCCTGCAACAGGTTCCTGGCGCGCTGGGCTGCAGCCCTTGCCCCAGGCCCGCTCAAAGCCCAGCGCCACGCTGCTAGCCAATGGCAAGGTACTGGTGGCTGGGGGTACCTCACATGCAAGCAACCCTGCCGTCAAGCTGAATTCATCCATGCTTTATGACCCTGTTTCCGAAAACTGGACGCCAGGCGGCAACCTCATTGCTGCCCGCGACCAACACAGCGCAACGCTCCTCGCCAACGGCAAGGTGCTCATCGTTGGTGGCTACGTGGCCGGTGCAGAACTGTACGATCCGAGCACCAACCAATCCACCGCAGCGACAAGTCCGGGAGTAACGCGCGGTCGGCATCGGGCAACTCTTCTGGCGAACGGGAAGGTCTTGATATCAGGTGGTGAAAATCCCTTTGGAAACAACCCCACAGCCGCAGATTTGTACGATCCAGACAGCAACAGCTGGTCTTCTGGTGGCAACATGCTAGGTATCCGTTACAGTCATAGCGCTACGTTGTTGCCGGACGGGCGGGTGCTGGTGGCTGGGGGTAACACGGGTAGTGGCACGTTAAAAAGCGCCTTGCTCTACGATCCCAGCACTAACCTTTGGACTGCGACAGCCGACATGAATGTGGCACGCATGTTCCACTCCGGCACCTTGCTGCCCAACGGAAAAGTGCTGGTCGCAGGCGGCGCTGACAACAATATTCGGATCGGTACCGCCGAGCTATTTGACCCGGCCACAGGCCAGTGGACCTATACCAGCAGCCTGCCTGTATCTCGTGGTGAACATCGAGCCGTGTTGTTGGCCAGCGGCAGGGTCATGTTGACCGGTGACAACACGACAGTGGACGTTTTCGATCCATTGTCTGGCCAATGGTTGTCCACCGGCAGCCTGTTAGCCTACCGGTGGGACCATGATGCCGTGCTGCTGCCCAGCAGCAAGGTGATGGTCGTCGGCGGCTACAACCTGCCCGGCGTGGAGCTTTACGACCCTGGTCTCAGCTACGAAATGGTCAGCGGTCGCCCCTACGTGGACACTGTCACCCATCCCCTCTACCCCAACCGCGCCCTGGCAATAGGCGGCAACAGCTACAGCTTTACCGGATACTCGGGCCCCTCCTCGGGCAACGGCAGTGATTCGGCAAGCAGCCAGCCGCTGGTGCAATTGCAACGGCTGGACAACGGTGCCATCAGCTACGCAACACCAGCCGCGCTGTCCAACAGCACCTATACGTCGGCTGCTTTTGGCGCGCTACCCATTGGTTATTACCGCCTGACAATGTTTGTCAATGCGTCGCCCAGCGAAGCGCGCCTGTTCGCAGTCTTGCCAACTGGCAAACCTGGCGTACCGAGGCTTGTAAGGCTGTTTGCCGGCAAAGACAGTCTGACGCTGGAATTCACGCCACCGACGGCCGACGGCGGACTCAACAGTGTTGTGTATTCAGCGACATGCAGTCCTGCCGGTGGTGGCGCGCCAATCACCACGCAAGGCAGCGCATCGCCACTGAAGTTCACCGGCTTGGCCCCCAACACCCCCTACAGTTGCAGCCTCAGCGCCACCAACTCGGCTGGCAGCAGCACCGCCTCGGGGTTGACCACCACCACCCGACGGGCTGTCGATCTGACCCCGATTTTGATGCTGCTGCTGGATTGAAGGTTCTATGATATTTAGGGCCGTAGCGCTTATGCTAACTGCGTAAGAAGCTACTACTTATGTAGCAACTTGTGTTGGATGCGGTGTATTTTGACCGAAAGGTCACTACATTGAATGTCTGAGAAAACCCACGCTGCACCTGACGCATTGCCACACGCGCTTTTTGATCAAGCTCCGCCTTAAAACGCTGTCCGTGTGACTGGGCGGCTGGCTGGTTTTGTGCTCTGGGGCGGCACATGCCACATGGGTCTCTGGCGGCAATCAGCAGCCGAGCATCATCAACTGTGCCAGCATCATCTTTGCATCGGAAACAACTCATGCTCAAGATTTGCCGGGCATGGTAGGCCATGTCGGCCCCTGTCGTCAGGTACCGCGCCGGGGGCGTTGGCAGCAGATTGCGCAGGGGGCTGGCTTGCGTGATCTGCTAAAAGTCAACTTCTGTCAAAAAGTGCGCGACTTGCATTAACACAGGACTAGAATTTGGCGGTTGTTGGATCTGTGTCTCTGGTTTCAACAAGTACGGCCCGAATATTTTTGTTCCTTGCTTGTGGTCAACCAAAACATGAGATCTTTCCACAAAGTTCACCTGATGCCATACCCCCAGGTTGCACCAGAAACAGCAACGATTATCTACCGTAGCCTGGCAAATCGACGGGTCGGTTTCATCAACTTTTTCTGAACCGTTTTTTTAAACTAGGAGATTCAATGAGCTCATCTGTCGAATATGCAAAAGCCCCCAACTACGTGAAAAATGCCAAACTGGTCGCTTGGGTTGCCGAAATGGCTGCACTCACCAAGCCAGCCGATGTGTACTGGTGCGATGGCTCGGAAGAAGAATACGCAGCCATGTGCCAGCGCCTGGTCGATGCCGGCACCTTCAAGAAACTCAACGAAGCCAAGCGCCCCAACAGTTTCCTGGCCTGCTCTGACCCAAGCGACGTGGCCCGGGTCGAAGACCGCACCTTTATCTGTTCCGAGAAAAAGGAAAATGCCGGCCCTACCAACAACTGGATGGCTCCGGCCGAGATGCGTGCCACCCTGCAGCCGCTGTTTGACGGCTGCATGAAGGGCCGCACCATGTATGTGATCCCGTTCTCGATGGGTCCGCTGGGTTCGCCCATTGCCCACATCGGCATTGAGCTGACCGACAGCGCCTATGTGGTTGCCAATCAAAAAATCATGACCCGCATGGGCAAGGCGGTTTATGACGTGCTGGGCACCGATGGCGAGTTTGTGCCTTGCATGCATACCGTGGGCGCACCGCTCGAACCCGGTCAGGCCGATGTGACCTGGCCTTGCAACAAGAACAAATACATTTGCCATTTTCCAGAAACCCGTGAAATCTGGAGCTTTGGTTCGGGCTACGGCGGCAACGCCCTGCTGGGCAAGAAGTGCTTTGCGTTGCGCATTGCCTCCAACATGGCCCGCGACGAAGGCTGGCTGGCCGAACACATGATGATTTTGGGCGTGACTACACCTGAAGGCAAAAAATACCACGTTGCAGCCGCTTTCCCAAGCGCCTGTGGCAAGACCAACTTTGCCATGCTGGTGCCGCCGGCTGGTTTTGAAGGCTGGAAAGTCACCACTGTGGGCGACGACATTGCCTGGATCAAGCCGATTGACGGCAAGATGTACGCCATCAACCCCGAAGCCGGCTATTTTGGTGTCGCCCCCGGCACCAATTTCCACACCAACCAGAACTGCATGTCGAGCCTGAACAAAAACGTCATTTACACCAACGTCGGCCTGACCGATGATGGCGATGTCTGGTGGGAAGGCATGGAAGACGACAATGGCGGCGTCAAGCCGGCGCACCTGATTGACTGGCAAGGCAAGGACTGGACGCCTGAAATCGCCAAGCAAACCGGTGCCAAGGCCGCTCACCCGAACGCCCGCTTCACGGTCGCCGCCATCAACAACAAGGCGCTTGATCCGGAATGGGACAACCCCAAAGGTGTGGTGATTGATGCCTTCATGTTTGGTGGCCGCCGTTCAACCACCGTGCCATTGGCAACAGAGGCCCGCTCGTGGGTCGAAGGGGTCTACATGGCCGCCACCATGGGATCTGAGACCACCGCTGCTGCGGTCGGCCAAATGGGCGTGGTGCGCCGTGACCCGTTTGCCATGCTGCCGTTCTGCGGCTACAACATGAGCGACTACTTCCAGCACTGGCTCAATGTCGGCGCGAAGTTCAAGGCCGCTGGCCAAAGCCTGCCCAACATCTATTGCGTCAACTGGTTCCGCAAAGATGCCAACGGCAAGTTTGTCTGGCCTGGCTACAGCGACAACATGCGCGTGCTCAAGTGGATCATCGACCGCGTCGAAGGCAAGGCAGTGGGCGTTGACACCATGTTTGGCCGGGCACCTTTGTTTGACGAACTGACCTGGAATGGCCTGAACTTCAGCGCCGAGCAGTTCAAGACCGTCACCAGCATCGACAAGGCCGCGTGGGCCGAAGAACTTAAACTGCATGAAGCGCATTTCCAGCAGTTGGCTTACCACCTGCCCAAGGAATTGGTTGAGACCAAAGCCTTGTTTGCAAAGCAGCTCGCTGCATGATCGGTCGGTGCGGCTCCGCAGGGGCTGCATCGTAAACCGGGCCTTTCGTGGCCTGTGATCCGTCCGGTGTCGCTCCCGGGCGGATTTTTTTGCCCGCCAGGAGACTTTACGTCAGTCAATGTCCGAGCTTTGGCGGTTCAGCGCCGTTCGCTGCATGGATGCCTGTCAATCGATGATTTCCAGCTTGATGTCGTCAGCCCACAAGGTGCCTGAGCCTTCAAGCATGACGCCCACGGCAATTGATGTGGTGCCGGGCAAGGTCTTCAGGTCGATGCTGTAACTCTTCCAGCCTTGGGACTGCGTCACTCTTGCGTCATTCATGTGGTTCCAGGCCAAAATCTCCCCACGGCTGCCAATCATCTGCAAGGTCAGGGCGGCACCGGTGTCAACTGCCCCTTCGGTCTTGAGCTGCGCAGTCAGGCGCGCTGTTTTATTGATCCATGCCAGTTGAATTTGAATGAGCTGACTCAATAGCCCATAGTCCTCCGGACCATACCGGTGAATTTTTGCGCTGCTTGGGGCCGACCAAGCTCCATTTGAATCAGCCTGAAAGGTGTACGACTTGCCCTGGTTGTGTTCGCTTGCCTGCCAGGACACCAAGGCACCCGTGGCTGAAACCTGATCAAACGACGCATTCAAGACCGGAGCCCTGCTGCCCGGCAGACTTGCCGCAGAGTCACCTCCACCACAACCCCAAAGTGCCAACAGGGACGCAAAAATCAAAGCAATGGTTCGGTACATCATGCGGGTTTGCTCAATGGAGGAAAGTCTACGCATTTTATGGTGCGGCATTGCCGGACCAGGCCCAGCAGGCTTTTCAGCAAGTTTGTCTTGCCCACGCCAGGCCACCAGACTAGGCTGTGGTTTCCCGCGCGCTGATGTGGTATTTGAAGTCGTCCGGCGCGTAAGAGTTCAGGCGGCCGGAGGCGTTCTCGGCAATCGGATACATCAGGAAGCCGAGTTCGGCCCCTGTTGGAGTTTGGCAGCTTCATCATGGGCACAGGTTGTCAGGCCATCCAGTTGCCCTCCCAGTTGCCAAACAGCGCCTTGTTGACGGGAGCCACCACGGCATGCTGGGGGGATTTGATCCACTCGGGCGTTTCCTGGCGCATCACCTTGGTCACGTCGGCCGGGTCCATGCCCACCCAGCCGTGATCTTTCAGGTAGACCTCGGCCCGGCAGTGCTGGGCACCTTTCAGGCTGGCCGGGTTGCCGCCGAGTTCTTTGTAGCCAAAGGCAGACGGGGCCACGCGCAGACCATAGACATCACGGGCAGGCAAGCCTGCAGCGCGGCACAAGCCGACAAACAGCGCATTCAGGTCGGCGCACTTGCCACTCAAATTGCCGGTCTCCAGCATGGTTTTGATATCGCCTTCGCCACAGCCCTGTACCTTGGGCTCAGCGAAAGGTGTTGA